>DASYPP010000058.1:0-44711 GCA_036006525.1 Gemmatimonadales bacterium
TTCCGGCGGGGTCTGCTCCCGGCTGTTCGCGGGCGACTTCTTCGGCGCCCGGCGTCCGGCCTACAAGCAGCTGGACATGAAGTTCACCAAGGGCTTCGGCATCGGCGGGCTGGACATCACCGCCTACGTGGACGCCCGGAATATCCTGAACTTCAAGAACATCATCAACGTCTTCGCCACCACCAACGACGTGGTGAGCGCGGAAGAGCGGAAGCGGCAGCTGAGCGCCGACAGCTCGGGCTTCGCGAATGAAGCGATTGCGAACTCGGTGCTATTGGACGATGGCTCGATCGATCTCCGCTTTGGCGGCGCCGTGGCCTCGGGTTGCGGCAACTGGGTGAATCAGCAGAACCAGCCGACCGCGCCCAGCTGCGTCTACCTGATCCGGGCGGAACAACGCTACGGTAACGGCGACCACGTCTTCACGGTGGCCGAGCAGGAAGCGGCGTCCACGGCTTCGTATCTCACCGGCCGGGCGATCGACAACTTTACGGATACGCCCCGGCGGCTCCGGTTGGGCTTTGAGGTGAACTTCTAGTCCGTACCGGACACGAGGTTCTTCCCGTAGGACCGAACCCCCGCGCAAGCGGGGGTTCGTTGTTTAGCGGCCCAGGAAGGGCAGAACGATTTCCAGAGCAATGAGCAGGATGACAATCCACTCCAGGGCTTCCAGCCGACGGGCCGAGGTGCGATCAGAGAGCTTCTGGTAAATGCCGTCGATGGTCTGCAGCTTACGGGTGATCCCGCCATCCCATTCCGAGAGGCGGAACCGCTGAGACACCAGCCGGTATGGGGCATGGCCTGGCGGCCATCGCCGGGATGGCCCGCTCACAGGCATCGAGATCTATGGAAAGGCCGACCTCGAATGCGAACAGGGCATGACAGGTGCCCTTGGCGATGCGGGCTGGTTCCAAAGGCACTCCCGGGAGCGGACTACATGAGGGGACCCCGTAAGATATATTCAGTCGCGTGAACTGGAGGACTAAGGAATAGGACTAAGGACTAAGGACTAAGGACTATGAATCGTTGGAGGTTGCAGTCCGTTCTGTTGGCCGGGTTGCTCGGTGTGCCCGCTACGGTCGCCGCACAGAGTCAAGTGCCGGACTCGCTGCCGGCCCGGGTAACCGCGCGGATGATCAGCGATGGCAAGCTGATATATGCCGGTCGCGGGGTCTGCTACGCCTGCCATGGCCAGGATGCGGTCGGAGCCATGGGCCCCAATCTCGCCGATACCCTCTGGCTGCACAGCCGGGGCGACTACGACGGGATCCTGGCCACCATCCTGGCCGGCGTTCCGGCCCAAGAATCCAAGTCCGGCATCATGATGCCACCGCGCGGCGGTTCTGCCATCAGCGATGACGACGCCCGGGCCGTGGCGGCCTACATCTGGTCGCTTTCAAGAGCGAGAAAGTGAGGCAAAACCTTGTCCCCTTCGATCGATGACTTCGCCGCTCGACCTGGACTATGAAACCATGCGCCGCCTTGGTACCCGGGTGGCCGAAGTGGTCGCGGAGCATCTCTCCACCTTGCGGAGCCAACCCGCCTTCAGCAGCCTGACCCGGCACCAGGCCGAGGGGCTGGTCAGCGGACCGGCACCGGAGCAGGGCACCGATTTCGAAGAGATGCTCCGGTTTCTCCGCCGGAACGTCTTTGACCACAGCGCGCTGGAGCCGCACCCCGGGTTCCTCGCCTACGTGCCGAGCTGTCCCACGTTCCCCGCGGTGCTGGGCGACTGGCTGGCGACCGGGTTCAATTCGTTCGGCGGCGCCTGGTCGGTCGCCGCAGGCCCTAACGCGGTCGAGCTCACCGTGCTCGACTGGTTCCGGAGCTGGCTCGGTCTGCCGGCCGGCAGCGGCGGTCTGCTCACCTCGGGCGGGAGCGCAGCCAACGTGACCGCGATGGTGGCGGCGCGCCACGCCGTGGTGGAGGACCAGCCCGGCCGTATCGAGCGGGTGATGCTCTACACCAGTGCCCAGGCCCACTCCTCGGTGGTACGCGCCGCGTGGATCGCCGGTGTGCCGCGGGCCAACCTGCGATCCATCCCGGTCGATGCGGGCTACCGGATGCGGGCCGACCTCCTCGCCCGCGCCGTGAAGGAAGACCGGGACCGGGGGCTGTTGCCGTTCGCGGTGGTGGGCAGCGCCGGCACCACCAACACCGCCGCCGTCGATCCACTGCACCCGATCGCGGATATCGCCGCGGAGTTCGGCGTCTGGTTCCACGTGGATGCGGCCTACGGCGGCTTCGCCATCCTCACCGACCGGGGCCGCGCCCTGCTCGACGGAATCGAGCGGGCCGACAGCGTCACCCTGGACCCCCACAAGTGGCTGTTTGTCCCCTTCGAGTGCGGCTGTCTCCTGGCCCGCGAGCCGCGCCGGCTGGTGGACGCATTCCGGATTCTCCCGGAGTACCTGCGCGACGTGGAGACCGGGGGCGAGGAAGTCAACTTCGCGGACTATGGCGAGCAGCTCACCCGCTACACCCGGGCCTTCAAGGTCTGGGTCTCGGTCAACTACTTCGGGTTGGGCGCGATTCGCTCGGCGATCGATACCGGCATCAACCTGGCGCGGCACGCCGAGGAATTGATGCGGGCCGATGCCCGCTTCGAAATCCTCTCCCCGGCCCAGATGGGAATCGTCTGTTTCCGGGTCCATCCCGCCGGGGTGGACGATCCGGGGGAGCTGAACCGACTGAACGAAGAGATCAACCAGCGGGTGGTGAGCGCCGGCCGCCATTTCATTTCTTCCACCCGGCTGGACGGCAGGTTCTCGCTCAGGATCTGCGTGCTCGGATTCCGGACCACCAAAGACGACATCGCCGATTTAGTCCAAAGCATTAAAGACGTGAGCAGTAAGCAGTGAGCAGTAAGAGGGACAGGAAAACTGATCCCGCTTACTTCTTACTTCTTACCGCTCACGCTGTTAGGCTTCATAGAAACCGGCCCATGGAGCCTCTGACATGGTCCTGACGTGAAGCAACCCTCCTCTGCGGGGGAATCGCTCCCCCGCGAATTGACGGACTTCCTCGTCGAGCTGGCCAACGCGATCAACAAGCACGCGATGTATCCCGACGGCCACCCGGTGCTGCTTACCGTGGCCGATGCGCTGGCGCGTTCGCTGGGCCTGATCTTCCGGGATCGCGCGGCCCTCGCACTCGGTGTTTCTCCCAACCAGATCATCATCGCCGGCAGCGCGACCGACACCAGCCACGTCCTGCTGCGCGATCTCGCGGCCCGGCTGCACCGGCGGAACATCGGCGCGGTGAAGCTGTACCGCGGGGTCGAGCCGACCGAAATGGTGGACCTGTTGCGAGTGCTGGCGCGCGATTCAGCCGTGGCGGATGACGGGTCACCGGCGGAGCGGCGCTGGCCCCACCTCCGGTTGCACCCGGTGTCGTACAGCCAGCTGGAGCTGGTGGGCGACCCCGGGGATACGACCCGGGCCGGCTCGTGGGCCACGACGCTGTGGATGGGGTTGGCCGGGGCGGCGCTCGAGACCGAGGGCGACAGCGGGAATGCTGCCACGCCGGCCCTGGTTGCCCAGGCCATCGACGCGAGACATGCCGACGACGAGTATGGCCATCGGATCGCCGGTCAGCTCACTGACCTGCTCGACGCCTGCCGGGCCCGGGGTGGTTCCGAGGCGCTGGCGCTGGAGAGCCAGATCTCCCGGCTGATCGGTTCGATGGCTCCGGAGACGCTGGAACGGCTGGTGGGCCTGGAGCCGAACGAAGCTGAGCGGAAACGATTCCTGCTGGAGATGAGTCACGTGATGGCGGTCGATGCCGTCCTCGACCTGGTGCAGGCCGCAGCACGGGCCACCAGCCGGAGCATCTCGCCGGCGCTGGTGCAGTTGCTCGGCAAGATGGCGACTTATGCCCAGGAGGAAGGGTCCGATATCCGGGTCAAGGCGGAGTTGGCCTTCCGGCAGCAGGTGCGCTCCCTGATCGAAGGCTGGGAGGACTGGGAAGAAAAAGACCCCGCGCCCCAGGAGTACCAGCGGACTCTGAACCGGCTGGCCGCGGCGGGAAAGGGCCCGCTTCGGGGACCGTCGCATCACTACGAATGCGAACCCGAGCGCACCCTGCAGCTGAGTCTCGAAATCGGTATCGCGACGGACGCCACCCGCGAAGGGGCGTCCCGGCTGCTGGACAGCGGAAGGCTCAAGCTCCTGCTCGATATCCTGGATCGCTCGCCCAACTATGGGCTGGCGGCCGAGCTGAGGCACCAGGTAATCACCGCGGACAGCCTGCGACGCGCCCTGGCGAAGGACCCCATCGATTTCTCGGCGGTCGCGATCATGGTCCAGCTGCTCGGTGCGCCCGCGCTGCCCATGGTGCTGGACAAGCTGATGGCGGCGGCGGAGCCGGAGGCGCTGCAGCAGTTCATCATCATGCTCAAGGGCCTGGGCGAGGGCGAGAGCGTGGGGGAAACCGCGCTGGCACGGATCGCCGGCGCGCCGTGGCCGGTGCAGCGCAATCTCCTGACCCTGCTCGCCGCGCTGCCCGGTGTTCCGGCCGGATTTTCCCCGGGCGAGTTTACCCGCAACCCGGATCCCGCCGTCCGGAGCGTGGCGCTCAAGATCCTGCTGGGCGGAAACTCCACCCGGGGCCGGGCCATCTGTGATGCGCTCGCCGGCGAAGACGCCGCGACCATCCGGATGGGAATCGCCGCGGCGGTCGAAGGTTGTCCCCCGGCCGCGGTGCCGCTCCTGATCCGGCAGATCGAGCAGGGCGACTTCGAGCCGGGGGTGAAAGCCGCGGCGATCCGGGCCATCGCGCCGGTCAGCCTGCCCCTGGTGGTGGATTTCCTGGTGGGATTGAGCACGACCCGTTCGCTCTGGCTCCGCCGCAAGCGGCTGGCCAATCGGTCGCCCCAGGTTCTCGCGGCGGTGACCGGGCTGAGCCGGCACTGGGCCCAGCACCCGCTGGCCCGGGAAGTCCTCAACCTGGCCCGGGCGCACAACGAGGCCGAGTTTCGCGCCGCGGCCACCGGAAACATCGCGTGAGCGACCAGGTCCTGTTCCTCACCAGCTTCGTGCAGACCCTGGCGACCATGCGGCTCTACAGTCCGGGCCATCCCGCCCGGTCCCATGCGGTGGATTCCTCCTTCGCCCAGCTGGGACGCCTTATCGCCGCCGATCCCCGCCCCCGGTTCTCCTTCCTGGAACAGAGCGTCATCTACGGCGACCTGCCATTGCACGAGCTGCCCCAGTGGCCGTGGGCTCCTCGGCTCGCGGCTGTCGGCGTGCAGCGGATGGAATTCGACGTGTCGGTCACCCGGAATGATTATGAGAATTTTCTCGATCACGTCCTGAACCTGCTCACCACCGCGGATGACGACCTGAGGCTGGCCGGGCGGCGGACCACGGTGAAGTTCGGGCAGGTCGGCGTCCGGGAGGGCGAGGACGTGGTCAAGGTCGAGAAGATCGCGACTCTCAAGGTGGCCTACTCGCTGGACGCCGAGGTCGGCCTGGTCCAGTGGCTGCAGCAGCGCGCGGCGGAGGGCAACGGGGTCCAGATCGCGGAAGTGGAGTCGGTGGTGCGGTCCCTCGCGGTGGCGATGCACCAGGGCACGAGACTTATGGCACCGCTGCTGGAGCTCAAGACCTATGACCAGTACGCGTCGATCCACGCGCTCAACACCGCGGTGCTGGTGATGACCTTCGCGGAGTCGCTCGGCCTGGGCGACCAGGATTGCCACCAGTTCGGCATGGCCGCCGTGGTGCACGACATCGGGATGACTACCGTGCCGCCGGAGCTGCAATCCGGCAACAATCTCAGCCCGGACGAGCGGGCCCTCGTCGAGCGGCATCCGGTGGACGGCGCCCGGATCCTGCTGGCGAGCCGGGATATCCCGGCGCTCGCGGCGACCGTCGCCTACGAACACCACATCCGGCCTGACGGCAACGGGTATCCCCGGACCCACTATCCCCGGGAGCCCCACTATGCCAGCCGGATCACCAGCGTGTGCTCGAGCTATGATGCGCTGCGCATGAAGCGGCCCTTTCGGCCCGCCTGGAACATGCACCGGGTGCTGGAGTACATCTATGAAGGGGCGGGGACGGTCTTCGACCGGGACGTGGCGTGGCAGTTCGTCGGCATGATGCAGCGCCTGGAGGGAAGGATCAAGGTCTAGATCGCTTTCGAGTCAGGTCCTGCAACATCTCCACGCGAAGAGCGCGAAGTAGCGCGAAGGCCGCGAAGAAAAAGACAAAAGAATGAACCACCCCAGTCTCAAGATCAGGGTGGTTCATTCTTTGTCGTGGTTGCTGTTCTCCGCGGTATTCGCGCTACTTCGCGAAGAGCTTTTCTCTGTGTTCTCTCTCTTAACTCCGCATCGCAACCAGGTCCGACGCGCTGAATTCACCCACCAGGAACGACCCGTTATCGGTGCCCGGCCAGGCGATCGTGGTGAGCGGGCCGGCGGCGGTGGCATACACTCCCTGGCTCGCGATCGCGTGGCGCACCTGGGGCTGGCGGAAGAACTGCCCCTCCGAGACCACGTACTGCATGACCAGCCGGTCGTGGCAGCGATAGGCCAATGCCGCGGCCGGCTCGCCGTTCACCCGGGTCAGCCACGCGCTGATCAGCCGCATGTGCGGGGCTTCGAGACGGGGCACTGAGAACCCGAGGTCCCGGCGCAACTGGGCCAGGTCGGCGCCGGCCGGCAGCTCCTCTTCGTTGACCTCGCGGAAACTGGCGAGGATGTCGGCGGGAACCAGGCCCGGCATCTGGTCCAGGGTGACCTTCCCGGCCGCCGCCATCGTCATGCTCATGCCGGCGGGCTTCCTCTGGCTGAACCACGCTGCAAGGCCGCCCATCGCGGCCGCGGCCGCCCAGCCACTCCAAGTCACGAGCACTTCCCGGCGCGACAGGAGCACCGGCCGGTCCGCCTCGACGGGCGGGGCGTCGGCGATCCGGGCCAGGACGCGCTCCGCCAGCTCGGAAGACGCCAGCGATCCCGATTCCTTCATCAGCCGGGCGCGAATCACGGTCTGGGCCCGGAGCTCGGCCCGGCATTTGGCGCATTCGGGTACATGCGCCTCTACCCGCCGGCGATCTTCCGCGGACAACTCGTCGTCTATGTACCCCGCCAGCAGCTCGGCGAATGCGGCGTGCGTCGCGGCCGCTGAATCTCGATCTTTCATGATTGACTCCGTGCCACTTTTCTGCGGTCCTTGCCGGCCCAGCTCGCCGGCAGGTCCCACCGCGCGGAGTGCGCCGAAATAAGGGAGGCGAGCAGCTTGCGACCCCGGTAGATCCGGCTCATCACGGTCCCCAGCGGCACGCCGATGATCTCGGCGATCTCATGGTAGCGCAGGCCCTCCAGGTCGTGCAGTTCCACCGGCACCGAGAAGCTCTCCGGGATCATGTGGAGCAGCTCGTGGACCTGGGCAGACGAGATCGATTCGGTCAACCGCTCGAATGGTCCTGGCTCGTCGCTCACCACTACTTCTTCGACGCCGGTTTCGAGGTGCAGCATTGGCGCCAGGGTTTCCCGGTGCCCCCGCCGAGTCCGGAAGTCGCTCAGCACCGACCGCACGATCCGGTACAGCCAGGACCGCGCCCGCCCCTCGTCCCTCAACTCGCTGAAACCGAGCCAGGCCCGTACGAAGGAGTCCTGCACCACGTCCTCGGCATCGGACCGGTTGCCCAGCCGCCGGCTGGCGAACGCGACCATCCGGTCCAGGTGGGGAAGAACCAGCGCCTGGAACCTCGCCTGGAGCGACTGGGTCGAACCGTGATCGGGTGTCTCGTTGGCCAAGCGCGCACCTGGGTCTGTGGAGGATGCCGGCTGTGCTCCTGCTGACGGGCTTCGGGCCCGAAATATTCCCGCCCCGAGACAGTACGACTTTGTGACCCGGGCCACAAGGGGAATAACTCCCGGGCCGCCCCGGTCTGCTGCCTTGCAGGCGTGGGCACCGGCTCAATCTAAAATTTACAAGAATGGAGGGGCTATGTGGGTGCATGCGCGGGCCAACCGGGGTTGGCGCTGGTCGGGAATCCTGGCCGCCACGGCGGCCTTGACGGTGGTCGCATGCCAGGACGGCAAGGCGCCGACTGGCGAACACGAATTCAGCCGGGGCAGGATGGCGGCGCGAGGAGCCCGGACCCAGGAAGCCGAGGCAACTATCGAGGTCTTCGCACCGGAGAACGGGGATCATGTCGGGCAGAACGGGGTGGGCTGGTTCATCGACCTGGCGGTCGAGTTTGAAACTGGGGATGTCGCCTCAACCGGTTTCACCGGCAGCCAGCTGACCGGGCCCGGGGTACATAACAACGCGGCTCCGCTTCCCGGCAATGACGGTCTGGGAGCCGACGACAAGTTCAGCGGGCTGATCGTGCTGGTCAGCACCAACTCGGCCGGGGCGGGAGGCTGTCAGAATCTTGCCGACCTGTTCAACATCACCGGTCCCACTAACATCACCGAAGACGAGGTCGAGATCTGGGATACCTGGATCATCGAGGGCCCCTATACCGGCGCCCACACTCCCAGCATCATGTGGGTAGCAGAGGCCGACGACCTGAATGGCGACGGCATTTTCAACGATGCCCCGGACGTGGTCACCGACAGCAATGGCGATGGCAGGTGCAACGAAGCGGACCTCAAGGCGGTGGGATTGGCCTCCGGCGTGGCCGAGAAGCGGTTCTTCATTAACTGAAGTAACAGCAATGTAGAATCAAGCAAAAAAAGTAACCGAAAGTAAGGGAATACGTCCCCTGCTTTCGGTTACTTTCTTTTACCGGTTCCTACATTTTGCTACTGGCGGTTCACGGGCAGTGCGGCGTTCCCAGCAACCCGTTGTTGTAGTTGTCCAGCAGGGTGCCCATGGCGATCAGCTGAGCCCTGGTCAGGCTCGAGCCGGCCGGGTTAGCGAAGTACGCCCCCGCATCAACCATCGCCTGCTGCACGTTGGCCGGTGCGCTGCCGGTGCCGTTCAACGTCGCCGCGATGAACTGGTAGGCGAGAATGTAGTAGGCGTTCCCCTGGGTCGGCGTATTCAGGACCTGGAGCCAGGTCTTCCCGCTGGTGTAGAAAGTCGCGCCGGGCGAGTAGGGGGCGGGCCACACGGTCGTGTGGTTCTTCCAGTAGCCCACGGTAAAGGTGCAGCTGGGCGGCGGCGGGGGCGGTACCGGGCTGTTATAGAACTCCACCAGGGTACCCCGGTCGCCGTTGAACGTGCCCGAGTAGGTATCGGTTCCGGTGATCGGAGCCCCGCGCACGCCGACCGGGTCGCGGATCGAGTTTATCGTCGCCACGATGGAGTCGAGGACAACGGTCGGGTCCGCGCTTTCCGTCGCCGTGACGGCGATGGTCCCCGCGCCCAGGGTTTCCGTGTTCGCCAGCACCGCACAGCCGCCATCGGCAAGCGTTACCGACTGGACCGGCCCGCCGGAGACGCTGTAGGTGAACGTGGCCGACGTGCCGTGCTTGCAGACTTCAAACTCACCAGTGTCAACAACGCCGGCCGTCGGCCCGCCAGTGGCGAACTGAGGACGACCATTCTCCCCAACCGGCATCGGGCCGGTCGGCGAGGAGGTGTCGCTGCAAGCAGCGACGAGGGCTGCCAGCGCAAATGCGCTGACCGCAAAGAGCTTTTTGGGGGACATGCCAGATCCTCGGGTGGTGGTGACTCGGGTAGTGGATGGGAACGCCAGGAGGCAACGCAATTTGAGGACCGATGGTCGGGCCACGAACCAGCCGGAACCAACTTGTTATCGGGGAAAGACTTGCGGGAGTATTGCCGGGACTAAGGAGTGGGGTCGCCCGCCGTCAGGAGGTGCGACATGATGGAACGCCACCACAGCAATTACGGCTTGCGGACCGCGACCGCGTCGATATCGAATTTGACCTCATCGGCCACGTGCACCGCTCCGCCGGGGCCGCCCCGGAAGGGCCGGATGCCGAAGTCGGTCTGCTTCACCTCAAAGGTCGCCCGGGCCCGGAGCGTGTCGACCCGGCTTTCGACCATGAAGTCCACCGGCACAAACCGGGTCTGGCCGTGCATGGTGAGCGCGCCGTTCACCCGAAAGCCTCCCCGGATCGGGGTCACCTGTTTGGAGATGAAGGTGATTTCGGGGAAGGAATCCACGTGCATCACCTCGCCCCGCATCGACTCGGTGACCTTCCTGATCTCCTCGGTATCCGGCGGTGTGAGCACCTCGAGGCCCCGGGTCGCCACCGTGATGGCGAGGCGGGAGCGGGACGGGTCTCCCGGAAAGTAGACTATCGTTCCGCTGAACTGGCGGGCCCGGATCTGGTGTTTGTGTCCCACAAAGCTGAACAGGCCCGACTTGCCGGTATATACGTCCAGGCGGGACTGGGGCGCGAGTTGATACACGCCGGAGTCCGCCGACACCGCAGCCTGGGCGTGGGCCGCGGACGCCAGCAGCGTGAAGCTCGTCGCAATCAGGAAAGTCAGTTGTCGATTCATCATTGGACCACGATTCGTCCTGTCATGGCGCTTCCATGGACCGCGCAATCGTATTGATACGTCCCGGGGGTGTTGAACTGGAAGCTGTAGGTGGATCCGTTGCCGGCCATGATCGCACTGCTGGTGAAGCTGGGTGACCCCTCGGATTCTATACTATGAGACGTTCCGCCGGTACCTGTCCACGTCCAGGTCACCATAGTGCCGCTGATGACCGTGTCCACCGCTGGATCGCAACTCCCGTTCCGGGCGCTCCGGAAGAAGATATTACCCACGGTCACCTGGCCCGCCGCCCCGCCTCCGTTGTCCTTGCACCCGCCGGAGGGCGATTGGCCGCCGTCTCCCGAGCACGCGAGAGCAACGGTCAAAGTGAGCACCGCGAGACAGCCGCCAAGGTATCGCATGCAGGAATCTCCGTCGTAAGATTCAGAACATAGAATGCAGAGTGCGGAGTCATCCGCCGCCGACCCCTGCACTCTGCATGTGCGGAAACCGACCTCCACAGAGGTAGACGTCCCATGACGACGGAGCATTCCCGCTCGCGAGGCGCCACCGGTCGATGGCTGCTGGCCGCCACCATCCTCGGCTCCAGCATGGTCTTCATCGACGGCACGGCGGTCAACGTCGCACTGCCGGCCCTCCAGAAGAGCCTGGATGCCTCGATTGGGGACGTGCAGTGGGTGGTGGAAGCTTACATCCTCACCCTGTCGGCCCTGATGCTGGTGGGTGGAGCGCTGGGCGATCGCTACGGCCGCCGCCTGGTCTTCAGCGCCGGGATCGCCTCCTTCGCCGCCGCGTCGGCGTGGTGCGGCCTGGCACCCAACGTGATTCAGCTCATCATCGCCCGGGGCGCGCAGGGAATCGCCGCCGCTCTCCTGGTACCGGGCAGCCTGGCGCTCATTACCGGGTTTTTCCCCGCGGCGGAGCGCGGCAAGGCGATCGGGACGTGGGCCGCCGCCAGCGCGATGACCGGAGTGGCGGGGCCCGCGCTGGGCGGCTGGCTGGTGGATGCGGGGTCCTGGCGCGCCATTTTCTACATGAACGTGCCGCTCGCCGCGATCACGCTGGGAATCCTGTGGCTGAAAGTGCCCCGGGACCATCCGGGCAAACCGGCGGGGCCGCTCGACTGGCTCGGCGCGCTGCTGGCGACACTCGGCCTGGGCGGCGTGGTCTTCGGCTTCATCGAGTCGGAGCAGCTGGGGATCGGCCACCCACTGGTGCTGGGTTGTCTCGCCGCGGGCATGCTGTTCCTGGCGGGCTGCGTGATCCAGGAACGCCGGGCAACGCTGCCGTTACTCCCGCTCGAGTTGTTCCGGTCGCGGATGTTCACCGGGGCCAACCTGTTCACCCTCTTTCTCTACGCCGCGCTCTCCGCCACTCTCTTCTTTTTTCCCCTTAACCTGGTCCAGATCCGGGGCTATTCCGCCACCCAGGCCGGCCTCGCGATGCTCCCGTTGATCGCGCTCATCTCGCTGCTGTCGCGCTGGGTCGGCGGATTCATGAACCGCACCGGGGCCCGGGTTCTGCTGGTTGCGGGGTCGGTGACGGCCGCAGCTGGATTCGGGCTCTTCGCCCTGCCCGGAGTGACCGGGACTTACTGGACGACATTCCTGCCGGCCCTCACCGTGCTGGGGATCGGGATGGCGCTGTGTATCGCGCCGCTCACCACGGTCGCGATGACCGCGGCGCCCAGCAAGCGCGCGGGGGTTGCCTCGGGGATCAACAATGCGATCTCCCGGGTGGCGGGCCTCCTGGCGATCGCCGGCCTGGGCGCCTTATGCGTATGGTGGTTTCGCCACGAGCTATCCATCCATCTCGATGCGCTTCACCTCGAGCCGGCCCTCCGCCATGCCGTCGAATCTGAGACCAGCAGCCTCGCGGCCATGAAGATTCCGCCCGGCGCCGACCCGGCGACCGCCAGGGCGTTGTCCGCCGCGATCCGGCAATCGTTTGTGAGTGGGTTTCGGCTGGTCTCGCTGTCGTCGGCCGGCCTGGCGCTGCTATCCTCGCTGACCGCCTGGGCGACGATTCGAGATCCCGCTCAGAAAAGCTCCTCGCGGTGAACGCGGTGTACCGCGGCGACCGCGGTGAACACCCCGGGAGACTGACATCGTGGCGATTATCTACTCAAGTCAAATAATGTTCTTGCTGAGAGCTTCGAATCCGCGAGATGTCCACCGCGGCCACCGCGCTTCACCGCGGCCGCCGCGAGGAGCAGTTGCCGATGCTGATGGACACCAAATGACGAACGATCCGCGCCCTAGGCCGGTGCGCGCTCGATCCTGATGTTGCGCCATTTCTCCTGGCGGAATCGCAGCACGGAGAGCAGGCAGCGGGTGGCGTGGCCGGCCGGGATGGCGAGCCAGATCACCATTGGGGTGAGGTGACCGGCTGCCTGGAACGCGCCGCAGATGCCGATCGGCACCAGCACCTGAGAAACCAGCGAGATATAGAACGGGCTCTTCGTGTCGCCGGTGCCCTGGAGCCCGCCGGTGTAGGCCAGCGCCACGGTGATGAATAACCCTGATACGCTGAGCACCCGCAACAGCTGCACGCCCAGCCGCACCACTTCGGGATCGGTCATGCCGAAAGCGGCGAGCAGCTGCCGCGGAATGAGGACGAACAGGAGCCCGAAGACCGCCGCCATGGAGAGACCGATGCCGGCGGCGACCGGCAGCGCCCTCGCCGTGCGATCAGGCCGGCCGGCACCCAGGTTCTGCCCGGCGACGGCTGCCGTCGCACCCATGATCCCCACCGAGGTCCAGGTCACGAACGAAAACAGCTCGGTGTAGCCGATCGCGTACGCGGCCTGGGCCTGGCCGCTTTCCGGCATCGACCCGATGAACCGGAGCAGCAGCACTCCCCCGATGTTCATCACCACGCCCTGGAATCCGCTGGGCAGCCCAAACTTGAAGAGCTGCCGGATGATGACCCAGTCGGGCTTCTTGCTCATTCCCTTGTGCCAGTGCACCGGTAGTCGACCCGACAGCAGCAGGGCCACCGAGATCAGGGTGACGATCAGCCCGGCGATGGACATCCCGAGCGCCGCGCCGGCCGTTCCCATCTTCGGAAACGGCCCCGCGCCGGTGATGAGGACGATGTTGAAGCCGATATTGAGGATGGTCAGAAGGATACCGAGCATGAGCGGAGTGCGGGCGTCGCCGGCCGAACGGAGCGCGCCGCCCATCATGAAGAACATCATCATGCCGAAGCTGCCGAGGAACATGATCCGGATATACGGCAGCGCCTCGACTTTGACCGCCGGCGCCGCGTGCACGATGTCCAGCAGGTAGGGCGCGAGGAAGTAGCCGGCCGGCGCCAGGATGCAGACCGACAGCCCGATGGCCGCGATGAACGCCTGGTAGACCGTCCGGTTGACCTGCTCGTGGTCGCCGGCGCCGGCGAAGCGCGACACCAGCACGCCCATCCCGGTGAAGAGCGAGCTGACGAAGACCATGACGACCAGGAATATCTGGAAGGCGACGCCGATCGCCGCGTTACCCGCGTACCCCACGAAATGCCCCACCAGCGCGTGGTCCACCACCCCCTGCGCCCCGCCGATGATGTTCTGCAGCATGGTCGGCCAGGCGAGCTTCCAGACCGCCCGGGGGAGCGGCCCTTCCACGATGGAGCGATCGAGTTTGCGGGCTGGCCTGGTGGCAGTGGCCATTCGGTTTCTTTCGGATTCTTTCAGTTACTTCCCAGGACGATCAACACGACGGCGGCGAGGGCAGCGGCGACCCCGGTGACCTGCCACCGGCTCAGCCGTTCCTTGAGAATGCCGCGTGCCAGCAGCACCGTGCTGGCGGGATACAATGACGACAGCGTCACCACGATGCTGAGCGGTCCGTTCCGAGTCGCCAGGACGTACAGCGCATTGGCGATCATGTCGAGTATTCCGCCGACGATGACCAGCCGGAGCACCGGCCCGGGCATTCGCATCGATTGCCGGGCAACAATCGCGACAATGGTGAACAGGCTGACCGACACCAGGCGCGCGGCCAGGAGGGGCCACATCCCGGCGCTGGAGCCCGATCGGGAGAAGGTGATGAAGAAGAACCCGATGGCGACGCCCGACGCGAGCGCGGTACCTACTCCCGAGTGGCGCCCGCGCCCGGTCGGCTCGTCAGTCACGGTCGCCTGCTGCCTGCTGACCAGGACGATCGACACCACGCCCAGGACCATGCCCCAGAGCGCGATCGGCAGGGGCCGTTCGCCGCGCGCCATGGCATAAACGACCGGGATGGCCACGGCGCACACGGCAGTCACCGGTGATACCACCGACATGGTGCCGATGGCCAGCGCGCGATACAGTAACGCGATGCCTATGCCCCCGGTCAGGCCGGCGGCGGCGCCCCAGAGGAAATCGGTGCGGGTGGGCGAGGCATGGGGCAGGAAACGCAGCAGCAGCGCGAGCAGGAGCAGCCCGCTGGCCTGGGAGATCAGGACGACGGGGATCACTCGCGCCCGCCGGGTGGCGAGGCCTCCGGTGAAGTCCCCGGCGCCGTAGAACACTGCCGAGCCGAGTGCCAGGACGTAGGCGAGCGTCATGAAGCCTTGCGGCAGCGATCCAGCAACCGGGTGTCGGCGATCCGTTCGGCCCACCCGGGGAATGCGTCGGTGGGTCCCTGCCAGCGAAGTTCATCGACATTGTCGAAGAGCGGAGCGTCGGTCCGGAGCGTCGCCAGGTCCTTGAAGAGAAGCGCCAACGTACGCTGATCTCCCAGCACGGTCTTTGGGAAGTCCTCGATAGGGCCATACTGGTTGAGGAGCCGGGCTGCGCCGACCCCGCCGATTCCCGCGATGCCGGGATAGCCATCGGCCGCGTCGCCCACCAGGGCGAGGTAGTCGGGGATCAGCACCGGCTCCACGCCAAACTTCTGGCGTACCCCTTCGGCGTTGCGGATCTGCTGCCCTCTCCGGTCCACTTGCACCACGCGGTCGGCCCGGACGCACTGGGCCAGGTCCTTGTCCGGGGTCCAGATGCAGATCTTCTCCACGCTCTCGAACCGGGACGCGATCGCCGCGGCCGAGGCCAGTCCGTCGTCCGCCTCCAGCTCGACCATGGGCCAGACCGCGACGCCCATCGCGGCAAGCGCGTCCTCGAGCGGATGGAACTGGGCGACCAGCGCGCGCTCCATGCCCTCGCCCGTCTTGTATCCGGGCCACAGGTCGTTGCGAAAGGACTCGATGATGTGATCGGTCGCGACCCCCAGGTGGGTGCCTCCCTGTTCGATCATCTGCAGCACGGTATGCAGCACGCCGGCGACGGCACCGAACGGCGCGTCCTTCCCCTTGTTGAAGCGGCGCTGGCCGTAGAAGTGACGGAACAGCTCGTAGGTGCCGTCGAGCAGGTGGACGATCACGTGGTGAGCCTGAGTGCGCGGAGAAAAGCTCCTCGCGAAGAACGCGAAGGAGCGCGAAGACCGCGAAGGAAAAGACATTGTTCTGAGCGCACAGAGAAAAGCTCCTCGCGGTGAGCGCGGTGTACCGCGGCGACCGCGGTGAATTCCTTGCATGACTTGAGATCCTGCGGGAAGTATTTTAATGCTGTCTGGCGAGGACCTGAAATCCGAAAGACGTCCACCGCGGCCAGCGCGAGGAGCAGTTGCCGGGCTCAAGGGCGCGAAAATGTTATTTCGCGCAGGCGGCCGCGCGCTCCAGCAGCAGGGTGCGCTCTCGGGTGTTCTGGGTGAGCGACGCGGCGCGCTCGAACTCCCGGCGCGCTTCCTGGTGTCGCCCCAGCTTGGAAAGGAGGTCGCCCCGCACCGCGGGGAGGAGATGGTAGCCCTGGAGCGTCGGCTCCGATGCCAGCTCTTCGACGACTTCGAGGCCGGCCGCGGGGCCGTACATCATGGCCAGGGCCACGGCGCGATTCAGTTCCACGACCGGCGACGGGACCAGCTGGGCCAGCCCGTCGTACAGCGCGACGATGCGGGTCCAATCGGTAGCCTCGGGGTTGGCGGCCCGGGCGTGACACGCGGCGATCGCCGCCTGCAGGGTGTAGGGTCCCAGCGTCCCGCCCAGCCCTTCTGCCCGTTGCAGCGCCGCCAGCCCTCGGCGGATGAGAAGATGATCCCATCGTGCCCGGTCCTGGTCGAGCAGCAGAACCGGCTCGCCGGTGGGCCCCACCCGCGCGGCCGAGCGCGAGGATTGAATTTCCATCAGCGCTACCAGCCCGTGAACCTCCGGCTCCTGCGGCGCCAGCTCGGCCAGGATCCGCCCCAGCCGGAGCGCGTCGGCGCACAGGGCCGGCCGCATCCAGTCATCCCCCGCGGTCGCCGCGTAGCCTTCGTTGAAGACCAGGTAGATCACCTCGAGCACCGAGGCCAGCCGGGGGCCCAGCTCCGAGGGCCCGGGAACTTCGAAGGGCACCCGGGCTTCGGCCAGGGTGCGTTTGGCCCGGACGATCCGCTGGGCGACGGTCGAGGTCGGCACCAGGAACGCCCGGGCGATCTCCTCGGTTGTGAGGCCGCCCAGCAGGCGCAGGGTGAGGGCTACCCGGGCCTCGGTGGAGAGCACCGGGTGGCAGGCGGTGAAGATGAGGCGCAGGAGATCGTCGCCGATGTTGTCGTCCAGGGCCTGGTCCAGATCCGGGACGGCCAGCTCCTGCTGGGCTTCGAGCTCGTACCCCAGCTGCTCGTGCTTGCGGGCGAGCAACGCCCGGCGGCGCAGCTGGTCGATGGCCCGATGCTTCGCGGTGGCCATGAGCCAGGCACCCGGGTTATCCGGGACGCCCGACTCCGGCCACCGCTCGATGGCGACGAGGAACGCATCCTGCGCCAGCTCCTCGGCGATCCCGACATCACCCACCAGGCGAGTGAGCCCCGCGATTATCCGGGCGGACTCGATCCTCCAGACCGCCTCGATCGCCCGGTGGGTGGTGGACACTATGCCTTCGCCTCCTGCGCCGCGAAGTTCGGCTGCTCCATGATCTGGCGAATCTCGGCTTCACCCTCCCAGCCCGGCCAGTGCTCCCGGTGCAGCTCCATGAACACCCGGGTCATCGCGATCGCAGCTTCGCGGGAGGGGACCTCGTACACCGCGTAACCGCCGATGACTTCCTTGGCTTCGGAGAACGGTCCGTCGGTCACGCTCAGCTTTCCCCCGGCGACTTTCACCCGGGCCCCGTTGTCGGTGGGCGCCAGGCCGCCGACCTCGACCAGGGTGCCGGACCTGAACCCTTCCTCGCCCAGTTTGCCGATCGCATCCATCAGTTCCTGGGGCGGCATGCCGCACTTTTCGTTTGACTTCACCATCGACATGAATCGCATTGTCTTATCTCCACTGGTCAAGGTTGAGAATCAAGCGGAAGTACCCCACGTTCGACTACTTGCGGTTACTCGTTTTCAGGTCAATCTCGCGGAACTTGTCGATCGACTCGCTGGGCTCGAAGTCCTCCAGCTCGAACAATTGGCGCACCTCGATCTCGCCGACCTGGTCCTCGCCGAACGGCGCGGGAAAGCGGCGGGCCCACTCCATCCCCTCCTCCCTCGTCTTGACCTGGATGAGGGTGTAGCCGGCGATCAGCTCCTTGGTCTCGGAGAAGGGCCCGTCCACCACGGTCCGCTTGCCGCCGGAGTATCTGACCCGCCAGCCCCGGGAACTGGGATGCAGGCCGGTGGCATCGAGCAACACGCCGGCCTTCGCCAGGTCCTCGTGATACTTCGCCATGGCGGCGAGGAGCTTCTCCTCCGGCATCTTGCCCGCCTCGGTGTCCTGATTCGCCTTCACCATGATCATGAACCGCATCGTCGGTCTCCTTCACAATTTTGGGTGTCGTAGCTGCCCTGTATCTACACGTCGAACAGGAGCAGGGAGAATCGACATCCGGTGGTTCAGTATGGGGGCCGGGGGTACAACGTGTTGTCGTGCCAGGTGTTACCGTGGACCGAGGTCAGGCCATGGGCGCGTAGGAAAGCAGGACATTCCCGTTGCCGAAAGCCCTGGAGGCGGTCAGCTTCAGGGCCAGCTTCTCCTTGATTCCGTCGAACATCGTCTTTCCTCTGCCCAGCACCACGGGCTTCACCACGATCTGGTACTGGTCGATCAACCCTGTCGGGGCCAATTGGGCGACGATGCTGCCGCTACCCAGGATCGTGATGCCCGGTCCTGATGCCTGCTTCATCGTTCGGACTTCAGCGGCCAGGTCACCACCCTTGACCAGCCGGGTATTGGACCACGACGCCTTGTCCATGGTTCTTGAAAACACCACCTTCGGCATGCGATTCATTCCCTGGGCGATGACCGGATCATTCTTGAGAGCCAGCGGCGTCGGCCAGTAACCCGCCATCATCTCGTAGGTGACCCTCCCGAACAGCAATTCGCCTCCGGCGCTGGCATTGCCGGAGACGAACTCATCCCACTCCACATCTGGCTTGTCGCCATGGGCCCAGCTGAGGTCGCCGTTGGGGCCGGCAAAGTAGCCGTCCATCGTCACCGAGTTGAAAACCGCCAGGTTCCGCATTGCTCCACTCCGTACCTGCGTTCCGTTCCGTCCAGTTTCAATTGATGGCGACGGGTTCGGGGCGCTGGCGCAGCGCATTGAAGACGGTCCCCGGTACCCGCAGCCGATCGTCCGCTTCGTACAGTCCCCGCAATTCATCGAAAGCCGGATCGGGTGAGCGGGTCAGCTGGGCGACCCGGTCGTAAAACGCCAGCCGATTCTCCTGCAATGAATCCTCGGGGCGGGGCATGGCGCCCCACACGTCCCACGGCAACATCTCCATCTTGTCCAATGCTGCCAGGTCGCGAATGAGCTCGCCGGCGATGAACCAGACACCGCGCTGCTCACCGACGAAAATGCCGAACTTCGAGGGATCCGAGGCACCGGCCCGATATTTTGTCCACGCGTCGCCCGCGACCAGGAAACGGTCCCGGGGAACGTCGAGGATATTGTGATCGATCTTGAGCCTGGCTTGCCAGACCTCGTCAAACTGGGGGTCGACCAGGACCCAGCGGGACTCCGCGGCGTTCCAATACTCGCAGACGGTATGTTCCTCGAAAAAGCCCGGATTGAAATATGATCCGAAACCGTAGCGGGCCCGCGCCGGAGTCCCCTTGGCGCGCAACAGGCCGACCATGAGGGAAGAGAAATGCTGGCATACGCCGACCAGCCGCCGTTCGGGTCGCCGGCGAAGAGCGAGCGACTTGGCATCGAGCGCCAGGATGCGGTCCAGCATTTCCTCCACCGAACGAAGGTGGCTCTCGGCCCTCCGCTCCTCGGGGACCTGGAATCCGTAGGCCGAGGCCATGTACTCATGAATCGCGACCCCCTGCACGATATGGACGATCTCGGCCACGTCCCCCGGCACAGCATCGAAGAGCAGGGCATAGCGGCCGCCGGTCGTCAACGGCCCGGGATGGGTGTAGAAGTCGAGCAGGTCGTCCCGGCCCTGGTCGGTGTCGGTCCGGATCATGGCACTATCCTCCCTTCACCGATTAGAGGCGGCGTCCGAGGTTGCGTTCACCTGGTGGTCCTGGGAAACGTCCATCCGGTTGATGAGGCTGAGAATGTTCCCGTCGGGGTCCTTGAACCACGCGTTCCGGATCGGACCGCTCACGTGCACATCGCCCACCCGCCTGGTCTGCGGCATATCGTAATGCTCGAAACCAACGCCTCGCTCCTTCAGGTCCCGCACCACGGCTTCCACGTCCCCCACTTCCCAGGTGACCGCGGTCGCGCGGTTGGTGCCCGCGAACTGCGACACATATACCGCGATCTTCGAATTGCCAGTCTGGTATACCTGGACCTCGGATGATTGCGGCGCCGACGGGGTCAGGCCGAGCACGTTTTCATAGAACTTCCGGGCGCGGCCGAGGTCCTTCACGGCGATCATGGCCGTCGCGTCATTGTGGGCCAGCATGGGATCCTCCGTTTCATATGTGAATCAGCCCGGGACAGAATTCACCGGCATTTCCAGCCTAGTCCCGGATTGTCTCTTCGGCTGTGCGGTAACTCACCATGTTTCGATGTTGTTTCCCGGTGATCGAGCCGGGAAGACCATCGTCTCGGGCGCTCGGTCTTGCAGGGGCAGGTTATTTTGCGTGCAATCACGTCCCCCACGCGAGGGCACCATGAACGGTTCCGTTTCACGTCTCGGCATCAAGCCCCTCGTCCCCGGAGAAGTAGGCCTCCCCAAGCACGCGGTTCCCCTGCTCAAGGTGGGCGTGAACGGTGCCGAGGGCGACTACAACCACTACCGGGCCACCGAGCTGCATGGCGACGCCGACCAGGCCCTCCTGCTGGTGACCGAAGACCTGTTGGCGCAACTCAACGCGGCGGGTTGGCCGGTGCAGCCGGGCGACCTGGGCGAGAACCTGACGTTGCGCGGCGTCCCCGAGGTGAACCTGCAGCCTGGCGTGCGCCTCGCGATAGGCGCCATTGGTATCGAGGTAACCAGGCCGTGCGGTCCCTGCAAGAACCTCTATGCGCTCCCCTATGTCGGGAGGGAAAGAGGGCCGGCCTTCCTGAAGGCCACCGTGGGACGCCGGGGCTGGTATGCCAGGGTGCTCAACGAGGGAGAACTCCGGACCGGCGCCGGGGTTGAGATCAGACCGCCGGCGGCAGGATGAAATACCGCTTCTGCGTCTGCGACGTCTTCACCGACACCCGGTTCGGCGGTAATCCGCTCGCTGTGCTACCCGAGGCGTCGGGACTCTCGGACCGGCAGATGCAGCAGGTGGCCATGGAGTTCGGGTTTTCCGAGTCCACGTTTGTACTCCCGCCGGAAGCGGGGAACACGCGCCGAGTCCGGATCTTCACGCCCAGCAGGGAAATTCCCTTCGCCGGCCATCCCAACGTCGGGACAGCATTCGTGCTGGCGACGACGGGCGGGTTCGGTCCCCTTGGGTCAACCCTCACCGTCACCTTTGAGGAAAAGGCCGGATTGGTGCCGATTGTTATTCAGAAACGAGACGGGAATCTCTGGTGTGAGCTCCAGGCACCGGAGCGCCTCTCGGTGGGCAAGGCCATTTCGGAACGGATACTGGCCTCGGCAGTGGCGCTCCATTCGGAGGACGTCCTCACCACGGCGCACGAGCCCCTGGTGGCTTCGGCGGGACTGCCATTCGTCATCGCGGAACTGCGAGATCTCGATGCGCTGGCTCGGGCGAGGCCAAACATGGACGGGTTCGACGCGCTGGAGGCCCTGGCAGTGCCGCCGGACGTGCTCCTCTATGTCAGGATGACGGAAGCGTCGCCGTTACCCATTCGGGCCCGCATGTTTGCGCCGGGAGACCGGGTGGCCGAAGATCCCGCTACCGGAAGCGCGAACTGCGCATTGGCGGGGTTGCTCAGCCACCTCGACCCGGCGAACGACGGCGACTTCTCTTTCCAGATCACCCAGGGCGTGGAGATGGGCCGCCCCAGTCTGCTGGAAGCGCGGACCGAAAAGCGGGGTGGTGAGGTGGTGGGGGTGTGGATCGGCGGGACCAGCGTCATGGTAAGCGAAGGGTGGATCGAGGTCTAGAATTGGCCTGTTCGCGGGAGGAGACATTGGCAGGGTGCGAGCCGATGGCTCCCTTTACATACCGACAGGTATGTACTAGAATGCGGTGCGGCGTCGAGATGTACAGGCTGAAAAGCCCGCCCATTGATTGTTACATACCGCGAGGTATGAAGTCGGGAGGGGAGTTCTGGTGCCAAAAAGGCCCTTGAAAAGACGGCTGCGCGAGCCTAGTATCACCCGGGAGAAGCTGTTGCAGGCCGGGTTCATCGAGATGCACCTGAATGGATTCCAGGCTGCGAGCCTGGACACCATCCTGGCCCGGGCGGAGATGACCAAGGGTGCCTTGTATCATCACTTCCCGGACAAGGCGGCGTTGGGACTCGCGGTAGTGGACGAGGTGGTGAGGGGATTCCTGCTGGAGCGATGGTTGGGCCCGCTCGAGGAGTCGGGGGGAGACCCACTGGCGGCCATCCAACGCGCGCTCCAGCAGCGGGCCGACAGTGTCAGCGCCGAGGAAGTAGAGTTGGGCTGCCCACTCAATAACCTGGCCCAGGAGATGTCTCCCCTGGATGAGCGATTTCGCCGTCGGATCAACGCCACGCTGGATGCCTGGACCGACGGGCTTGCGGCGGTATTGGAGCGGGGCCAGAAGGGCGGCAGCGTTCGCCCGGACGTCGACCCGCGGAGGATCGCCTCCTTCATAGTTTCGTCGGTAGAGGGTTCCTACGGGATGGCCAAGGGGGCCAAGAGTACCCGGCTGTTTCGGTCCAATCTGGGGGTATTGATCGGGTTCCTGGAGACCCTTCGGGTTCGGTCGGCTTGACAAGGGAGGGCAGTTTGATGATTATCAAACTATGTCCACTCGAGCTCAGACTCCGGCAACCCTCACGACCAGGCAGTTCGACCTGGTAGCCAAGGCGCTGTCCGATCCGCGACGAATGGCGCTGCTGGAAGCCATCGGCAGTGCCCGGCAGTATCCCTGCCAGCGACTATGCGAGATGTTCCCGGTATCGAAAGGGACCATTTCTCACCATATGAAGGAGCTTTTGCGCGCCGAACTGATCACGGCAAAGCGGGATGGACAATACATCAACTATGAAGTCTGCCGGGAGACGCTCAACGCCTATACCAACGAGTTGATGCGGCGACTTGGCGGCGAGGCCTGACGCAGAGATAACGGGTGGGATCTTTTTTTTGAGATATGTGTTCGATGGTTATCGAACTGTAATACGATTGTGACATTTGTGACTAGCCGAGGACCGATGTCGATTTGGCCGACCGCCAAACGACGATGGAGCAGGAGATCGATCGCACGAAAGCCGGGGCAACCTGAAATCACATCAAGACGCGTCGAGGAGGTCGAAAGGTATGAGGTACAGTTTTCTGAATTCCCGTGGCTGGACCGGGTCCGCCGTGCTGTTGCTCGCGATCGCCGTGACCGGCGGCGGACTGGCCGCATGGAAACACTCCTCGAACAAGAGTGCCGAGGCCGCGGCTGCGAGTCAGCCGGAGCCCATGGAATCGGTCACCACGGCCATCGCCCGGGACCGCCAGTATCGGCCCTCCACGACCTCGATCGGGACTGTGCTCGCCCTCAACTCGATCACCCTTCGCAACGAGATTGCCGGCACCGTTCGCCGGGTGAGTCTCGTTTCCGGTGACCTCGTCGATGCCGGCACCGTGCTGGTGGCGCTCGACGTGTCGGTCGAGGAGGCCGAGCTGGCGGCGCAGAAAGCCCAGGCCGACCTGGCCGAAACGACCCTGGCCCGACTGGAGCGGTTGCGCCAGGCCCAGGCCACTTCGCAGGAAGAGGTTGACCAGGCCCACGCCGCGCGCGATGTGGCCCTGGCGCAGATGGAGCGCACTCGCGCGATCATCGCGCGGAAGACGATCCGGGCGCCCTTCCGGGCCCGGGTCGGTATCGCCGACGTTCACATCGGCCAGTACCTGAACGAGGGTACCGAGCTCACCACGCTCCAGGGCGTGGATGCCGCATCCAACGTGGACTTCACGGTGGCCCAGGTGGTCGCCGCGGGCCTGCGCGATGGACAGACCGTCGCGGTATTCCCGGCCGGCGACTCGACACCCATTGCCGCCCGCATTGTCGCCATCGATTCGAGAGTCGATCCCGCGACCAGGAACGCCATGGTCCGGGCCCGGATCCCGAATCATTCACCGTCTCCCGGAGCGTCGGTCCGGGTCGAGGTCCCGGTCGGCGCGCCGGGCACCGTGGTCTCGATTCCCGTGAGTGGACTTCGCAAAGGGCCCGGCGGGGATCTGGTGTTTCTGATTGTGGCCGATTCGGCGGGGAAGCTTCGGGCCCACATGCAGCCGGTGCAGAGCGGGCCGGTGATCGAAGATGAAGTGGTGATCCTGAACGGCCTCAAGCCCGGGGACCAGGTTGCCACGTCCGGATCGTTCAAGCTGCGCGAAGGCGTGCTGGTGGCCGTCGCGAGCGACTCAACTCGTTAACCGGAAAAGTTCATGCGCTCCTTTACCGATACGTTCATCAAGCACCCGGTCCTCGCGGTCGTCGTCAACCTGGTCATCCTGCTGGTGGGATACCGGGCGCTGACCACGCTGCCGGTGCAGCAGTATCCCAAGATCGAAAGCTCGTCGGTGCTGATCACCACGGTCTACTTCGGGGCCAGCGCGGAGACGGTGCGCGGCTTTCTCACCACGCCGATCGAGCGGGCGGTATCCGCCATCAGCGGGGTGGACTACGTGGAGTCGACCAGCCGGGCCGGGGTCAGCAGCGTCACGGTGCATCTCAAGCTCAATCACAACAGCACTTCCGCGCTGGCTGAAGTGACGGCGCGGCTGCAACAGGTGCGCTCCGAACTCCCGTCCGAGGCTGAACCGCCGGCGGTGGAGGTGCAGCGGGCCGATCGCCCGTACGCCTCCTTCTACCTGAGCTTCACCTCGACTGCACGGGACGTTCCCGCGCTGACCGACTGGCTGACCCGGAACATGCAGCCCCAGCTCTCCACGCTGGCGGGCGTGCAGCGGGTCGACGTGGTCGGAGGCCGGCCGATCGCGATGCGGATCTGGATCGACCCTGACCGGCTCGCCGCGCTGAACCTCGCCCCGGGCGACGTGAGCGCCGCGCTGCAGCGCAACAACTACCTGGCCGCGGTGGGCCAGACCAAGGGCAACCTGGTCCAGGTGAACCTGCTGGCGAACACCGATCTCCGGACCACCGACGAATTCAAGAACCTGATCGTCGCCGACCGAAACGGCGCGGTGGTCCGGCTTTCCGACGTGGCGAAGGTCGAACTGGGGGCCGAGGAAGCCGACTTCATTACCAAGTTCAACGACAAGGAGGCGGTCTACCTCGGAGTCTGGCCGCTGGTCGGCAGCAACGAGATCGAAGTGGCCAGTCATCTCCATGCCGAGATGGAGCGGATCCGGCCGACGCTGCCCAAAGACATCGACATGCAGCTGGCCTACGACGCGACGGTGTTCATGACCGACGCGCTGCACGAGATCACCAAGACCCTGATGGAGACCATCCTGATCGTGGGCATCGTGGTCTTCCTCTTCATGGGATCGGTGCGCACGGCGCTGGTGCCGCTGGTCGCGATGCCGGTATCGCTGGTGGGCGCGGCAGCCGTGATGTTCGCGTTTGGCTTCAGTCTCAACCTGCTCACTATCCTGGCCATCGTGCTGTCGGTCGGACTGGTGGTCGACGACGCCATCGTGGTGGTGGAGAACGTCGAGCGACACGTGCGGGAGGGAAAGACCCGGATCCAGGCGGCGATTATCGGTGCCCGCGAGCTGGTCGGGCCGATCATCGCGATGACCATCACGCTGGCCGCGGTCTACACCCCGATCGGATTCCAGGGCGGGCTCACCGGCTCGCTCTTCCTCGAGTTCGCGATCACCCTGGCGGCCGCGGTGGTGGTGTCGGGTATCGTCGCGGTCACCCTGTCGCCGGTCATGAGCTCGAGGTTCGTGCACGAGCACGGCCAGGAGGGCCGGCTCACCAGGACGGTGAACCGGGGCTTCGACTGGGTTCGCCACAGGTATGAGGGACTCCTGGACAGCGCCCTCGGCATGCGCTGGGCCATCGTGGCGGCGGCGCTCCTGGTGATGGTGGCGGCGTGGCCGCTGTACCAGTACTCCCGAAAAGAGCTGGCCCCGATCGAGGACCAGAGTCATATCAGCCTGTTCATGCAGGCGTCCCCCGATGCGTCGCTCCAGGCGGCGAACAATGCCTCGCTCCAGGTGGTCAAGGCGATCACCAGCTTCCCGGAAGCGAAGTTCATGTGGTCGTTGACGGCTTCGTGGGGCGGCTTCGGCGGAATGGTGGCGAAGAACTGGAAGGAGCGGGACCGCACCACCGAACAGATGTATGGCCAGGTGTACGGGGCGGTTTCCCAGATCCCGGGTCTGCGCGTCTTCCCCCGGCTGGATCCCCCGTTGCCCACGCCCGGGCAGTATGACGTGGAGCTGGTGCTGGAAAGCGACGCACCGCCGGAGGAGCTGCTGGCGACGGTCGGCCAGGTGGTCGGCGCCGGCTGGCAGAGCGGGAAGTTCCTGTATGTCGATACCGACCTGAAGATGGATCTGCCCCAGGCGGAAGTCGTGATCGACCGTGACCAGGTGGCCGATCTCGGTCTCGACCTGGCCAGCGTGGGCCGCGAGCTGGGCACCCTGCTGGGCGGCGGCTACGTCAATCGCTTCAACTATTTCGACCGGAGCTACAAGGTCATTCCCCAGATCGGGGATGCGGGCCGGGCGACGGCCGGTCCGCTGCTTGATCTCAAGATCAAGACGCCGAGCGGACAGCTGGTTCCGGTTTCGACCTTTACCCATATCGAGACGAGTACCGCGCCCCGTACGCTCAACCGGTTCCAGCAGCGGAATGCGGTCCGCATCTTCGGCGGCGTGCAGCCCGGCGTCACCAAGGAAGAGGGCTTGCGGGTGCTGGAAAACGCGGCGACCGGCGCGGCCGGCCCCGGAGTCTCCCTGGACTACGTGGGGGAGTCCCGCCAGATCCGCCGCGAAGGCTCGGCGCTCACCACTACGCTCGGCTTCGCGGTGATCCTGATCTACCTGGTGCTCGCGGCGCAGTTCAAGAGCTTCCGCGATCCGCTGATTGTGTTGCTGGGCTCGGTGCCGCTGGCCATCTCCGGCGCGCTGGTGTTCAGCTTCCTCAACCTGACCACGATCAACATCTACTCCCAGGTCGGACTGATCACGCTGGTAGGCCTGATCGCAAAGAACGGTATCCTGATCGTCCAGTTCGCCAATACGCTGCAGTCCAAGGGCATGGCGAAGCTGGCCGCGATTCGCGAAGCCTCGCTGACCCGGTTGCGGCCGGTCCTCATGACCTCGGCCGCGACGGTGTTCGGCCATTTCCCCCTGGTGCTGGCGACTGGCCCGGGATCCGCAGCCCGGAACAGCATCGGCACGGTGCTGGTTACCGGCATGACCCTCGGTACCATCTTTACCCTGTTCGTCGTCCCGGTGTTCTACATGCTGATCGCCGCCGAGCACGCTCCGGAAACGGTGATCGATGAGGACGGCCTGGTGCTGGAGCCGGCGACCGCGGAGGCAGCACATGCGTAAGCTCATGATCACGATGGTGGCGGCGCTGGCCCTGCCGGCCGCGGTTTCGGCCCAGGGCCAGACGTCGGTGGACTCCCGGGTGCCATCGGCCCTGGTGGAGCAGGCCACTGAACTCAATTTCTGGCAGCAGCTGGGCGACACCACGCTCAACCGGCTGATCGCTGAAGTGCAGCGGGCCAATCTCGATGTCCGCGCCGCCGAGGCGCGGGTATCCGGGGCCCGGTCCAATCGCACCCGTGCCGCGCTCGACCTGGCTCCCACCGCCACGTTCCGCGGCGGATACTCCAGGCAGCGGCTATCGAGCGCGACATTCCCGGGATCGAGCGGGGTGTTTCCCGACCAGAATGTCTGGGATGCCGGGTTCGACGCGTCCTGGGAGCTGGATGTCTTCGGACGCATCCGGCGCAACATGCAGGCCCAGGGCGCGCTGGTCGAGTTTGCGGAGGAGGATCGGCGGGATGTCCTGGTCAGTCTGACCGCGGAGCTGGCACGCGCATACTTCCAGCTTCGGGGTGCGCAGGAGCAGCTCAACGTCGCGCAGAAGAATGCCGATAACCAGCGCCACACCCTGAGCCTTACCCAGGAGCGGCTCGATGCCGGGCGGGGTTCCGCCTTTGACACCGAGCGGGCGCGGGCCCAACTCAATACAACACTGGCCTCGATCCCGTCGCGGGAAGCCGAAGTCGCTGCAGCGCAGTATCGGATCGGAGTCCTGGTTGGCCGGTCGCCGGTCGTCGTGGCCCGGGAGCTGAATGACACGGTCGGGATTCCCCCGCTGCCGGTCGTCACCGAGATCATCAATCCCGATTCCGTTATACGCAATCGTCCCGACATTGCCGCGGCCGAGCGGCTTACCGCCGCCCAGCACGCGCTGGTCGGCGCTGCCAAGGCGGACTATCTGCCGCGGTTGACGATCGGCGGCCGCGCCGGCTACACCACTTCTGAATTCCACTCACTGGGCGACCAGGGAACCTGGCGCTATGCGGTGGGCCCGGTGATCACCTGGGAGGCATTCAACCTGGGACGGGTCAAGACCAATGTGAGTCTCTACCAGGCGAGGGAAGAAGAAGCCCGCGCGCAATACAACCAGGCGGTGTTGGCTGCCCGGCAGGACGTGGAGACTGCCCTGGCCCGTTACAAGGCCGGCCTGAATCGCGTGGAACGGCTGGAGGAAGCCAGCGCGGCGAGCGAACATGCCGCCGAGCTGGCGCGGCTGCGCTTCACGGAGGGCGTCGCGGATTTCCTCCAGGTGCTGGACGCCGAACGAACCCAGCTGGAGTCACAGGACCTGCTGGCCCAGAGCCGGACCGACGCGGCCACGGCGTATGCGGCGCTGTATAAGGCGGTGGGCGGCCGGTAAGACGAGCAGAAACATGGGAAGGCGAAGGGCCCGCGGAGATCCGCGGGCCCTTTTTTCAGGGATTGCTTTCGCCCTGCCGTTTGAAAACGATGTAGGTGACCGTATCCCACGCGTTGTGAATCCCGACGTACAGCAGCAGCAGGCTCGCCCCCGCGACCACGAAGAGTGCGGTCTCGGGATGCCGGCCCAGGACCATGGCTGCGATCACCAGCGCCGTGTAGGCGAGGAAGGGAAATATCCCCCGCCAGATCCAGTCCTCGGCCTCCGGTTGATACTCCTTCGGTCGCGCAATCATCAGCATGAGGGTCAGCACGTATACCATGCCGGCAATTCCACTCGCTGCGAAGCCGACGCGAATCGGCTCCATGCTCTGCCAGGGGGCGCTCATGAGGGCCGACACCAGGAGCACCGCGCAAAAGTGCACGATGGTCGGAGTTTCATAGGCGCGGATAAGAGCCGGGGTGGGCTTGACTACTCGCGATTCCGCGGTAAGCGCGATGACCACGAAGTTGAGGCCGGTGAGCGCGGCGCCCGAAGAGCCGATGATGACGTAGAAGCTCTCCCAGGAGGAGAACGGCATGACGGATTCGACCACGGTAGCCTCGGTTGGAGGTGACAGACGCACGTCGAGGCTTACCTTACCGCGATTTTGTCCGGCAGGCAAGAAAGTGGTAGGGGTGTCAGTCGGCCGCAGCTTCCAGCCAGAGGTGCACCGCGGCATAGGCGCGCCACGGGCGCCAGCGTTCGGCCCGCTCGCACAGAGCACTCGCGGTCGCGACGCCCGCTGCCCGTTGCAGCGCCCGGTCACTTACGGGGAATGCGTCGGGCCAGTAGAGGGTGCGCATCAGGATCTTGGTGGCGAGGCGTTCGCTGATCCCGTCGATCTCCAGCAGGGCGCGGCGGGTCGCGTCCGGGTCTCCCCCCGGCTCCAGGCGGAGCGTCCCGCTCGCGAGCGACTGGGCCAGCCTGATGATGCAGGCGGACCTGCCAGGCGGCACGCCCAGCAAGGTGAGCCGTTCCGCGCCGGCCTGAAGGATGTCTTTGGCAGTCGGAGTCAGGTGAGTGAGTTCCGGGATTCCGGTCTTGATCGGCTCGCCCAGCGCCTGGGCTATCCGTCCCGGTAGCGCCTTTGCAGTGTCACCCGACCGACCAGAACCGCCGAGCAGCGCACGGAGCGCGATTTCAAAGCCGTCGAACACGCCCGGGAGACGCACGCCGGGCCGCTTCGCCACCAGCGCGCCCAATCCCCCCTCCTCCAGGTGATTGTCCACCACCGTTGGTTCGGCATCCAGGTCGAAGAGCCGGCGCAATCGCGAGATCAGCGGCATCAGGACCGGGAGAAGGGAAGTCGAGATCTCCACCAGAATGTGCGGCCCGGGGAGGGGCCCCACCGAACCGGCCCGTGGCACGGCATTCTCCGCCAGGATGAAGCCGCTGTGATTCCCGATTCGCACGGTCCGGCCGTAGCGGTAACCCGCCACCAGTTCGACCCCGGGGATCGCGTTACCCTGGAGGAAGCCAAGCAGCGCACTCCACGCGAACGGAGCCCGGTATGCCAGGGTGAGCCGGAGCATCTCTTCCCCCGCCGCCGATGCCGGCGTGGGTGACCGCGGATTGACCCCGCGGCGAAGCGCGCCCGGAGACATCCGATACTGCTCCCGGAACGCCGAGTTGAAGCGGCGCAGACTCTGGAAGCCGCTGGCAAATGCCACCTGGGTGATCGACAGGCTGCTGTCCGCCAGCAGTCGCTTGGCGAGTAACAGGCGGTGGGTCTGCGCGAGCTCGAGCGGCGAGACCCCGATCTCGTGCTCCAGGGCACGGCGAAGGTGGCGATCACTGACGCCCAGCTCACCCGCCAGGTCGGCCACGCTTCGGCCATTGAGCCCGCCGGCGCTGATCCGTTGCGCCGCCTGGTGGGCCAGCCGCGACACGGCGTCCACCAGGGCCAGGCCCGGCGCCAGCTCGGGGCGGCAGCGAAGGCAGGGCCGGAACCCGGCCCGCTCGGCGGCCGCCGCCGAATTGAAGAATCGGCGGTGGTCGTGGTATGCCACTCGCGCGGGACAAACCGGGCGACAATACACCCGGGTGGTGATGATCCCGACAAAAAAGACGCCGTCAAACCGCGGGTCTCGGGCATCGAGGGCGCGGGCATAGGCATCGGGGTGGAGCGCTGGATGCGCGATCGGAGCCTCCAAGAATGGTGACGGGTACTAGGTACTGGGTGCTGGGTACTGGGTACTGGGTACTGGGTACTGGGTGCTGCGTACGGGGTGCTGCGTACTGGGTGCTGCGATCGGGGTTATGACCCAGTACCCAGTACTCAGTACCCAGTACTAGTACCAGCAAGGGACGAACGTCCCGTGCCAAGGTGTACAGCTAGGGTATTGGCGTCGCAATAAAGGTAAGGGTCTTGCCGGTGGCGGCTTCAAAGACCCGGCCGGTGATTTGCCCGGCATCGTTGATGTCCTGGGCCGAGCGATAGATGTCGCCGTTGCCTGTCCCCAGGATGCTGTTGAGGTCCGTCAGGGCCCCGTTTTCATAGATAAAAGCATGGGAGCCGTTGGCGCCGCCAAAGGACACGCCGACGACCTGCCCATGAGAATTGAGGGCGAACGCTTCGCTGAACAGGTCACCGGCCAGGACACCGAGGTCGGTGGCGGTGGCGGAGCCCCGAATCCAGAGAAAGGCGTGCGAGATGAAGCTGCCAAGGGGATTCTCTCCCGGCGGATTGGAGAACCCGACGACGTCGCCATTGCTGTTGATGTCCATTGGCGTGTGCCAGGTGACACCGCCCAGGTCAGGAATCCGGGTCGGCTTGCCGTTCTTGTTCCACAGCACGGCGTGAATCGCGCTGAAGCGTCCCACCGCCTGGTCGCAATCCCCCGAGATGCCTACCGCCTCGCCGTTGTCGTTGATTGCGGTGGCTGCTGAGGTCGAGTCTCCCGGAAGCGGTCGGAGCTGCTCGGTCTTGATCTGGTTCTTCTTTGGTTCCCAGAGCAGGGCGCGGAACTGGAGGACCTGGCCCGAGGCGGGCGAGCAGGTAGGATCATGCACCGGCGTTTCGCCCCAGCCGACGACCTGGCCCAGGTTGTTGACGCCGGTAGTGAAGCTGTGATTGCCGCCCAGCGGGGGCAATTCCCGCATTACCCCATTCATCCACGCGAAGCCGCGACAGATGAGGTTCGTGGTTCCGGGAAGGAACGCACCCGCCTCACAACTCCAGGGCTCGTCCAGTGGATCCACCTGGGCGGTTTGGGAAATACCGACCACCATTCCCTGGTTGTTCAGCCCGGGCCAGGGTACCGAGCTGCTCGGCCCGCCGAGGGTGCCGAGGTTGATGATCGCGCCATCGCGCCAGAGCGCCGCCCGGCGGGAGCCGTCCGCCTGGTCGGAGAAACCGGCGACCCAGCCCTGTTGGTTGATCGCCAGGCCGCGGCTCAGGGTGCCACCGAGAGTAGGGAGTGTGACGACCTGGTAGGTCGTATTGGTGCCGAGTTTGCCCAGCGATTCGGCGGGTTGGGTGACCTGGGTTTCGTTGCTGCAGCCCAGCAGCACAGCGCCCAGGATGATGAACCTGAGGTGTCGCATTGCATCCTCCCATGATAGAAGCGGTATTTCGCACCGCTCTCACCATAGGTGGCGACATCCTGGCCTGCGCGCCGGAATCGGACGTTGAATCTCGAAGCCAGGCGAGTAGCTGTTTCGGGACTTCGAATTTCTTGAGGGTGGTTTCCGGGGGTGTTGACCCGGGGGCGATTTGCCATGATGTTGTCGCCATGGCCTTACCCCACAGTCTCCGGCACCGCCTGGCGGCGGCAACCTTTCTGCTTATTGCCGGCGCCGCGCAGGCGCAGGAACGTCCCCGCGTGCCGGGCGCCCCGCCGCCGGTGAGTGCCACCGGAGACACCGTCCGCGCCACCATTCCTTTTTTCCCCCTCGGCGATTCTCCCCTGGCGCTCACGGGCGATGTCCGCCCCGGCATGTTCGTCTCCGCCGTCGGCCGGCGCGCCATCGCAATGGGCAGCGAGGACGGCCGTTTCGAGCTCTGGTCCTGGCCGATAAAGTGGCTGCATGACTTCGAGCTCTATTTCCAGATACCCAAGTACGTGGAGCCGATCCCCGGTTCCTCCATTGCCCGCCGGATGGTCGAGCGCCCCGAAGGCGTCACCATCGAGTATTCCTATGAGCAATTCACCGTGCGGCAGCACGTGTTCGTCCCGCTCGACCTCCCCGCGGTGGTCATGCTGCTCGAAGTCGACGCGGTGCGGCCGGTGGACGTCATCGCCCGCTGGACTCCCGACATTCACTTCGCATGGCCGGCCGGGCTGGGCGGCCAGTACCTCATCTGGGAGGGAAATGCCCAGGCTTTCCTCTTCTCGGAGGGCAAGGGAAAGACCAACGCTTTCCTGGGATCCCCCGCGGTCACTCGCGCGTCCGACGTGCCGGCGCACATGCTGGCCGCCGAGCGTCCCGAGCTGGTGCTCGCGGTGGGCGGGGCCGGGGAGCATTACACCGTTCCCAGCCTGGGCGAGCCGCCGGGCCACAACGTCAACCTGCATGTCGCCTATATCCCGATCGTTCTTGCGGGCGGAGACATGCCGCGCGATTCCGCGCTGGCCCTGTATCGCCGGCTGATCGCGCCGGGAGCGGCCGAGCGTGAATGGCGGCGTCGAGTGGCCCATGCAGACAGCATGCAGAACACCCAGCTGGTGCTCCACAGTCCCGATACCCTGCTCAACCGCGCCGTCGAGTACGCCAAGGTGAACCTCGACGAGAGCATGGTCTGCAACCCCGATCTGGGTTGCGGGCTGGTGGCGGGGTACGGATTGTCGGGCGGCGCCTCGGATCGCCCGGGTTTCGGCTGGTTCTTCGGTGGCGATGCCTCGATCAACTCGTTCGCCATGACCGGAGCGGGACAGGGTGACCTGGTCCGCCAGGGGGTGTTGCGCTTCTTCGCCGCCTACCAGCGGGCCGACGGCAAGATTACCCATGAGATCTCCCAGGCGGCCGGCAGGATACCCTGGTTCACCGAGTATCCCTACGCCTACTATCACGGCGATACTACACCCTTCTGGATTCTTGCGCTCGGCGAGTACTGGCGGCAGACCGCCGACTCCGCGCTGGTTCGCGAGTTGTGGCCCCATCTCCGCAAGGCGTACGACTGGTCACGGGGGACCGACAGCGATGGGGATGGATTGATGGAGAACCCGAAGGCGGGCGCTGGCGCGCTCGAAGTCGGCGACCTCCAGATCGGTATCCTGTCTGATGTGTACCTGAGCGGCGTCTGGGTGTCGGCGCTGGATCGCTTCGCCCGCATGGCGGAGATCATGGGGCAGCAGCCCCTGGCGGACAGCGCGCGCGGCCTTCGCGCCCGCGCGATCCGGGCGATGGAAACCCGGCTCTGGATGCCGGGGCTCAAACAGTATGCCTTCGCGCTGCTCAAGGACGGCACCGTCAACGAGAACCTGACCGCGTGGCCCGCCACCGCGATGTCGTTCGACGTGTTCGACCAGGCTCACGGCGCTGACATGGCCACGCGACTGGCTTCGAGCGAGATCCTGACCGACTGGGGTGCTCGCCCGCTCGCCGCCTCGAGCCCGCTCTTCGATCCGCTGCATTACAACAACGGCGCCGTCTGGCCCTTCGTCACCGGGTGGGTGGCGCTGGCCGAGTATCGCTACCACAACGCGGCGGCGGGGAAGTTCGCCCTGGATGCCATTGCCCGTACCGGGTTCGACGAGGCGCGGGGCCGCAACCCGGAGGTGATCTCGGGCCGATTCTACAAGCCCCTGGATACCGCGGTGCCGCAGCAGTTCTTCGCGACCTCCATGGCGCTGACCCCGTTGTTACGCGGTTTGCTCGGGCTGGACGTGGATGCCCCGGCCCGCCGCCTGACACTGGCGCCTCACCTGCCGCCGGAGTGGGACTCGGTGACGGTGGACAACATCCCGTTTGGTGCGGGGGCGGTGAACGTCCGATTCACCCGGAGCGGCACGGGCATTCGCGCCGAGTTGTGGCAGCATGGCGGCAGCGGAGATATCGACGTGGTGTTCTCGCCCGGGTTGCCGCTAGGGGCGACGACGTCGGTGGAGACGATGCAGACGCCGGGAGACATTCACGCTACCGTGCGCGGTGCCCTGCGGGAGAACCTCACCCTGGACGTGCCGTACCGCGGCGGGTGGAGCATCGTCCCGCCGGAAAGCCGGCCCGCGATCGGCGATCGCTCGACAGCGCCGCGGGTGCTGAGCGAGCGGCTGGTGAAAGGGGCGTACACGGTCGCGCTGGAAGGGCAGGCGGGCCGGACCTACGGATTTCGGATTCGTGAAGCGGATCGCTGGCGCGATGTGGACGTGAGCTTCCCGTCCGCCGGTGCCAATGCCGACGGCTACACCAGCACCACCCTGTCGCTCCGTCACACCTCGACCGGTACGAGCGTGATCTCACCTCGAATCTCAAAAGCGCCCTTCGGCCGCATGCCGGACGGCACCCCGGTGGACGGCTACACCATTCACAATGCCAGCGGTGTGACGCTGCATGTGATCACCTACGGCGCCATCATCACCTCGCTTCGCACCAGGGACCGGCAGGGCCGGCTCGACGATATCGTCCTGGGCTTCGACGATCTCGCTGGATACCTGCACGACCCACCCTACTTTGGCGCGGTGGTCGGCCGCTATGCCAACCGGATCGCGAAGGGGCGCTTCACGCTGAATGGCCGGACTTACCAGCTGCCGGTGAACAATGGGCCCAATTCCCTGCACGGCGGCACCCGGGGCTTCGACAAGGTGATCTGGAACGCGACGCCGTTCGAGAACGACACGGCGGCGGGGCTGGTCTTCACCCACGTGAGCCCCGACGGCGACATGGGATATCCCGGGCGGCTGGAGGTGCGGGTCACCTACACGCTGACCGACCACGACGAGCTGGTGGTAGACTACTCGGCCGCGACCAATATGGCGACGCCGGTCAACTTGTCGCAGCACAGCTACTTCAATCTCGCGGGCGATGCCCGGCGCGATATCCTGGATCATGTGCTGCAGCTCGATGCCGGCCGCTACACCCCGGTGGATTCGACCCTGATTCCCACCGGCGAGATCCCAACAGTGGCGGGCACGCCCTTCGACTTCCGCACGCCCATCGCGATCGGTGCCCGGATCGGGCAGGCCGATGAGCAGCTGCGGTTCGGTCGGGGCTACGATCACAACTTCGTCCTCGACCAGCGCGGTCCCGGAGTGCAGCATGTCGCGCGGGTGGTGGAACCCGTGAGCGGCCGTACCATGGACATCAGCAGCGACCAACCCGGAGTCCAGTTCTATTCCGGGAATTTCCTGGACGGGACCATTCACGGAAAGGGCGGGCGGGTGTACGCGCATCGCTATGGCTTCTGCCTGGAGACCCAGCACTTTCCCGATTCGCCGAACCAGCCGGGTTTCCCGTCAACCATCCTTCGCCCCGGCGAGCGGTATACCACTCGCACTGTTTTCCGGTTCGGCACCTCGGACTAGGCATGCGCCATGCTGGGTTGGTACCTGGAGGTGAGTCCGGCAAAATATCCTCACGAAAACCACGGCATCCCACGAAAAGCACGAAGACACGGCAAGTGTTCACAATGACATAAAGCGGTTCTTGGGAGTGGTTCGTGGCTTTCGTGGAGTTTCGTGGCTTTCGTGAGGATATGTTGCAAGGCTCACCTTGAAGAAGATCTCTCCTAGCGGTCTCCCCAGGCCTCGATCTCCGTCAATCCCAGGGTCGACTCAGGCCGCGGCACCAGCACGACCCGGATCCGACTGGTAGAGACCGGCGGGAATGACACCGTATTGGCGCGGTGTCCTTCGGGATGCAGCGGGTCGCGCCGCTGCCTTGGGATGGTCACCCATCGATTGCGACGCCACAACTGGACCTCGTAACGTGCCGGCACCCGAATGCCGCCAGCCACTCCATCGTCCAGCGGGTACAGCACGATCCGCTGAATCGTTCGCGCCACTCCGAAATCCACCGTGACCGTGTCCTCGGTGTGCACGGTGCCGACGGTGGTCCAGCGGTTGGCCGGGGCCTGGGTGTACCAGTAGTTCCCATCTGCCAGCTTCGTCGCCGGTTGCCCGGTTGCGGCATACGAGGCGGTGATCTTGGGGTACGACCCCGGGCCGTTGTTCACCGCGGAGTTCACCAGCCGAGCGGGCACCGGGGTGATGTTGGGCGGCCCGAGGGAGGCGACGAGGCGGCCGAGCGCGGGGGCCCGCGCGATCACCCGGCTGTCGGCGAGAATGACGAGACCGGCACCGTGGCCGTACCGGCTGCCGTCACGGTCCCACAGCACGGCCAGTCGCCGCCCGTGATACCACACATCGTCCAGCGCGAACCAGGGCCAGTCCCGCGGCGCCAGCGGATTCACTTCCACGCTGTCGTCCGCCCGCGGCCGCAATCCCACCAGGCCGGTGATGACAAGGTTGACATACCCGGAATGGAAGTAGTTCGGGCTGTGATTCGGCGTGTCGTGCCCTTCCCACGAACCGTTGTCCGGGTTCGCCGCCTCGGCGACGTAGGGATGACCGTCTTTGCGCTGGGTGCGGGTGTAGATGCCGAACAGAGTCATCCAATCGTCGGCGCTGACGACGTCCTGCCGGTACCCGTTGAGCAGGTTCGCCATCGCGACCAGTGTCTGGGTCGTCGCATAGGGCCACGAGTTGCCGCTCCACCAGCAGCACTTGGGCGAGACATAAAACTGCGGATCGTGCCGTTCGGTGGTCGTCGGGCCGTACGGAGACAGGAAATACTCGGTGTCCATCAGGAACCGCCACGCGCGTTCGTACCCCTTGCCGGGCTCCGGCAGGTTGAACTGCCAGGGGACATAGCCGATCTCCTCTCGACCGTGGGAGTCGCCGGCGTAGCGGCCGCTATCGTAGGTGCGGGTGAGCGCCCTGACCCCATCCTTGTCGTCATGGGCGAACTGGTGGAGGAAGAAGCCGCGCCGCTGATCCCACAATTCCTGCTCCACCCTTTGCCGCAGTGACTCGGCGCGGCCGGCGAAATCCCGGGCGGTCGCTGAATCACCGAACAGCGCGGAGGCATTCGCGATCGCTACCGCATCCGCGAACAAATAGGTATTGAGGGTCGGACGGTACCCCTCGGCGCCTTCGTCGAAGTCGTCGGTCTGCCGGCTGTTGATATTCCGCTCCATACCGTCATGCAGGCCGTCCCAGCGGAACATCTTGTGGCCGGGGTCCCAGTGCTCCGCCATCCAGCCGGCATACTGCCGCTTCATATGAGGAAGGAGCCGGTGGAGGAAGCCGCTGTCGCCGAGTACCTGGTAGGTCTCCCAGGCCGCCGCGCTGTACCAGTTGCTGTAGCTGCGGGGCTGGGCGCCCGGCGCCTCGAACCAGTAGCGGGCGAAGTCCTCGATGATCCTCCGGTCATTGAGCCATCTGATCTCCTCCATCTGGTGGCCCAGGGGACAGCTGATCGCGCCGTAGGCGCCGGACCAGAAGGGGCGGTCCATGAACTCGGTGAAGGTGTAGCCGGTCCCGGGGGCACCATAGGTGAGGTGCTTGGTGACCAGCTCCCAGCGGTAGTAGTAGGTCGTGTTGATCGCGGAGTCGGGGGAGTCGAAGGCGGGGATCCGCGCGGCAAACCAGTCGAAGTCCCGGTTGTCCCAGAAGGTCTGGCTGGTGAGAAGGGCGTGTTTGTCCAGCACCTGAGCTCGGAGAGGCGACGAGAGCAGGAGGAGAGCGATGAGTGAGTAGAATGAACGGCGCAGTATCAACTGGTCCCTCAGGCTTCCTTTGGCGGCTGCCGTTTTCAACTCAGAGACTCAGAGGCTCAGAGAAATCGTGCACTCCTGATAGCCTATGATAAAGAGTGTATGGTAATTGGTAACTCATGATGCGAGGTCGATTGCATACCGGGCAGTCGGCCTCCGCCTGCACTGATCTTAGTATATGCCTTATGCCATTTGGTGTGTGGTGTTTTTCTCTGAGTCTCTGAGCCTCTGAGTTGAAAACGGTGACTGCCCAAGGGAAGCCGTCGGAACGCACTACCACAACATGAACCGGACAGTGGGATCCAGCGAGACGACCGCGCATGGTTATCCGGGTGTGTGGGCAGCGATGTCCGGGTAAGGTTCAGGCTTCGATGCACATTACCGCAGGGAACGCAGGGAAGCAGGGATCGCAGTCAACAGCTATCATGACTAACTGAATCGAATTGCTGTTTCCCCTGCGTGCTGTTTCTGCCCCCCTGCGCCCCCCCCCGCGGTGAAGCGCCCCGCTAGCGGCGGAGGGTGGTCTTATACACGCTATGCGGTTTTTACCGTCAGGCTCAGAACATCCCGTTCTCGTTGGGCGAGTCCGGGGGAACCGGTTCGGCAATATCCCACAACTCGGCGACGCGGTCATCTTCGAAGCGGAAAATGTGCACCAGGGCGATCTCGGGTGCGCCGAGTTTGAGCCGTACCCGCGAGTGCACCACGACCAGGTCCCCCTCCTCCATGGCGTGCTCGATCTGCAGAGTCTTCTGGGGATGCTCCTGCGCATTTACTTCCATGGCGACAATGAGCGATCGGGCGTCACCAGGGAAATGCGGATTGTGATGCCGGAAGTCCGTTGCCACGAAGGCGTCGAATGCCTCGCGCACCCGGCCCGAGGAAGCGAACTGGAGGAACGACATCGCAGCTTCTTTATGCAGGCTGACGCCAGCAATGGTGGGTCTCATGGTTGTGTCCTGGTGGGGTGACCCCGCCAAACTAGGCGAACGAATCGGATCATAGTGTGATCCGGGACACACCACCATCGTTGTCCTAAGGTAAGCAAGAACGTGACCGTGGGCGGAAATGTCGTACAGTGGTTCTGGCTTCGATGCGCTTTACCGCCGAGGAACGCAAAGCGTAAAGCAAGGGGCGCCGAGGACTGCAGTCCAAATGATACGTGTTTATTGCTGATAGTTGTCCTCTGTGCGCCTTGCTTTGCTCTCGGCGGTCCTCGGCGGTGAAGCCCATCGAAAGGTCGCGTGAGAGAATCCGAACGCACGCGCACCTGGGTCAAAATGCGATGACTTACTTGAGCACAAACACAACAGTCGGATCCAGCGGATACCGCCCGAAATGCGCGCCGTAGATCGCGAGCCCGCCGGGCAGCGACTCATCCACCTCCAGTCTGATCACCACTTCACCTGCGCGGGCCGCTTCGGCGACGGCCTCGGCGGGCAGGGCCACCCGGAGCAATTGTCCGTAGGATCCGGCCTCGTGGAGATGGCCATCGTGGGGCTGCGCCTGCCAGCTCAGGATCCCGCGAGAATCGGCGGGGTCGTCCGTGAGCTCGTAGCGGCCAGCCAGGAATCCGTTAACCCGAATGGTCACCGCGCTGGGGAACGGCGTGGCACTGGTCATGGGGTAGCTGTTGGGATTGCGGCTCCGGTCGTGAAACCCGCCGCCCCGCATGTAGTCGCCATTGTCCGCCATCGTGCTGTCGCGGTCCTTCCCGTTGAGCCGCTTGGCTGAGGCTTCCACCAGGAAGGTCGCGCCGTTGACGCCGCGGGCATCGAGCCCGGCGGGCCAGGGAATGTGGTACTCGAAAAACCCGCTGCCGGCTCCGTTCAACTTCTCGCCCAGCACCGTCCATTGCTTAAGCGACCAGTGGCCGTCGCTCGCCTGGGCCGCGGGTACCCGCGCCACCCGGGCCCTGCTTCCGTTGGCGAGGGTGACAGTGGCCGGAAGATCGCCCAGGACGGTGAACGTCGTGAAGTTGCGCTGCAGCACCGTGCCGGCGCGATCGACCAACTGCGTCGCGAGCACCAGCACGGCCGGCTCGTTCGGCATGGTGACCGATAGCGGCGGCAGGGGCCCGGTCATCCACGGGTGGTAGGGCACCTGCTCGCTGGAGGACGAATACACTCGTTCTTCACCCAACGCGTTCCACCCGCGCAGCTCTGCCCGCAGGGTGAGCGAATCCGACGATCCCCCGCTGAGGAATGAGGCATAGAGTGGAACGTCCACCCGTTCGCCAGGCTGCACCGGGTGGGCCAGCTCGGAGTCGCCCACGACGAGATAGATCGGGGCATGCAGGTCGCGGAGCGACATGCCCTCGACCATCCCGCCCAGGCCGGTCTCCTTCCATGAGCGGTCGAAGCGCCAGTACCCGTTCCACTCGTTGATCACGTCATGGTGCTCGGTATACAGCCAGCCGGCGAGCCTGGGATTCCTGCGGAAGGCGTTGATGGCGCGATGATAGTCCCAGCTCCAGTCCACATCCCCGGTACTGCCTTCGTAGCCCCAGACGTTCCCGAACTCCGAGTTGAGCATCGGCTGATGGCCCTGGCGCCAGGGTGATTCAAAGTTCCAGGTCGAGCCCGGGAAGGTGCTGTCGCTGATCCGGCTGACGTAGTTCTCCCAGCGCCAGCCGGGCAGGTATTCGTGCCAGGAGTTGAGGTCGGTCTCGGTGTGCTTCCAGCCGCAGCAGGGGGAGTTGTCCTCCACCAGGCGAGTCGAATCGAGCGACCGGGCCAGTCGATAGTCCGCGGCCACCCTGCGCTGGGTCTCCGGCAGGTAGTGTTCCTGGTCGCCGTCTTTGGTCAGCAGTCCCCAGCCTTCGTTGAACAACACCCAGGCAAATACCGCGGGATGGTTGTAATCGCGATCGATCATGCCGCGGAGCGCCACGTCGTGCTCATGAAAGGCGGCGGAATCGGGCGGTCCCCACCAGTTGGGGACGTCGGCCATGATGAGGACGCCCAACCGGTCGGCCCAGTAGAGCTTTCGGGGCGATTCGACCTTGATGTGCTCCCGGAGACCGGTCAGCCCGATCTGGCGAGGACGCAAGACTTCCTCCCGGAGCGCGCTGTCGGTGGGGAAAGTGTAGAAGCCCTCGGGGTGATAGGCCTGGTCCAGCGTAAGTTGGAGGAAGACGGGAACGCCATTGATCGCAACATAGGGAGTCGTGGTCCCGGGCAGATTGACCACCGTGATGGTACGCATGCCGAAATAGGTGGTCACCCGGTCCTCGGCGATGCTGTCGCCGGTGAGGTTCATTGACACCTGGTGCAGGAACGGGTCCTCCAGCGACCAGCGATGGGCATTGGGGAGTGGCACGTCGATGTGAGCCGTCGTGGCGCCGCGGCGAATGCGCCGGGTGACGACCGGCTGACCCGGGCGGTTAGTGAAGCTCAGCCGGAGCGTGAGGTCCCGGGGCGCGGGCTCCAGTAACCGGACATCCACGCCCACGCCCGCGAGGTCCGGCTTCGGTGTGAAGTGCACGGCTTCCAGTGGATCGGAGCCCCGCGCCTCCAGGTACACCGTCTGCCACATGCCGCGCGCCGGTCCGTAGCCCTGTTTACCCTCCAGCTTGAAGGGATGGGGCGTGTCGTCCACCCGGAGCACCAGCCGCTGCGACTGTCCGGGGTGAAGAAAGGGCGTCAGCTCAAACGCGAACGGCGTGTAACCGCCCTGGTGTTCGCCCAGTTTGGTGCCATCGAGCCAGACCGTCGTGCGCCAATCGACGGCACCGAACACTACGAACACCCGCCGGCCGCTCCAGTTCTCCGGCACGGTAACCGAGCGCGCGTACCAACCGATGTCTCCACTGTCGGGGACACCGGAGAGCGGCGCGCCCCAGGAGAACGGCACCAGGATCTGTCGTTCGCCCGGCAAGGTGCCCTTGGCCCAGCCGGCCCGCTCACCCTGGTCAGCCGAATCGAAGGCGAATCGCCAGCGGCCGTTCAGGTTCAGCCACTCCGAGCGCTCGAAGTCGGGGCGCGGGTGCTCCGGGAGGGGGACGGGAGACGCCGGTGCCTGGGCGTGGAGCCGGCCGGCAAAGAGGGCCAGGCAGGTCAGCCATCGGGTGATGATACTGCTGGGCATCATTTGCATGTCCCGGGGTATCGTCAGGGAGTTGTCAAAATGGGGCATCTGGAGATGGGAATGTACGAGCGAGAGGAAGGGGCGCCAGCGGGGAAGCCTCCGGCGTGCGGGCTGGAGCATTCATTTAGGGATAGCTTCGGTGCGCTTTACCGCGGGGAACGCAGGGAAGCAGGGAGCGCAGGACGGCCTGAGCCCTTCGGACAAAGAGAAGCATTCATGTACGGACTATTTGCTGTGCCCTGCGATTCCCTGCGCTCCCTGCGGTAAAGCGCCTAGAACCCACGTTTCGGCGCGGGGACCAATGCATGCACACGGATCCAGCAGCAGTCTTCAAACCGGAAAGGGCCGAGCGGTATCTTAGATTCGCGCCCCAGTGCTTCACTCGACCACGCCCGATTTCCTTGTCTAAGGGCCACCATGCCTCGATTCACCGTTACCGCTCTCCTGCTTGCCCTGCTGCCCTCGCCGGCGCTGGCGCAGAATCCCTACCAGCACTACAGCGATGCCTTCGAGCTCCGCTTCGCCCGGTCGCAGCCCATTGTGAGTTACACGCTCAAGATCGACTCGGCCGACCTCTCGGGCTGGAGCGTCGCGATGCATTTGAAGAACCTGCCAGACACGTTCCGCCTCGCGATGGCCGCTCACCCGGAGTACGACGACCGCTACTGGCGGTTTGTCCGCGACCTTCGGATCGACTCGGTCGCGGGCACCGCGACCATCGTGCGGGAAGACAGTTCGGTCTGGCGGGTGATTGCCCCTGGCGGATCGGCCGTCGTCCGCTACCGGATTCAACTGCCCTCGGGGCCGCCGCCGCCGCGGGGAGCCTGGCGCCCGTTCCTTTCGCCGACCGGCGGACTGACGGGCGACCTGCACGCGTTCATGTACATCCTGGGCTCGGAGCTGGCACCGGCGCATGTCACCCTGGACATCCCGGCCAGCTGGGGAATCGCGACCGGCCTCGAGCCAACCGCGGATCCCCGGACCTTCTTTGCGCCGACCGTCGACGTATTGGTCGAATCGCCGATCCTGGTGGGGCAGCTGCATAGATGGCGCTTCGCGGTGGACGCGGTCCCCCACAGCGTGGTCTACTGGGCCCTCCCCAACGCGACCCCGTTCGACACCAGCGCATTCGTCGGGGCCCTCGAGGCGATGGTGCGGCAAGCCGTCGCCCTCTTCGGGCGGCCGCCGTATCGCGAATACACCTTCCTATATCAGGATGGATCCTACGGGGCGCTGGAGCATCCCAACTCGGTGACCTTGGGAGCGCCCAGTGCGGACCTGGCCAAAGACATGTCCGACGTACTGGAAGAAACGTCCCACGAATTCTTCCATACCTGGAACCTGATGCGGATTCGGCCGGTCGAGTACCGGGCCGTCAGCTACCGGACTCAGCCGCCGGTCTACGGCCTCTGGTTCAGTGAAGGGTTGACCATGTTCTATGCCGACCTGCTGCTGCGGCGGGCCGGCCTACCTGCCCGGCAGACCCGCAGCGAGCACCTCGAAGGCCTGATTGCCCGGTATCTCGAAGCGTCCGGCAACTCCCGGTTCTCCGCCGAGTCGGTTTCCGCCGTTGCTTACAATGCGGCACCCGGTGCCCTCGGCGACTACTCGGCCAGCACCCATCTCCAGGGCGAGCTACTGGGGACGATGCTGGATCTCCTCATTCGGGATGCGACTCACGGCACCCGCTCCATGGATGACGTCATGCGGCTCATGCTGGAGCGGTATTCTGGCGACCGGGGGTTTGCGGGCCGGGACGTGGAGCGCGCGGTGGAAGACGTTTGCCGCTGCGACGTCACCCCCTTCTTCGACGGGTACGTCCGGAGCGGTGGCCATCCGATGGATTTCGATCGCTATCTCGCCCTGGCCGGCCTCCGGACCCGGGTTACCTGGAATCCCGCGCAATGGGACAACAAGCTCCAGCCCGATCTCCGGATCTGGGCCTCGCCCCGACCGGATTCCACCGTGGGCTTGGGAATAGGCGATCCGGAGAGCATCTGGGCCAAGGCGGGTCTCCACACCGGGGACCAGCTCGTCTCGGTGAACGG
>DASYPP010000059.1:0-2252 GCA_036006525.1 Gemmatimonadales bacterium
GAACCGGAGAAAGCACTCGACATGCTGGAGCCGCTGCTCACCATGCCGTACTATCTCTCACCGGGGTGGCTGCGAGTGGATCCCACGTTTGCCGAGCTGAAGGGGAATCCGCGGTACGATCGATTGCTGCAGTAGAGAGGGAACCGGCGATCGGGGCTCACCGCACCGCGACTTCCGTCGCTGCTCGGCACAGCGTCGCCTCCGGCGACTCCAATGGTGAGATCGGCCTGGTCCGGCGACAGGAAAGTCCAACCATCCATAGGCGCCGACAGGCGACGGTGTGCCGAGCAGGACGGGAGTCCCGGAAGCCGACAGGCGACGGTGTGCCGGGCAGCGACCGCCTACTCGCCCTCCACAAACGCCTTCAGTCGCTGCGCCGCCGCCTCCCATTGTATCGCCACCTGGTCGAGATACTGCCGGGCCTTTTCCAGTCGCTTCACTTCCAGCTCAAACACCCGCTCCCTCCCGCGCCGGACATCGCGCACCAGGCCCGCGGTTTCCAGTGTCTGCAGGTGACGAGTGATGGCCTGGCGGGTGACGCCGGTGCCCTCGCTTAACCGCGCGATCGAGAGCGGCCCGTCCGCCGACAACCGGCGCAAGAGACCCAGCCGGGTGGCATCGCCCAGTGCCGCGAAGAGCGGAGCGGCCGTCGGCGCCTGGAGCGCCGGTCCGCCGCGACTAGCTGACATAGCTCGCCAGTTTCTTCGACTGTCCTGCCCACCCCTGGGTGTTCATCCGGAACGCCTCCGCTCGGCGGCTGAGCGGGATCCGGTCGAACCCGGATTCCACGATGATCACCGCGGTGCCGCCGGCGATCTCCTCCAGCCGGAACTCCACCAGCGTGGTGGGTTCCTTGCTGTAGTCCACCTTGGGATCCATGGCGTAGGGGTGCCAGCGATACGCGAAGTAGCGCTCCGGCTCCAGCGCGACAATCTCGAATTCCAGGGTCACGTTCTCGTGGCTCTTGCTGGTGAGCCGACCCTTCACGGTCCGGCCCACGGCGAACGCTCCGTCCAGCTTCATCCCGAACCAGCGGCCGAACTCTTCCGCATCGGCGAGCGCGCGCCAGACCCTGGCGCGGGTCGCCGTGACCTCGATGCGGGTTTCGATCCGGTCGGTGCTCATATCTTGACCGGGTACTCGTCGTGACGGCGGAACCACCAACCGGTCTCATTTCGTCCCCTGGGCGCCCGGTCCAGCCACTGGTAGAGCGACCAGAGCCCGTCCACCCCGCGGGCGAATGCCGAGTAGGTATGATAGACCACGCCCTGGTCCAGCACGAACGCGCTTATCCCGGGGCCCTGGCGGGTGTAGGCTGCCCAGTCCACACCCACGGACGCCGCGATCTTGGCGCCTTCCGGCGGGGTTTCCATCTCCTTGATGTCCCGCTTGGAGGCATGTCCGGCGTTCACGAAGTTGTACTCCACGTCGTGCGCCTTCTGCTGGGCCTCGGTCCAGGACACGTTCCAGTCGTAGTTGAAATCGCTGCCGGCCGAAGACGCCCAGGGGAAGCTCCACCCCATCCGCTTCTTGTAGCCCTGGATCTTCGCCAGCGGCGCCAGTGAGATGGCGCCCAGGGTGACGTCGTGGTTGGCAAGATGAATCACGGACCCGTCGAAGCCGTCCGCGATCGCCGAGCAGGCCGGGCACCCGGCGGTGTAGTCGGGGCCGAACATGAAGTGGTAGATCAGGAGCTGGGAGCGCCCCCGGAACAGGCCGGCGAGATTGGTTCGCCCCTCGTCGGTGTCGAACTGGTATTCCTTTTCCACTCGAACCCAGGGCAGGTCCTGCCGCCGCTGCGCCAGCTCATCGCTCTTGTGGGTCAAGGCTTTTTCTTCCTTCAGCAACTCGAGCCGGGCCTTCAGCCACTCCTCACGGGTTCCAGTCTTATGGTCGGGCATGAATCTCTCCATTCACATTGATGACATTGATGGCATGATGCCGGGGACGACCGACGGTGCGATCAGGATCAGGACTCCCAGGGCGACGATCGCCAGCGCCACGGGCACATCGACCGCCGCTCGGGCGGGAAACAGTTTCTGGGCCAGCACGAGGAGTGCGATGAGAACCATCCAGGGAATGCTCATCACGCCAAGTGCGACCAGCATCACCATGAGGCCGATGCTGGAGCCGGCGCAGGAGAGCCCGAATGCCAGGCCCGAGCCGGCCCGCTCCCGGCAACGCCGCCGGGACTCGCGCTTGACCCGGGTGAACTCATAGACCCCGGCCGCGATCACCAGCAGGCCGGCGAC
>DASYPP010000060.1:0-95526 GCA_036006525.1 Gemmatimonadales bacterium
GGGAACGACGGGGCCGGCTCGGTCGTGGCCAAGGCGCTGGGCGCCGGGAAAGTCCGGGTAGAGCAGGATACGCTTCGGCGGGTGGATGTGAGCGTGATACTGGGGACGGATTTCAAGCCGGCAGCGGATCTGCATCCATAGTAGATGGATTCCAGTCTTGTAAAAGCTCCTCGCGGAGAACGCGGTGCAGCGCGGCGGCCGCGGTGAAAAGCAACAGCGTAGGTTGCTGCATGAAATTGTGACTTCTTGTGGTACCGCGTCCACCGCGTGTGCTCCGCGGTCACCGCGAGGAGCTTTTGCAGGGCTAACCAGCCGTTCGAATCGCAACGACCACATCCCGAACGTTGGTCCCGGTCGGTCCGATGCGGAGCAAGCCACCAACGGCGTCCAGGGCAGGGTACGCGTCGTGCTGTTGGAGACATCTGACGGGATCGATTCCGGCGGCACGAATGAGCTGGGCCGTGTTTCCGTCTACGACAGCGCCGGCGGCGTCAGTCGGACCGTCCCTTCCATCGGTTCCCGCTGCCAGCAATGTGATGTCGTTCAGGCCCAGCTCCTCCAGCTCCAGGGCAGCCGCCAGGGCCAGCTCCTGGCACCGGCCTCCCTGGCCCGAAGCATCGGAGAGCGTAACGGTGGTTTCCCCACCGAACAGGAGACAGGAGGAGGCCCTGAGGCCGCGGGTGGCCCGCGCGATCGCTTGCCCTGCCGCTCGGGCTTCACCGGAAATCTCGGGGCTTTGCTCATCATCAGGGTGCCGTAGCCGAAGCGCCGTGAGTCCCAATCGACCGGCCTCCACCTCGGCGGCGTCCAGTGCGGTGGTATTGTTCGCGATGACTGTATGGGTGACTCGCGCGAACGCCGGATCTCCGGGTTTCGGAGTTTCGGATCGTCCACCCAGCCGGGTGTCCTCCAGTACCGATCGAACGCTGGCCGGCACCCGGAGCCAGAGTTTCGCTTCTTGAAGCACGGCGATGACATCCTCGGCCCGGGCAGGATCCGGTACACAGGGGCCCGAACCGATGCTCTCGAGCCGGTCGCCCGAGACGTCCGAGATCGCGAGCACCCGCACCGTAGCCCCGGCGATTCGTTCGGCCAACCGGCCGGCGCCCCAGCGACAGAAACGCTTGCGGACCAGGTTCGCCTGGTGAATGTCGAGGCCGGAGCGGAGCAGCAACTCGAAGAGGCGGGTGAGGTCGTCCCGGGAAATCCCGTCGACCGGGGCGGCGATGAGACTGCTGGTGCCGCCGGAGAGCAGCACCAGGACGCGATCGTTCGGATGTATTCGAGAGAGAAATGCGCCGAGGGCGTCAGCGGCTCGCTCCGAGCGCAGCCCGGGCACCGGGTGGTCGCCGGATTCGCCGTCGACGACGAGGGTAGGTCGGGCCTCCGCGCCCGACCGGCCATCGCCAATGATTTCCAGCGCGGCGGAGGTCATGGCGCGCGCCGCCTTGCCCAGGCCGGTCAGGAAGGTTCGCTGCCCGGTGTACTGACCCGGGTCCAGCGCTCGACCGACCCGCACCGCCGGATCTGCTCCGGCCACGGCCGCCCGATAGATCTGTTCCGCCAGCTCCCGACCTGATTCGGCCATGATTGGAATCTAGCGTCCGATGCCACTTCCCCGCGTCATCGCAACCCGGCGGTTGCCGGAGCCAGTGGAACGCGAGCTGGCCCGGGATTTCGACGCAATCCTCAATGCCGACGATCACCAGTTCTCCGAGGCCGAGTTGCAGCAGGCGCTGCGGGAGGCCGACGGCGTGCTGTGCACGGTCACTGACCGGCTGACCTCTGCGGTCCTCGCTTCGGAGCCGCGGCGCTGCCGGATCCTGGCCAATTTCGGCGTCGGTTACAATCACATCGATATCGCCGAGGCGACCCGGCGGGGTCTCGTGGTCAGCAACACGCCTGGCGTTCTCACCGAGACGACGGCCGACCTGGCCATGGCCCTGATCCTGATGGTCGCCCGGCGTGCCGGGGAAGGGGAGCGGGAAGTCCGCTCCGGCAAGTGGACCTCCTGGGGGCCGACCCACATGATGGGCGCCGACGTCTCGGGCCAGACCCTGGGCATCATCGGCCTGGGCCGGATTGGGCGCGCGGTTGCCCGGCGGGCGCATGCCGGGTTTGGCATGAAGGTGCTGGGTTATACGCCGCACCCCATTGCGGCGGCCGAAGCGGCCGAGCTCGGCGTCACCCAGCTGGGCAGCATCGAGGGCGTGCTGGCCGAATCTGACTTCGTGTCGCTCCATTGCCCGGCCAGCCCCGCGACGTTTCACCTGGTCCGTGCCGAGCGGCTGCGGCTCATGAAGCCCAGCGCGTTTCTCATCAACACCGCCCGGGGAGATATCGTGGATGAGCGCGACCTGGTACGGGCCCTGGACGAACAGTGGATCGCCGGCGCGGCCCTCGACGTCTACGAGCATGAGCCCCGGGTGCCGGCCGGGCTGCTGGGCCGGGAAAACGTCGTCCTGCTTCCCCACCTGGGCAGCGCGACACTGGCGACGCGAGTAGCTATGGGGCTAAAGGCCGTTGGAAACCTTCGGGCTTTCTTTCGGGATGGAAGGGCACCGGACCAAGTCGGATGACAAGAAGCTCCTCGCGAAGGCCGCGAAGAAGCGCGGTGACCGCGGCCTTTCGCTGGAAGTCGCTTTCCCCTATTGTTGGTGCGCCTTTCGGGCTCACCCACTCCCAGCGTTCCAGTCTACCTCCAGCGGTGGATGCCGATGAATGATTCCCGCTTCCGGCTCTCGGTGATGATGTTCCTCCAGTACTTCATCTGGGGATCGTGGTTCGTCACCATGGGCACCTACCTGACCGAGACCCTGAAGTTCACCGGCCAGCAGGTGGGCCTGGCCTACGGCGCCACCGCGATCGCGGCCCTGGTGTCGCCGTTTTTCATCGGGATCGTGGCAGACCGGTTCTTCGCCTCCGAGAAACTGCTGGCGATTCTGCACCTGGCCGGCGGCGTCATCATGTGGTACGTCTCGACCCGCACCACGTTCACCACGTTCTATCCCGTCCTGATTCTCTACGCGCTCTGCTACATGCCGACCCTCTCGCTCACTAATGCCGTGGCGTTTCACCATGTCTCCGATCCGGCCCGGGACTTTCCGCTGATCCGGGTGCTGGGGACGATCGGCTGGATCGTCGCCGGCATCGTGGTGGGCAAGGTGCTCCACGCCGACGCGCTGGCAACGCCGATGAAACTCTGCGCCGGGGCGTCGATCGTGATGGGCCTCTACTCCTTCGCGCTGCCCCATACGCCGCCCAAGGCGGCCGGCACGCCGTTCAGCGCCCGCGACGCCCTGGGGCTCGATGCCCTGCAGCTGCTCAAGGATCGCTCCTTCCTGATCTTCGTGCTGGGCTCGTTCCTGCTCTGCATTCCGCTCCAGTTCTACTACACCTGGGCCAACCCCTTCCTGAACGAGATCAAGGTGAAGGATGCCGCCTTCATCCAGACTTTCGGGCAGATGTCGGAGATCGCGTTCATGCTGGCGCTGCCGTTCCTGCTCCGCCGTTATGGGATCAAGGTCATCATGCTGACCGGCATGCTGGCGTGGGCGCTGCGCTATGTCGCGTTCGGCTACGGCAACGCGGGCAGCGGTATGTGGCTGATCCTGGCGGGCATCCTGCTGCACGGGGTGTGCTATGACTTCTTCTTCGTGAGTGGCCAGATCTACACCGACGAGCAGGCCGGTCCCCGCATCCGCGCCGCGGCGCAGGGTTTCCTCAACTTCGTGACCAATGGATTGGGGTATTTCATCGGGGCGTTCGTATCGGGGCGCGTGGTGCAGCACTTCACCGATCCCGCGGGCGCCCACAACTGGCACTCGATCTGGCTGGTGCCGGCGGCCGGCGCGGCGATGATCCTGCTGGTCTTCGCGCTCGCGTTCCGACCCAGGTTGGGGAATCCTTCACCGGCAACCAGATAGAGTGGGATACGCAACAGCTCCTCGCGGCGGCCGCGGAGGTCCGGCGGTGACCGCGGCAAAACAACAACAACTAGAACTCTCAAGAAGTCGTACAGCAGTTGCTGTTCGCCGCGGCTTCCGCGCTTCACCGCGTCCGCCGCGAGGCGTTGTTGCCGGGTTCAACATGGAAAACGATTTCACCGGTCCAGAATGATTATTACGTTAGCATTGATCGTACTCACCAGTCCGCCGGCCGATACACTTCCGATCTCGATCATCCCGGAACCGGTCAGCATCACCCGGGGAACCGGGGAATTCGTTCTCACGCCCGGCACCATGATCTGGACGGACAGCGCCACCTTTACGCTCGGCTACCAGCTGGCCGGGTACCTGGAGCCGGCCACCGGGATCGAGTTGCCGGTGACGACGCCGGGGACGCTCACCGCGAAGATCATCATTCTGCACATCGACCCGTCGCTCTCCCGGCTGGGGCCGGAAGGATACCGGCTGGTGGTGGAGTCGGAGCGGATCGTGATCATGGCTCCGGAGAGGGCGGGGCTGTTTTATGGCATCCAGACCCTGCGCCAGCTGTTTCCGCCGGCCATCTTCCGGGACGCGGTGGTCGGCACGCCGCGGTGGAGCGCTCCCGCGGTGACGATCGAGGACTACCCCCGCTTCAGCTGGCGCGGCGCCCATCTCGATGTGTGCCGCCACTTCATGCCCAAGGAGTTCGTCAAGAAGTACATCGACCTGCTGGCCCTGCACAAGATGAACCGGTTCCACTGGCACCTCACCGACGACCAGGGCTGGCGGATCGAGATCAAGCGTTATCCCCGGCTCACCGAGATCGGCGCCTGGCGGCGGGAGAGCATGATCGGGCGGTTCTCCTCCGACCCGGACCGGCAGAACTTCGACGGCGTCCGGCACGGCGGGTTCTATACCCAGGACGATATCCGGGAGATCGTCGCCTACGCCGAGGACCGCTTCGTCACCATTGTCCCCGAAATTGAAATGCCGGGCCACGCGCAGGCCGCGATTGCCGCCTATCCCTGGCTCGGTGTCAAAGGCGACTCGATCGACGTGCTGACGGCCTGGGGCGTGAGCGAATACATCCTCAATCCCAGCGACAGCGCCGTCACCTTCATGCAGGACGTGCTGACCGAGGTCATGGGGCTTTTCCCCGGCGCGTTCATGCACGTCGGCGGCGACGAGGCGATCAAAAACCAGTGGCGGGCCAGTCCCCAGGTCCAGGCCAGGATCCGGCGGCTCCACCTGCACAACGAGGAAGAGATGCAGAGCTGGTTCATCCGGCAGATGGACCGGTTTCTCAACCAGCGGGGGCGGCGCCTGATCGGGTGGGACGAGATCCTCGAAGGCGGGCTGGCGGAGAATGCGGCGGTGATGTCGTGGCGGGGGATGAGCGGCGGCATCGCGGCGGCCCGGGCGGGACACGACGTCGTCATGGCACCGACCAGCAACACCTATTTCGACTATTACCAGGGTCGCGACCTGCTGAACGAACCGCTGGCGATCGGCGGGTTCCTGCCGCTCGACTCGGTCTATGCGTTCGATCCGATGCCGCCCGACCTGCAGCCTGAATTCAGGAAACACATCCTGGGCGCCCAGGGCCAGCTCTGGTCCGAATACCTGAAGACGCCCAAGGAAGTGGAGTACATGGCGTACCCCCGGACGTCAGCCCTGGCGGAAGTGGTGTGGAGCCCGCCGGAGCGGAAGAATTACCAGGACTTCCTGGCCCGGCTGGGACCGCATCTCGAGCGGTTGCAGATCCTGGACGTGAACTTCCGCCCGATGCAGCAGGGCCGGATGCGCTGCTGCATGCGCACCGGGACCCGCTGACAAACAGCAACAGCTCCCCGCGGAACTCGCCGAACGCGCGCGGAACGGCTCCAGCCTTACCGCGACTTCCGTCGCTGCTCGGCACATCGTCGCCTTACGGCGACTCCTATGGGCTAGATCGCTTTAATCTGCGAATTGAAAATGGAGAATATCGAGAGGCTTGGGTTTTCGGAAGCCGTTCGGAGCCTGATTTCCGCCCTTCATCGAGCTGCGGAAGTATGCGTGGTTAGAGCAACCGAGAGTCAGTGGCTGTAGTCGCCTTCAGGCGACGTTGTGCCGAGCAGCGACGTGAGTCGCGGAAAACGATTCAAGGCCGCCACATTCCTTTGGCCACCGCGGGCCGGAACTTGTCGAGGCCGCGGGGCGGAAACTCGATCGTTCTCCCCGACTCCGCCGCCATGTACGCGGCCATCAGGATCTTCACCACTTCCAGCCCATCCGCGAACGTCAGGAGCGGCTTCTCGCCCTTCAGGAACACCCGTACAAAGTGCCGGTCCTCGGCCTCGTAGCCGTAGGCGGCGGGTTCGTTGGGAACCACCGGCATGAGCCCCATTTCCGCATTCTGCTTTTCGACCAGATCCTCGCCGGACTTGCCCTTGACCTCCCGGCTGAAAAACAGCTTGAGCTCGCTCTCCAGCGTATTCCAGGTCATGGAATACTCGGGCCCCAACAGCTCGCCGGAGAGCCGGAGGCCGGCGCCCACGAAGCTCCATGACGTGGTGGCCTCGCCGATCAATGGAAGTCCGTTCCTGTCCTCGAACTCGATGGAGACGCTGGCGAAGTCCTCCGAGGGGCGCTTGAGGTAATCCACTTCCTTGCCCATCGTGCGGGCCAGCCGCCGGGCATATTCCGGCCGCGACCACTTGAGACTGGCGATGCGGGCCGAGAGGCGGACGGGACGGATGGCGGCGCGATCATCGCCCGGCTTGGTGAGCAGGAAGCGGACGACCTCGACCGAGTGGCACATCATGTCGTTGAGGACACCGCCGCCCTGCAGCCGTCCCTGCCAGAACCACGGCATGTGAGGACCGCTGTGTTCCTCGGCGGCGCGGGCCAGGTAGGGGCGCCCAGTGAGCGCGGCGCCCCGGGCCCAGATGAGATCACGGCCCCGGGTGACGCCGGGCGAAAACAGCTGGTTCTCCAGGTAGCCGGTCTGGAGACCCACGCTATTGACCAGCTTCACCACCTGTTTGGCTTCTTCGACATTCCTGGCCAGCGGTTTCTCGCTGGCGAGACCCTTCAGCTCGCCCCGGCCCCGCTTGATCGTGTCCACGATCTCTTCCACGTTTTCGATCCGGGCCTGGTTGGGCCCGCAGAGCCAGAGGGCGTCGATCGCCGGGTCGGCCACCATCTCGGCGATCGAGCGATAGGCCCGGGCCGGGCCGACGTCGAGCTGGCGCGCGAAGTTCGCGGTATCGCCCGCGCGCTTCGGGTTGGGACTCCAGATGCCCAGCACGTCCGCATCGCGCACGCCCTGGAAGGCCTGGAGGTGGAAACGGGTATTAAATCCGCTCCCGATAAAACCAACGCCGAGTCGTTTCTTGCTCATGAGTGGGGTAGGGTAGGAGAGATCAGGCGGTTGTTATTCCTCACGAAAGCCGCGAAATCCCACGAAAGCCACGGAACAATGAGCGTTTATTGCTTGTTTGTGGTCTTCGTACGATTCGCGGTTTTCGTGAGGATATGTTCTCTGCATCTCTTGGTTTACTCCGAGTAGTGGACGCCCAGCTTGTTGAGGGCTTCGGGCGGGCAACCCTTCCACTCCGGGACAAAGGTATTGCCTTTGTACTGGAGATCCTCCACGCCGAGCTTGCTGGAGAAAAACGCCGACGCCGTCATGTCGCGGAACCGGTTGAAGAAGGCCACCCCATGGCTCAATTCCGGCTTCGCCTTGGCGGGCCATGCGATCTCGTCGAGCAGGGCGGCGCGCTGGGTCCCCGAGCAGGTCAGGAACGGCTGGCCGTAGCGGTCCCGGCACTCGTTGTCGATCCAGGCGAGGCCGCCCCGGACCGCCCCCTGGTTGTCGGGGTAGGTGGTGAGGATGAAGTCCATGAACTCGGGCGCGCCCGCATCGGTCGCGCTGCCGGAGCGTTCGTCGGCGGGGATGATGAGATCGGCCAGCAGCTTCACGGTGTCGAACTCGTGGGGCGAGAAGAACGTTGGCGCGTAGGCCTGGCCGGTGAGCGCGGCGTTCCGCTGAGCTTCGACCACGGCTTCGCGGGCGCGGCGGACCGCGCCGGGCGGCCACTTGAGCACGGTAGAGAGCGGGGTCAGCGCCAGCATGCCGACGATGTCGCGGCGGGTCATATCAGCCATATCGGACTCCTACGTTGATTTGAGAGCGTATGGCATATGGCGTATGGCAGTACCGAGAGACGTCACACTCCGCCTGTCACTGCCATAAGCTATATGCCATATGCCATTACAAATTGTTTGCTCGCTTCTGCGCAATGATGTACTCGCTGGTCCGCATGGACAGCGCGAGGATGGTCCAGGTGGGATTCTTGTCCGCCTGGGAAACGAAGGGGCCGCCGTCAGTGACGAACAGATTCTTTACCTCGTGGGCCTGGCTGTACTTGTTGAGGGCCGATGTCTTCGGGTCGTTCCCCATACGCACCGTCCCCAGCTCGTGGATGATGCTCCCGCCGCTGGCGATGCCGTACCCGTCCTCGGCTGACGGCATGTCGTCGAAGACCTGGCCGCCCATCTCCGCGATCAGGGCCCGGAAAGTCTCCTGCATGTGCTTCACCTGTTTGTACTCGTGGTCGGTCCACTTCCAGTGGAAGCGAAGGACCGGAATCCCCCACCGGTCGACCACCCTGGGGTCGATCTCGCAATACGAGTCGTCGTTGGGGACCATCTCGCCCCGACCGGAGAACCCGATCGTGGCGCCGTAGTATTTCCGGTACTGATCCTTGAGCGTCTTGCCGTACCCGCCGCCCTCGGGATAGCTCTGGATCCCGCCCATGAAGCCGTAGCTGGGCTGATAGAGCCCGCCCCACACCTCGATGTGATAGCCCCGGGGGAAGTCGAGCTTCTTGTTGTCGAGCCACCAGGGCATGTAGAGGTGTCCGCCGCCGGTGCCGTCCTCGTTGTGGGGGACCGGGTTCACCATGCGGGGGATGTAGCCCGCGACATCGGTGCCGGTGGTGTCGGTCAGGTACTTGCCCACCACCCCGCTCGAGTTGGCGAGACCCTGGGGAAAGCGCGAGCTCTTCGAATTGAGGAGAATCCGGGCCGATTCGCACGCGCTGGCCGCCAGCACCACCACCCGCGCGTCGATGTGGTGATCTTCGCCGGTCGCCTTGTCGATGTAGTTCACCCCGGTCGCCTGGCCCGCGGCATTGGTGGTTACTTCGCGCACCATGCAGCCGGTCATCAGGGTCAGCTTGTTGGTGGCGCGGGCCGGGGGAATCAGGACGTTGGTCGAGGAAAAATTGGAATTGGTGGCGCAGCCCCGGTTGCACTGGCCGCAGTAGTGGCAGGCGGGGCGGCCGTTGTGGACCTGGGTGAGAATGGAGAGCCGGCCCGGAATGCAGGTGACGTTGAGCTTGTCGGCGGCTTGCTTGACGTAGAGTTCGTAGCAGCGGGGTTTGGGCGGCGGCAGAAAGTTGCCGTCCGGATGGTTGCGAAGCCCTTCTTTGCTTCCGAAAATGCCGACCAGGTCATCCACCCGGTCGTAGTAGGGCTTGATGTCGTCGTAGGTAATTGGCCAGTTGTCGCCCAGGCCGTCGATGCTCTTCCGCTGGAAGTCATCAGGCCCGAAGCGCAGCGAGATCCGGCCCCAGTGATTGGTGCGGCCTCCCAGCATCCGGACCCGGAACCAGTCGAAGGTGGAACCCGGCGCCCGGGTGTAGGGCTCCCCATCCAGCTTCCAGCCGCCCAGCCCCGCGTCGAACTCGCCGAAGTTGCGCTCCGGCGTGGAGGCCCCCCGCCGGGGAGAGTCATAAGGCCACTTGAGCATGGCGGAGTCGGTGACATTGTCCCACGAGCGGCCGGCTTCCAGCATCACGACGTCGGCGCCGGCCTCGGTGAGGACTTTGGCGGCCATCCCACCCCCGGCCCCGCTGCCCACGATGACGACATCATACACCTTCGATTGACCACGGAAATGGGAGGAGGGGCCGCGGGGAGGCATTCGCGATTCCTTTGTTGCTCGGATTGGGTGCGGTGCTGGTGAAGCGGAGAACTCCTAATCTACCCCGAATCGCCCGGCTGTGAAGATGCTCAAACTGTGCACGCCTGGACCGCATCGCTGAGCGAGCGGAGCGGATCCCGGGTCGGCATGAATTCGTGGGCCACGTAGCCGGCAAACCCGGTGTCGGCAATTGCGCTCGCGATGGCCCGGTAGTTCAGCTCCTGGGTGTCGTCCAGCTCATGGCGGCCGGGGACCCCGCCGGTATGATAGTGGCCGATGTACTGCTGGTTGTCCCGGATGGTGCGGATGACGTCGCCTTCCATGATCTGCAGGTGGTAAATGTCGTAGAGCAGCTTGACCCGGGGAGAATTGATGCCCTGCATCACCCGGACTCCCCACGCCGTGTGGTCACCCTGGTAGTCGTGGTGGTCCACCTTGCTGTTCAGCAGCTCGACGCAAACCGTTACCCCCTCCTGTTCCGCCAGTCCCTTGATCTTCGACAAACCCGCGATGCAATGCTCGGCGCCCTCGTCGTCGGAGATCCCGGCCCGGTTGCCGAACATGGCGATCACGTTGGGGACACCGTGCTGCCGGGCCAGCGGAATGGTGCGCTCCAGCTCGGCCAGCAGCATGGCATGGTGTTCGACCCGGTTGAAGCCGGTCGCGATGAAGTCGTTGCGGTCGGTGGGGTAGCCCATGGAACAGACCAGGCCGTGGTCGCTGACCAGGTCCCAATCGGCCGGGCCCAGGAGGTCGATAGCGGCGAGACCCATGGTCTTCGCCGCGCGACAGAATTCCGGAAGCGGGATGGACTCGAAAGGCCAGCGGGAAACCGATTGGCGGAGCCGACCGGCGCCGCTCTGGCGAACCGGCGCTGCCCCGCTGGTGGCCAGTGCGCCGGCCAGCACCAGTGAGCCCTGGATCAGGGAACGGCGGGAGATTCCGTCCATGTCAATCTCCGTGATGAAGCGCCCGCATGGCCTGGAACGTTGGTTCGAAGTGGGACGGATTGCTCTGCGGCACGGCGCGGCATCCGGGACCGATAATCTCGGGGGCGATCGGATCCCGGAACACCAGCGAATCATCCACCAGGTGATGGGAAGCCGGCCGGATGACTACTACAGCTCAGTGCCGCTCGGCCCATCGCGCATGGAGCGAAGGCCGGCGGCTGATTACCAGGGCAACAGGCTGCGGTCGTCCAGGAACGCAGCGACGCCGACCAGGGACTTGAGGCTGGGTCCCCGCTTGAAGGCCCGGACCGCATCGCGCAGGGCAGGCACTGCCTGGCGTCCGGTCTCCCGCCGGTATTGCTGGTACGTCCCCTTCAACTCGCGGTACACCCGGCGCAGTGACCTGCCTTCGCGCTGGGATTCCTCGCTGGCCTTGGGGCCCGACGATGGGGTGCCGAGCTTGGTGGGCCGTAACTTCCGCGACTTGGACCCGGTGCTCTTCTCCCGTTCTTCATTGACCACGGAGGCCTCGGCGACCCGCTCCTTCACCCGGTCGGTGAGGGTCCGCGAGGAATTGCCTGAGGTCGAATCCGAGGATTGCGGTGATGCTTTTGGCATTATGCCCGCCCGGAAATGAGGAGCGCCCCGCCTAGAGTGGCGTACGCTTGCATGAAGGATAACCTCGTCGCCGGATCCTTGCATCGTGCGAATCACTCTGTGACCAGCATCATCACCTTTGGCGGCTCTAAACGAGTACCCTTGCTGTCCAGCCGGTATGGTCTTGTGGGATCGCAGGATGTAGTGGGAAGGACCCATCATGCGCAGGGCTCTCGATCACCCGATGCGGCTGCTCGCCGCAGTCATGCTCATCAACGGCTGTGGAGTTACCAGCGACGAACCAACGCCTTCGCTCACTTCCACCACCCTGGCCTCTCACGTCGCCCTCTCGGACTTGACCGGGCTCTATCCCGGCGGAAATACGGTGCCGGCCCTTCACAACACGCTCGGTCTCGCCCAGGCGAGACTCGTCACCCCGCGATCGACCGCCGGATTGCCGACCACCGCCGCTTTGGGCGGGCGCATCATCCTGCTGGGGATCGGATTCAGCAACATGACTCAGGAATGGTGCACTCAGTTCGGCCTGGATGGGGTAACCTGCTCGCCGTGGACGTTCATGGGGCAGGCCGCCGCAAGCCCGCTGGTCAGGAAGCCGACGCAGGGCCTTCGGTTGTTCAACGGGGCCCTGGCTGGGCAAACCATCGTGGCGTGGGACAATCCGGCCGACTCCAGCTACACCAGGGTGGACAGCCTCCTCAAGACACGCGGCTTGAGTTCGTCGCAGGTGCAGGCGGTAGTGCTCAAGGTCGCCGACCTCAGTCCCACGGTGAGCCTGCCCGCGGTCAACGCGGACGCGTACGTTCTCGCCCGCCGCACCGGTTCTGCTCTCCGTGCCTTGCGGGTGCGCTACCGGAACCTGCGGATGGTTTTCTTGATCTCTCGTGCCTATGGAGGCTACGCCGTCATCAATCTGAATCCCGAGCCGTTTGCGTATGAGGGTGGCCTCGCGGTGAAGTGGGTCATTGCCGCCCAGATCCTGCAAGAGAAAACCGGCAAGATCGATCCCATCGTTGGCGACCTGGCTCAGGCCCCCTGGGTGGCGTGGGGATCGTACCTCTGGGCCGACGGAATGCACCCGCGATTGGACGGCCTGACCTGGGCACCCAGTGATTTCGAATCGGATGGAACCCACCCGAGCCAGCAGGGCGAGCAGAAGGTGGGTTCGATGCTGCTCGGCTTCGTCCTGGCTTCGCCTTACACCGGCTGCTGGATCACGCCGGGCCGGTTGTGCTGAGCACCGGCTCCTTGCCCATATGAGTCATCCCGTCACCTCCGACTCTCCACCGTCGCCGGGAAATGCCGGCAAGCAGATCTCCGTTCTCGTCGTTGATGACGACCCGGTAGTGATCGCCACTCTTCGTGCCCTGATCTCGGCCACCGGGCACTCGGTGCGGGTCGCCAGCAACGGGCGCGAAGCCTGGGAGGCTTTCCAGCTGGACCCGGCGGCGATCGTGATTTCGGACTGGCACATGCCCGAGCTCGATGGGCTGGAGTTGTGTCGCCGGATCCGGACCCGGCCCAGCGAGCGCTACGTCTATTTCATCCTGATCACCGCGTACGGCGGCAAGCAACAATATGCCCTCGGAATGGAGGCAGGAGCAGACGATTTCATCACCAAGCCGCTGGACCTGGACGAGTTGCGGGCCCGGCTCCACGTCGCCGACCGGATCCTGGGATTGCAGCTGACGTTGCGCCGGCTCGAAGGGTTGCTGCCGATCTGCGCCTACTGCAAGCGCATCCGGGACGAGTCGGGAGCGTGGGAGTCGCTCGAGGGGTATATCGGGGGCCGTACCGAGGCCCACTTCAGCCACGGTATCTGTGACACCTGCGAGGCCAGGTATTTCGGTGACCAGCTGGACCAGTTACCGGGCCCGGCATGAGTCCGGAAACCATCCGTCCGCCAGACGATCAGGTCGAGCTGATGGTGCAGCGTGACCTGGTGCAGGCATTCCGGGTCCGACTGAGGAGCGACAGCACGCTGGTCCTGCTGGGCCACGCCGTGGTCATGGCCCTGGTCGCGGCAACCCTTGCGAAAGACGGGCTTGGCATAGGGCTGGCCTGGTGGATGGGGTTCATCGCCCTGACCACCGCCACCCGGGTGACCTGGCAGCGTGCAGCGGCCGGGCCGGCGCTCAGCGAGCATTTCCTGTTCAGCGGAACCCGCGCGATTGTCTTGCTGCACGGACTGGCCTGGGGTGTCGGTGGGGCGATCCTGCTTCCCCTCGTCCCCCACGAGAGCCTGGCCATGGTGCTCATCGGGTTCACCGGAATCATTGCCAGCGCGACCAGCACCCTCGTGGCGGACCGGGCCAGCATGCGATGGTTTCTTATGGGAATGTGCGGACCCGTGGTGGTACGATTCATTCTTGAGGGACATCCGTATGGGTTCGCCGTCGCTGGGTTGGTCGCCGGCTACTGCGCGGTCGCCCTGACCCTCAATCGCCGTTCCCACGAGTCCCTGACCGACGCGCTGCGCGCCACGGGGCTTCTCTCCCTCAGTCACCAGACACTGCGGTACAAGACGGCCATGCTGGAGGCCCAGGTCAACGCGTCCATCGACGGGATCCTGATGGTGGGCGCGCAGGGTCAGACCCTGCTGACCAACAAGCGCATGGGCGAAATGTGGGGGATCCCCCCCGCCATCGCGAACGACGTCGACGACAGCAAGCGCCTGCGGTTCGTGGTCTCTCGGACCCGGCATCCGGAGGAATTCCTCGCCCGGGTCGAATATCTCTACGCCCACCCGGCGGAAACCAGCCGGGAAGAAATCGAGCTGACCGACGAAACGACGCTGGACCGCTACTCCGCGCCGGTCACCGGTCACGATGGGGAGCAGTACGGCCGGATCTGGACCTTTCGCGACATCACCCAGTCGAAGCGGGCCGAACAGGCCATGCGCGAGGCCCGTGACCTGGCCGAGCGGGCGGCCGAAAGCCGCTCGATGTTCCTGGCCAACATGAGTCACGAGATCCGGACGCCGATGAACGCCGTCCTCGGCATGATCGAAATCGTCCTCGACTCTGAGCTGACCGTGGACCAGCGGCACTCCCTCGGGGTGGCCAGCTCTTCGGCGGAATCCCTGCTGGGCACCCTGAATGATGTCCTGGATTTTTCCAAGATTGAGGCGGGTCGTCTCGATGTTGAAACCATACCATTCGACCTCCAGCGCCTGGTCCAGTCCACGGCGAGCCTGCTCGCCCTGAAAGCGGCGCAAAAGGACCTGGAGCTCATCGCCGACCTGGCGCCGGAGGTTCCCGGCATGGTCCGGGGCGATCCTTCCCGCCTGCGGCAGATTCTCACTAACCTGGTCGGCAACGCGATCAAGTTCACTGAGCGGGGGGAGGTCATCATCGGCGTAAGGCCGGAGCCGATGGAGGACGGCCGTCCTGGCGTACGGTTCTCGGTGCGCGACACGGGGGTCGGGATCGCGGCCGAGAAGCTGGGAGACATCTTCAAGGAGTTTACCCAGGCGGACGGCTCGACCAGTCGCCGGTTTGGCGGCACCGGGCTCGGCCTCACGATTTCTCAGCGGCTCGCCGGGCTGATGGGCGGGCGCATCATTGTCACCAGCGAGGTGGGGACCGGCAGCGAGTTCCGGTTCACCCTACCGCTCGCAGCCGAGTCCGTCACGATCCCCGCTGTTCCGGCGAACATCGGTGGGCTCGGTGGTCGGTCCATCCTGGTGGTGGACGACCGCGCCGTCAATCGCCGGATTTTCGGCCAGATGCTGGGTATCGAAGGTGCCCACGTGGTCGAGGCGGAGGACGTAGCGTCCGCCCTCTCGCTGTTGCGTGCCGCCCGGGATGCCGGGACGGTGCCGTCCCTGGCCATCGTGGACGCCCAGATGCCAGGCCAGGACGGGTATCATCTGGCCAAACTGATCAGCAGGGATCCCTCCCTCGCCGGAACCCCCCTGCTCATGCTCACCTCCACGGGGCGGCGGGGCGATGCGGCCCGCTGCCGGGAACTGGGAGTCGCCGGCTATCTCACCAAGCCGGTGTCGCGCTCCGATCTGCTGGAGACCGTCGCCGCTATCCTGGGAGGAGAAGGCGTCGGGGGTATTGAAGGTTCGATCATCACCCGTCACAGCCTGGCGGAGGCGCGTGAGCCGCTCCGTATTCTCCTCGCCGAGGACAATACGGTGAACCAGGAAGTCGCCGCCACGATGCTGCGCAAGCGCGGGCACCATGTGGATCTTGCCGGCAATGGCCGTGAGGCAGTCGCCGCGGTGCGGCAGGCGCACTACGACGTGGTGCTGATGGATATCCAGATGCCCGAGATGGACGGTTTCGAGGCGACAGCCGCGATTCGGGCGATGCCCGATGGCCGCGAGATTCCAATCATTGCCCTCACCGCCCACGCATTCAGCGCGGAACGGGACCGCTGCCGCACCGCTGGCATGAATGGCTTTGTATCCAAGCCCTTCAGATCTCATGAACTGTTCGCCGCCGTCGAAGGCCGGGTCGGGGAGACCCCGGGGGGTGTCGCGCCGGAACCGGTTCTCGCCGTCCAGGTGGTGGACCTGGAAATCCTTCGCAGCCAGTTGCGCGAGGCGGGCGCCGAGGCGGCGCTCGACGGCATCGTGGACACCTTCCTGGAGAGCGTACCGGAACGGGTGAAGACCCTGCGCGACGCGCTCACCGGCGGGACCGCTGCGGAGGTCGCGACCGCGGCTCACGCGCTCAAGTCCAGCGCCGGCGCCATCGGCGCCGGACCGCTCGCCGCTCTGCTGGCGGAGGTCGAGGCCGCGGGCCTGGCCGACACGTTGTCGGGGAAGGTTGCCCTGGCGGACCGGGTTCGCGACGCGAGTACCGCGGTCCTGACCGACCTGCGCGCGTACCGGGCCGAGGCCGCGTAGATGGCGGTCGACTGCGGGATATCGAATTGTCGGGTGCCGATCTAGGGAGCCTGCGGGGCGCCATCCTTCGAGGGGTCGAGCAGGTCGTGGAGCAGGTGGCGGAGACCGGGAAAATCGACCGGCTTGGGAATGAACGCCTTTGCGCCGTGGGCCAGCGCATTAGCCGGGAGCGCGGGGTCCTGCAAGGTGCTCATGGCGATCACCGGAATCAGCTGGGTCGCGCTCGACGCCTTCAGCTTCTTGAGCACGTCGAGTCCGGAACCCGCCGGCATCATCACGTCGAGCAGAATGGCATCCGGCTTGTGCCGGTGGGCCACCATGACCGCCTGCAACGCATCCATGGCGGTGAGGACCCGGTAGCCTTCCTGTTGCAGGCCGGCGCCGAGAATGCCCAGTGTGACCTTGTCGTCATCAGCCAGGAGAATTGTGGCTTTGGTCATAGTTGGTAGCAGGAATATCGCCGCATGTCGACCCGGTATCAATGCGGTGGACAGACTCGTCGCGATCGGCCTCAAGGCGCTGACCGGGGCTGGTGCATTGCTGGTAGTGCTCTCCAGACCCGCCGCGGCGCAGGAGATGCCGGGTCTCGATCCGAAGAAACCGATCTCCCAGTATGTGCACGATACCTGGACCATCGACCAGGGCCTCCCACAAAACAGTGTGTTCGCCATTGCCCAGGGTGGTGATGGGTATCTCTGGCTCGGCACCGAGGCCGGGCTGGTGCGGTTTGATGGAGTGTCGTTTACCACCTTCACTTCGGCGAACACCGCCGGGTTGCTGGACAACTACGTCAACGCGATAGCGGTCGATCGGTCCAGCAACGTCTGGGTCGGCACCTGGGTCGGCGGAGTAAGCCGTTTCAGCCCGGGCCGATCCGAGGCGATTCCCGGTGCTTCGAGCTCATTCGTGAATACCCTCTACCTGGACCGGGCGGGCACCATGTGGGCCGGGCTCAATTCCGGTCTCGCCCGAGTGCTGGGCGGGAGGTTCCTGCCGGTAGCCGGAACCGACACGACGGTCACTGGCTTGACGGAAGACAGCAACGGGACCCTCCTGGCCGGGACCGATGAGGGGATCTTCGCATTGCGGGCGGAGGGGCTGGTTCCCTGGCAGCCGCCTGGCGGCCGGATCGAGGGACCGGTATGGACGGTGTACCGGGACCGAAAGGGCACCCTCTGGTTCGGCACACCGGAGGCGCTTTATCACGCCCGCGGTGCCCGGTTGGAGAAGTTTGCGGCGGCCGAGGGACTTCCGCCTGGCGGGGTGACCGCGATCCTGGAGACCCGGAATGGCCAGCTGTGGGTCGGCACCAACGAGGGCGGTATCGCCCGGATGGTCGCAGGCAGGTTCCAGCAATTCACTGCCCAGGACGGTCTGTCTGACAATGACGTGACGGCTCTGCTGGAGGATCGAGAAGGGTCGCTCTGGGTGGGAACCCGGAGCGGCGGCCTCAACCGGTTTCGGGAGCCCATTCTCACGATCTACACCACGCGCGAGGGACTCTCCGCCAACGAGGTCTGGTCGGTATATGGCGACCGCCGGGGGGACCTTTGGGTCGGCACCAGCGAAGGCGGCCTGGATCGGTTGCATGAGGGTCGTGTCACCAACTACACGGTCAAGGACGGGCTGCCCGGCACCTCGATCTTCGCGGTGCTCCAGACCAGAGACGGCGTGACCTGGGCCGCGACCGGCAATGGCGTGGCCCGGCTGCGGAGCGGACGCTGGGAGACGATGAGTGCCGCGGGATTCCCCGTCACCCGGGTGGCAGCCTTGACCGAGGACCGTAGCGGGGCCCTCTGGCTGGGCGGCAATGCGGGACTCTTTCGCTGGAAGGACGGAGCCCTTCACGACTTTACCCGCGAGGCCGGCCTTTCCTCCCAGAGGGTCCGCACCATCGTCGAGGATCGGGACGGAACGCTCTGGATCGGCACCCATGGCGTTGGGTTGGTGCGGCTGGAGAACGGCAGATTCACCACGTTTACGACGAAGCAAGGCCTCTCCAACAACGTGATCGAATCGCTGTTCGCCGATGCGCATGGTCTGTGGGTGGGCACCCAGTCCGGTCTCAACCTGATTCAGAACGGCCGGATCACCGTATTGCCGCTCAGTGCCGATGTCCTCATGACCGACCTGTTCCAGATTCTCAAGGACGATCGCGGCAATCTGTGGCTGACTTCGAACCAGGGGGTGGCCAGCGTAAGCCAGCAGGAACTGCTCGACGCAGCCGGGGGGAAGCCGGGCCGGGTCCCCGTTCATCAGGTGGTTGCACTCGACGGACGGCGCCGGATCGAGTTTAACGGTGCATCGCAAAACGCCGGGTGGAAGACTCCCGATGGCCGGCTGTGGTTCCCCAGCATCAAGGGGCTGGTCGTGGTCGATCCTGCCCACCTGACCAATAACCCGGTGCCGCCGCCGGTCCATATCGAACGGCTCCTGGTGGATGGGAAGGACGTGGACCTCGGCGGCACCGTGGAAGTGCCGCCCGGCCTCGGCCAGCTCGAGGTGCAATACACCGCGACCAGCCTGCTGATTCCCGAACGGGTTCAGTTCCGTTATCGGCTCGAAGGTTATGACGAAGACTGGGTCGAGGCGGGCACCCGGCGCGTGGCATACTACACCCAGGTCCCGGGCGGGACATATCGCTTCCGCGTCATTGCCGCCAACAATGACGGAGTCTGGAACCAGGACGGCGCCGTTCTGTCCTTCCGGCTGGAGCCGCATTTCTTCGAGACCTGGTGGTTCCTCGTGCTGTGCGGCCTGGCGGCCACTGCCGCCCTGGTGCTGGTCTTCCGGATCCGGGTCCGCCGAATCAAGGAACACTCGAAGGACCTGGCCCGGCTGGTGGACGAACGGACGGTGGAACTCCAGCAGGAGGTCGCCGAACGGCGCCTGGCCGAGGAGCGGTACCGCGACCTGTTCGACGCCAACCCGCAGCCGGTTTGGGTCAGCGACCGCGACACGCTCGAATTCCTGGCCGTGAACGACGCGGCGTCGCGGCACTACGGCTATTCCCGGGAAGAGTTCTTTGCGATGCGGCTCACCGATCTGCAGCCGTCCGAGCAGGGAGCCGCGCTCCCCGAGTGGATCCGGGCGGCGGGAGACGGGTGGCGCGGCACCAGCGCGTGGCACCACTGCAAGAAGGACGGTACCCCGATCGAGATCGAGGTGGCGGCGCATGCTATCACCTTCGCGGGCCGTCCGGCGGCCCTGATCGTGGCCGCGGACGTGACCGACCGCCGCGACCTGGAAGATCGGCTGCGGCAGGCGCAGAAGATGGAGGCGGTCGGCCAGCTGGCCGGCGGTATCGCCCATGATCTCAACAATGTCCTGACCGCGGTGATGGCTCACGTGGACCTGGCCGTCACCGCACTCCCGTCCGGGTCGACCATCCTGGTCGATCTGACCCAGGCGCAACGCGCGGCGCACCGCGGCGCCACCATGATCCGCAAACTGCTCGGCTTCAGTCGCCGGGAACGCCTGGTGCTCAAGCCGCTCCACCTGGCACAGCTGGTGGCCGAGATTGCGCCCACCTTGAAGCACATGCTGCCGGAGGGCGTCGAGATCGTGCACTCCGAGGAGAAACAGCTGCCGCCGGTCGCGGCCGATGCCGGCGTGGTGCAGCAGATGCTCTTCAACCTGGTCACCAATGCCGGCGATGCCATGCCGGGCGGCGGCCGGCTGGTGATCAACCTGGAGCGCGCCACTCCCGCCGAAAAGCAGATGGCGTCGCACGACTGGGGCACCCCGGGGCACTACGTGGTGCTGTCGGTGTCGGATAACGGAAGCGGAATGAGTGAGCAGACGGTGGCGAGGATCTTCGAGCCCTACTTCACCACCAAGCCGGCCGAGCATGGCAGCGGACTCGGCATGGCGATGGTCTATGGTCTCATGAAACAGCATCTCGGGTACGTGCTGGTGAGCAGCACGCTGGGGAAGGGAACCGAGGTTCGGCTGTATTTCCCGGTAAGCGCTCAGGTGGTCAAGCCGGCGATGCCCGAAGTACGGCACCAGCCCCAGAGCGGGAATCACGCCATCCTGGTGGTGGATGACCAGGAGGCTGTCCGCAGCGCGGCCAGCCGGAGCCTGGTTCGCTTCGGTTATCGAGTGCTCTCCGCGGCCGATGGCGAGGAAGGGTTGAAGATGTGGCGGGCCGACCCGGATGGAATAGACCTGGTGATCTCCGATGCCATCATGCCGAGGATGGGAGGCCTGGAGCTGTACGAAGCCATGAGTCGGGAGCATCCCGGCGTTCGGTTCCTGCTCACCAGTGGCTATACCGGGGAAGAGGTTTCTCAGACCACGCCGACGACGGTAGATATTCCCTTCCTGGCCAAACCCTGGACCCTGCAGGAGCTGCTGACGGCGGTGCGCGATGCCTTGGAGCCGTCCCTCGCCGCGCCCAAATGACCCGTTTTATGGTCCCAAATGACCCGTTTCATACCTCCAACAGGCGATACCCTGGCCGCGGCCAACCGGGTATGCTCCACGGTTCCTTCGAGGTAGCCTAGTCCCCCCAGCAGCATAGGACTGACATGCGCAAGAATGTTTTCCTGATGGGTCTCATGAGTGCCGCGCTGGTCGCGGCCTGCCATAGCAATCCGCCAGCCGACCAGCCTGCCCCGCAGCCGACCGAAGCTGAAATCGCGCGGCAGCGGCAGGTACAGGATTCGCTCGATGCGGTGGCCCGCGCGAGCGCCGAGGCGGCCCGCGTGGCGCGCGCCCGGGCCGATTCAGTTGAGCGGGTCAGGGTTGCCGCCGCGAACGCGGCCCGCGAAGCTGCCGAACGGGTGGCTCGGAAAACCGCCGAGCTGCGCACGGAACTGGCCGTGGCAGTCCATTTCGATGTCGCCCGGGCTCAGCTGCAGGAGGATGACCGCGAGGCTCTCGATCGCAAGGTTGCGATTCTGAAGGCCAATCCCGGGGTGCGCCTCAGAATTACCGGCGCGACCGATGACCGGGGATCGGACAAGTACAACCTGGCCCTGGGTGATCGTCGGGCCGCGGCGGTCAGGAAGTATCTCATCGACAAGGGAATTGATGTGGCCCGGCTGGACGTCGCGTCCTCCGGTGAAGGGTCGCCTGTCGATAGCGGCAAGGATGAGGCTGCGTGGGCCCAGAACCGTCGGGCGGAGTTCGTGATCGTAAGCGCTGATTCGCCGCTGGCATTGAACTAACTCGAGCGGATAGTGAAAGAGGCGGCCGCGAGGCCGCCTCTTTATTGCCTAGAATTCCAGCCCTCTCAAGTACCGGTAACTGGCCGCCACGCTGGCCCAGGCGTCCGGCGGTTCATCATGTTCCACGAAGAAGTGCTCGATCCCGGCCTGCTCGCGCCGGGCGAAAATTCCCTTGAAGTTGATGTCCCCGGCGCCCACGTCCATCATCTGCGGTTTGTCGCCCTTCTTGAGGTCCTTTACGTGCACCATCGGAAACCGGCCGGGAAACTGCCGGAAGTAGACCAGCGGGTCTCCACCCGCCAGGGTGATCCAATAGAGGTCCATCTCGATCTTCACCAGGCTGGCATCGGTCTCCGCCAGCAGCACGTCGAAGGGGACCTTCCCGTCGATCGGGATGAATTCAAAATTGTGGTTGTGGTAGCCGAACTTGAGGCCGGAACGGCGGGCGGCTTCGGCGGACCGATTGAACTTCTCGGCGATCCGCTTCCAGTCGTCCAGCGTCTTCCGGGCCTCCTCCGGGGTCCACGCGATCAGCACGTACTCATGACCGATGGCCCGCGCCTGGTCGAGGATCTCCTGCCAGTTGGTCTCCAGCGATTCATACGGCATGTGGGCCGAGGGTGAGTCGAGCTTCAGCTCGGCCAGGAGGTCATGCACCTGCTTCGGAGTGCGGCCGAAGTAGCCGGCGAACTCCACCTCCTGGAACCCGATCCCGGCCACCCTGCGAAGGGTGCCCTCGAAGTCGCGCTCCATCTCGTGGCGCAGGGTGTAGAGCTGGACCCCGATCTTGTCGAGCTTCCCTCTTCCCGGAAACAGTGAGCCGGGGCGAGCGAGTTGGGTGGCTGCCAGAAATGCAGCGCTGGATTTCAGGAACGTTCGTCTATCCGGCATCGGTTGTCTCTTTCAGCTTGGTGATCCTGCCGTCTTACCGCCTTACCCGCCTTACCGTCCTATAGCTCGTTGCGCTTCATCGCGTCGACGGCAAACGCCGCGGCCCGCGCGGTCAGCGCCATGTAGGTAATGGAAGGATTCTGGTTCGCGCTGGATGCCATGCACGCCCCGTCGGTTACGAACACGTTCTTCACATCGTGCATCTGGTTGTGCCCGTTCAGTACCGATGTCTTCGGATCGCGTCCCATCCGCGCCGTGCCCATCTCGTGGATGGTCAGGCCGGGAGGATTGTCCTGCACGTAGGTATTGATGTCCTTGGCCCCCGCAGCCTCCAGCATCTCGCCCGCCGTGACCGCCATGTCCTTCAACAGCGCTCGCTCGTTCTCACTCCAGGTGCAGTTGACCCTGAGCGCGGGAATGCCCCAGGCGTCCACCAGCTGGGGATCCAATTCGATGTAGTTGGTGGAGCGGGGAAGACACTCGCCGAACCCGTAGAAGCCGAAGTTCCAGGGGCCGGGCGTGCGCAGGGCCTCTTTCAGCTGCTTCCCGAAACCGGGCAAGTCGGTGCCGCGGCCCCACCCGCCCCGGCCGCCGCCGCCCTGGAATGCATAACCCCGGAGGAAACCGGGATGCGACGTCTTCACGTTCCGGAACCGAGGCAGGTAGATCCCGTTGGGCCGGTTGCCGAAGGTATGCTTGTCCTCCATTCCCTCGATGCGTCCGCTGCCGCCACCGCCCATGCAGTGGTCCATCAGGTTGCGGCCCAGCTCGCCGCTGGAGTTGCCGAGGCCGGTCGTCCAGCGCGGCGTCTTCGAATTCAGGAGGATGCGGGCCGATTCCAGGGCCGAGGCGCAGAGAAAGACGACCCGGGCGGTGTACTCGACCGGCTGTTTCGTCTGGGCGTCGATGACCCGCACCCCGGTCGCCCGGTCGCGCGACGCATCGTAGACCACGCTGTGCACCACGCTCCACGGCTTGAGCGTGAGCCGGCCAGTGGCCTCGGCGGCCGGCAGGGTGACGCCGACACTGCTGAAGTAAGAGCGGGTGATGCAGCCCCGCTCGCAGGGTCCGCAGTAGTGGCACGGCGCGCGGCCGCCGTGCGGCGCAGTCAGAATCGCGCAACGGCCGACGGTGAGCACCCGTTCCCCGCCGAAGGCGCGAGCCACCCCGGCCCGCACCGTCTGCTCGGCGCAATTGAGCGGCATGGGCGGGAGGAACTTTCCATCCGGCAGCTGGGGCAGCCCCAGCCGCTCCCCGCTGATGCCGATGAACTCTTCGACGTAGTCATACCAGGGCTCGATGTCGGCGTACCGGATGGGCCAGTCGACTCCGTGCCCGTCCTTCGCATTCGCCTCGAAATCGAGATCGCTCCAGCGATACACCTGGCGTCCCCACATGATCGACCGGCCACCGACGTGCCGCCCCCGGATCCAGTGGAACGGCTTGTCCTGGTCGAAACTGTAGGGATTCTCCCGGTCATTCACGAAGAACTTGGAGCCCAATTCGTCGCAGGCGTAGCAGTTCTTCTGGATAAACTGGTCCCGTTCCAGCCGGGCCCGGTCGCCAAAGCCTCGGAAGTGCATTTCCCAGGGCTGCACGTGCTCGACATAGTCCTTCGCGGGATCGATCGGGCCGCCCGCCTCGAGCACCAGGGTCCGGAGCCCGCGCTCGGTCAGTTCCTTCGCGGCCCAACCGCCGGAGATCCCGGAACCGACGACGATTGCGTCGAAATCAATTGCCATAGGCCTGTACTTTCGGAACGTCGGTTTCAAAAAGCTCCTCGTGGCGGACGCGGTGCAGCGCGGCGCACGCGGTGAAAATCAAGGACACTATTGTGACACCCTCGAGAACTTCGTTGAAGTGCTTCGCCGCGGCCTCCGCGAAACGCCGCGGTCGCCGCGGGGAGGAGTTGCAAGGCTCAAATCCAACCTCATCTATCGGGCCCGATACCCGACGAAGGGGGCGCAGCCATCATACCGGCCGGGGATGACCTGGTTGTGAAGCTCCCGGGTGGCTCCCACTTCAGAAGTGTAGTAGCCGTACAGGGTAAGGCCCTTGAGCCGGTGGTAGAAACTGTTGTTCAAGTTCTCGTGCCGGCTGCGCATCGCCTGGGCTTCGCTGTCCAGCGCGGTGAGCAGGCCGACCTGGTCCGCTTCGGTGCCGTCCACGAAATCCTTGCCGAATCGTTCCCGGCTTTTCGTGTCCAGGCTCTCCAGTCCTTCCATGAACCGGTCGCGATCTTCCGGGGTGTCCCATTCGCCGACGATTACCGCGATGAACCCGGTCACCCCGGCCGCGAGGGCGCCCGGGGTGTCGGTGGCCGGCAAGATCAACTCGGTGGCGCGATCGAGGGTCGCGGCCTGGTGCGGCGTGAAGGGTCCCACCGGGCCCGTTGTCGGGCGAGTCCGGGCGTGCGCCTTGGCGCCCCGGGCCAGCAATTCATCCGGAGTGAACGCGGCCAGGGCGCTACCGGCGGTGAGTCCACCCAGCAGGCCCAGCAATTCGCGGCGATGCATGCGGGCTCCACAAGAGTTGCGGAAGAGTGCAAGCCTAAGTTGGCGATTCGGGCGAGCGGGCGCCAGAGCGTTTTACGCTTTTCGCCCGCTACCCCGGGTCGCCGCGGGCGAGCCGCGAATGAAACCGATGTAATCCGTCGGCGCCGGGGTGGAACCACCGGCGCGCATCGCGGCGGCCAGCTGGCCGCGATGGTAGCTGCCGTGAAGACAGACGTGGAGCAGGATGTCTTCGACCGTCGAGGTGAACTCCTGCCCCGCAGAATTGATGTAGCGGACGCTCCGGGCCCGCTCCGCCGGCGGCAGTGCGGCGACGAAGGCGGTGAACTCCTTCCCGTTTTCTTCGGCCAGCCGGCGGCAGTCGGCCAGGGACAGGACCGGCCAGACTGCCACATGGGGCGCGAATCCCCTGATACGTGACAGCCAGACGTGCTCGGCCCCCAGGATGTGTCCGAACAGCTCGAGCCAGCGCTCGGCGGTAGCCGGCGCGGCCTCCAGGGCCGCCAGGACGGCGGCATCGGACCACGCCAGATGGGCGAAGAGTCTTTCGATGTAATCGGTCATGGGACCCGCACTGGATGATAGTTCAGGGTATTCCCCGATGGTTCCCACTCGTTGTCCAGCAACCACTTGCGGTTTCTCTGCAGGCGGCGCATGCTCATTAACATGACCCTGTATGACCCGACACAGGCCCGAATCCTTATCGTGGACGACGAGGAAAAAAATGTCAACGTCCTGGGGCGGATGCTGGCCAGCGCGGGCTATGGCACCATCCGGGGTTGCACCGACTCGACCCAGGCCATCAGCACAGTCCAGGAGTTCAGCCCTGACCTGATCCTGCTCGACCTGACCATGCCGTCACTGGATGGCTTCGAGGTCATGGAAGCGCTCAATGCCCTGTTACCCCCCGACAGCTACCTTCCGATCCTGATTCTCACCGGAGATATCCGCTTCGAGGCCCGACAGCGCGCGCTCTCCAGCGGCGCCAAGGACTTTCTGCTCAAGCCCTTCGACATGACGGAGGTCCTGCTCCGGATTCGCAACCTGCTGGAGACTCGCTTTCTCTATCTGCTGCATAAAGACCAGAACCAGATGCTCGAAATCCGGGTCGCGGCGCGAACCGGGGAGCTGGAGGAGGCGCGAGTGGAGATTCTGCAGCGGCTCTCCTACGCGGCGGAGTTTCGGGACGACGATACCGGGCAGCACACCAAGCGGGTGGCCAGCCTGGCGATGGCGCTAGGTGCGTCGCTGGGATTGGACCGCGAACGGCTCGAGCTGATTCACCTCACCGCACAACTCCACGATGTGGGCAAGATCGGGATTCCCGACGCGGTGTTGCTGAAGCCCGGCAAGCTCACGGCGGGTGAGTTCGAAATCATGAAGACCCACACCTCGATCGGAGCCAGGATCTTCGCGGGCGGCAAGTCACCCCTGGTGCGGATGGCGGAAGCTATTGCGCTCAATCACCACGAGAGATGGAACGGGACCGGATACCCCAATGGGCTCAAGGGCGAGGCGATCCCGCTGGAAGCGCGCCTGGTATCGGTGGCCGATGTCTACGATGCCCTGAGCCATCCGCGGCCGTATCGGGGCGCATGGAGCCCCGCCGATACTCGAAAGGAAATCGAACAGGGAGCCGGCGGCCACTTCGATCCCGAGCTGGTCGAGATCTTCCTCAAGCTGCCGGCCGACGCCTTTCCCCGCTGAATCTGCGGCTCACTGACCACACCTGTAGTAGACCCACCTCAGCCGCCTCGAACACCGCCACATACCGTCTACTAACTGTAGTAGCAGAAATGATTTACGCATTGAGTCCCAACCGCATTCCGGGCCTTAAACCTGCTGGGATGAGGCGAAATCATCTTCATCGCTGGGGAAACCATGATCGCACCACGACTTGGCCGCTGGACGCTTCTGGCTGCCTTGCTGCTTGTGGCCTCCTGTACCGATACGAGCAACGCCCCCTCCGGGCGGGGCTTGCCTGTCAGTTTTTCCGTGTTCTCCGGCAATGGCCAGAACGGCACTGTCGGCCAGGAGCTTCCCCAGCCGATCAAGGTGCTGGCGACTGATGTGAATAACCAGCCCATCGCGAACCAGGTCGTGAACTTCGTGGTGACGGCGGGAGGCGGCAGCGTGTTCGCCGGCACCGCGCTCACCAACGTGAACGGCATCGCGGCGGAAGTCTGGCGGCTGGGAACGGTAGCGGGATCGGTGCAAACGGTGGAAGTTCGCGCGGTGGCGTCCGACGGCACCAAGCAGGTGTTCGGCGTCTTCACCGCGAATGCCCTCGCTGGAGCGCCCGACACCATCGTCATCAACGGGGGTGACAACCAGAGCGCGCCGGTGAACGCGGCGGTGGCGATCGACCCCTCGGTACGGCTGGCCGACCAGTACGGCAACCCGGTCCCCGGCCACTCGGTCACCTTCCTGGTATTGAGCGGAGGCGGTGGGATCACCGGCTCGCCCGCTCTGAGCAATTCGTCCGGCATCGCGACCGTGGGCAGCTGGAGCATGGGACCCACGGCCGGGACCAATACGCTCCGGGCCACCGCCGCGGGATTGCCGTCGACCCCCGTGGTCTTCACGGCGACCGGGCAGGCGGTCTCGACCCCGCAGCTCGCGATCACCACCCAGCCGGCGGTGAACGGGCAGAGCGGCGTGGTTCTCAATCCCCAGCCGGTCCTGCAACTCCAGGACAACCAGGGCCAGCCGCTGCACCAGGCCAATGTCGCCGTCACCGCGTCCATCAACAGCGGCGGCGGCACCCTGGGCGGCACGGTTACCGTGAACACCGATATCAACGGCGTTGTGACCTTCACCAACCTGTCCATCTCGGGCCTCGTGGGTCCCCGCACTCTCGCGTTCAACGCGACTGGAGTGACCGGCGTGACCTCGGGAACCGTCAACCTCGCGGCGGGCCTGGCGGCGCAGATCGCGGTGAACGACGGTAACGGGCAGTCGGCCAATGCCGGCAGCGCCCTCAGCACGGCGCCCTCGGTGATCGTCACCGACGGGGCCGGCAACCCGGTGGCCGGCGTCTCGGTCACCTTCATTCCCGCGACCGGCGGCGGCAGCGTGACCGGCGGAGGGCAGACCACGGACGCGTTCGGCGTGGCGCGGGTGGGAAGTTGGACCCTGGGACCCACATCGGGGAGCAACACCCTGAGCGCGACGGCCACCGGCTCCGGGATCAGCGGCAATCCAGTCACCATCACCGCCACTGCCTTGGGGAATTTCTGGATGACGCGCGCGTCGATGCCGACGCCGCGCCGCTTCACGGCGTTCGGCGTCATCAACGGCCTGCTGTACGTCGCCGGCGGGAAGAACGCCAGCCTGACAGTGGTCAAGACGCTCGAGATCTACAACCCCGCGACCAATACCTGGACCATCGGCAAGGGGATGAACTCGGCGCGGGTGGGCGCGGCCTACGGCGTGATCAATGGTCTGCTCTACGTGGCGGGTGGAACCAGCCCCACGAATGTCGACCTGGCAACCGTCGAGTCCTACAACCCGGCGACCAATACCTGGACCAACCGGGCCAGCATGCCTGCGCCGCGAAACTTTGGTGCCTCGGCAGTGGTGAACGGTATCCTGTATGTCGCCGCCGGCGGCACATCTGCGGGCCAGACCAACCTGGTGTACGCCTACGATCCGGTGTCCAACACGTGGAGCACCAAGGCATCGCTGCCGGCGGTGCGGAACGACGCGGTAGGTGCGGCAGTCGGCAACCTGTTCTACGTCATCGGCGGGCAGCAGAACAACACCAACGACGGAGCATTGCAGGTATACAACCCGGCCACCGACACCTGGAGCCAGGCCGCCACCATGGGCACGCCACGCTTCCACACCAACGCGGTGGTTTATAACGGATTGATCTACGTCGCCGGCGGGCTCCTGACCGGTGCCATCGCGACACCGGTTACCGAGTACTATGACCCGGCTTCCAATACCTGGACCCCGGTTGCCGACATGCCGACCGGCCGCAGTGGTGCCGCGATTGGCCTCATCGGTGGCATCCTCTACGTGGCCGGCGGCAGCGCCAACAGCAACGTGCTGGGAAGCAACGAAGCGTACGTGCCATAAGCTGCAGAAGATGTGAACCAGAAGTGAATAAGAAGTGAGCGGCGGGAGGGGGAAGCTGGCCTGAGTCGTGCTAATGGAATGGTGGGGTTTGCCTCGTTCCTGGACACGATTTCCGGAGCTCTCGGTGCCAGCTTTTCGCCCAGCCATTCTGTGCCTTGTCCCGCTTGCGCTTCTGCTCGCCTCCTGCGGCGCCAGCGACAGCACCGGTGTTTCCAACCGCGGTGTTCTCCTCGAAATCAAGAACGGCGATCAGCAGACTGGCACCGTCGGCGCCAGCCTGCCGGCGCCGGTTGAAGTGCAGGTTACCGACCTGCTCGATCACCCGGTGTCCGGGCAGGTGGTGAACTTCATCGTGGTCGCGGGCGGCGGCGATATTGCGCGCACCGTGTACACCAACGGGAACGGGGTCGCGAGCGTCACGTGGCAACTGGGGACGGTCGCCGGCTCGAGCCAGCAGGTAGAAGCCCGGACCCTGGGCGGTGACGGCATTCGCAAGTCGATCCTGATCACCGCCACCGCAGCAGCCGATCAACCGGATACCATCACGGCCATGAGCGCGATCCAGCTCTCCGCGGCGGCCGGCACAGCGGTGCGAACCCGGCCCAGCGTGCGGCTGGCGGATCACTACGGCAACCTGGTGACCAATCACCCGGTGACTTTCGCCGTCACCACCGGTGGCGGCAGCCTGCAGGGTGCGGTCGCGACCACTGACTCTCTCGGTATCGCCACGGTCCAGCGCTGGACGCTGGGTTCGGCCCAGGGTCCCAACCAGGTCACCGCGACTGCCGCCGGGCTGCCTCCCCTCTCCTTCAACGCCAATGCCACCTCGCCGCTCGCCAGCCACATCGGGCTGACCATGGAGCCCGCGCCGGTGGGGCAGAGCGGAGTCACCCTCACCCAGCAGCCGGTGCTGCAGATCATGAACGACAGCGGCGATCCCATTCCGCAGTCCGGCGTGCCGGTGACCGCCAGCCTCGTGAATGGTACCGGGCTCCTGATCGGGTCTGCGACCGTCAACACCGATACCCTGGGGATCGCGACGTTCTCCAACCTGGCGATCGGCGGAACCGTCGGCCTGTTCAGCGTCCAGTTTGTCGCGCCATCCCTCGCGCCCGATACCTCCGCCACGATCGCGCTTGCCGCGGGGCCGGCCACCACGTTCGGATCCAACGCGGGACTCAACCAGAGCGCCAATGCCGGGGCCACGCTCCCCATCGCCCCCAACGTCAGGGTGTCGGATGACTGGGGCAACGGTATCCCGGGCGTGACGGTGGTATTCACCGTGGCACTGGGCGGCGGCTCGGTCACCGGCGGCACCCAGGTCACCGGGAGCGACGGCACGGCTACGCTCGGATCATGGACCCTGGGTCCTCTTCCCGGAACCAATTCGCTCTCCGCCACGGCCGGCAGCAGCAACCTCTCGGGCAACCCGCAGACGATCGAGGCCACCGGGTTGGGCGATTTCTGGTCGCCCCGCGCGTCGATGACCACCCCGCGGCGTTTCGCCGGGTTCGCGATCAACGCCGGGCTCCTGTACACCGTCGGCGGCAAGGACGTCAACCTTGCGGTCACCAGCGTGACCGAGGTCTACAATCCGGCCGCGAACACCTGGAGTCCGCGGGCCAGCATGACCACCGCCCGGGTCGGCGCGGCGGCCGGCTTCATCGGCGGCAAGCTGTATGTGGCGGGCGGCAATGGCGCGAACGGTCTCGCTACCCTGAACACCGAGGTCTATTCGCCGAACAACACGTGGGCTCCGTTCGCCGCGTTGCCGGGGCCGCGGGCGTTTCCGGCTTTCGGGGTATTGAACGGGCAGTTGATCCTGGCGGCGGGCGCCGACAATGTCGGCCAGCTGTCCTCGGTCGTAATGTACGATCCGGTGACGAATGCGTGGACGGCCAGGGATTCACTGCCGGTGGCGAGAAACGACGCGGTCGGCGTGGTGCTTGGCGGGAAGTTCTACGTGATCGGCGGCCAGGCGGGGAACACGGTGGACGGAGCCCTCTACGGGTACGATCCCCAGAGCGACAGCTGGACCACGCTCGCGTCGATGCCGACCCCCAGGTACCACGCGAATGCGGAAGTGCTGAATGGCAGGATTTACGTGGTCAGTGGAATTGTAGCCGGCGGGAATACTACGCCGGTGGTGGAAGTGTATGACCCGGCAACCAACACGTGGTCCACCGCCACCGACGTCACCACCGAACGCTCGGCGGGTGCGATCGGCGTGGTGAATGGAATCCTCTACCTGGCCGGCGGGAGCTCGAACAACACGGTGACCGGCGTGCTGGAAGCGTACGTCCCATAACGATTGAGGGGAGTGAAGGGAGTGAAGGGAGTGAAGGGATTGTGGGATTGAAGCAATCCCCTCAATCCCATCAATCCCATCAATTCTTACGAACCCTCTCCTTCTTTTCGACTTCCACTCTCAATTGGCCGCAGGCCGCACTGATATCGAGTCCGCGGCTTCTCCGCACCACCGCCTCCACGCCCTGATTCCGGAGCCGGTCCGCAAAGGCGTGGATCCGGTTTCCTGACGATGGCGTCAGGTCGGGCGCCCCGCCGGGATGCAGCGGCAGAAGATTGACCAGCGCGCCCAGGCTTCGGGCCAGCTTGACCAGCTGGTCCGCATCTCGATCGGTGTCGTTCTTTCCCGCGATCAGTACGTACTCGAAGGTGACCCGCTTGCGAAACACGCGAGCGGCTTTGAGCACGGCATCCAGGTCGTATTTCTTCTCGATAGGCATGATCGCCCGGCGGCGCTCGGTGGTCGGAGCGTGCAGGGAGATCGCCAGCCGGAACTGCTCCGGCCGCAGGGCCAGCGACTCCATCCCGGGTATGATCCCCACGGTGCTCACCGTGATGTGCCGGGCGCCGATGCCGAGTCCTGCCGGATGGTTCAGGATGGTGAGCGCGGTATCCACCGCCGGCCAGTTGAGCAGCGGCTCCCCCATGCCCATGAAGACCACGTTGGTGGCGGCCTCGTCAGGATGCCGGAGTACCACCTCGCGCGCCTGACCCGCGATCTCGAAGGGCGAGAGATTGCGCCGGAATCCCATGCGGCCGGTTGCGCAGAAGACGCAACCCAGCGCGCAGCCCGACTGCGACGATACGCAGAGCGTCCGCCGGGTGCCGGAGGGGATGAGCACCGATTCGATGGCTTCGCCGTCCGGGAGGCGCCAGAGAAACTTTCGGGTCCCATCGCTGCTATCCTGCCGGGTTTCGAGCTGAAGTTCCGGCAAGGGGAGCTCCCGGTCGAGCTCATCGCGCAGTCCCGCGGGCAGTTCGGTCGCTTCGGCCCAGCGCCGCACCGGGCGGGTCCAGAGTCGATCCACGATCTGGCCGGCCCGATAGCGGGGCAGGGACTTGGTTTTGACCCATTCCTCGACGCGGGCCTTTGCGTCCGTGGGGCTGAGGTCGAGGATGGTTGGGTCCGGGAGCTTTGACATGGCAGTAAGATAGGCACCCTGCAAGGTCCTGAATGCGGCAATGTGGGAATGGGGGAATCAAGAAACAGGTAACGGATCCCATCGAATTGTGGCATTTCGACTTACCGTCTTACCGTCTTACCGCCTTACCGTCCTGTTGTTACGTTTCCCCCATGACACCGCCCCCCGGACCGTGTGCTCCTTGCTGACCTGATCACCCCCCAGCGCATCCGCCTGCCGGTCGAAGCACAGGATAAACCCGGTGCTCTGCGAGAGTTAGCGCAGTTCCTGGCGGAGCAATGGGGCGGCGGAGTCGAGGACATCATCCAGGGTGTCGAGGAGCGGGAACGCTCGCTCGGTACCGGCATCGGCTTCGGGGTAGCGATTCCCCATGGCAAGTCGCCAACCATGCGGGAGCTGGGCGCGGTTTGCGGGGTGACGGCGACCCCGATCGCCTGGGAATCGGTTGATGGCGAACCGGTGCGGCTCCTGTTCATGCTGGCCGGGCCGGAGTCCTCCGCGGGAATCCATGTCAAAGTGCTGAGCCGGATCGCGCGGCTGGTGCGGCGCGAGGCGGTTCGGCAGCGGCTATTGCAGGCCACCAGCCCGGAGGAATTGCACCGGGCGATCCGTGAATCCGAGACCTGGTAAACTCTTCTACGCTAGTCGGGCGCGGAGGCCCGACCTACTCAATGTCATCGACTTCACTTCGTTCGCACCGCACCGGTGAGCTTCGCCGGGAACATGCCGGTACCGTGGTCCGCCTGGGAGGCTGGGTCCATCGTTCCCGCGACCTGGGCGGACTCCTGTTCATCGATCTCCGGGACCGGAGCGGCATCGTGCAGCTCTCCTTCAATCCGGCATGGACTCCGCCCGAGGTGATCAAGGCCGCCGCCCAGGCCGGCACCGAATCGGTGCTGCTGGTGGAGGGGAAGGTGGAGCTCCGGCCGGAAGGCGCCCGGGATACCCAGCTGGCGACCCGCGAAATCGAAATCCACGTCACCGCCTGCCGGATGGTCGGGCCCGCGGTGACGCCGGCGATTTCGGTCGCCCGCAAGGAAGGCGAGGAGCTGGCCGCCGAGGAGCTCCGCTTGAAGCACCGGGTGCTGGACCTGCGCCGGCCCGAGCTGCAGAAAAACCTCATTCTCCGCCATCACCTGTTGCAGCGGACCCGGCGCTCCCTGTCCGACCTGGAGTTCCTGGAGATCGAAACTCCGATCCTCACCAAGCCCACGCCGGAGGGTGCGCGGGACTACCTGGTGCCGAGCCGGGTGCACCCCGGCGAATTCTACGCCCTGCCCCAGTCGCCGCAGATCTACAAGCAGCTGCTCATGGTGGCCGGCTACGACCGCTACTTCCAGATCGCTCGCTGCTTTCGGGACGAAGACCTGCGGGCCGACCGCCAGCCCGAGTTCACCCAGATCGATCTCGAAGCGTCGTTCGTCTCCGCCGAGGACGTGCAAGCCGTGGTGGAGCGGGTGCTGGTTGACCTGTGGGAAGAGGCGGGGCACACGGTGCCGCGGCCGTTCCGCCGCATGGCCTGGAAGGAAGCGTTGGAGCGATTCGGGGTGGATAAACCGGACCTTCGTTATGGCCTCGAGCTCCAGGACCTGACCCCGCTGATGGGCAGCGATGCGGCCAGCTTCGTCGCCGAGGCGAAGGCCGGCGGGGGAAGACTCCGCGGGATTGTGGCGCCCGGCGGGGGTGGTCTCAGCCGGAAAGATCTGGACGGGCTGAGCAGCATCGCGAAGGAGGCGAAGGCCGGCGGGCTGCTCTGGGCGCGGCGGGCGGCGGGCGCCTGGGAAGGGCAGGGCGTCAAGGCGTTCGGTCCATCGCTGCTGGAGAAGCTCAACGCCGGCGACGGTGACCTGGTCGTCGCGGTGGCCGGCCTCGACACGCTGACCAGCCCCGCGCTTCATGCGATCCGGATGGAGCTGGTCCGGCGGCTCAACGTGCGCCCCGCCACCGCCCATGCCTTCTGCTGGATCGTGGATTTTCCGCTGTTCGAGCGGGATCCCGGGTCCGGCCAGTATGTGCCGGCGCACCATCCCTTTACGGCTCCCCACCCCGAAGATATCGGCCGCCTGGAGAGTGATCCCGGCCATTGCCGGGCACTGCACTACGATGCGGTATATAATGGAAACGAACTGGGCAGCGGCTCCATCCGGATTACCGATACCACGGTCCAGCGCCTGATCTTCCGGCTGCTCGGCCTCACCGACGACGAGGTCCGCCGCCGCTTCGGATTCCTGCTCGATGGGCTTGCGGCCGGCGCTCCGCCGCACGGCGGTTTTGCCCTGGGGTTCGACCGGATCGCGATGCTGCTGGCAAACGGCGGCTCGCTGCGCGACGTGATTGCGTTCCCCAAGACGACGGCGGCGCGGGCTCTATTTGAGGGTGCACCGACCCAAGTGGAACCGAAAGATCTCGCTGCATTGCACATCAATGTGACAAGTGACAAGTAACATGTGACAAGTGGACGACGGCAGGCCTTGTCACTTGTCACCTGTCACTTGTCACAAAAGAGGAGCACGCGTGGCTGACGAATCACAGCATCGAATCTCGACCGAGGGTGCCGATCCCCTGTTGCTCGCCGGGGTCAACGACACCAACCTGGTCGAGATGCAGCGCACCCTCGGCGTGAAGGTTTCGCTCCGCGGCGACACACTCACCCTGGGCGGCACCACCGAGCAGATCGAGCGCGCCACCCCGGTGGTGCAAGGCCTGATCGACCTGGCCCGGATGGGCGAGACGGTGTCTCCCGAGGACATCATCCGCTTCGCGGCGGAAGGTCAGTCGGTGGAGGCGGTGGCCGGCGGCGACCAGAAGATCGTGCTGCCCGGGTTGCGCCGGGTCATCGCGCCCAAGACCGCGGGCCAGCGCGACTATCTCCAGGCCATCAGCGAGCATGACATCGTGGTGGGCATCGGGCCGGCCGGAACCGGGAAGACCTACCTCGCCGTGGCCAAGGCGGTGGAGGCGCTGGCCCGGAAGCGGGTCAAGCGGATCATTCTCGCCCGGCCGGCGGTGGAGGCCGGCGAATCGCTGGGCTTCCTGCCCGGCGATCTCCAGGCCAAGGTCGATCCCTACCTGCGGCCGCTCTACGATGCGCTGGAAGACATGATGCCGCACGACCGGGTGCAGCGCGCGCTGGAAAACCGCACCATCGAGATCGCGCCGCTGGCCTACATGCGGGGCCGCACCCTTTCCGATGCGTTCATCATCCTGGACGAGGCGCAGAACGCGACCGGCGCGCAGATGAAGATGTTCCTCACCCGGCTGGGCGTGAACAGCAGGACCGTGGTCACCGGGGACAAGACCCAGATCGACCTGCCCCGGCGGGAAGAGTCGGGCCTGGTCCAGGTGGAGCGGATCCTTCCCGGTATCGAGGGGATCGCCTTCTGCTACCTGAACGAGAACGATGTCGTGCGGCACCGTCTGGTCCGGGAGATCATCCGGGCCTATGCGGAGGATCAGAGCGGCTGATGTCCTCGACCTGGCAGGAACTGCGGGACGAGTCGCTTGCCGGGATGACCGTCCTGGGCCGTTGCTGGTTCCACCTGGTCCGCTGGCTGGTCCTGCTGATCGTGGCCCTGATCACGTACCTCGCTTTTCCCGCGACGGGTTCCCACGAAATCCCGGTGTATTCGGTGGGCGCCGTAGCGTCCCGCGACGTGGTGTCGCCCGCCGACGTGGTGTACTGGGAGAAGGTCACCCAGCAGCTCGAGTCTCCCCGTCGTTCGGCTGCCCATCCGGCCGCCCCGGCCGTCATCGTAGACTCGCTTCGCCATGTCATTCGCGCGGGAGACCGCATCGTCGCGACCGGCGAAACGGTGACCCGCGACCAGAGCCTGGATCTTTCCGCCCTGGCGAACGTGCTTTCCTCCCAGTCCGAGAGCCTCGGCCTGATCCGGGGGGTCGTCGGCCCCATCCTCTTCAACGCCATGCTGGCCAGCGTGTTCTGGCTGCTGCTCCTGTTCTATCGCTGGGAGAGCTATCGCAGCCTGCGCGAAGTGGTGTTCTTCGGGCTGCTCTTCTCAGTCGTCATGCTCATGTGCGGGGCCATTCACCGGATGCTCCCCGGCCGGCCCGAGCTCATGCCGGTCCCTTTCGCGGCCATCCTCATCACCCTGCTTTACAACGGACGGCTTGGAGTCTTCGCCGCCGCGACGCTGGCGATTCTCCTGGGCAGCCAGTGGGCGCTCCGCGATGAAGACGTCCTGCTGATTGCGCTGGCGGCCGGGGTCGCGGCGGCCGTAGGGACCCGCGCGGCTCGGCGCCGCAAGGAGCTGTACCTCACGATCGCCAGCGCCGTGCTGGCCTATGGGCTGGCCGCGCTGACCCTGGGGCTGCTCCATGGCTGGCCGCTCATCACCATGGGGTGGAGCCTGGCCCGGGGATCGGTCACCGCGCTGGGCAGTGCATCGGTCGCGATGCTGCTGCTGCCGCTGGCCGAGTCGGTCATCCGGGTCACCACTGACATCACGCTGCTGGAGTTGTCCGACCCGGGACGCCCGCTGCTGCGCAAGCTCGCCATGGAGGCGCCCGGTACCTACGCCCACAGCCTCGCCATGGCGAATCTCTGCGAGGCGGCGTGCAACGCGATCGGCGCCAACGGGCTGCTGGCCCGGGTCGGGTGCTACTACCACGATATCGGCAAGTCGAAGAACCCGGGGTTCTTCATCGAAAACCAGAAGCCCAACGCCAACCCGCACGACCAGATCTCGGCCCGCGAGTCGGCCGCGATCGTGCGGGGTCACGTGCTGGACGGCATCGCCATGGCCCGCGAGGCCGGGTTGCCGGAGTCCCTGGTGTCGTTCATTCCCGAGCATCACGGCACGCTCTATATCGAATACTTCCTCGACCGGGCTCGCAAGGAGAGCGGCGGCAACGGGATCGACAAGGAAGAGTTCCGCTATCCGGGGCCGCGGCCTCAGTCGGTGGAGACCGCGATCGTGATGCTGGCCGACGCCACCGAGGCCGCGCTCCGGCTGCTGGGCGATCCCACTCCGGAGCGGGTGCGGGCTGCCGTCGAGTTCCTGTTCCAGGAAAAAGTGGATGCCGGGCAACTCAAGGAAGCGCCGCTCACCTTGAGCGATCTCGACCGGGTCAAGGAAGAGTTCGTCCGGGTGATGACCAGCATGCGGCACAACCGGATCGATTATCCCGGCCGGATCGGCGGCATCGCGGCGCGCTTCCCCCAGGGCACCGGGCATGACTGAGCCGGCGGTTGCGATCGCCCGCCGCCCCCCGGGGCTGTCCGAGGCTGCGCTGCTCCGCGCAGTGCGCGTGGTGCTGCGCGGAGAGCGGAAGCGCGCGCCGATCTCGCTCACGTTCCTGGGCCCCGCTGCCATGCGCCGGCTCAACCATCGTCACCTGGGGCATGACCAGCCAACCGACGTGCTTTCCTTCGCGCTTCCCATCGGTGACCTGGTGATGGGCGACGTGTACGTGTGCCGCGCAATTGCCGCCGCCGAGGCGCGCCGCCGGGGAATTCCCCTCCGGCAGGAGCTGGTGCGCCTGGTGATCCACGGCGTGCTGCACGTGCTGGGATATGACCACCCTGATGCACGCGGGCGCGAGTCCTCTCCCATGTGGAAGAAACAGGAGCGTTACCTGAAACTCGCGTTGCGGTCGGCCCCATGATCGAATCGATCATCCAGATCCTCCAGCTGCTGATCGCGCCCATCATCGGGATCGGGTTGACGATCTGGGCCGGCTGGCTCGCGCTCGCGGCCGAAGCCGGGGAGGACCTGCCCCGGGTCCTCGCCGTCCAGCTGCCGCCCGATACCGGTGAGCCGTCTACCGCCCGCGGTCTGCACGTCGCGCACATGGCGCTGCTGGTGCTGGCCGGCGCGTTTGCCGCGATCTCCGCCGCCTGGTGGACCACGACTCCGCTCCTCGCCGCGCTCCGGCTGCTGCTGGCCGTCTTCCTGGTATGGATCCTCGGCGACGGCCTTCCACGCCTGTTGTCGATCCTCACGCCCGACCTCCCGGACCGGGTCTACCGGGCCGCGGTGAAGACCCTGGTCCCGTTCAGTCCCCTCCTCCGGTTGGTGAGCTGGGCCGATCGGAAGGGTCGTCCGAAGGAGGCCGGTCCGGTCCGGCGGGAAAGCGGCGCCACCCGCCGCGACATGCTGTTGGGCCTCTTTTCTCTGGCCGACACCACGCTGGCCGAGGTGATGACGCCCCGGATCGACATCGTGGCGGTGGACGTCGCGGCCACCCGGGAAGAAGTGATCGCCACGCTGCGCGGGTCCGAGCACGCCCGCATCCTGGTCTTCGACGAGCATCCCGACGCGCTGGCCGGCGTGCTCTATGCCAAGGATGTCCTGGCCAGCATGGCCCAGGATTCCGACGAGCCGTGGCACACGCTCATTCGCCCCGCCGCCTTCGTGCCGGAGGGAAAGACGCTGGAGCGGCAGATGCGGGACTTCCAGCGGGGTCCCAGTCATATCGCGGTCGTGGTGGATGAGTTCGGCGGGACGGCGGGTATCGTCACCCTGGAAGACATCCTGGAGCAGATCGTCGGCGAGATCCATGACGAGCATGACACCGACGAGGTCCAGTCGATCCGGGAAGCGCCGGACTCGCGGCTGGTGGTCGAAGGCAGCACGGCGCTGGCGGAGATGGAGGCGGTGCTGGGCCACAGCTTCAACCGGGAAGACGTGAGTACGGTGGGCGGGCTGATCCTCGCGCTGTTCGGCCGGGTGCCACGCCCGGGGGAAACCGTGGAGCTCGACGGTTACCGCTTCGTGGCCGACCAGGTGGTTCGCCGCCGGGTGCGGCAGATCCAGGTACTCCGCCCCGCGGCGGGCGCGGTCCCCGGTCCCGAGGCCAGGCCATGATCTGGATCGTGCTTGGCGTCGGACTCATCCTCTCGGTGTTCGGCGCTGCGGCCGGCGCCGCGCTGGTGTCGGTGGGTCGCCTGGAACTCACTCGCGCCGCGTCGCGCCGCCTCCGGGGCGGCCCGTCCGGGCCGGCCTGGCTGTCGCACATCGACCAGTATCTCGCGGCCGGGTCAGCCACCATGTCGCTCGGCGTGATCGTGCTGGGTGCCTGCTTCCCGGTGTTTTTCACCGGGTTCCAGTTCCTGATCGTGGCCACCCTGGCGATCCTGATCGCGGTGCCCCTCGTCCTGTTTGGCGGATACCTGCTGCCCCGCTGGCTGGCCCAGCCCCGCGCCGAGGCGATCGTTCGGGCCGTGGTGCCGGTGCTCCGGCCGTGGGTCAGCATCGTGTCGCCCCTGCTGCCCAGCCGGGGCCGGAGCCGGCCCGCCAACGTGGGCTCGGTACTTCGGGAGGGCGCCGCGGCCGGCCTGGAGAATGACCAGGAGATGCTGATGGTGGCCGGCGTCATGACTTTCACCGAACGCCCGGTGCGGGAGATCATGACCCCGCGCACCGAGATCGTGGCGATAGCGGAGGACACGCCGGTGCCGGACATCCGGATGACGTTCGCCCACAGCGGGTACACCCGGATCCCGGTCTATCGCGGCACCCTGGATGACATCACCGGCATCCTGCACGCCTTCGACCTGTTCAAGGTGACGCCGGGCGATCCGCTGCCGGTGCGGCCGGTCACGCTGGCGCCGGCCAGCCGGCACTGCGGCGACCTGCTGCTCGACATGCAGCGGGAGCGGCGCCACCTGGCGATCATCCTCGATGAATTCGGCGGCACCCTGGGCCTGGCGACCTTCGAGGACCTTCTCGAAGAGCTGGTCGGCGAGATCTTCGACGAGCACGATGAAGAATCGAAGGTCGGGGCCCCGCCGACTTCGGGCGTGTTCGAGACCGATGGCGCCACGGCGCCGATGGCGATCGAAACCCGGTTTGCCGTCGACCTGGGAACCCGGGCGGCCACCATCGGCGGCCTGCTGATTGAATTGACCGGGCGGATCCCGCTGGCCGGCGAGCGATTCACTCTCAAGGGCCTGGAAATCGACGTGGTCCAGGCCTCGCCCAATCGGGTGGAGCGGGTCCTGATCCGGCCCGGCCCGGTTTCCAGTATTGCGCTCAAGTAAACAGCGTATGGCATATAGCATATGGCAACTCCGAGGTAGCTCGATCCGTCCTGCTGGCGGGTCTGCCTCGAGGCCCACGTCAGTTGCCATACGCCATATGCCATATGCTGTGTGTTATACGCCATCAGCCATCAGCCACTAAGTGCGGGCGCTCAAGGTCTTCCTCAAGCTGTTCCCGTTCGTCGTCGCCTTCCTGCGCGACCGGCGCCGTTTCATCGTGTTCGGAAAGCCCGCCCGCCGGACCGACGCACAGCACCGGCGCCGCGCGGCGCGCCTGACGGCGACCCTGGCCGGCCTGGGGCCGGCGTTCATCAAGCTGGCGCAGGTGTTCGGGTCCCGGGCCGACATCCTGCCCGAGCCCTACCTGAGCGCGATCTCCACGCTGGCGGACCAGGTCCCGCCGCTGGCGCCCGGCGTCGCCGAGCGGGTGATCGAAGCGGAGATCGGCCAGCCGGCGTCGGCCATCTTCGGGCGGTTCGATTCCGAGCCGCTGGCCGCGGCATCGCTGGGCCAGGTCCACCGCGCCAGTTACGGCGGGCGCGAGGTGGTGGTCAAGATTCTCCGCCCCGGGGTGGAAGCCATCGTCCGCCAGGACCTGGATGTCTCCTTCAAGATCCTCTTCCTGCTCAACATCCTGTTCCCCAACCATCACGTCCGCGCCATCACCGCCATCGTGCAGGAGTTCCAGCGCCGGATCAGCGACGAGATGGACTTCCGGGAAGAGGCCCGGTACGCCGGGATCCTGCGAAGAAATTTCGCCGCGGAGCCCCGGGTGGTCATTCCCGAGGTCGTGGCACCGCTCACCCGGCAGCGGATCCTGGTGCTGGAGTACATCGAGGGCACCCGGATCGACCGGCTGCAGGAGCGGCTTGCGGCGCATGAGTTCGAGCTGGCGGCGCTGGTCCGGACCATCGTGGAGTTGTATCTCCAGATGATGCTGATCGACGGGGTGTTCCATGCCGACCCGCACCCGGGGAACCTGCTGGTAGACCGGGAGGGGCGGGTGGTGCTGCTCGATTTCGGAATGGTACTGCCGGTGGAGCGGGAGACCCGGTTGCGTATCATCCGGACGATACTCTCGGCGGCCCGGCAGGACGTCGATGGCGTGATCAACGGCTTCTACGAGCTGGGCATTCTCGATCCCGACGTGGACCGGGGCACGGTGCGGGACGCCGCGCAGCAGCTGATGGCGCTGTCCTTCCGGGACGACTACTCGCCGCGCCAGCTCCAGCGCCTGGTCGAGGAGGTGCTCAAGACGTTTTACGACTGGCCCCTCATGCTGCCGTCCCAGCTGGTCTACTTCGGGCGCGCCGCGGTGCTGGTGGAGGGGATCGGGCTCCGTTACGACCCGAACTTCAATGGCATGACCGTGATCCGCCCGGCGGTGGACCACTACAAGGATAGGATGCTGAGCGGCCTGCTGGAGGGCGACGGCAAGAGCGTGCTGGACGACTGGACCCACGAAGCACAGTCCACGATTCGCACTCTGCGCGACCTGCTGCGCCGGGTGGAGCGGGAGGAGCTGCGAGTGCGCTGGCATCCCCGGGATACCCTGGAGCTGCAGCGTTTCCTGGCCCAGCAGGTCCGCCGCGGACTGCTGGCGATCTTCGCGTTCACCATCGCGCTGATCACCAGCATTCTCTACCTGGCGGTGCGCCGGATCGAAATCCTGATTGTCGGCCTGCTGCTGTCCTTCGGCATGTTCGTGGTGATCCTGGTGCTGCCCAGCCACCTGTTCCAGAATCCGCTCAGGTTCCGGGCCCGCTGGCCCAACGCCAAGAAGGGATGGTGAAACGGTAACGTATTCGGGCGCTGCAACATCTCCTCGCGAAGGACGCGAAGTACCGCGAAAGCCGCGAAGGCATCTAGCACAATTATCTTTTTAACAAGCCGATTCCATCTGTATAGTTGTTCTTCGCGGTCACCGCGCTACTTCGCGGTCTTCGCGAGGAGCGTTTGCCGGAGGTGACAATGCAATTCGATCTCAAGGAAGCCGTACCGGTCCTGGAGCGCACACCCGCAACCCTGCAATCCCTGCTGGGCGGATTGCCGGAACCATGGGTGCGGCAGAACGAGGGGGGCGAGAGCTGGAGCCCGTTTGACGTCGTGGGCCACCTGATCGACGGTGAGGAAACCGACTGGATCCCGCGGGCGCGAATCATTCTCTCCCGGAGCGGCCAGCCGTTCGTGCCGTTCGACCGGTTTGCCCACAAGTCGAAGAACCGGGGAAGCACCCTGGCTCAGTTGCTGGACACGTTCACCCGGCTGCGGCAGGAGAACCTGGAAACGCTCCGGGGATTCAAGCTCCAGCCGGCCGATCTCTCACTGCCCGGCGTCCACCCCGAGCTCGGTGCCGTTACCCTGGGGCAGCTCCTCGCCACCTGGGTGGTGCACGACCTCGGCCACATCGCCCAGGTGGCGCGGGTGATGGCGCACCAGTATGACGGGGAGGTTGCCGTGTGGAAGCAATACTTGCCTGTACTAACAAGGCGGTAGTGGACGGAAATGGGCGGTAGTAGACGGTAACGCTACCGTCATTACCGCCCACTACCGCCCATCACCGCCCATTACCGTCCTCTAATCTAGTAACTCAGCAACACCTCCGACCTCACATACACGAACCGCCCGTTGTACCCGAACGGCGACGCCGCCGCCCAGGGGAAGGTGCGGTCGTTGTTGTTGAATTCCTTCTGGGCCTGGTCGGGGTAGGTATCAAACAGGTTCCGCGCCCCGACCGAAAAGTTCACCGCATTGAAACGATAGCCAAGTTCGGCATCGACCAGGGTCTTGCCGCCGTAGGTTTCCCGGTCAGTGAAGCTGGGCTGGGCCGAGGCGAAGCCGCCGTAGTAGGAGGCCCGGGCCAGGGAGTGCCAGCGGCCGGACGACCACAACGCGGTCAGGGTGCCGCGCCAATCCGGGCGTTCTTCTTCGATGCCAACCTGGGTCACGAGATCGAGCACGCTGGTGAGGTCAGTGGCCGTGCCCTGCAGGATGGCGGGCAACGGCGCCACCCGGGTGATCTCGTTCTTGGTGTAGTTGATCCCGGCGATGAATTCCAGCGTGCTGGCAGCACCGACCGGAAGCCGGTAATCGGCCGTCAGGTCCACGCCCTGGGTCTTGGTATCGAGCCCGTTGGTAAAGAACTGGACGCCCGCGATGTTGGGGAATCCCGAGTCGGCGAGGATGCGCTGCGATACCGTATCCCCGAACGTGGCGCCCAGCAGGATCCGGTCGTTGATCTTGATGTGGAAGAAGTCCAGCGTGAACGTCAGCCGGTCACTGGGCGTGAACGCGAGTCCTGCGCTCAGGTTTACCGACGTCTCCTCCTTCAGCGGTTTCGCCCCGAAAATGCGGGACGCCGGCGCATCCACCGGGAGGTTGCCGATTTCCAGGAGCTGGCCGCCGATGAAGCTGGTCGTCGTGTGACTGAAGAAGCTCTGGGACAGACCCGGCGCGCGGAACCCGGTGCTGGCCGCGCCACGGAGTACCAGCCGTTTGGACGGCTGGAACCGGAGGGCGAGCTTGCCGGTCAACTTGGAACCGAAGTCGCTGTAATTCTCGAAGCGGCCCGCGACGTTGGCGAGCACCTGGGACGTAAGGTTGGTTTCCAGGTCGAGGTAGGCCCCGAAATTGTTCCGGCTGTGCTCACTGGCATCGGTGGGTGAGAAGCCGGAGAAGACCGACGACCCCGCCGGCGCCAGTCCGCCGCCCGAGGCGCTGTCCTGGGCGAGGTGACCGCCGTTGATCCAGGACGCGGTTTCGCCCGCTTCGATGATGTATTTCTCGTGACGATAGGCGGCGCCTACCGCAACGTTGACCGGGCCGGGCAGTCCCATGTTGAGCGACTTGGCGAGGTTCAGCCCACCGAGGAGCTCGCTGCGCGACAGCCGGCCGGCGTCAAACGACGTCTGGTTGGGGATGCCGGGGTCGTCGCTGGTTCCCAGGACGCCATCAGCACCGGGGGCGCAGGGGGTGTCCAGGCAGGGGCCGAGCGAGCTGTTGAGAGTGTTCTCCAGGTCGTAGTCGAAGGTGTTCTGGCCAAAGGATCCGCCGATATCAAAGGCCCAGCCGGAGAAGCTGGTGCGGAAACCGCCGACGGCGGAGTAGTCGTTCACGTTGGGATGGAACTCGGGAAGAAAGCCCTGGGGATAGATCTCCTGCCAGTTCCGCGGGCTGTCGAGGTAGCGCCAGAATCCATTCCCGGTCCCCCGCCGGTGGCTGTACCCGCCAAAGGCGTAGAACTCGCTGGTGCCTGCCGCGTTGAGCGGCATCCTCAGGTTGGCAAAGGTCATCGCGTCCTTCTCGAGACCGTCGCCCCAATGGAGATTCGGCTGTTTCAGGGAATTGCGCTTGTCGACAATGGTGCCGGTCAGGGTATCGATGACGTCGGTGACACCATTGGCGTCCGCCAGGAACTGGTCAGGCCAGGCGCGGTTCGTGGGGTCCCGGTGCAGGAACTCGCCAAACAAACTCAGGGACCCTCGGCCCAGGCCGATTCCCACGCCGCCGTTGAGATCGGCCGTGGTGCCGTCGTCGGGATAGTCCTTGGTCAGATAGGTGCCCGCTTCGGCGTTCAGGAAGGGGGTGAACTTTCCTTCCTTCATGACCACGTTCACCACGCCGGCGATGGCGTCGGACCCGTACTGGGCCGAGGCCCCGTCGCGGAGGACTTCGATCCGGTCGATCGCGCCGCCCGGAATGGCATTCAGGTCTACACCGCTCGATCCGGCGCCCATGCCATAGGGGAACGTGTTGACGATCGCGGTCGGATGCCGGCGCCAGCCGTTCACCAGCACCAGGGTGTGGTCCGGGCTCAACCCGCGCAGGGTGAAGGGACGCACGATGTCATTAGCGTCGGTAACGCTCTGCCGGGGGAAGTTCACCGAGGGCGCCAGCGATTGGAGAATCTGGCTGGTCTCTTGAGTTCCCTGCTGGGCGATATCCTCGGAGGTGTAGACATCTACCGGCACCGCCAGCTCAGTCGCCGCCGTGTGGCGGGCGCGGGAACCGACCACCACGTCGATCGGGGCGAGCCGCACCGGCGATGGTTCCAGGGTCAGGTCCTGGGTCTGGTCGCCGCCGGTCACGGCCAGGACCATCGCCATCGGCTTGAACCCGATCAGCCGGGCATGCAGGGTGTAATTGCCCGATGGCACCCCGCGGATCTCATAATGTCCCCGGCTGTTGCTGGTGCTCCGGAGCGTCGTGCCTTCGACCTGGACCACGACTCCGCTGAGGAGGGTGCCCGTCGTATCCCGCACGTCTCCCCGAATGGTGCCCGACTGGGCTGCCAGCGGGAGGGCCAGGAACATCAGGGCGACAACCAGCCCGGCAATCACACGAAAGACGCGTGGCATTCATGCTCCTTGTGGAGGCGGGAGGGACAGGCCAAGCCCAGCCTGCCGGTGGGTTCATATCGTGGAATGGGAGAATCCGGGAAAACACCAGACATACGATTGTAACGCCGGGTCCTGCTGTCAACACCCCACGGGCGCTAAAGCGTCTTCCGGATTACTTTTAGGTATGACTTGGGAGGCCATGCTCGCGGACCTTCGTGCCGGCAAGATGGCGGCGCTGGCCCGGGCGATTTCGATGGTCGAAAACGGCCGCCCCGGGTTCGAGGCGCTGTTGACGGCCATCCACCCCAGGCTGGGGCACGCCCGCCGCATCGGCATCACCGGCCCCCCAGGCGCCGGGAAGTCTACCCTCACCGAAGAGCTGGTCGCGGCCTATCGCGCCCGCGGTCTTACTGTTGCGGTGGTGGCGGTGGATCCCACCAGCCCCTTTACCGGTGGAGCCTTACTGGGGGACCGGATCCGCATGGAATCGGTCGCCCTGGACGATGGTGTCTACATCCGCTCCATGGCGACCCGGGGTTCGCTCGGCGGACTCGCCATCACCACCCGGGAGGTCTGCGACGTCCTGGACGCGGCGGGCTTCGACCGGATCCTGATTGAAACGGTGGGTGTCGGCCAATCCGAGCTCGACGTGACCCGGAGCGTAGATACCACCATCCTGGTCCTGGTGCCCGAGTCGGGCGATGGCATCCAGGTGCTCAAGGCCGGCGTCATCGAGGTGGCCGACCTCTTCGTCGTGAACAAGGCCGATCGCCCCGGCGCCGACCGGATGCGTTCCGAGCTCGAGGTGATGCTGGGGCTGCGCAGCGGCCGCACGATGAAGCATGTGCCGGCGCACCACGGGGCGCTGCGGTCGGGCAGGGACGCCCGACCCACCCCGGATGCGGTAGGTCGGACCTCCGTGCCCGATCCCCAGTGGATCCCGCCGGTGCTCGCCACCGTCGCGGTAAAGGGCGAAGGGACGGCAGAGCTGGTCGAGGCGCTGGACCGCCACCATGACTGGATGGCCGGCTCCGCCACCCTGGAAGAGCGCCGCCGCCGCCGGCTCTATCAGCGGACCCGCGAGGTCGTGGAGCGCGCCGCCCGGCAGTGGATCTGGAGCGAGACCGCGGCCGACCAGATCATCAACGCCCGGTTGGACGGCGTGGTGGCCGGCGAGGCCAGCCCGTACGAGATCGCCGCGCTGGTGCTGGAGAGCCTTAAACAGGGTGCCCGGGTATGACCTACGAAGAGATGGTGGCGCTGGAAAAAGAGCTGGAGCAGCTCCGCGAGGAGGTGCGCCGCTGGCGCCAGACGATGGAGCGAATGCCACAGCGCGCCGACACCGACTTCACGTCGGTTTCCGGCCGGGCCGTAGATCCGCTTTACACGCCGCTCGATCTGCCCGCCGATCTCCAGAAGGTATCCGGTCTGCCGGGCGAATACCCCTTCACCCGCGGCATTCACCCGACGATGTATCGCGGCAAGCTCTGGACGATGCGCCAGTTCGCCGGGTTCGGCACCGCGGAAGACACCAACGAGCGCTACAAGTTCCTGCTGGAGCGGGGCCAGACCGGCCTTTCCGTCGCCTTCGACTTTCCCACCTTGATGGGCTACGACTCGGATCATCCCCGCGCCGAGGGTGAAGTGGGCAAGTGCGGAGTCGCGATCTCCAGCCTGGCCGACATGGAGACTCTGTTCGGGGGGATTCCGCTGGGCCAGGTTTCGACCTCCATGACCATCAACGGTCCGGCCCCGATTCTCTTCTGCTTCTACGTGGCCGCCGCGGAAAAGCAGGGCGTCAACATCGCCGACTTGCAGGGCACCATCCAGAACGACATCCTCAAGGAATACATGGCGCAGCACGCCTGGATCTTCCCGGCGGAGCCTGCGCTCAAGGTCATCGTGGATCTCTTCGAGTGGGCCGCGACCCACACGCCCAAGTGGAACACGATCTCGATCTCCGGGTACCATATCCGGGAGGCCGGGTCCACCGCGGCCCAGGAGCTGGCATTCACCCTGGCCAACGGATTCTGTTACGTCGAGCACGGGCTGGCCCGGGGGCTCGATATCGACAGCTTCGCGCCCCGGCTCTCGTTCTTCTGGGATGTTCACAACGATTTCTTCGAAGAGATCGCCAAGATGCGGGCGGCCCGGCGCATCTGGGCCCGCCACCTGCGCGAGCGCTACGGTGCCCGGAATCCCCGCAGCTGGGCCATGCGGTTCCACTGCCAGACCGCCGGCGTCACTCTCACCGCGCAGCAACCAGTCAACAACGTGGTGCGGGTGGCGTACCAGGCCCTGGCCGCGGTGCTGGGCGGCACCCAGTCGCTCCACACCAACGCGCTGGACGAAACCCTGGCGCTCCCCACCGAGGACTCGGTGCGTGTCGCCCTCCGCACCCAGCAGATTCTCGCCGCCGAGACCGGCGTCGCCAACGTGGCCGATCCGCTGGGCGGATCCTACTACGTGGAAGCGCTCACCGACCAGCTGGAGCGCGAAGCCGAGGGCCTCTTCGCCGAAATCGAGGCGCAGGGCGGAGTAGTGGCGGCCATCGAGTCCGGCTGGTTCCAGCGCCAGATCGCGTCGGCGTCCTCCCGCTTCCAGGCCGAAGTCGAGTCGGGCCGCCGCCCCGTGGTGGGACTCAACCAGTTCGTCGAGGACCAGGAAGGACCGGTCGAGATCCTCAAGATCGGCGACCAGGCGGAGCAGTCGCAGCGGGTGCGGATGGCGAAGCTCAGGGCGACCCGCGATTCCGCGCTGGTGGCCGGCCGGCTCGCCGCGCTGGGCGCTGCCGCCCGGGAGAACCGCAACGTCATGCCCGCCATGCTCGACTGCGCGCGGGCCTACTGCACCCTGTTCGAGATTCGTCACGTCCTGGAAGAGATTTACGGTTCGTACCGAGAGCCGGTGTTCTTCTAGCGACTATGGACTTCTCCCGTCAGCTTGCGGCTCTGACCAGGATCGACGCCGGCGATCACCGGGTGGTCTCCTGCTATCTCAAGCTGGAACCGCGGGACCGGGTCCGAAACAAGTATTTCATCAAGCTGAAAAACCGGATCGCGCAGGTGCAGGAGGCCGTCACCGCGCTGGGCCTGCCGCGAAAGACCCGGGATGAAGTCCGCAAGGATCTCGACCGGGTCCTGGCCTACCTGAAGAACCCGGACAACCTGCCGGGGACCCGCGGCATCGCGGTGTTCGCTTCCGGCCCCCTCAAGCTGTTCGAAGCGGTGCCGTTGTCGCGGGTGTATCGCTCCCGGGTGGCGGTGGACCGGACCCCGCTGGTCCGCGAGTTGGCCTCGCTCGAAGAAGAAGTGGGCCGGATGCTCACCACGGTGACCGACCGGACCAGCGCCCGTTTCTTCGACGTCACCGCCTTTACCATCGAGGAAGTCATCGGCGTGCGGGCCGACTACTCCCGGGGCCATCGCTGGCACGGGGAGAAGTACGGGGGAAGCGGCGAGAACGAACACGATTTCCATTCCCGCATCCGGGAGGAGAAGCAACGGCACTACGCCCACGTGGCGCAGCAGCTCTTCCAGTTTCACCAGCGGCATCCCTACTTCGGGTTCGTCCTGGCGGGAACCGGTATCGACGCGGCCGCGGTCAAGCCGTTCCTCCATCCCTACCTCGCCGGGAAGGTGCTGGGCGTGGTGAAGCTCAACCCCAAGGACCTGGATCTCCAGGCGGTCTGGTCGGCGACCCTCGATGCGCGCGAAGCGTGGGAGCGGGCCGAGGAGCGCCAGGCGGTGCAGGCGATGGAAGACGCCGGGAATGGCTGGGCGGTGAATGGCATCGATGCCACGCTCCGCTCCCTGGCGCGGGGCCAGGTTCGCACCCTGCTGGTGGCGGCTGATGCCGTCGAGCCGGGTTTCCGCTGCGCCGCGAGCGGGCGGCTCTCCCGGAGCGACCGCGATTGCCGCGACGAGGGCGGCGGGGTCCCGGTGCTGGACATCGTAGACGAAGCGATCGAAGAAGCGCTGCGGCAACGGGTGACGGTCAACGTCATCTATGACGCGGCCGCGGGGAAGAAGATCGACGGACTGGCCGGCCTGCTGCGCTTCAAATAGCGAGCCGCGTACTGCGCGGTCAGTCCGGCAACTTCCAACCCAGAGGCGCTGAGCGCGCTGAGGACGCGCTGAGAAACTGATATTGTTCGTGAATTGCTTGCGGCTTCTTGATTACAATGTTTCTCCGCGAAAACTCAGCGTGCTCTGCGTCTCTGCGTTGGCTGTTGCAGAGTCTCAAGCCAATAACCCGGAGTCGGACGACCACACACAGGGCTATGAACGCAACTTCAAAGCTGAAGAGGCTCCAGCGTCCCATCCGGGTGCTGGTGGCCAAGCCGGGCCTCGACGGCCACGATCGCGGCGCCAAGGTGGTCGCCGCCTCGCTCCGGGATGCCGGGATGGAAGTGGTCTACACCGGCCTGCACCAGACCCCGGAGATGATCGCCCGGGCCGCGGTGCAGGAGGACGTGGACGTCGTCGGGCTCTCGATTCTCTCCGGGGCCCACATGACGCTGTTTCCCCGGGTCAAGAAACTCCTCGACGAGCAGGGCCGCGCTGACATCCTGGTGACCGGCGGCGGCATTATCCCCAAGGAAGACATGGATGCGCTGGAGACCCTGGGCATCGGCAAGCTCTTCGGGCCCGGCACTCCGACCAGCGAGCTCATCAGCTACATCCAGTCCTGGGCCGGCGAGCATCTTGAAAACTAGCCGGCTGCGCGCGCTGACCGACGAGTACCTCACCCTGGCCGCTCGGCTCCGCCAGGGCGGCGGCCCGTCCCGGATCGCCAAGATGCACGAGCAGGGCAAGCTCTCGCCCCGGGAACGGGTGGAGCAGCTGCTCGATCCCAACACTCCGTGGCTCGAACTCGGCCTGCTGGTCGCCTACGACCAGTACGACGGCCAGGCGCCGGGCGCCGGGGTGATCACCGGGATCGGCGTCGTCGAAGGCCGCGACGTCGTGATCGTCGCCAACGACTCCACCGTAAAGGCCGGCTCCTGGTGGCCGGAAACCATCAAGAAGATGCTGCGGGCCCAGGAAGTGGCCATGCGGCAGCGGATTCCCATCATCTATCTGGTCGACAGCGCCGGAGTGAACCTCCCCTACCAGGGCGGAGTGTTCCCGGGCCAGTACGGCGCCGCCCGCATCTTCTATTACAACTCCATCATGCGGCATTATCTCCACGTGCCCCAGATCAGCGCGGTCATGGGGAGCTGCATCGCGGGTGGAGCGTACCTGCCGGCCCTCTCCGACGTGATCTTCATGGTGGAAGGGACCAGCTTCATGGGCCTCGGTGGTCCCAACCTGGTGAAGGGTGCGACGGGCCAGACGGTGGATGCCGAGACCCTGGGCGGCGCAAAGACTCATACCGCCACCAGCGCCGTGGCGCACTACCGGGCCAGGGACGACAAGGAATGCCTGCTCAAGATCCGGGAGTACCTGGCCCGGTTGCCGCTGGGTGAGCCGGTGGGGCACCGGGTCGTCGCTACCCGCCCGCCGGCCACTCCGCCGGTCCAGCTCTACGACCTGCTGCCCCACGACCACCGCATGTCCTACGACATGCACAAGGTGCTGCGCTGCCTGCTCGATGACGGCAAGCTGGACGAATTCCAGCCCGACACGGCGGGTGAGATGCTCTGCGGTCACGCGCGGATCGAGGGCCGCCCGGTCGCGGTGCTGGCCAACCAGCGCGGCCTCATCAAGGGCAATGTCCCGCCCCGGACCGGCGGCATCATCTACACCGAGAGCGCGGAAAAGGCGGCCTACTTCATAGAAAATGCGAGCCGGGAGAAGCTCCCCATCCTGTTCGTGCAGGACGTGAGCGGCTTCATGGTCGGTCCCGAGGCCGAGCATTCCGGGATCATCCGGGCCGGCGCGCGCTTCGTGGAGGCGATGGCGACCGCGCAGGTGCCCAAGATCGTGCTCACCATCAACCATGCGTCGGGGGCGGGGTACTATGCCATGGCGGGACAGGGTTTCGATCCCGACTTCATCGTGAGCTGGCCCACCGGCCGCATGGCGGTGATGGAAGGCGAGTCCGCCATCGGCGCGGTGCACGGGCCCGATATCGACAAGGCGAAGAAGGCGAATACCCCGCTCGATCCCAAGACCCAGGCCTCGGTCGAAGAGATGCGGGCCGACTACGAGCACCAGCTCGATGCCAAGTTCGCGGCGGCCCGCGGCTTCGCCGATGCGATCATCACGGTCGAGGAAACCCGGGATCAGCTGGCGTTTCTGCTGAGGGTGACTTCGAACTACGCCGGGCCGCATCTTGGTGCGTTCGTTTTGCCTGCTCAGTAGCGTCGGGTTCGACAACAGCTCCTCGCGTCGGGCGCGGAGTACACGCGGCGGCCGCGGCGGTCGAAACTTGAGATCTACCCGATGGACTTGTGGGTGATGATTTGACAATTGTTCGTTGTTGTCCCAAATCCAGAATCCGCACCCAAGGGGTGTCTTTGCCGCGTGCGCCGCGCGTCCTCCGCGGTCGCCGCGAGGTGCTTTTGCCGGGCTTGACTGCCCTCTTGTTGGCCGCGTGCGCCTCGCACCCGGCGATCCAGCCCAACATCGACCCGGGTCCGCTGCCGCCGGCCAGTATTACATCCCCCCGCGACCAGCTCCCGGCCCAGCCATCATTTTCCGAGGACCCGGAGACCGCGTTCCGCCAGGGGAAGATGCCGCTCTTCTCCACCGGTATCCCGGAGTTTCTCCGCGCCCACCCGACTTACGACGGACGTGGCGTCCTCATCGCCATCCTCGACAGTGGAATAGATCCCGGCGTCCGGGGTCTCGACTCCACGACGACCGGCGAGCGGAAAATCGTGGACCTGCGGGATTTCTCCGGCGAGGGCCGAATCGCACTGTCCCGGGTCACGCCGCAAGGTGATTCGGTCCGAATCGGCGGCGTGATGGTCGGAGGCTTCGGTCGCGTGGTGCTCTTCAACGCCAGCGGTCCCTGGTACGGCGGCCTGTTCCGGGAGACCCCGCTGGGGCCGTCGGGCGGCGCCGATGTGGACGGTAACGGGCAAGTGGGCGACTCGCTGCCGGTGCTGGTCACCCGGGCCAGCGACGGCTGGATCCTCATCGTGGACCGGGACCGCGATGGCTCATTGGCCGGTGAGCGGCCGGTGCACGACTACCTCACCGGGCGCGAGATGTTTGGCTGGGCGCTCAAGCGCCGGGTGCCGCGGCTCGATCTCGTGGCCAACATCGGCGAGGTATCCGGCGAGCCGGTGCTGGATCTCCTGTTCGACACCAGCGGCCACGGCACCCACGTCGCGGGTATCGCGGCAGGGCACGATATCTACGGGGTGCCCGGCTTCAACGGCGTCGCGCCCGGAGCCCAGGTACTGGGTCTCAAGATCGCCAACGACGCACAGGGCGGGCTCTCCACGACCGGGAGCATGATCAAGGCACTCGATTATGCCATCCGCTTCGCCGCCGACCGCCAACTCCCCCTGGTTGCGAACTTGAGTTTCGGCGTGGGGAACGAAATCGAAGGCACTGCCCTGATCGACCGGATGCTGGATTCCGTGCTCACCCTGCACCCCGAGCTGGTGGTCGCGATCAGCGCCGGCAACGACGGGCCGGGCCTCTCCACGCTTTCCTTCCCCGGCTCCGTCCGCCGGGCGCTGACCGTCGGCGCAATTCTGCCGGGTGATCCCCGCGAGCCGGCCGCGACCCGCGGCGAGCCGGTGGCCTACTTCAGCGCCCGGGGCGGCGAGCTGGCCAAGCCGGACATCATGACGCCAGGCACCGCCTATTCCACCGTGCCGCTGTGGAACCGGGGCTCGGAAACCAGCAGCGGCACCAGCATGGCCGCGCCGCACGCCGCGGGACTCGCCGCGTTGCTGGTTTCCGCGATGAAGCAGGAGAACCTGGGGCTCAGCGCGTGGAACATTCGCCAGGCGCTGATGGTCACCGCGCGACCCATCGCCGATGTGTCCTTCCTCGACCAGGGCGCGGGAATCCCCGACGTGAGCTCGGCCTATCACTGGCTGCTCGGCCGCCACCGCGTGGCCGATATCGAAGTCAAAGTCATCGGCGACTCCGCCGGGGTGACCGCCGCATATCGGCCCGGCGGGCTACGCTCGTCCAGCGATACCATCCAGCGCTTCGAGCTGCTCCGGCCGGAGGGCTCTCCGGTCGAGACGTTCACTTTACGCAGCACGGCGTCCTGGCTCGTCGCTCCCGCCGCGGTCTCCCTGTCCGAAGCCCGCTCGACCGTGACGCTGCGTTATCGTCCCGAGGCCTTGCCGGCCAATACGATTGCCACGGCCGTGGTGACCGGCTGGCCGGCCGATACACTGGCCGGCCCCGCATTTCGACTGGTAAACACGGTAGGTCATCGGCCGGTTGCCACCTCGAGTTTCGCCGAAGCCCGGCCGACGGTCATTCCACCCGGCGCGCAGCGTCGCCTGCTGGTCTCGGCCGACAGTGGGCGGCCGTTCCAGGTCGCCGCCCGGATCGGTGGCAATCAGCCGATCCTGGTATTCGTGCACGAACCGGGCGGGCGGCCGCTTCGTGGTGCCGAGCCGCAGATCGCCGGAGTGGGCCAGGAGGAAGTGATGTTCCGCCTGGACGGGCGCGATGTCCTGGGCGGGCTCTACGAAGTGGTCGCGGTGGCCCCACCCAGCCAGAGCAGCTCCGCCCGGTTCGAGGTGAAGGGAGCCACGATCGCGTTCGACGCCACTCGCGCCAGCAACGGCGTCGTGGCCCGGATCCGGCAGCCAGAGCCGGCGGGAACTCCGGCCGCCCAGGTAAGCCTGGTCGGCGCCGAGCGAGACCTGGTGGTGAACGGATCCGGTTCCGATACGGTGAGCGCGTCGTTCAATATTCCGCCCTGGGCCAGCCATCTCGAGGTGGATTTCAGCATGAGCCCGGCGCAGTGGTCCCTGTTCACCGACATGGGCATGACGCTGTTCGATTCCGCCGGGCACCAGGTCGACCACGCGCCGCTCGATTACTCCTTTGGCCGCCTGGCGGTGGACTTCGACGCGGGCCGGCAGGACCAGGCGGTCGTGCTGCGACTCTTCCCCGGACTGGCGGAACCGGCGACCAACGCGCGGTGGAGCGGAGTGCTCCGGATTCGCCTCTATGCCGGAAACCAGGTGGCGCTGACCAGCGGGAGCGCCGCCGGCTCGTCGGTCCCCGCCGAGGAGGAGACGATCCTGTTCAACATGATCCCCTCTCCCTGGCCGCTCGGCCCGGACTTCTATCCGCTCGGGCTCATGGCCGTGGAGCAGGATGGCGTCACCTGGACTCGTGAAGTGCCGTTGCCGGACCCCTCCAGTCCGCTGATGCGATGAGCCGCACGATCCGGATCGGCGGAGGGCAGGGGTTCTGGGGCGACTGGCTGGAGGCCCCGGTTCGGCTGGTGCAGGGTGGGCCGCTCGACTACCTGGTGCTGGACTACGTCGCCGAAGTCACCATGTCTATCATGCAGAAGCAGCGGGCCCGCGACATCAGCCAGGGCTACGCGCGGGATTTCGTCACCCTGATGGAGCGGCTGCTCCCGGACCTGGTCGCGAAGCGAATCCGGGTCGTTTCCAATGCGGGCGGAGTGAATCCCCGGGCCTGTGCCGCGGCAGTGCTCGACGCCGCCCGGAAGCTGGGCCTGGCGGGGAAGGTCAAGATCGGGCTGGTGACCGGCGACGACATCATGCACCGGCTGGACGACCTGATGGCCCGGGGGCAAACCTTTCAGAATCTCGACACCGGCAAGGCGCTCTCGACCGTGCGGCCCGACGTGCAGGCCGCCAGCGCCTACCTTGGCATGGCGCCGGTCGTGAAGGCGCTCGACCAGGGCGCCGACATCGTCATCAGCGGCCGCCTGGCCGATCCGGTCCTGGCGCTGGGGCCGATCTTCCACGAGTTCAAGTGGTCGGCCGACGATGTCGACAAGGTGGCGGCGGGCATCGTCGCCGGACACGTCATCGAGTGCGGGGCCCAGAGCAGCGGCGGGAACCTGATGGCCGACTGGCGCAAGGTGCGGGACCTGGCGAACGTCGGTTTTCCGATCGTCGAGGTTGCCGACAACGGCTCTTTCGTCGTCACCAAGCATCCGGGAACCGGCGGCGTCGTCAACCTGGCCAGCGTCACCGAGCAGCTGGTGTACGAGATCGGCGACCCCAAGCGCTACGTCAACGCCGACGGCGTGGCCGACTTCACCTCGATTCAGCTGACCCAGCGGGGGCGCGACCGGGTGCAGGTAAGCGGAATCCGGGGAGCCCCGAAGACTCCCTTCTACAAGGTGTCGATTGCCTATCACTATGGATACAAGGCGGTCGGCACCCTGGTCTATTCCTGGCCCGATGCCTACGACAAGGCGAGAGTAGCCGACCGGATCATCCGGGAGCGGCTCGGCGATCAGGGACTTCATTTTGAAAAGATTCACACCGAGTTCGTCGGCTATAACGCCACCCACGGACGGCTGGCGGGGCCGCCGGATCCCGAGTTGCCTGAGGTGCAGCTCCGGATCGGGGTGCGGGCCAGGGATCGAGAGCCGGTGGAGCGGTTCGCCCGCGAAGTGGCGCCGCTGGTCCTGACCGGCCCGCCCGGTGTCACCGGCTACGGGTCCAAGCCGGACGTAAAAGAGATCGTCGCCTTCTGGCCCGCGCTCATCCCCCGGGAGGAGATCGATCCCGGTGTGCGAGTGGAACTGCTGTCGGGGTAGCACAACTGCCTGACGCAAAGGCGCCGAGGCGCAAAGAAAACACCTATATCTTATTGTTCTTGGCGTCTCCGCGCCTTCGCGTCAATTGGTCTTTCACACCAAAATCCAAGAACCCATTTGGCCAAGGCCCGCAAATCCTCACCAGTCAGGTCCCGCAGTCAGCTGGTGCAGTTGCGCCAGGTGGCCCATGCGCGCTCCGGCGACAAGGGCGACACGGCCAACATCGGGCTCATCGCCAATGACCCGGCGCTGTTCCCTATCCTGGCTCGCGAGGTAACGGCCGCCAAGGTGGGCCGGCATTTCCGCGGTATGGCGGGGCGGGTGGAACGGTATGAGCTGCCCAATCTCCATGCGCTCAACTTCGTGCTGCACGAGGCGCTGGACGGGGGCGGAACGATCTCTCTCCGGACCGATGCCCAGGGCAAGGTGTATTCGACGGCACTCCTGCGGATGGAAATTCGCGTCCCGGCCGACTTGGTCAAGAAGCTTAAGGTGAAAAGTTGAGTTGGTAGTGATGGTGAGCCTTGCAACGGCTCCTCGCGGAGGACGCGGAGGTTACGCGGAAGACGCGGAGGTGGTCTTCCAGATCGGCTCAGACGACTTCTTGTGGGTTTGGATTTGACATTGTGCAGGTCAGACGCAGACTTGAATCGGCACCCACAACAAGTTGTTCTCCGCGGCCTTCGCGCGTACTCCGCGGTCTCCGCGAGGAGCTTTTGCAAGGCTTGACGACCGGCACCATTCCAGAGGAACCAACAACGCGATGACACAGCTGCTTACTGCGCTCCAGGACGGCGTTCTCACCCTGACGCTGAACCGCCCCGACAAGCGGAACGCATTGAGTACGCCAATGCTCGAGGAGTTGGGACGGGCCCTGACGTCCGCCGACCTCGATTCCACCGTGCGGGTGGTCTCGATCCGCGGAGCGGGTAAGGATTTCTGTGCCGGCGCCGATCTCGACGAGCTGCTGGCCTCGGCCGATCGCACTGCGGAGCAGAACGAAGCCTCCGCGCTCATCATGGGCAATGTCTTCATCCAGATGCGCCGGCTTGCCAAGCCGGTGGTGGCGGTGGTGCATGGGCGGGTGCTGGCCGGCGGGGCCGGTCTTGCGACCGGGTGCGATCTCATCCTGGCGCCGGAATCGGCCCAGTTCGGCTATCCGGAGATTCAGCGCGGTTTCGTTCCCGCGATCGTGATGACGATGCTGAAGCGGCTGGTGGGGGAGAAGGTGGCGTTCGATCTCGCGGCGACCGGACGGGTGCTGAGTGCCCCCGAAGCTGCGGGCGTCGGATTGATCTCCCGGGTGTTCGCCCAGGCCGAGTTCGAAAATGGCGTCGACCAGGTTCTCAAGGGGCTCGCCGCCGCCAGCGCAACCGCTCTGGCGCTCACCAAGAAACAGTTCTACCAGCTGGACAACACGAGTTTTGAGGACGGCATCCGGATGGGTGCCCGGGTGAATGCGCTCTCCCGCGCGACGCCGGACTTCCGGACCGCGATTGCGGCCTTCCTCAAGCGATAGCGGCGCATCGCATCAGCGTGTCCTTCCTTCCTCGCCTCCGCCTGGTCCTCGCGCTGGCCGGGCTGGTCTTCGCCATCGCCGGTGTCGCCACCGACAGCCGCATCATCACCTGGGCGGCGATCGGCCTGCTCACGGTGTCCGTCGTGCTTCGGCTGGTTCTCAGGAAGCGTTCCGAGAACCAGGAATAGGTCTCAGTCCCCGCACTCCGCCGGCGCCCGCCGGGTATCCGCCAGTGCAATGATCTGCCACCCGTTGGTGGTCTTCGCCAACTGCATGGCGTCCACGCCGCAATGACTGAAACGCTCGCCGATGTAGAACCGATACTTGACCCACACCGTCGCCAGGTTGTCCTCCAGCTCGACAACCGGGTCGCCGATTCGTTCATCCAGCAGCTGGCCGGGCTCCGCGGTCGCCACGATGTGGATGAACGCCGGCACCGGGGTCACATCCATGTCGGGAGCCGCGCTGGTACCGAACGTGGTGACCAGTCGGGCGGCGGGGTCCAGGACCTGGGCGAGCCCCAAGGTATCCCTGGCCCGCATTCCGTCGAACAGCTTCTGAACCGCCGTCATGACTTCCGCCTTCCGGGTCGCCGAGTCCTGGGCGATGGCAGGGATACTCGAGCCCAGCAGGACAACGGCAAGCAGAGCCAACGTGCGTCGCATTTCTTTGCTCCGGGTCGCGGTTTCGGGATGCCACATGCGGAACAGGGGAACACTACCGTTGCCGCATGGCTACGTCCATCGCCGAGCGGCTGGGTTCGGCCCGCCAGCTCCTTAGCCGGCATTTCGGGTATGCCGACTTCCGGCCGCTGCAACGGCGGGTGATCCAGTCGGTCCTGGCCGGGCACGATACGCTCGCCGTTCTTCCCACCGGGGGAGGGAAGTCCATCTGCTTTCAGATCCCGGCCCTGGTAAAGGGTGGGCTCACGCTGGTCGTCTCGCCGCTGATTTCCCTGATGCAGGACCAGGTGGAAGCGCTGCGGCGCCGCGGGATCGGCGCCGCCGCCCTGAACAGCAGCCTGACTCCCCACGCGGTGCGGGAAATCTGGCAGCAACTGAAAGACGACAAACTCCGCCTGCTCTACGTTTCCCCGGAGCGGCTGGGCTCGATGGTGGCCGAGCTGCAAGCGCGGCAGATTCGGCCCGCACTGCTCGCGGTGGACGAGGCGCACTGCATCTCCGAATGGGGCCACGATTTCCGGCCCAGCTTCCGCCAGGTCAACCGTGCGGCGTACCTGCTCGGCACGCCACCGATCGTGGCATTGACCGGCAGCGCCACCCCTGCCGTGCGTGACGATATTGCTGCCTCGCTCCGGCTGAAGCAGCCCCGCATCATCCAGGGATCCTTCGATCGGCCCAACCTGTGGTTCGGAGTCACCCCCGTCGTCGACGAGCGGGCCCGCTTCTCCGCGCTCCTCGCCGCGTGCAATGCCCGGAACGGGACCGCCATCGTGTACGCGCCGACCCGGGGCCAGACCGAGATTCTGACGGTGGCGCTCCGGGAGCGGAGCGTGCGAGCCGCGCCCTATCACGCCGGCCTCGAGAGCTTCACCCGGGCGGCGACGCTGCGCGCGTTTCTCGATGGCGATCTCGACATCGTCGTGGCGACCAGCGCCTTCGGCATGGGGATCGACAAGCCGGACGTCCGGCTCGTGGTGCACTGGGCCATGCCTCCCACGATGGAGTCCTACTACCAGGAGGCGGGCCGGGCCGGTCGCGACGGCGGACCGGCGCGCTGCGTCCTGCTCTACGCGCGGGGCGATGCCAGCCTCGCCCGGCGCCAGCTGGAGACCACTTTTCCTGCACCGGCGCTGGTGGAGCGGATATGGAAGGGGCCGAAGCGTCCCCCCGGTATTTCGGAGGCCATCCTGGAGAGCGCGGCCCGGCTCCGGCGAGAGCTACGTCCGGACCAGGGACCAGTGAACTGGTCGCCAGTCCGGTCCCGCAAGCGCCTCGCGCTGGAGCGGCTCAAGACCATGGAGAACTACGCCGGGCGGGGCCGCTGCCGGCGGGCGACGATGCTCAGGTATTTTGCGGAGTCTGCAAAACAATGCAGCGGATGCGATCGCTGCGCCCCGCAGCCCATTGGGAATCTCCCGGGGATGAGGCGCACCTGGAGCCGGGGACTGCGCCGGCTGGCGGGGTTGTAACCTTGCGATTTGCCGTCCGGGCGCCCAAGCTATAGGCACATGCCCGACGAAACCATCTCAGTCGAACAGAGCGCCCGGCCGAGGCTGGTGGCGGCGCTTGGCCACAAGTATGAGGTGCGGGAACTGCTCGGGCGGGGCGGCTTCGCGGAAGTCTACGAAGTAAACGACCGGCAGCTGCATCGCCGGCTCGCGGTGAAAGTCTTGCGGCCCGACATCGCCTGGACCGCGGGAATGCTGCAGCGGTTCGAGCAGGAGGCCCGGGCCCTGGCTTCGCTCAGCCATCCCAACATTCTCCCCATTCATTTCGTCGGCGATCGCGAGGGGCTGGTCTACTACGCCATGCCCTTTATCGAGGGCAAGTCCCTGGGCGACATCATCCACGAGGAAGGCGCGATCGATCCAGAGCGCGCGGTGTCGCTGATCCGCCCCATCCTCCAGGCGCTGGCTCATGCCCACGAGAAGGGGATGATCCACCGGGACATCAAGCCCGACAACATCATCGTCGAGAAGCAGACCGGCCGTCCCCTTCTGGTGGATTTCGGCATCGTCAAGCAGATGGACGACGAACCCGGGAACACCCTCTCCGGGTTTGTCGTGGGCACGCCGACCTACATGAGTCCGGAACAGGCGCTGGGCCAGTCCAACGTCGATCACCGAAGCGACATCTACGCGATCGGCGGGGTGCTCTTTCACCTGGTGACCGGTGCCCCGCCGTTCGAGGGTGATACTTCGCAGGAATTGATCGGCCGTCATATCAGCCAGGCCGTGCCGGTGCCCGCCGAGGTGAATGCCCAGGTTCCGCGCTGGCTCTCCGAAGTAATCCTGCGGGCACTCGCCAAGCGGCCCGATGATCGCTTCCGCAGTGCCGCGGACATGGCCGAAGCCCTGCGCAACGGGCTTCAGTCCGGGCCGCTGACGCCGCTCCGGTCGCGCGACAGCATGGTGCGCCAGATCCGGGAGGACGACCCCACCCACATCATGCCGGCGGCTGTCGATACCGTCACGCCGACTCGCACCGCGCGGTCCAGCGACTCGACCGGGCGGCGCGCGGCCGATCTGACCCCGGTTCCCCGGCCCGTGGGCCGCCGTTCGGGCGACACCCTGATGGGGCCGGGTGGAAAGTACCGGGCGGCATTGCGTTGGCTGGTGCTTGGCGCGGCCGCGACCGGGCTCGGACTCTACGCCGTACAAGGCACCCCGCAGTTCGTCACCCACAATCAGCTGGTCCTGCCGGTGACCCTGCGCTGGACCACCTCGACCCAGAGTGGTGGAGTGCGGACCCTCGCCCCCGGCGAAACCTTCCGCATGGGCATGCCGGCGGACGGTGTCGTGATGGCCTCATGGTCGCTGGTGCGGCCCTGGTTCAACGATAGCCTGAAGGCCCTGGGCGACGACTATCGCGGGAACATCCGGGTCGAGGGGATGACGTTGGCGGAAAGGCTGCGGCGCCGGGTCGCGGTGGATATCGACAGCTGGACCGGCGAAGATCGCTACTTCGCGCCGCTCATCAGCAACAGCACGAACGAGCCGATCCTGGTGACGGTAAACCCCCGCGCACCCGTGCCGGGCTGTGCCTGCTGGATCGCCCCCGGGGTGCGGATTCCGATCGGGTACTACCTGCTTTCGGACGACACCGAAATCAAGGTCGCCCAGGGGAACCGCTTCGCGCTGTATCGCCGCCTGGACGGCATGGTGGATCCCATCAGCGGGGCAGTCGAAATCGTGGTCGATTCAACGTCGTTTTCCAAATGAAGGTGCGCGGATTCAGGATCCGCCGCTCTCACTGCTCAACGCGAAGACGCCAAGCCGCCACGAGAACAGTTTCAATTCTTTCTTTGCGACTTAGCGCCTTTGCGTTATGCAGTATTCCATGCGCGCATCCCATGCTCGGGCAACAACGCGCGCGCGATTTGGGAGTTGCACCGGGGATCTTCGCGCCGGGCCCGCTGAACGCCATTACCGATGTCCCCGGGGTCCGGGTCGGCCAGGTCAGCATCAGGACCGGCGACTCGGTGCGCACCGGCATCACCGCCATTCTGCCGCACGACCGCAATCCCTTCCTGGAACGGGTTCCCGCCGCCATCGTCGTGGGCAACGGCTTCGGCAAGCTGCTCGGGTCCACCCAGGTGAATGAACTGGGCGAGCTCGAGTCTCCCATCCTGCTCACCTGTACCCTTTGCGTCTGGCGGGCGGCCGACGCGCTGGTCGGGTGGATGCTGGAACAACCCGGCATGGAACAGGTGCGGTCCCTCAACGCGGTGGTGGCGGAGACCAACGACGGTTACCTCAATGACATTCGGTCCCGTCCCGTCACTCCGGAGCAAGTGCGGGCGGCGCTCGCCGCGGCCCGGCCCGGCCCGGTGGAGGAGGGATCGGTGGGTGCCGGAACCGGTACCATGGCGTTCGGCTGGAAGGGCGGGATCGGTACGTCATCCCGGGTGTTGCCGGCCGGCCTCGGAGGCTGGACGGTCGGGGTCCTGGTGCAGACTAACTTCGGTGGCGTGCTCCAGGTGCTCGGCGCTCCCGTCGGCAAGGAGCTGGGTCGTTATGCCTTCCGGTCGCAGGTGGAGGGGGGCCAGGGCGACGGGTCGGTGATCATCGTGGTCGCCACCAATGCGCCGATCCTGGACCGCAATCTCCGCCGGCTCGGTTCCCGCGCCATCATGGGACTCGCCCACACCGGATCCTCGGCGTCTAATGGGTCGGGCGATTATGTAATCTCTTTCAGTACGGCAGAGCCCATGCGGCGCCCCGCGCAGGGCCGGCGCCCGGCCGCGGCAGAGCTGGAGAACGAGGAAATGTCCGCCCTGTTCCAGGCGGTGTCGGAAGCCACGGAAGAGGCGGTCTACAACTCGCTCTTCATGGCGACCAGGGTGGAGGGAAGCGGCCACACCGCGGAGGCGATTCCACTGGATCGGGTGCGGGAGATTCTGCGGAAGTACGGAATCGGAAAGTAGCCGGACCGGCGAACGAAGCAGCCAGGTGGTTTCGAAGGGCTGTCATTCCGAGTGGAACGAGGGATCTTGGTGGCCTTGAGAAGATTCCTCGCTACGCTTGGAATGACAGCCCTCTGTTCTGTCCACCTCGACCCCCTGTCCGCCTGCCCGCCTATCCGACTTCTACTCATTGGCTTCAATCCGGTAGATCCGTCCCGACGCATATACCACATACAGCTCTCCCGCCGCATCCTCGCCGAACGACGCCACGTTGTCATTGAGCAGCGGGGCGGCAAGTGGATCGAAGGCCTTGGTCACTCCGCCGGTGCGTTTCTTCAGGCTCCGGACCCAGCCACCGCAGTAATCTCCGTAAAAGTACGTCCCCTGGAGTCCCGGCATGGCACTCCCCCGGTAGACATATCCTCCGGAAATTGAACAACCGATGTTGTGCTGGTAGGTAAAGATCGGAGCGGTCAGACCCGCGCTGCCGCATCCTGAAGCGGGGAGATAACACTGGGTGCCCTCCCGAATCGGCCAGCCATAGTTGCGGCCCGGGGCACCTGGGGGTTCCAGGTCCACCTCTTCGAGGGTGTGCTCGCCGACATCCGCGATCCACATCTCGCCGGTAAGGCGGTCGAAACTCCAGCGCCACGGGTTCCGCAATCCCAGAGACCAGATCTCCGGACGCCAGCCCGGTCGATTGACGAAGGGATTGTCAGGGGGAATCGTGTAGGGTGCCCCGTGGTCCACGTCCAGCCGGAGCATCTTGCCGTGCCACGAGGCGCTGTCCTGGGCCGGACTGGTGGGGGCCGGGTTCTGCGGGCCGGTCAGACTGTCGCCCAGGGCGAGGTAGAGAAAGCCGTCGGGCCCGAAGCTGATCAGTCCGCCGTAGAGAAACGCGGCGGGATCCTGGCCCTCGGCCAGCACCAGCGTTTCGGAGGCGAGAATGCCGTGGTCGAAATCCGGAGTGGCGGTGAACTCCGAAAGTCGGGAATTTCCGTTCAAATCGGCATAGTAGACAAAGAACCGGCGATTGGTCTGATACTGGGGATGGAAAGCAAGACTGTAGACGCCATACTCCCCGGTTGAAGGATTGGTGAGGCCGGTCATGTTCAGGAAGGCGGAATCCTGCCGGATACCGTTCTTGCGCAGCAGAATCCGGCCGCCCCGTTCCACGACGATGAGCCGGGATGCATCCCCGGGCGGCGCGGTGACGTACAATGAGAAGTCGAACCCGCTGTCCACCGGGACCAGGGTCAGCCCCGATGGTGGCCGGGGTGCGTTGGAATCGGTGCAGGCCAGGAGTATCAGGCCGGTCGCCGACCCGAGGGCAACGACGAGGAACCGGAAATTCACGGTCTTAAGCTAATAGGAATGAAGGATTATATTTGCTTGCCCCACTTTGTATCCGACGCAGAACCTACACGACGAGTCACGAATAAATGGATGACGCACTGTATTTCACCGATCAGCACCTGCAGGTGCGCGAGATGGTGCGGGAGTTTGCCCGCACGGAGGTCGCGCCCGTGGCCCGCGAATTGGATCGCACCTCGGAGTTTCCCTGGGAGAACATCCGGAAAATGGGCGAGCTGGGTCTCCTGGGTGTGCCCTGGAGCGAAGAGCTGGGCGGCGCGGGGATGGACCAGCTTTCCTATTATATCACCCTGCACGAGCTGGCCAAGGTGGACGCCAGCCATGCCCTTACCGTCAGCGCGCATACCAACCTGGGCACCTCACCCATCGTCGAGTTCGGCACTCCGGAGCAGAAGAAGCGGTTCGTCCCGCTGCTGGCCAGCGGCAAGGTCCTGGGAGGCTTCGGGCTCACCGAGGCCGGGGCCGGGAGTGATGCCGGCGGCACCACCACCACGGCGGTCGACAAGGGCGATCACTTTCTGCTGAACGGCGCCAAGGTCTTCATCACCCACGCGGGGGTCGGCGAAATCTTTTCCGCCACGGCCAAGACGACGCCCGGGTATGGGAACAAGGGGATTACCAGCTTCATCGTGACCAAGGACACCGTGGACCTCGACAAGGCCCGCGAGGTCGGCGTCGGGCATGCCGCGGACCTGCCCAAGACCGCCGGGGTCCGGGCTGGAAAGAAGGAAGACAAGATGGGCTGGCGGGCGAGCGATACCCGGGAGCTCATTTTCGAGGATGCCGTCGTGCCCCGGGAGAATGTGCTGGGCGAGATCGGGCAGGGGTTCGTCAACTTCCTGAAGACGCTCGATGGCGGACGAATCGGCATCGCCGCGCTGTCCCTGGGCATCGCCGAGGGCGCGTACCAGGAAGCCCTCAATTATGCCGGGGTCCGCAAGCAGTTCGGCAAGGCGATCAGTTCCTACCAGGGCATCAGCTTCCAGCTGGCCGACATGGCGCTGGAGATCGAGGCCGGGAAACACCTGCTCTACCATGCGGCCTGGCTCAAGCAGAACGGCAAGCCGTTCAAGAAAGAAGCGGCCATGGCCAAGCTGTTCTGCTCCGAGCTGGCGATGCGGACCACGACCAAGGCGGTCCAGATCTTCGGCGGCTATGGCTACACCACCGACTACCCGGTCGAGCGGATGATGCGGGACGCCAAGGTCTGCGAGATCGGGGAAGGGACCAGTGAGATCCAGCGGATCGTGATCTCCCGGCAGATCCTTGGTGAATTGGAACAAGACGGTAACGGACGGTAATAGGCGGTAATGGGGCGGTAGAATATCTTTGGTGGCCTTTACCGCCTACTACCGCCTACTACCGCCATTTACCGCCTTTTACCGCCTATTACCGACTGCTCTTGTGGCTAAAGCCCGGTCCGCCATATCTTTACCCATGCTTCATTACGGCCTCTCGCAGGTCATGACGCTCATCTTCAGGTTTGGCCGTAGGCTTGGGGCCAAGCCGGTTGCTCTCCATTCCCGTTTCGGTGTTCTGCAGTCAGGGCCTGCCGCTCCTCTCGGACGGCGGGTACTGGCCAGGATAGCGACCGGACGGGCAGGGAAAGTCGATGTCGACTGGAGTTTGCAGCGCCCCCTGGGGACGTGGATCCCGCCGCGGGCGCTGCATCACGTTTATGGAGCCGGCGCGGGACGACCGCACCGGGCGAAATCACTTGAAACGCGAGATTCTCATCAATGGAGGCCCGCGGGAGACCCGTGTGGCCATCCTGGAAGACGACCGTCTGGTCGAGCTTCTGGTGGATCGACCCGATCAGCGCCGCCGGGTCGGCGACATCTACAAGGGCAAGGTCGAAGCGGTCCTGCCCGGCATCCAGGCAGCCTTTGTTGACATAGGGCTGGAGAAGAGCGCCTTTCTTCATGCCAGCGACCTGCTGGAGCCCGACGAAGACGAAGATCCGGAAGAAGCCGCCGACGAAGCCGATGAGGCCGAGGAGGAGGCCCAGCCCGAGCCGGTTCCGGCCGAGGGCGATGCCGAGCCGGAAAACGGGCGCGAGCGGGGCCGCCGCAAGCGCGGGAACGGACGCTCCGGCGAAAGCCGTCCCAGTGAAGGTCGCCAGCGCGAGGTGAGCCCCCGGCGGCCGCTTCCCAACATCCAGGACATTCTCAAGAAGGGCCAGACTCTCCTGGTCCAGGTCACCAAGGAGCCCATCAGTACCAAGGGCTGCCGGGTGACCGCGCAGGTCTCCCTCCCCGGTCGTTTCCTCGTCTACATGCCCGCCGCCAGCAAGGTCGGCGTCAGCCGCAAGATCGACAGCCGCGAACAGCGGGGCCGGTTGCGCGAAATGGTGTCGGGGCTGCTCCCCAGGGATTCGGGCGGCGTGATCGTGCGAACCGTGGCGGAGGGCGTCACCCAGGAGCATTTCAAGCGGGAAATCGACTCGCTGCTCGGCATCTGGAAGAAGATCCAACGGAAGGAAGGGTTCGTCCGGGCTCCATCGCTGGTCCACCGGGAGACCAGCCTCACCCGGGGCATTATCCGCGACGTGTTCAGCGACAAGGTGGATTCGCTTCACGTGGACAGCAAGGAACTGTACCACGAGATCGAGCAGTACCTGAAACAGGTCGACCCGGAGTTGATGGGCCGGGTGACGCTGTACGGCGAAGCCACTCCGCTGTTCGAAAAGTTCGACATCGAAGCCGAAATCCGCGACCTCTTCAAGGCCCGCTGCGAACTGCCCACCGGGGGGTCGCTGATCATCCAGCCCACCGAGGCCCTGGTCTCGATCGACGTCAATACCGGGCGCTATACCGGCCGGAAGGACCCCGAGAAGACCATCCTCAAGACCAACCTCGAGGCGGCGCGCGAGATCGCCCGGCAGCTCCGGCTCCGGGACATCGGCGGCATCATCGTCTGCGATTTCATCGACATGGAGACCCGGGCCAACCGGGAAAAGGTGCTCCAGGAGCTGCGCGGTCACCTGGGCCGGGACCGGGCCCGCACCAAGGCCCTGGCCGTCTCGGACCTGGGGCTGGTGGAAATGACCCGGCAGCGGGTCCGGCCCTCCCTGCTGGCCAGCATGACCATCGAATGCCCGACCTGCGACGGAACCGGGCGGGTGTTCCGGCCCGAGGTGGTGGCTCGGCGGCTGGAGCGGTCGCTCAAGCGGGCCGGCCTCGACCGGAAAGAGCGCCAGCTGGCGGTTCGGTTGCACCCTGAAGTCGCCCTGTACCTGCTGGAAGAAGAGCCCAAGCTGCTCCAGGCTCTCTCCCGGCAGACCGGGCTGGAGCTGGAGCTCCGGGACGACCCCATGATGCGGCTGGACGAATTCCGGCTCATGAGCCGCCCGGCCGGACGGGATGTCACTGAGATGTACGCTGTCGCTTAGCCAGGTGGGGCAGTGGGGCAGTGGGAATGTGGGTAGGTATCTGATTTGTCATGTACTTAGCCACCGAAGCCTACCCACCGACCCACGTTCCCACCGACCCACCCGGGGTTGATCTAACCTCCTCCCCTGGTTAGGTTTGGCGGCTCACTTGGCCAGCACTTTCTAAGAGCGGACGGTTATGTACGCGATTTTTCGGGCCCTCGGCAAGCAGTTCCGGGCGGAAAAGGGACAGACCCTGCGGCTGCCGCTGATGACGGCGGAACCAGGCAGCACCGTCACGTTCGATGAAGTCCTGCTCACGTCCGACGGCGACACCATCCAGGCCGGGAGCCCGCTGGTCAAAGGCGCCGCGGTCGAGGTCGAAGTGCTGCGCGAGGGCAAGGAAAAGAAGATCTTCGTTTTCAAGTTCAAGCGCCGGAAGAACTACCGCCGGAAGACCGGCCACCGCCAGCGCTTCACCGAAGTTCGCATCACCGACGTCCGGGCAGGCTGAGGATCCCATGGCGCATAAAAAAGGCGTAGGCTCCAGTCGCAATGGCCGTACGGCCAATCCCAAGTTTCTTGGCGTGAAGAAATTCGGCGGCGAGAAAGTCACGGCGGGAATGATCCTGGTCCGCCAGCGCGGCACCAAGTTCCATCCCGGGAAGAACGTGCTCCGGGCCAGCGACGACTCCCTGTTCTCGACCACGACCGGCGTCGTGAAATTCGAGTTCAAGGACAAGAACCGGCAGAAGGTGTCGGTGTATCCCGAGGCCGTGGCCGCGAACTAGAACTGAGGACTAAGGACTGGGCGCCCTGCGGGGCGCCCTTTTTGTTTGCGAGCCCTTGGGCTAAAGCCCAGGCTCAGCCAAATCGTCCGGCTAAAGCCGGCCCAAACCTACAAGTCAAAGTCGTGGTCGCTTTAGCGACAAATACTTGCCGAGCCCAGGCTTCAGCCCGTGGGCTTCGTTGGCAATTGCACGTGGCTTATCATGTCTCTAGCTTCAGGGGGACTTCCAAATGACGGAGATTCCAAATGGCTACCATCTTTGAACGCTTGAATCACGAGCTCGAAACCTTCGGCCGCCGGGCCCAGGCGGCGATCGACGAAGGCCGCTTCCATATCGAGTTGATCCGGCTGCGCCGCCAGCGGGAGGAAGCCGCAAGCAATCTGGGCCGGCTGGTGCATAAACGGGAGCGAGGCACCGAAGTGGAGCCGGCCCGGATCGACGGGTTGCTGCTCCGGCTCGACGACATCGAAGCCGCGATCGACAAGGTCGAAAAGCAGATGGGCTCGATCCGGGCGGAAGCCGCCGAAGAGAAAGCGGCACCGGCCGAACCGGCTGCTCCGGTGGAGACCGAAGTCGCCGAGGGATCGCCGTCCTAGGGCGAGTCCCAGGCCCCGCCGGTACCGCATGCTGCAGTCACGTTGGGGCCGCCGGCTCGCCGCCCTCTACCTCCTGGTGGTGGCATTCGCCGGCGGATTCCTTTCGTACCATGCCATTGTCGCGCCCCACTCATCGCAGCCCCTCGCCGCGCTCGTGATCGGGGCAGGGATGCCGTGGAGTTTCCTGCTGAGCCGGGCGCTGGACCCGGATAGCATGGGCGCTGTTCTGCTGGTGATGGGATCCTGCCTGGTGCTGAACACCCTGCTCCTGTATTGGGTGGGGGTAGGGCTGGACCACCTCAAATCGAGGAAACCCCGTGAAGCTCTCTAGGCACGCCGGTATCATCCTGGGAGTGCTCGCCATGGCTTGTGCCGGACCCTCCTCACCCGTGCCGTCGCCGTCGATCCTGGGCCCCTGGCCGCAACACTCTATGGACCGGCCTCGGCCCAGCGTCGTCACTCCGGCTGCATTTGTGGCCACGCCTCCCCCGCCGGACGCGGTCGTGCTCTTCGACGGCCAGTCGCTGGCGAGTTGGCGCCTGGCGGACAGCAGCCAGGCCCCGGCGCGGTGGAAAGTCGCCAACGGCTACATGGAAGTAGCACCGGGCGCCGGAGGAATCGCGACGGCGCAGGGGTTCGGGGATGCCCAGCTGCACATCGAGTGGATGGCGCCGGTACCGCCGGAGGGAACCGGCCAGGACCGCGGCAACAGCGGCGTATTCCTGATGGGGCAGTACGAGGTCCAGGTACTGGATTCCTACGGAAACGATACGTATCCCGACGGCCAGGCCGGCGCGATCTACGGGCAATATCCTCCGCTCGTCAATGCCAGCCGCCCACCGGGCGAGTGGCAGAGTTACGACATCGTATTCCACCGCCCTCGCTTCAACTCCGACGGCTCACTCGAGTCGCCCGCCAGAATGACGGTGCTGCACAATGGGATTATGGTGCAGGACAACGCGACCCTGGTGGGTCCGACATCACACCAGGAACGCCGGCCCTACGTAGCACATCCTGACAAGCTGCCGCTCATGCTGCAGGACCATGGGCACCCGGTGCGCTACCGCAATATCTGGATTCGTACCTTGGAATGAGGGAGCGGAGGGCACCGAGAAAAGCCAACGCTGAGCCGCTGGGGTCGCCGAGGTAACGCAGAGAACTCCAAAACACTCAGGAACAACAATTTGGTTTCTCTGCGTGTGCTCAGCGAATTCAGCGGCTCAGCGTTGGTAGTTCTCGGTGTTCTCTAGTAACTCGGCGGCAAGTGCCGGTACCGCTCCAGCAGCTCGGTCATCCGGCTATTCATCGGAATGTCCTTACCCTCGATGATCACATGCTCGGCGTGGCCCGAGTAGTCGAACGGATCTCCTTTCCAGATGACGACGTCCGCCACCTTCCCCGCTTCCAGTGATCCGTAGCGGTTCGCTACGCCGAACGCCGCGGCGGGCGTGAGCGTCACCGCCTTCAACGCATCCTCCCACGAGAGTCCATACCGGATCGCAAAACCCGCCGCGAAACGGAGGTCCCTGGGGCCGCCGGTCTCTGCTTCCACCACGATCAGTGGCACGCCGGCCGCCGCCAGCAGGGCGGCGTTGTCCGATCGCGCGCCGGGCCCGTCGAAGGACGGAATGTTGGTGAGCGGGTAGACGGCAACCGGTACCCTGGCCCGGGCCAGGTCTGCCGCGACCTTCCACGCTTCGGTTCCCCCCAGGATCACCAGCCCCAGGTGGAACTCCCGCGCCAGGCGGAGCGCGTTGGCGATATCGCTCTGCCGGTTGGCGATGGCGAACACCGGCAGGGTTCCATGGAGGACCGGAAGCAGGGCCTCGAGCTCCGCGGCGGGCGCCGACAGTTCCTGCATGTCCCGCTTCTTGAAGTCCGCTTTGCGATGCTCGTATTCGAGCGCATCCTGAAAGACCTGCCGCAGCCGCTGCATGACCCCGGCGCGGCTGCCGCCGCCCGCCCCTTTGCTGCCCTCGCTGAGATCGATCATCATGGCCGCTGGTGATTGTGTCACCATGTCCTCGATCCGGTCACCGTTGAGATCGATCAGCACGGCCTGGCCCGGGATCAGGCCGCCGCCCGGCCGGGTGATCGCGGTGGTCACGCCTTCCATCCGGGCAACCGGAATGTTCACCACTTGCGGATTGATGCCTTCGGCCACGTTAAAGGAGGGGTTCAGGTCTCCGCTGTGGCTGCCCTCGTTGGTCGCGTCCACCGAGCCGACCTGGGTCAGGCCCAGGTTGGACGCCGCGTTCAGGAGACCCGGCGTCACCAGGCGGCCGGTGGCGTCTATCCGCGTTGCACCGGCGGGTATCGTCACGCTGGTCCCTACCGCGATGATCTTTCCGTCCTGAATCAGCACGGTCGCATTCTCGATCGGCGGGCCGGACACCGGGTACACCTTTCCTCCGGTGATGGCGATCGATTGCGCCAAGGCGGTCGAGGCGGTCGCGGCGGACAGGGCGGTCAAGGCCGCCAGGAGTTTGCGCTTCACTTGCCCACCCCCGGATCCGTGACGCCAAGGTTGAAATCAGTTTCCGGACGTCGCTTGGGATCGTTGCGGTCGAAGAGCAGCCATCCGTCGTTGAATACCAGCTCCGCCTTGGAGTAGATGGAGAACGGGTCGCCGGACCACAGCACGACGTCAGCGTCTTTCCCGGGCTCCAGGCTTCCGGTGACGCTATCGATGCCGAGCGCCCAGGCCGGATTGATGGTGATCCACTGGATTGCCTGTTCCCGGGTGACCGGGATCCCGGCCTGGTTACCACTGTACATCGCCTGGGCGGCGCCATCGTTGAGGCGCTGAATGCCGTCCGCGTCGTCGGAGTGGATGATCACCCGGACGCCGGCCTGCTGCTGCAGCGCGGCGCTCTGGGGAATCCCGTCGAACGATTCCATCTTGAAGCCCCACCAGTCGGCCCAGACCGAAGTCGCCACCCCTTCGCGGGCCAGGATGTCGGCGATCTTGTAGGCTTCGACGGCATGATGAAAAGCGCGGATGTGGAACCCGAACTCCCGCGCCAGATCCATCATCTGCACCATCTCGTCCGCCCGGTAGCAGTGGTTCTGCACCAGGATGTGGCCGCGGAGCACTTCGGCGAGAGTTTCCAGCTGAAGATCGCGATCCGGCGGATCGCCTTTCCTGTCTTTGAGCCAGGTGTCCCATCTCCGCCGGTACGCTTCCGCCCGGATGTACGCCTCTCGATAGCCCGCCATGTTGCCCATGCGAGTCGAGGGCCCGCTGTTCTGGTAGACCCGTTTCGGATTCTCGCCGCAGGCCATCTTGAGGCCGTAGGGCGCGCCCGGGAACTTCATCTCCTGCACGGTGCGGGCGGGGATGAGCCGGAGCGTGGCCGAGCGGCCTCCGATCAGGTTGGCGGAGCCGGGCAGCGCCTGGATCACGGTCACGCCGCCGGCGATGGCCAGCGGTATCTGGGGATCCTGGGGCCAGAACGAATGCTCGGCCCAGACTTGCGCGGTGTTCGGGCTGGTCGCCTCGTTCCCGTCGGATTCCGCGAACGTGCCCGGAGCGGAATACACCCCGAGGTGACTGTGGTCGTCGATGAGGCCGGGAGTGACAAATTTCCCGGTGCCATCGATCACCGTGGCCCCTGCCGGTGCCGTCAGGTCCCGACCCACTGAAACGACCTTGCCATCCTGGAAGAGAATCGAGGCGTTGGCCTGTTCCGGCCCCGCCGCGGTCAGGATCGTCGCGTTCCGGATCAGGACCGGCGGGTTCTGCCGCCGGTGATAGGTCGAGGCATACTGGGGCCGGAGCGCGCTGATCGAGTCGGCCCCTGCGTCCTTGGCCGGCTCTGACGTGGTCGCCACGGATCCGTGGCCGGCGCAGCCGGCCGCCAGCACGCTGGAAATCAGCAGGGGCCAACGGTTCATCATCGCTTCTCCTCTTTTACCAACTGGAATTCCAGCGGTGAGCTGTTGATGGTCACCTTCACCAGGCGGTGCGGCGCGCGAGTCGTGACGAAGAAGTTCACTCCGGATCCGTCACCGCTGATCAGCTCGGCGCGCCAGGTCTTGAAGGTGCCGGCTGGCACCTGGACCGTGGCCGTATCGACGACTGTCAGGGTACCGGGAGCGCTGGCGTTCTTGCCGGCCGAGAAAATGGTCAGCTTCCAGGCCGCGCGCGGGGCCCAGGGCAGGGTCGCGAGGAGGGGCTGGATCGCATTGTCGTCGATGGTACCCGGAGTGACCACGGTGTCGATGGCGAACTCCTTGGACTGGGGGGCCGCGACCAGCGCATTGCCGTGAACTCTTCGGCCGGCGTATGCGATGTTGATATAGGCATCCTTGCCCTGCACCTTGCCGTGCTGCGCCACGGTCCGGACCGACAGGTCCGGGTTCAGGGACACCACGGTCGACTGGGTTACCGCGGTGCCGATCCCGGTGTCTTCAGTGTACTCGAATCCACTCGGGGTTCGCTTCAGGTTGGTGCGCTGGAAGCCGACCGTCCGGCCCTGGACGATGACCGTGAAGGAGTCGCGACCCAGGTTCAGGGCGCCAGGGCTGAAGCGGGGCGCAGTCTGGGCGGTGACCCGGGCGGCCGGACACACCAGGAGGGCAACCAGGGCGAGTGCAGGTCGAGACATCTTACCTCTTTGTAGGGAACAGTTTCAGGCTGTTGTCACACAGGATCGCCTGCTGGGTGCCGGCCTTGAGGGGCAGGGCCAGGAATTGATCCAGGTTCTGCCCGAGGTCCTTGATCCCCGGGCTCGGCCAGTCGGTGCCCCAGAGCGTCTTGCCGGCGATTTCCTCGAGACGGGGAAAGTACTCCAGCAGTTTCGACGGCGGTATGCCGGAGACCTCGAGGGACACGTTCCGGTGGCGCCGGAGGATGAAAAACGCCTCTTCCATCCAGAAGGGGCGGCCACCGTGAGCCATGATGATCTGGAGATCGGGGAAATCGATGGCGACGTCATCCACTTCGAGTGGATTGCCCCACTTGGAGCGGGCCCCGGGAAATATGCTGGTGCCGGTGTGGATCATGACCGGTACGCCCCGGTCTTCCAGGCGACGGTAGATCCGGCCGAGGGCTTCGAGGCCCTCGGTGTAAGCGTTGGCCGGGTAGAGCTGGTGGGGCGGGTGGATCTTGAAGCAGCGGATACCGAGGTCGATCAGCCGGTCGACATCGGCTTCGGGGTCCCTGGTAAAGCGGGGGTGCACCCCGCCGAACGGCAACAGCCGCTCCGGGGCCGCCTGGGCATATTGGGCGGCGAAATCGTTGGTGGAATCGTCAAACCCCATGAGATCGGGGCTGGGATAGTTGATGAGTCCCACCCGCCAGATGCCGGCCAGGTCCATCACCGCGAGCAGGGCCTTCGGATTCTCCATCAGCTCGATCAGCCGTTGCCAGTGAGCTTCCTTGCCTTTGCGCATCACCTCCAGCACCGCCGGCTTCATCTGCCGCCAGGGCTGGATGTGGATATGGAGGTCGGTGACGGGATAGGGGAGCGGAGCCATGGGGTCAAAACGTTAACCGGTCGGGAAAGCGGAGCAAGTTGCGGCGGGTATGCCACAGGGTGCCCATGACTTGCGTCGGAGGTATCTTTATTCCCTCCTGATCCCGGAAATACCCGTACTCATGACCAGCCCCACCGCCCTCTGCCCTCGCTGCTCCCGCACGGTCACTCCGGGCCTTCGTGAGTGTCCCGGGTGCGGGTTCGACCTGGTGTGGGACCAGGGCATGGTGACCACCGCGGCGGTGGATACTGGAGCCTTCATGACCACGGCGCGGATGCCGCAGATCGTCCGCCCGGTGGACCTGCTGGCCCACGCGACCACCGGCGAGTACGAGATTCTCAATGAGCTGGGTCGGGGCGGCATGGCGGCGGTTTACCTCGCGCGCGAGCTGGCCCTGGACCGCAAGGTGGCGATCAAGCTGATCCTGCCCAGCATCGTGGACGGGCCGGAGGCGGTGGAGCGATTCAAGCGCGAAGCGCGCACGGCGGCGTCGCTGAGCCATCCCAGCGTGATCCCGATCTACGCGGTCAAGGAATCCGACCACGCGCTGTTCTTCGTGATGAAGTACGTCCACGGGCGGACCCTGTCTTCCATCCTCCGGAGCGCGGGGCCGCTCCCCGTCAGCCTGGCCCGCAATGTCGTCACCTCGGTCGCGATGGCGCTCGATTACGCCCACCGTAACGGCGTCATCCACCGGGACATCAAGCCCGGCAACATCATGGTGGATGTCGAGGGCCACGTGATGGTGACCGACTTCGGCATCGCCAAGGTGGCCGATGCCCGGGGTCTCACCACCACCGGCAGGACCATCGGAACGCCGGCCTACATGAGCCCCGAGGCGTGCGCCGGCCGGGAAGTGAACGGCGCGTCCGACCAGTACGCGCTGGGGGTGGTCGCCTATGAAATGCTGGCCGGGCGCAATCCGTTCATGGCGGAGAACTCGGTCGGGATCATGTACGCCCACGTGCACGAGGACCCGCAGTCCCTCGGCGAACTCCGGCCCGATTGCCCGCCCGAGGTCGCCAATGCGGTCATGCGGATGATCTCCAAGGATCCCGCAGCGCGGTTCCCTTCGCTCAAGGAAGTCGCCCTGGTCTTCCAGGGCAGCCAGGTGACCGACGAGATGGCGGTGGCCTCGCTGGGGGCGCTTGCCGCCAGCCGCGGACAGTCCGATTCCGCGATCCCCACGCCGGTGCCCCGGCGAACCCCGGTGCGCACCGGCACCACGACCAGGCAGGTTCGCCGCCGCACCCTGATCTGGGTGATCGCCGGGACTCTGCTCCTGATCGCCGTCGTGCTGTTCGGACTGGCGCGTATCAGGAGTCCCGACAACCGCCTGCCGGTTGCCGACAGCTCGGTGATCGCTACCCGGGCCGCGGCAATCGGGGCGCGGGCGCGGGCAACGGCGTCCGGCCTGGGTGCCGGCGTCCTGGCGGGCGGAGACTCGGTTTTCAGCGCGGGGGAAGCCATGGCAGATTCGGGCCGGATGGCCGATGCCGCGGCGCTCTTCGGCCTGGCCGCTTCGACCTGGGATTCCCTGCTCGTCAAGCGGACCCCGGCGGGGCCGGCGGCCAGCCCTACGGTCAGCCGCCCCGCCACCGCGGACACCTCCACTCGGATGGTCAGCGACTCAGCCGCGATCACGGCCTACTATAGGGAACTGGCCGGCGTCATCGAGTCGCGGCAGCTCGATGGCGTGCGCCGCCTGCTGCCCAACCTGACGGAATCCCAGGAGCAGAACTGGCGCGGTCTGTTCGAGGACAAGGATGTCGAGAAGATCGAAGCGAGTTACGCGGTTGGGGCGGTGACCACGATGCCGGAAGAGACCCACGCCAGTATTTCGGAACACATCAGCGTCACCAAGCGGGGCAAGCTGACGCCCCGGAACCGCACCTACTTCGCGACCCTGACCAAGGGGCCGCAGGGCTGGCGGCAAATCCGCGAGGAGCGGTAGGTCGGGCCTCCGTGCCCGACCTGGAATCGATGAGCATCCCAGTCCGGTCGGGCACGGAGGCCCGACCTACCCATCCCAGTCGTAAAACCCCTTCCCGCTTTTCTTCCCCAGCTTACCCTCTTTCACCATCTGTCGCATCAGCGCCGGCGGCTCGTATTGCGCCCCGCCCAGGGTGCCGTGCAGGTACTCCGCGATCCGGAGCCGCACATCGAGCCCTACCAGGTCGGTCAGCCTGAGCGGCCCCATCGGATGGTTGTAGCCCAGCTCCATCGCCTTGTCGATATCCTCCGGGCTGGCGACACCCTGTTCCACCATCCGGATCGCTTCGAGGCCCAGCACCACGCCCAGCCGGCTGGAGGCGAACCCGGGTGAATCCTGCACCACGATCGGTTCCTTGCCCAGCGCGCGTACGATGGCAAGAGCATCGGCCCGGCTCGCTTCGCTCGTCCCGGGATGGACGACGATCTCCACCAGTTTCATCAGGTGGACCGGGTTGAAGAAATGCAGACCGAGAAAGCGATCGGGGCGGGGAAGGCCGCCGGCGAGGGCCGCGACCGAGAGCGACGACGTGTTGGTCGCGATCAAGGCACCGGGGCTGGCGGCATCGGCGGCCTGGATCAATACCTGACGCTTCACCGCCGCATCCTCCACCACCGCTTCGATGACGAGATCCACGCCACTGCATGCGGCAGCGATGTCGCTGGCACCCAGGATCCTGCCGCGGACAAGCTCGCGCGCTTCGGGGGTCATCTTGCCCCGGGTCACCGCGCCTTCCAGGGTCTTTTCGATCGCGGCGAGCGCGGTCGGCACCGCCTCGGCCCGGGCGTCGCAGAGCCGCGCATCCCATCCCGCCGTCGCGGCTGCCTGGGCGATGCCGGATCCCATTGTGCCGGCGCCGATCACCGCGACCCGCTTCACCATGAACCCCATCAGTGGATCTCCTTCACCGCGGCGCGCAGCCGGTCCGGGTAGTTGCCGCAGAGCCCGTCCACCCCGAGCCGGGTGAGCGCCCTGGCGTCGCGTGGCTGGTTTACCGTCCAGGCGATGAGTTTTCCCCTCGCCCCGTGCACCGCGCTCACCATCGCGGCGTCGAGCAGGCCGTGATCCTGCCAGATCGTGCCGGCGCCCGCCGAGCGCATCAGGGCGACCGGATCGAGCGGATAGGAGGAGAGCAGGATGCCCCGGGGAAGGCCGGGCTTGAGCGCTCCGAGCCGGGCGATAATGCGGTGGTCGAATCCATGGACGGCGTAGCGGGAAGGCGCCGGGCCCTGGTCCAGCACCGAGAGCAGGCTCGGGTCAAAGGCGGGGCTCAAGGTCTTCACTTCGACATACACATCGAGGTCGCCCAGGATATCGAGGACCTCGGGCAGGGTCGGGACCGGTTCCCCGTTGGGGAGCCGGAACTCCTGCATCTCCATGTAGCTGAGGTGGCCGATCGGCCCCAGGCCCTGCAGCTCGGCATCGTGATGGACCAGGATGATGCCGTCGCTGGTGGAATGCACGTCGAGCTCGACGCCATCGGCGCCGAGCTCGACTGCCAGGGCAAAGGCGGCGCGGGAGTTCTCAAACTCGCGGCCGGAAGCGCCCCTATGAGCAATTATGGTGGGTGACATCAGTATGATGCTGTCATCCCGAGCGAAGCGAGGGATCTTCTCACCTCGGGCAAGATTCCTCGCTACGCTCGGAATGACATCTAGTGACTAGTTGTCATCATCAGATTTCTTCGCTTCAATCCAGTCATTGTCCTTGAAGATATTCCGGAGCAGCTCGCGGTCCTCGGCCGTCGGAACCACCGATGCCAGGTAGGCGGCATACTTCGACCCGTCGATCTCGTCTCCATCCACCGTAAAGGCCTGGCCTTTGTAGAGCCCGATCCTCCGGTTGAACTTGATATCCGGGATCTTGAGATGCCGATCGTGGTCGGGGATCGCCATGTTGAGCCGGACCACCAGGCGGGTGATCTCCTGCCGGTAGAGCTCGCGGCTCGCCTCGTTCAGGTGAGCGACGTCCGCGGCGTCATCAACCTCCCGCTCGTTGAACCGGCCCTTGAGACCCCAGACATAGGCCCAGTGCGCGCTGGACGAGTTGTCGGTGCCGAACAGGTCGAAGGCGGTCGGAACCCACTTGTTGAAATAGCGCTGCATCACCTCGGGCGGAATCCGGCCGGCCTTTACGATGCGGAGTAACCCGTTGTTCCCGGTGCCCAGGTGGAAACTCTCCTCCTTGAGCATGGGGCCCATCGAGTTGGCCAGCGGCAGAAAAGCCGAGGTGGACAGCATCTTCAGCTGGAACTTGCCGTCCCGGTCGATGAACTGGGTATAGGTGTAGAAGTCGAGCCAGTTCTCCACGATCTCGTTGAACGAGCCCAGCAGTCGCTGGCCTTCCTCGGCCCGGCGCTCCAGCAGCTTGGCCGCCTCGCGACGGCCCTCGTCGCCGAAGTGCTGGCACAGCAGGTAAGACATCTGCCAGCCATGGCGCATTTCCTCGCTCATCACCCGCACCAGGGCGAACAGGTCGTAGTCGCTGGGCGAATTGTGCAGCAGGGCCTTCTGCTGTTCCACCGAGGCGAACTCGGTGTCGCCCTGGAACACGATCAGGTTGAGCAACGCATCCCGGATCCGCTGGTCGGGGATGTGCATGATCGTCTTCCACTTGTTGTTGCCCTTGTAGTGCCCGAACTCGATCGCGTCGGCCTCGGAGGCGGAGAACTTGGCATCGAACGCGAAATTCTTCGGGATCCGGGCGTTGAAATCCTTCATCGGCAGGCCGATAGACTCCTGCCAGAAATGGAAGTAGTCGATCCAGTCATCGAAGTTCATCAGGCGACGCATGGTAGATCTCCTTAATGGCTTATGGCGTGTTGCTTATGGCTTATGGCGTATGGCAATCGCTACCGCCCATTACCGTCTAATACCGCCTATTACCGCCCCTCGAAACGTGGTGCTCGTTTCTCACCAAAGCTCCTGAAGCCTTCCGAGGCGTCACTGGTCTTGAAACAGCGTTCCTGGTTGGCTTCTTCCCGCGCCAGCGCATCGGCCATGGTGCCCGTGTGCGAGGCGTAGACCGCCTGCTTGGCGAGCCCGGCGGCGATCGGCGGCAGCGCGGCCAGCTTCAGCGCCCATTCCCGGGTAGCGACGGCCAGCTGGTCGTGCGGCACGACCCGGTTCACCAGTCCCAGTTCCATGCAACGCTGGACTGGAATCACCTCGGCCGACCAGATCAACTCGAGCGCGGCAGCGGGCCCGGCCAGTTCGGGCACGAACCAGGTGCCACCCCAATCCGGGTGCAGCCCGATCCGGTGAAATACCTGTCCGATGCCGGCCTGGTCCGATGCGATGCGGAGGTCGCAGCCGAGCGCGAGGTTGGCACCGCCACCGGCCGCCACGCCGTTGATGCTGGCGAGGATCGGCTTGGGACTCTCCCGGAGCGAGCGCACCAGCTGACCGCCCATCCGCACCAGGCTCATCGCCGTGTCGAAATCGCCTTGTTCGACGCAGCGGCCGAGGAACTTCACGTCGCCGCCGGCGCTGAAGCCGCGGCCCGCCCCGGTGATCACCAGCGCCCGCACCGCCGGGTCGGTCAGGAGCTCGCGCGACGCCTCGATCAGCTCGCGGGCCATGACGTCGTCGATGGCGTTGAGCTTGTCGGGACGATTGAGCGTGAGGGTCCCGATGCCGGAATCGATCGCCACGGTGACCGTCTGGTAGTCTGCGACGGCGGACTTGTCACTTGTCACTTGTCACCTGTCACATTCTCGATGATCATCGCGATTCCCTGGCCCACCCCGATGCACATCGTCGCCAGACCGAAGCGGCCGCCGGTACGACGGAGTGCGTGGACCAGCGTGGTGAGGATCCGGGCGCCCGACGCGCCCAGCGGATGCCCCAACGCGATTGCGCCGCCGTAGATGTTGACCCTGGCCGGATCCAGCTTCAACTCGCGAATGCAGGCGATGCTCTGGGCCGCGAAGGCCTCGTTCAGCTCGATCAGGTCGACCTGGTCCAGCGTAAGCCCGGTGCGCTCGAGCAGCTTCCGGGTCGCGGGGATCGGCCCCAGGCCCATGCAGCTGGGATCCACACCGGCCACCGCGGAGGCGATGACCCGCGCGATCGGCTTCCGGGAAAGCTCCTGCGCCGTGCTGTCGCTCATCACCGCGAGCGCTGCGGCTCCGTCGTTGATGCCGCTCGAGGTTCCCGCCGTCACCGTGCCGTCTTTCACAAAGGCCGGCTTCAACGGCGCCAGGCTGTCCGGGGTGACGCCGGCCCGGGGATACTCGTCCTTTTCAAAGCGGCGTGCCTCCTTGCCGGGCAGGGTCACCGCGACGATCTCGTCGCCGAAAACGCACTGGGCCAGGGCCTCCTGGGCCCGGCGCTGGCTCTCGGCGGCGAACTCGTCCTGCTCCCGCCGCGAGATGCCATGCAGCTTCGCGACTTTCTCGGCCGTCTCTCCCAGCGAGATAGTCCACTCCGATTTCATGGCCGGGTTCACGAAGCGCCAGCCCACCGTGCTGTCGGCGATCGGCGGCGGTGTCCGGTTCCACGGCGTCCCGCTCTTGAGCAGGACGTAGGGGGCCCGGGTCATGCTTTCCACCCCGCCGGCGATGAAGAGATCGCCCTCGCCCGCTTTCACCGCCTGCGCGGCCGAGGCCACGGCCTGGAGACCCGAGCCGCAGAGCCGGTTCACCGTCTGCCCCGGCACCTCCACCGGGAGGCCGGCCAGCAGCGAGGCCATGCGGGCGACGTTGCGGTTGTCTTCGCCGGCCTGGTTGGTGCAGCCGAGGATCACGTCGTCGATCCGGTCGGCCGGAATCTTCCCTTGTTCGACCACTGCCCTGACGACGAGAGCGGCGAGGTCATCCGGGCGCATGTCGGCCAGGCTGCCGCCGACCTTGCCGATCGGGGTGCGGAGGGCCGTCGTAATGACCGCGTTCTTCATAGACCGACCCACACCGTCTTGGATTCCATGTAGCCATCCAGCGCGACCCGGCCCAGGTCCCGGCCGAATCCACTCTGCTTGTATCCCCCGAACGGTGCCGCCGGGTCGTAGATATTGTAGGTGTTGACCCAGACGGTTCCCGCCTTGATCCTGCGGGCCAGCTTGTGGGCCTTGCTGATGTCGCGGGTCCAGATTCCCGCCGCGAGGCCGTACATCGACTGATTGGCCAGCGTGGCCGCCTCTTCGTAGCTCTCGAACGGCAGCACCGCGAGCACCGGGCCGAAGATCTCCTCCCGCGCGATGGTCATCTCCGGAGTAATGCCGTCGAACACCGTCGCCTCGACGAAATAGCCTTTGCCGTTCACCTTGGCGGCGTTGCCTCCGGCCACCACGGTGCCGCCCTCAGCCTTGCCCTTGGCGATGTAGCCCATCACGGTCTCCTGCTGTTTCCGGGAGACCACCGCACCCAGCCGGGTGGCCTTGTCGAACGGATCGCCGGGGATGAGCTTCTTCGCCCGCTCGGCCAGCTGCTCGACCACCTGGTCCTTCACCGACTTCTCCACCAGCAGCCGGCTCCCGGCGGCGCAGACCTCGCCCTTGCCGTAGAAGATGCCGCTCTGGGCTCCCTTGATCGCGGCGCCGATGTCGGCATCGGCGAAGATGATGTTGGGACTCTTGCCGCCCAGCTCCAGGGTCAGCCGCTTCACCCCGTTGGCCGCTTCCCGCATGATGACCTTGCCCACCTCGGTAGAGCCGGTGAACGAGATCTTGTCCACGCCGGGATGCCGCACCAGTGCCATGCCCGCGCTGCGGCCGCCGCCGGTCACCACGTTGAACGCGCCGGACGGGAGGCCGGCCTCCAGCATCACCTGGCCCAGGGCGAGGGCGGTAAGCGGAGTTTCGCTGGCGGGCTTGAGTACCACGGTGCATCCGGCGGCCAGCGCCGGCGCCACCTTCCACATCGCGATGTTGAGCGGAAAGTTCCAGGGGACGATCGCGGCGACCACGCCCACCGGCTCCCGCAGGGTGTAGACGAAATACGCCGGGTCGAGCGGCAGAGTCTCCCCGGTCAGCTTGTCGCACCAGCCCGCGTAGTAGCGCAGGGTTTCGATCGCCATGTTGCAGTCGATGTTCGACTCGAACAGCGGCTTGCCGTTCTGCTGCGACTCAAGCTTCGCGAAGTCCGCCTGCCGGCTGGCCAGGATGTCCGCCGCCCTGGCCAGCATCGCGCCGCGCTTCCTGGGGGCCAGCTGCTGCCACGCATCGCTGTCAAAACACGTCCGCGCGGCCGCCACCGCGGCGTCCACGTCGCTGGTGTCTCCGTCCGGCACCTGGGCCAGGACTTCTTCGGTCGCGGGGTTCGTGACGTCGAAGCGCTTGCCGCTCGCGGCCGGGCGGTACTCGTTCGCAATGAAAAGATCAGTGTGCATTGAGTCCAGTTGTTTGGGTAAGCGGTAAGCGGTGAGCAGTAGGCGGGACTGGAGGACGGTTTCGAGTGATCGTTGCCAGTCCCGCTTACCGCTTACTGCTTACTGCTCACTTGGCTTTGAACGTCGCCATTCTCTTTTCATTGTAAGCCGCAATACCCTCTTTGGCGTCGTCGGACTGGAACAGCTGCTGCTGCAGTTCTCGCTCGATGGCGAGGCCGGACTCGAAGGGAACTTCGGCGCCGGACTGCACCGCCCGCTTGATCAGACCCACCGCCTTGGACGCCTTGTGCGGCGGGGTGAACTGTTTGGCATAGACCATCAGGTTGTCCCAGAAGCCTTCCGGCTCGAAGACCTTGTTGACGATGCCCAGGTCCTCGGCGGTCTCGAAGGAGAACGTCTCGCCGGTGCACATCAGCTCGATAGCCTTGGATTTCCCGACGATCCGGCAGAGGCGCTGGGTGCCTCCGGTGCCGGGCAGCACGCCGAGGTTTACCTCGGGGAGCCCGATCTTGCCGGCGTTCCGCTTGGCGATCCGGATGTCGCAGGCCATGGCGATCTCGAGCCCGCCGCCCACGCAATGACCGTTGATCGCGGCGATGGTGAGTTTCGGGGTCTGCTCCAGCCGGGAGAGGGTCTCGTTGGCGTGGAGGCAGAAGAAGTATTTGAAGCGCGGGGTGACCTGGTTCAGCATCCCGATGTTGGCGCCGGCGGAGAAGAACTTCTCGCCGTGGCCCCGGATCACGATGACGTGGGCTTCCTCGGCCATCCGCGCATCGAGAATGGCCTGGTCCAGCTGGCGCATCATCTCGTAGGTATAGGTGTTGGCCGGCGGATCATTGAGCGTGATGATCGCGAGGCCGTCCTTCACTTCATAATCGACCAGGACTTTTTCGGTGGGAGCCGGAGCGCCGGGTCGGGGGGCCAGTGTAGTTGCCACGATGACTATCCTCCGTGGGTCGCGACCAACCGGGTCGCGTGAGTAGTGGGTTGCAGGTACCCGTGAAGAAACAACTGTGTCATGTCATCCGCCAGCCGGTCGGGATCGACCGGACCGGTCGGGTTGTACCAGGTGTAGATCCAGTTGATCATCCCGAACAGCGCGTAGGCCGCGACCGGGCGGTTGATCCCGGAACCGGGGACCTGTTCCAGCAGCTCCAGCAGCAGGCTGACATATTCCCGCTTGCGGTGGCGGACCTGGGCCCGCATGGTGCCGGTGAGCTCGGCTTCCTCGTGGGAGAGCACCTTCATCTCCGCCATGTGGGCGGCGAAGAACTCCACGTGATGACGCACAAAAGCCCGGAGCCGGTCGGTCGGGGTCACGGCCGCGGCAACCGCCGCGTTGGCCCCCTCGATGACCTGGGCGAAGCAGCGATCCTGGATCAGGAAGAGCAGTTCCGGCTTCCCGGTCACATAATGATAGATCCCCGCCAGGCTGAGGCCGCTCTCCCGGGCGAGATCTCGCATGGAGGTAGCGTGGAACCCCTTATTGGCGAAGACTTTAACTGCAGCGCTGAGGAGCTTTTGAAGCCGGTCGTCGTAGCTCAATTTGGGCCGTCCGAACGTTCGTTCGGGAGAAACCTAGCCCTGATGATGAGGTGGGTCAACCGAATAGGCGGACGAGCCGGACGAGGCGGTCCACCAACCAGGGCTTGTTCGACCGCCTTGTCCGCCCCGACCTCCCTGACCGCCTTCTTAACACTGGGGTATCGGGTGCGTCATAGCGGGGTCCATGGGCGTTTCGACCGGACCTGATCCCTCGACCGATGCGGCGCTGGCCGCCCGCTACCGCTCAGGTGATGAAGGCGCCGCAGCGGCTCTCGTCGCTCGCCACGCGGCGGCCATCGGTCGGTTTCTGTACGCTTCTGGTGCGGGACAGAGCGACATTGAAGACCTGGTGCAGGAAGCCTTCTACCGCGCGTTCCGAAAACTGGAGTTCTGGCGCGAGCATGCCTCGTTCCGCAGCTGGCTGTTCAGTATCGCGGCCAACCTGCTCAAGGACGAGTATCGCCGGCGGAAGGGCCGCACCATGTTGTCGCTGGAAGACCGCGATCTTCCCGATCAGAGCGATCCCCACGCCGAGCTGGCGGCGAACGAGGCCGAGGACCGGATGCGGGAAGGACTGGCCGGGCTCCCCCGGCTGCAGCGCGAGGTTTTCCTCATGCGGTCTCAGCTGGGCAGCGAGTATGATGAAATCGCCGAGGCGCTGGGCACGACGCCCGGAGCCGCCCGAGTGCACTATCATCACGCGGTGAAACGCCTGAAGGAGCTGGTAGTATGAACTGCGAACGTCTGTCGGATCGCATGGCCGGGGTCCTGGCCGGCCGGGACCACTGGAGCCGGGAAGACGAGGAGCACCTGGTCGTCTGCGCCGATTGCCGGAACGAGTGGCAGTTGCTGGGCCGGGCTGCCGCGCTCGGCGCCGATCTTCCCGGGCTGGACGCCGGGAGCATCGCGAGCCAGGTCCAGCAGCGGCTGGCTCGGACGAACCGCGGGGCAAAGAACCTGAGGCGCGGGTGGCTCGGGATCGGGCTGGCCGCGGCAGCCGCCCTGGTGCTCGTAGTGACGCGGCCGGATGGCAAGAGTCCGCCGGGGCCAGGGCCAATCTCCGCCACGAACCTGGAGATCCCGTTCAGCGAACTGGACAGTCTTTCCCCGGCCCAACTGCAGGCAGTGCTCGAAACGCTGGAGCCGCCGCTGGGATCGAGCTCCACCCTGGATGCGCCGACGCTTCAGGATCTTGACGATCATCAACTCGAGCGGTTGCTCCGCTCGCTGGAGGGCTGATGCGCTACCTCAGTGGGCAGGGGGGCAAGTGGGCAAGCGGGCCAATCATCCTGGGACTGCTGCTGCTGGTGTCCGCGCCGTTGCGGGCCCAGGACGAGGCCGATCCGGCCCGGGCCGATTCGCTCCGCGGCATGATCCAGGAACGCTTCGCTCGCCAGGTCACGCAGCAGCTTGGCTTGACTCAGGAACAGGCCGACAAGATGCGCGCCACGGCGCGCACCTACTTCGCCAGGCGCCGCACCCTGCAGATCCAGGAACGCCGCATGAAGCAGGCGCTGGCCGCGCAGATGCGCCCGGGCCAGGCCGCCGACCAGGACAGCGTCGCCCGGCTCACCGACCAGTTGCTCAATCTCAAGATGCAGCAGGTGCAGACCTACCGTGATGAATTGAAAGAGATGACCTACCTCACGCCGGTGCAGCGGGCCCAGTTCTTTATTATGCGGGAACGGCTGCTGGAAGCGATTCAAAACGCCCAGGACCCGGACAGCGAGGTGCCGCAGCGAAGGCGTTTGCGCCCGTAGGGATTTCCGCTAGCTTCTTGCGCATTCCCACTACACGGAACGCGCATGCGGCTGTTCCTGGCTTCGCTCCTCCTCGCCTGCCCGGCCACCCCGGTCGCGGCGCAGCACGATACCGTCTATCGCATCGCTATTTCCGGCACCATTGATGGCGGGCTGGCTCCCTACGTTGCCCGGGCGTTGCGGCAGGCCGAGGTCTCGGGCGCGGCGGCTGTCTACCTCGATATCAACACGCCGGGCGGCCGGGTGGATGCCGCCGAGGCGATCGTAGACGCCATCCGCGCCACCCGCATCCCGGTCTACGCCTACGTGAACCCGCGGGCTTACAGCGCCGGCGCTCTCATCTCCATCGCGACCGACGGGATCTTCATGCGCTCGGGGGCAGTCCTGGGCGCGGCGACTCCGGTGGACGGACAGGGCACCAAGCTGCCCGAGAAGTATGTCTCGGCGATGCGCGCCGAATTTCGCGCCCTGGCGGAGGAGAATGGACTGGATCCCCGGATCGCCGAGGCGATGGTGGACGATTCGCTCGGCGTGCCGGGGCTGCTGCCGCCGGGCAAACTCCTCACCCTGAGTACCGACGAGGCGATGCGGGTCTCTTTCGCTCACGGGCGGGTGGACAGCGAGAAGGATCTGCTGATGGCGATCGGACTGCCCGACGCCCAGGTGGTGAACGTCGGCCTCAACTGGGCGGAGTCGCTGGTGCGGTTCTTCACCAGTCCGCTGGTCGCGCCGTTGCTGCTCTCGCTGGGCGTCCTGGGACTGGTGTTCGAGATCAAGGCGGGCGCCTTCGGGCTGGGTGGCTTGCTGAGCCTGCTCTCGCTCGGGCTCTTCTTCGGCGCCCACTACCTGGTCGGGCTGGCGGGATTGGAAGAGGTCATCCTGCTCCTCGCCGGGCTCGTCTCCATCGCGATCGAAGTGTTCCTGCTGCCCGGCTTCGGCGTGGCGGGGGTGCTCGGCATCGTCCTGCTGGGCGCCGCCGCCGTGATGGCCATGCTGGGGCCCTCGCCCAGCTGGACCGACGTGGCCCAGTCGCTTGCGGTGCTGGCCGCCACTCTGGTGCTGACGATCGCCGTCCTCGCCACCTGGATACGACACCTGCCGCACAGCACCCGGTTTCGTGGACTGTTCCTGCAAGGCGGACCCGGGGCGGTGGATGGATACGTTTCAGCGATCCCCCGGCACGACCTGATCGGACTGGATGGCATCGCCGTCACCGATCTTCGGCCCGCGGGTACCGTGGCTGTGGGTAATGAGCGGATCGACGTGGTGACTGAAGGTGGCTATATCAAGGCCGGCAGCACGGTGCGGTTTATCCGCGCCGAAGGGTACCGTCATGTAGTGCGGGCCAGCTGATTGTACCTGCTCGCGGCCCAGGTAGCACCTAAACCCGATCAAGGAGTAACCGTGGATCGTCTGCTCGAGATGGGAGCACCGTTTGTCGTCGCCATGCTCGTTATCGGGTTCATTGCGCTGGCCATCCTGCTTCGCTTTGTACCGATCGGCTTGTGGATACGGGCCCGGGCGTCCGGTGTCCATGTAAGCTTTCTTACCCTCATCGCCATGCGGCTGAGAAAAGTCGATCCTTCCAATATCATCCAGGCGCTCATCACTGCCCACCAGGCGGGACTGCAGATCGGGCAACGGGATCTCGAAGGGCACTTCCTGGCCGGTGGACGGGTCGAGAACGTGGTCCGCGCCCTCATCGCGGCGGACAAGGCCGGGATCGCCCTGAATCTCAAGCAGGCCACCGCCATCGACCTGGCCGGCCGCGACGTGTTCGAAGCGGTGCAGGTGAGCGTGAATCCCAAAGTCATCACGACGCCCAAGGTAGCCGCGATGGCGAAGGACGGGATTCAGCTCCTCGCCCTGGCCCGGGTGACGGTGCGGGCCAACCTCAATCGGCTGGTGGGCGGCGCCGGCGAAGAGACCATCCTGGCCCGGGTCGGCGAGGGCATCGTGAGCACCATCGGCTCCGCGGCGAGTCACAAGGCGGTGCTGGAGAACCCCGACCTCATTTCCAAGACGGTGCTCGCCAAGGGACTCGACGCGGGGACGGCGTTCGAGATCCTGTCGATCGACATCGCCGACGTGGATGTAGGCAAGAACATCGGGGCCGAGCTGCAGACCGACCAGGCCGAGGCGGATAAGCGGATCGCCCAGGCCAAGGCCGAGGAACGGCGCGCGCTCGCGGTGGCGGTGGAGCAGGAGTTCAAGGCGGAGACCCAGAACCAGCGGGCCAAGGTGATCGCGGCGGAGGCGCAGATTCCCCTCGCCATCGCCGAAGCGCTGCGCAACGGCAACCTCGGCGTAATGGACTACCAGCGCTACCGGAACATCCAGGCCGACACCCAGATGCGGCAGTCCATCGCGGGTGGCGCCGCCGACCCGCAGCCGGAGAACTAGGTGCTGCTTCCCGAAGCCGTCGCCCGGGCGGATGGCTCCGCGGGCTTCATCGTCATCGTGATCATCTACGCGGTCCTGACGGTGGTCGGCAAGATCAAGCAGGCGGCGCAGCACAGCCAACAGCCGCCGCGGCCGACAGCCAGGCCGCCAGCGAGGCAGGTGGCGAAGCCGCGCCCGACGGCAGCACCGGCGAGGCGCCCAGCACCGCCGGTTTCAGCGGAGGCGCAGCGGCTGGAGGAGTTGTTGCGGGGGCTGGCCCAATCCAGGGCGGAGGCCACCGAAAACACCGAGTCGCTGGAGGTCGATCGCGACGAGGTGGACCAGGACTCCGAGGCCGAAGCTATCGCCCAGCGCCGGATCCAGGCAGCGATGGCCCGGAACCGTCCGCTCACCGACCAGGATCACGCCGAGTTCGACAGCCGATTGAAGCGGGATGAGGCGAAACAGCCGGTCGTCCGGAATACGATCGGAAGGAACCGACTGCGAAACGCCTTCATTTGGAGAGAGATACTGGGACCTCCAGGAGGATTGAGGACTGAGGACTAAGGACTAAGGACTAAGGACTCCATGACGTCGGGTTGAACACCGTTCCGGCTGGACCCTCGAAACTCTCAGTCCTCAGTCCTTAGTCCCTTTGTGACAGCTCCTCGCGGCGACCGCGGAATTTCACGCGGCGGCCGCGGCAACAACATTACATGGGTGCGGTGATGGATGGATCAGAGAGCAGATGCCTGGCACATGAAATCAGTAAGGCCAGTCCTCAGTCCTTAGTCCTTCTTTGTCAGTCCTTTTATGTCGACAGGCCTGAAACACAAATCGAATGTCAGGAAGAGCGTTTTCGAGAACGGATAGAACAGGAGCGGCATGATCAGCGCTTCTGCGGGCCCGGTGTACTGGAGGACGTCCCACGGTGGATGAGGCCAGGTTGCCACGATCGTGGTGATCGAGATGGTGATCGTCACTGCTTCCGCCGCCAGCAGGTTGAACCACATCGCTCCAAGCGCGTACCCGCTTTCCCCCCGGTTGAAGTTGAGCCCGCAACCCGGGCAGGCCGGCTTCATCCGAAACCACCCGGTAAAGAGTCCCCCCGTTCCGCAAATCGGGCAGCGCTTGCGCAGGGCGCGCGCGAACATCACCCGCCTGGGCGGGACCTGGAGGGGTTTCATGGGTCAGGAAGGTAATACCAAATCAGGAATTGCTATGCCGTGCGGGACCGTCCGAGCGTGAAGTGAAAGGTCGCCCCCTGGCCCTCGAGGCCTTCGCCCCAGATCCGTCCCCCGTGACGATGAATGATCCGCTGTACCGTCGCGAGGCCGATACCGCTCCCGGGGAAGTCGGTGGAGGGATGGAGCCGCTGGAAGGGCCCGAAGAGCCGGTCGGCATAAGCCATGTTGAACCCGGCCCCGTTGTCCCGCACGAAGTAGGCTGATTCGCCCGGCAGGTTGGTGGTGCCGAACTCGATCCGGGTGACCGGTTCGCGGCTGGAGAATTTCCACGCGTTTTCGAGCAGGTTCTGGAGCGCGATGCGAAGGAGCTGCCCGTCGCCACTGGCGGTCAACCCGGGACGCACCTTCGCTTCTACCTTGCGATCCGGCTCGGCCTCCTGCATCCGATCCAGCAGCAGGGTGACCAGTCCGCTCAGGTCGACATCATGCTCCCGCAGCTCAGCCCGGGTCACCCGGGAGAGGTAGAGCACGTCGTCGATCAACTGCGCCATCTGCTGGCTTGCCTCCCGCACCCTTTCCAGGAAGTGCCGGCCCTGGGGGTCGAGGCGCTCGGCCTGGCTTTCCACGATGGCCCGGCTGAAACTGTCGATCCGGCGGAGCGGCGCCCGGAGATCGTGGGATACGGCATAGCTGAAGGTTTCCAGCTCGGCATTCTTGTGCTCGAGGTCGCGCACCAGGGCGGCTCGAGTCTCCGCCAGGTCGCGGGCCGCCTGCTCGCTTTCCCGGAGCAGCTCGGCCTGGCGGCGGAGCAGGGCGTTCTTCTTGGCGAGCTCGACGAAGACGGCGACCTTGCTGCGCACGAACTCGGGGACCACGGGCTTGACCAGGTAGTCCACCGCGCCGACCGCGTACCCCCGAACCGCTTCGGTTTGACTGCGGTCCGCCGCGGTCAGGAAAATGATCGGGGTGTCGCGCGACTTGTCTCGCTGCCGGATGAGGGACGCGGTTTCGAAGCCGTCCATCTCCGGCATCTTCACGTCCAGCAGGATGACGGCGAAATCCTGGGCCATCATCCGTTTCAAGGCCTCCCGCCCGGAGTCCGCGGTGACCAGGTTCTGCCCCAGCCCCTGCAGCATCGCCTCGAGGGCAACCAGGTTGGCGGGCTGATCGTCCACCAGGAGGATGTTGACCCGCTCCACCGCGCCGTCGGGGTGGACCTCGGGAGCCCGGCTCGATGCGTCGCCGGTGAGCGGCGGCAAGACCGTGCTCACCGGTAGAGCCAGACCCGGAGCAGCGACAGCAGCTGATCCATGTCCACCGGTTTGGCGATGTAGTCGGAGGCACCGGCCTCGATGCACTTTTCCCGGTCTCCCTTCATTGCCTTGGCCGTGACCGCGATGATCGGCAGGGCGCGGAACCGGAGATTCTCCCGGATCGAGCGCATGGTTTCGTAACCGTCCATCTCCGGCATCATGACGTCCATCAGTACCACGTCGATGTCGGGCGTCTTCTTCAGCATGGCGATGCCGTCATGGCCGCTCTCGGCGAAGAGCACCTGCATCTCGCTCCGCTCCAGGAAAGTGGTCAGGGCGAAGATGTTGCGGACGTCATCGTCCACGATGAGCACCTTCCGGCCGGTGAGCACCGGGTCGGTGCGGTGCAGATGCTCCAGCATCCTCCGCTTGGCGTCGGGCAGTTTCGCGGTGACGCGGTGGAGAAAGAGCGCGGTTTCATCGAGGAGCCGCTCCGGAGAGCGGGCATCCTTGATGACCACCGACTCCGCCAGCCGGCGCAGCTCGGCCTCTTCCTTCTTGCTCAGCTGCTTCCCGGTGTACACGATCGTGGGGAGCTTTCGCAGGCCGATCTCGCTGCGCACCCGGGTGATCAGCTGGAACCCGGTCATGTCCGGCAGGCCGAGGTCGAGCACCATGCAGTCGAAGGGCCCGGCCTGCAGGGCGGCGAGGGCTTCCTCGCCGGTGCCGACCACCGTGGTCTCGACGTCGCCGTTGCCGATCAGCTCCACGATACTCTGCTGCGAGGCATTGTCGTCTTCCACCACCAGCAGGCGCTTGATGGGGCGGTCCACGAATTCGTGCAGTGTCTTGAGCGCCTCGGTGAGGTTGTCTCTGGTGGCCGGCTTGGTCATGAAATCGATAGCGCCCAGCCGGAGTCCCCGCTGCCAGTTCTCCTCGACCGAGATGATGTGGACGGGGATATGCCGGGTGGCGGGATCGTGCTTCAGGCGGTCAAGGATGGTCCACCCGTCGGCATCGGGCAGCCGGAGATCGAGGGTGACCGCGGTGGGCTGGTACTCGCGCGCCAGCGCCAGCGCCCGGTCGGCTCGCTGGGCGACCAGGCCCCGGAAGCCCCGTTCCCGCGCCAGGTCCAGCAGGATCTGGGCGAAGCTGGGATCGTCTTCCGCGATGAGCAGAATCCGGTCTCCCGGCTCGATCAACGCGCGGTCGTCGCTGATGGAGCGCTCGACGATGGGAGCGAGGATTACGCGGGAACTCGCGGTCGGGATCGACTTCAGGGCTTCCAGGCCGGCGATGCCGGTGTCGCTGTCGGAATCGGCGACGGTCGACTGGCCGGACTGGGCCGGGTAGAGCAGGGGGAGGTACAGGGTGAAGGTGCTGCCTTCGCCGGGGGTGCTCTCGATCCGGATTTCACCGCCCAGGAGCCGGGTGATCTGGCGGCTGATGGACAGGCCGAGACCGGTGCCGCCGTATTTCCGGCTGGTCCCGGTGTCCCCCTGCTGGAACGCCTCGAAGATCACGCCGTGTTTCTCCTTCGGAATACCGATACCGGTATCGCTCACCGAGAAGGCGACCACGGAGTTGGCCGAGTTGAGCGTCTCATTGCTGGGGCCCCACCCGCTGGTGGCGATGCTGGCCTTGAGCGCCACGGTGCCCCGCTCGGTGAACTTGAACGCGTTGGAGAGCAGGTTCTTCAGCACCTGTTGCAGCCGCTTGGTGTCGGTCTGCACGGCCGGCGGGAGCGCCGGATCGAGATCCACCGTGAACTGCAGGTTCTTGAGGTCCGCCATCTGCCGGAAGGTGCTGTCCACGAAACGGTGAATTTCGGCGAACGGCACCGGGGTGATGTCTACGGCCATGGTGCCGGACTCGATCTTCGACAGGTCGAGAATGTCGTTGATGAGGTCCAGCAGGTCCGATCCGGAGCTGTGAATCGTGGTGGCGAACCCGACCTGCTTGGACGTGAGGTTGCCGTCCGCGTTCTCGCTCAGGATCTGGGAGAGAATCAGGAGGCTGTTGAGCGGCGTCCTCAGCTCGTGTGACATGTTGGCCAGGAACTCGGACTTGTACTTGGAGATGAGGGCCAGCTGCTCGGCCTTTTCCTCCAGCGCGACCTTGGCCTGTTCCACCTCCTGGTTCTTCTGTTCCACCTCCGCCTTCTGGCCGGCGAGCAGGTGGGCCTTCTCTTCCAGCTCCGCGTTGGTCTTCTGCAGCTCGTCCTGCTGCTTCTTGAGCAGCTCCTCCGACTGCTGCAGCGAGCGGGTCTGCTGTTCCAGCCGCTTGTTGGTCTCGGTCAGCGCCTCCTGCTGCGCCTGCAGGCTTTCGGTGAGCGCCTGGGACTGCTTGAGCAGCGACTCGGTCCGCATGGTCGCGCCGATGGTGTTGAGCACGATACCGAACGTCTCGGCCAGCTGCTCGAGGAAGGAGAGCTGGATGTCGTCGAACTCCTCGAACGTGGCGAGCTCGATGACGGCGCGAACTTCGCCTTCGAAGAGCACCGGCAGGATCGCCAGCCCGCGGGGCGTCGCTTCGCCGAGGCCGGAGCTGATCTGGACGTAGTTGGTCGGCACTTGCCCGATCAGCATCATGCGCCGGTCCAGCGCGCACTGCCCGACCAGCCCCTGCCCGAAACTGACTTCGCTGCGGACCTGCTTGCCCTCCTGGATCGCGTACGCGGCGAGGAGGCGGAGCACCGCTTCGCCCGCGCCATCATCCACCACGTAGAATGCGCCGTGGTGCGCATTGACCAATGGAGCCAGGTCGGAGAGGATGAGCTGCGACACGGTGGCCAGGTCGCGCTGGCCCTGCAGCATCCGGCTGAACTTGGCCAGGTTGGTCTTGAGCCAGTCCTGTTCCATGTTCTTCCGCGTGGTATCGCGGAGGTTCCGGATCATCTCGTTGATGTTGTCCTTCAGCTCGGCGACTTCGCCCAGTGCCTCGACAGCGATCGACCGGGTCAGGTCGCCTTTGGTCACCGCCGTCGCCACGTCGGCGATGGCGCGGACCTGGGTCGTGAGGTTGGCGGCGAGCTGGTTGACGTTGGCCGTGAGGTCCCGCCAGATACCGGCGGTACCCGGCACCCGCGCCTGGCCGCCCAGCTTGCCTTCGACGCCGACTTCGCGCGCCACGTTGGTGACCTGGTCCGCGAAGGTGGCGAGGGTATTGGTCATGCCGTTGATGGTATCGGCCAGGGTGGCGATTTCGCCCTTCACCTCGACCCGGAGCTCCTGCTTCAGGTCGCCATTGGCCACCGCCGTCACCACCTTGGCGATACCGCGAACCTGAGAGGTCAGGTTGCTGGCCATCGAGTTCACGTTGTCGGTCAGGTCCTTCCAGACGCCGCCTACGCCGACCACCTGGGCCTGGCCGCCCAGCTTGCCTTCGGTCCCGACTTCGCGGGCGACGCGGGTCACTTCCGAGGCGAAGGAGTTGAGCTGGTCCACCATGGTGTTCACGGTGTTCTTGAGCTCCAGGATTTCTCCCTGCACGTCCACCGTCACCTTCTTGTTGAGCTCGCCCCGGGCGACCGCCGTGGTCACGTCGGCGATGTTTCGCACCTGGGCCGTGAGGTTGCCGGCCATCGAGTTCACGTTGTCGGTCAGGTCCTTCCAGGTGCCGGCCACCCCCTTCACGTGGGCCTGGCCGCCCAGCTTGCCTTCAGTGCCGACTTCGCGGGCGACCCGGGTCACTTCGGAGGCGAAGGAGTTGAGCTGGTCCACCATCGTGTTGATGGTGTCCTTGAGCTCCAGGATTTCTCCGCGGACGTCCACCGTGATCTTCTTGGACAGGTCCCCGTTGGCGACGGCCGTCGTCACCTGGGCGATGTTTCGCACCTGGGCCGTGAGGTTGCCGGCCATCGAGTTCACGTTGTCGGTCAGGTCTTTCCAGGTCCCGCCCACGCCCTTCACCTGGGCCTGGCCGCCCAGCTTGCCTTCGGTGCCGACCTCGCGGGCCACGCGGGTCACTTCCGAGGCGAAGGAGTTGAGCTGGTCCACCATTCGGTTGCTCACTTCCTTGATCTGTAAGATCTCGCCGCGGACATCGACGGTGATCTTGCGTGAGAGGTCGCCGGCCTGCACGGCCTTCGTCACTTCGGCGATGTTGCGGACCTGCGACGTCAGGTTGCCGGCCATGAAGTTCACGGAGTCGGTGAGGTCCTTCCAGGTGCCGGCGACGCCCTTGACGTCGGCCTGCCCGCCGAGCCGGCCTTCGGTGCCGACCTCGCGGGCCACGCGGGTCACCTCGGCGGCGAATGAGCTGAGCTGATCCACCATCGTGTTGATGGTGTTCTTCAATTCCAAAATCTCGCCCTTGGCGTCGACAGTAATCTTACGGGATAGATCGCCGCGGGCGACCGCGGTGGTCACTTCTGCGATGTTTCGGACCTGCCCGGTGAGGTTC
>DASYPP010000061.1:0-28503 GCA_036006525.1 Gemmatimonadales bacterium
TGGCAGCCGTCGCAGCCGACGTGAGCCTCGGTCGGCCGCTGGTGCGCGGCCACGATCTGCGTAGTGCGATGGCAGCTGGAGCAGTTCCGGTCTGGCTCATGATGCTTCTCGTGGCAACTCACGCAGGAGGTCACCGCCGAATCCGGCGCCAGGCTGACCGAGGTGGTGTGACACTCCACGCAGCGGAGCGAGGAGTGGGCATCGTGCTGGAAAGTCACGTCCCGGGGCCGGGGTGGCTCGCGAGAGACCGTGATCACCACGTGTGCGGTCAGCGCGGCCGCGGTTTCGTTCTCCCCGTGGCATTGCCGGCAATTGCTGCTGGCCGCCGCCTGGTGATGGCAGATCTGACAACCACGCGGGGGTTCGAACGTGAGCCGGCCCTGACCGGCGCGAGTCCCATGACAGGAGATGCAGTTGATCGCTTTGTGTCGTTGGTGGGAGAAGCTGTCGGCGGAAGCGGAAGGAGTCACGAGCGGGCTGGCCACTGGTTCGCCGCCGTCCCCCTTCCCCCGGGGAGGGCGGACCGGTGGATCCGCGGAGGCCCTCTGCTTTGCTGCCGTCGTATCGAAGGGTAGCGGAAGGTTCTGGCGTACGCCGGGCGAGCCGCGCACCCGCAGGTGACAGCCGGCGCAATCGCTGGCATCCACCCGCGCGCGGTGGGGGATATGGCACAGCGTGCACTGCTGGGCCACCCGGTGATGATTGGCGCCGGCATGGAATGCGTTGTCCCGCCAGGTTGCGTGGCACCCCGCCGAGGCGCAGGTCAGGCGCGCTTCCTCGGGTGACTTCTGCTGGTGGGGATCGTGGCAGTCCCCGCAGGTTCCCGCGTGCGGATCCCTGGCCGGCTCGAACTCGACCAGCAGAGCCTGCATCTGGTGGCAGCTGGAACATTTCTCCAGGGTCGGGGACAGGGTACCGGCGGCGGAATCCCGGGTGGCGAGGCGGGGGACGGCGGCGGCAAAGTCGTGGCACACCGAGCAATGGAGACCGGACTGCCCGGCCATTTTGCCCAGCTGGATCTTCGTGTCGGTGTGACAACCGTGCTGGGCGCAGGTGCTGTCCACCGGAACGAAGCGGTGCACCGAGAAGCCGTGGCAGGTCACGCACTGCACGTCCTTGAGTGCACTGGAATCCGATTCGAGGTGCACCCGGTGGCCGGCTGTGGTGGCGATCTCCTGCCACTTCTCCTTTGCCTCGCCCCGGATATGGCAGTTGGCGCAGACTTCGCGCGGGACCTTGGCGTGGGGCGGGATATGGTTGTCCCGGGTTCCCGACATCCACCAGACCATCTTCACCGCTTCCTTCATCGGCTTGAGGACGTGACAGGAGTGGCAGCTCAACGTGTCATGTTTGCCCTCGAGCATTGCGACCAGCGTGTAGTTGCCGCTATCGGGGCGGACCCAGGCCTGGCCGCTGGGGACGAAGATGTGGCAGCCATTGCAGAAGCGGTTATCCCGTTCCACGAATTGGTTGGCCCGGTATCCCAGCGCCGCCGCCCCCATGAGGAGGAGGACCACGACGAGCGCCATCGATGCCTTGACCGCGGGTGACCGGGTCCGGAGCCAGAGACCGATCGCCTGGCGCCGGCGCCAGAGGAAGACCAGTAGCAGCGCCGCCACGATGGCGCCCAGCACCACGCCACCCCACATGACGAAGGGCGATTGCTGGAATATGAACTGGACAATGCGGATGACGGGATCGGCGAAGGCAGGATGGGCCGAAACCGAGTCGAGCGCGTGGGCCTGTCCAGCCGACGCGCTCGCCGCGGAATCGTGTAGGATCTGAACGGGCAGGACTCGTGCCGCCTAGTGCGAGCCCGCCTGAGCTCGCGATCTCACGTTCATCACGGCCTGCGCGGTCCGCGGCACCATCCTGAGCTGGCCGCTTCGCAGGGCGTTCTGGATCTCCGAGAGCACCGGCTCCGGTGGTGCCGGCAGGAAGCTCCCATAGGTGGCCAGCAGATCGGCAATCGAGGATTGCAGCAGGGCCCGATAGAGGAACGGGTTGTGGACCCCATGCGACCCGTCCGGGTGGCTGGCCAGGCTCTCGCCCAGGAGCTGGGCGTTGAACAAGGCTCCCTTGGCGGGCGTGAGCCTCACCGCATTGACCGGATCCAGCAGGGTGTCAAAGGCGAGCTCGGTCGGCATGTTGAGCATGATCTTGGGCAGATACCCGCTGTCCGCCGGGAACGCATCAACCTTCTGGTCGTGGTCCACGTCCACCCACAGCGTGCTGATGTACCCGTCCCGTTCCGCTGAGATCGAGTTGAGCCGCTGGACCGCGATGGCTTCCGATCCGTGACATCCGGAGGCGGTGCAGGAGCCCCACGACCGGCTCTGCTCGTCCATGGGACACCCATTGGTGAAGGTGGTATCCACGACGGGGGGCGACTTCTGCTGCAGGCAGGGCAGCGGGTGGAAGCTGTGCCCGCTGAAGGTAACGGAATTGCCGCTAGCGTCCACGCCGGTCAGCTTGTTCACGTGGCAACCGGCGCACAGCCGGGTGTTGGCCACCGAGCCGTGGGTCGTGAGGATGAGCGTCGTGTCGTACACGGTCCCCGGCGGGAAGTAGCCCGCCGAGCCGAACAGCACCGGGCCCTGCGCCCCATGCGGCCCCCGGGAGCTGGTGGGAATCGCCTCGGAGCGGTTGTTGTGACACTTGGTGCAAAGGTTCAGTTCCAGGACCGGCTGGTCGATCGCGAAGCGGAGCTGTCCCGGCAACGGCTGGCCATTGGCGTCTTTCGCGGTGCCGTGCGGATCGTGACAGACCGCGCAGTTCTGGGTCAGCAGCGTGCCGGTTCCCAGTTCCTGGTAGACGGTGTTCACGCCCCAGGACGCCAGTGCGCCCTTCCCCTCGTGGCAGGGCTGGCAACTGGCGCTCGGTGCGGCGTGCGTGTTGAGCTGGCCATGCCGCGACGAGAGCCATTCCTTGAGATAATTGTGGTGCTTCGAGGGGCTGTTGTCGGTGTGGCATCCCCCACAACCGGAGTTCACCACCGCCGCGGTGTCGGCCACGGGGGCGGTGGGATAGATCAGGATACTGGGGATCGGCTGATTGGCGATCAGAGTGGGATTCTGCACGTGGTCGAAGCCCGGCCCATGGCAGCTCTCGCACTGGACGTCGTGATAGGCCGCGTCCTTCACCTTGTCCCAGCCCACGTTGGCCAGCGGCTGGTTGCCGCGCGAATTGACCGTGTGGCACCCCTGGCAGAAGGTCTGGGCCCCCGGGTCAGCCTGCAGGTCCCCCCAGGCGTCGGCATGTTTGGTCTGAATCCAGTCGCCCTGTTGACCCACGTGGCAATTCCCGCAGGTCGTCTGCCTGGTGTTCGCCGTGAAATAACCGAGGAAACCGCTCGCGGCATCCGGCGGAGGATTGAACGGGTCGCGATCCCGGAACACGATCTTCTCGGTGGTACAACCGGTCAGCAAAGCGAATCCGGTCACCAAGGCGACGAGGAGCAGCCGAGAACCCGGGACTGAGGTGCGCATACAAGAACCTCTTTCAGGTGTCCAGTCAATTTGCCGCAGAATCGGATGGGCGCAATCCTCTAAGTGGCCACCGTTACGAACTTTATCGAAACTTGTGAGATTCTTTAGGAAGCCTTCACATTTTTCCTTCAGCGAACTGTGATCTCACTATGCTGCTTCCTTCCAAAGTCCGCAAGCCTGCTCCATCCTTAGATGGATAGCCTCTTGGTCCCAGGCAATCAGGCGCAACTGGAGTATTCCGGCTGGTACATTGCGGCACGGATGTATGGCTCGGCATCCCGGGGGAGTGGCATAGTCGCCAACCCTTCCAACCTCGCCACTTCGATCACGGCCCTGGCGATCACGAGTGAGACCTCCCGGATCCCGGAGAGCGCCGGGAGTACGGTGCCGCTGGCCAGGTCCCGGTCCGATACCATCGAGGCCAGTTGCCTCGCCGCCGCCCGGAACATGCCGTCAGTCACCCGGGTCGCGCCGGAGAGCATGACACCCAGGCCTACACCGGGGAAGATGTAGGCGTTGTTGGCCTGGGCCGGCACCAGGGTATGCCCAGCCAGCTGGACGGGATCAAAGGGACTGCCGCTCGCGAATACAGCCCGACCCTCCGAGAACCGGTAGGCTTCTTCGGCCGTGCACTCGCTGTGCGAGGTCGGATTCGACAGCGCGAGGATTATCGGCCGCGGATTGAGGTCGGCCATGGCGCGGAGCACTTCAGGGCTGAACCCACCAGCGTGGCCCGATACCCCGATGATCGCGGTGGGTCGAACGGCCCGAATACTGTGGAGCAGGTCCGGTTGTTTCGGCGCGTCCTGAGCATAGGCCTGCTTGAAGGGTGGAAGACGGGCATCGCCGGCCACTACCAGGCCCTGAGTATCCACCAGCCAACAGCGCCGCCGGGCCTCCTCCGGGCCAAGGCCGTCTTCAATCATGAGTGACACGACGAGGTCCGCGATCCCGGTTGCCGCGGCGCCGGCGCCCAGGAACACCAGCCGCTGATCGGTGAACGGGACTCCGGTCACCCGGGTTGCGCTCAGGAGGGTCGCTGCCACGACGGCCGCGGTGCCCTGAATGTCGTCATTGAAGGCGCAAATCCTGCCGCGATACCGCTGGAGGAGGCTTAGAGCATTGGCCGTCGCGAAGTCCTCGAACTGAATCATTGCGGTGGGGAAGACCATCTGTGTCGCGATCACGAATTCTTCGACCAGCGCATCGTACTCCGCGCCCCGGAGCCGGTGTTGCTGCACCCCGATGTACAGCGGATCCGCCAGCAGTTCCTCGTTGTTGGTCCCCACGTCGAGCATGATCGGCAGGCAATGGCGCGGGTGAATCCCGGCACACGCGGTGTAGAGCGACAGTTTGCCGATCGGGATGCCCATTCCGTGTGCCCCCAGGTCGCCCAGACCGAGGATCCGTTCCCCATCGGTAATGACGATGATCCTGACATCGGGGACCGGCCAGTTGCGGAGCAGTTGCTCCACCCGTCCCCGGTCCCTCACGGAAATGTAGAGTCCGCGCGGACGCCGGTAGATGTGGCCGAACTGCCGGCACGCCTCGCCCACCGTGGGGGTGTAGATGATCGGCAGCATCCGCTCGATGTGATCGATAAGGGTACGATAGAACAGGGTTTCGTTCCGGTCCTGGAGCGCGAGCAGGAAAATGTAGCGCTCGAGATCGGATTGCTTCCCTTCAAAGTTCTCCATGATCCGCTGCTGCTGCTCGGCCAGGGAAAAGACCCGGGGCGGCAGCAAACCGCGCAGGTGCAATTCGTCCCGCTCGGCTTCGCTGAAACCGGTGCCCTTGTTCAGCAGGGGATCATGCAGCAGGTCGATGCCGTGGGGCCGCTTGTCGCTCACCCTGGCCTCCCGCCTCGGGCCAGGAGGATCCGGCCATCGGCCGCGACGGCTCCGGTGGGCGAAGCCAGCAGCGGGTTGATGTCGATCTCCTCGATCTCGGGGAAATCCATCGCGAGCCGGGAGAGCCGAAGCAGGACCGCCCCGATGGCGCTGCGGTCGGCCGCCGGCATGCCACGAATTGCGTCGAGAATACGGCTTCCCCGGATTCCGCTCAGCATGTCCCCGGCATCCACCAGATGGATGGGAGCGATCCGGAAGATGACATCACGGAGCACTTCGACGAGCACCCCGCCGAGCCCGAACATGACGAGGGGACCAAAGGACGGATCCCGGACGATGCCGGCGATCAGCTCCCGTCCGCCCTGGAGCATGCGCTGGACCAGGATCCCCTCAATGGTCGCATCGGGGACCGCGCGACGAACGCTGGATTCGATGGCGGCATAGGCCAGGCGAATCTCGTCGGGGGACGAGAGGCCGAGTCGAACTCCGCCCACGTCGGTTTTGTGGATGACCTGGGGGGAAACAATCTTCAGCACCACCGATCCGCCCATCCGTCCCGCCAGCTCGACCGCCTCGTCCGGGCTTCGCGCCAGTCCGGCGGGCGCCGTGGCAATGCCATAGGCATGGAGGATCCTCAGGGTGTCCAGCTCGGAGAGCTTCTGGATCCCAGCCTGACCTGCGGCCCCGATGATCGCCGCCGCGCACGGGCGGTCCACTTTCAGAATCGGGTCCAGCTGGACCGGTCGGTCACGCCATTCGCGATAGCGGCACAGCACGGCCAGGGCCCGCGCGGCGGATTCCGGGAAGATGTATGCGGGAATTCCAAATTCATGCAGTTCGGCCTTGCCCTGGGGCAGTCCTTCCCGACCCATCAACACCCCGAGCACCGGCTTGGCCGGAGATGCTGCCGCCGCCTTGACGATGGCCTCCGCCACATCGGCCTGGCGGACGCCGAGTGGGGGAACGAAGATGGCGAGCGCCGAGTCTACGTTGGGATCTTCCAGCAAGGCGCCCAGGGCGGCGCGGTACCCCTCCGGCGTAGCGGAGGCGATCATGTCGAGCGGATTGCGAATTGACGCATAGCCTGGAAACAGCGGGGTCAGCTTGGCCACCGTGGATGGGTGAAGCTCGGCCATGGTCATCCCGCTCGCTTCCAGCGCGTCGGCGGCGAGAATGCCGGGCCCCCCGGAGTTGGTGACCACGGCCGTGCGCCGGGATGCGGGAATCGCGCGGCCGCCGAAGGCCATGGCCAGGTCGAACAGCTCCTCCACCGACGCGGCGCGAATCACTCCCGCCTGGGCCAGCAGGGCGTCCACCGCCGCGTCGCTGGCCGCCAGGGCTCCGGTATGGGATGATGCGGCCCGGGCACCTACCGTGGAGCGGCCCGATTTCACCGCGATGATCGGCTTGGTTCGGCTGATGCGGGAGGCGATGTCGAGGAAGCGCCGCGGATTCCCGAAGCTCTCCACGTACATGAGGATCATGCCGACCGCTGGATCGTTCTCCCAATGCAAAAGCAGGTCGTTCCCGCTCACGTCCGGCTTGTTCCCGACCGACACGAACTGGGAGATCCCGATCCCGTACTCCTGGGCATAGTCCAGGACGCTCAACCCCAGCGCGCCCGATTGGGACACGAAGGCGGCGTGGCCAAACGGGGGCATGCTGGGCGCAAAGGTCGCGTTCATCGCGATGGCGGGATCGGTGTTGAGCACGCCCATGCAGTTGGGTCCGACCATCCGCATACCGTAGCGCCGCACGATCTTCATCAGCTCCTGCTCCTGCTCGGCGCCGGCCGACCCGACCTCCCGGAAGCCCGCGGAGATGACCACCAGCCCCCGCACACCGCGCTGACCGCTTTCCTCGGCCACCTCCAGCACGCGCTCCTTGGGCACCGCGATCACCGCCAGGTCTACCGGGTCGGGGATGTCTCCAACCGTGGGGTAGGCGCGTACCGAATGGATGCTGGCCGCCCGGGGATTCACCGGGTATACCGCGCCAGTAAATCCGTAACGGATCAGGTTGGCCACGATCTGGTGACCGATAGTGTCCGGAGTGCGGGACGCGCCCACCACGGCGATAGATCGGGGTGAGAGGATCGGATCGAGTGGAGATGCCATGCGATAACCTCGCTAGGACCGTATGAAGAGGAGCCAGACCCGAGATGAAGATTCCCTCATAGTAGCGGATTCCGCCTGGAACTTCGCTCCGGGTTCAGACTTTCTTCAGGCCTCCAGTCCTAGTTTGGGGTATCTCTTTTTGGAGCAGGCCATGCGCGTGGACGCCATAGTACTCGGATTGGGTCTCGGGTTGGCAGCCTGTGCCACCAATTCGCCCCCGGTGCCGGTGCGGGGCGACGTGGCACGGCTGGAAGGCCAGTGGCTGGGTTCCTACGAGAATGTCATGCTGGCCAGGTCGGGTTCGATCGACTTCGTCCTGGGCCCGGGAGTCGATACCGCACAGGGCAGCGTGCTCATGATCCCGGAAGGACGGGATAATCGAGTGCACGGTACTCGATGGATGGAGTCGAACACCATCCCGCCCAGTCCCACGCTCCTGGAGATTCTCTTCGTTCGCGTGGACGGGCACCGGGTCACCGGCCGCCTGGCCGCGTACCGGGACCCGGAATCCGGCGCCATGGTGACGACGACGTTCAGTGGGTATCTGGAAGGCGAGGTCATCGAAGGCAAGTTCTTCACCCGCGAAGTGAATGCCGAGTGGGCGGTGGAGGGTCGGTGGCGGGTCACCCGGAAGCACTGAGCTTCGCTTTAACCCATTTCGAGTGAGGCGCTTCATGGCCAATTCAGGGCTGGCGATCTTCGTGATCTTCTTCGGAGTCAGCTTGCTCGATGCATTTGCTGGCGGGCACTGGGTCCGAGCCGCATGCTGGTTGGCCATCGGCGGGCTGTTCTGGGCGCTGGCTCGGTCCCGGCCCGGGCGCCGAGACAAGTCGAACGCAGCGGCTGGAGACTCCCGGTAGCTCAGGCTTGGCGTGATGTGGTGTGAGGGCCTGGCATTGATGATTTGACCTAGCTCGTCTACCAGGCGCGAAGCCACAGTCCAGCACCCATCGTCGCACCCAGGGCCACCAAGCCCGCAGCCGCGCGCCAGCGATAGCCGGGACTGCCAAGAACCAGGGCAATGGTCATCTTGAGCAGGGTGTTCGCCAGGATGCCTACCGCGATACCTCGAGCTGCCAGCCCAACCATGTCCGCCGACGTGCCCAGCCGGGACATCGAAAAGGTCAGCGCATCAACATCGGTCAGGCCAACGAGGGCGGCCGATGGAATGATGCTGGGCGTTCCCCACCATTGCCGCACGAGGGCAAAGATCATGAGAACGGCCTGGAAGGCAATCGCCATTTGAATCGCCGACCACAGGCGCAGGGGACTCTTATCCACGAATTCTGTCTTGCCGGCGTCTCTTCTCCGGTGGCGGAGCAACGCCCAGGCGAGGATACCGATGCCGGCGACGAGTGGCGGGATCAGGTAGGGAAGCAGGGCGCGGGCGACGTCCGGGTTCAGGATCGCGCTGATGGCCGTCACCCGGGGCAGCAGCACGGTGCACGCCGCCACTACTCCGAGGGAAAGCGGCCCCGCCATTTTTGGCTCCCGCCGGCTCAGTCGGGAGAACTGCAGGGTGACCGCGGTGGAAGAGACTAGTCCACCCAGGGCCCCGGTGATGGGATAGCCGAGCCCAGGCCCGGCTATTCGGCGCGCGAGGTATCCGGCGAAATTGAGCGCCGACAATATCAGCACGACGGTCCAGAGCGAGCGGGGCCGAACTCCGCCGAGCGGCCCGTAGGGGCCCTCGGGCAGAAGGGGGAGGACCACCAGGGCGAGGACGGCGAACTGGATGGCCGCCTTCAATTCGGCTTCCCCCAGCCGATGCACCAACCGGTGCAACTCGGCCTTCTCCCTGAGAGCCAGGACCACGACGGCGCACACGCCCGCGGCGAGCGTGTAGTATCCCTGTCCGGCAAAGACTCCCAAGGCCAGCACGACAAGCGCCGCCGCCTCGGTCGTCCCGTCTACGCCGGCCGGGGGTTGGCTCGCGACGAAATACGCGATCAGCACCAACACGGTACCGGCGGCCAGCAGAATCGTTCCGATGGCGGTCCATCCCGCCAGGAGCGACACTCCCGAAAGACCGCCCAGAAGCCCGAGGATCAGGAAGGTCCGGACCCCGGCGAACCGCGGGTGGGCGGCGGCCTGGTTGCCCGACCACTCCCGTTCGATGCCGACCGCCAAGCCGACCAGTGAGGCAACACCCAGGCTGAAGACAGTTGAGGTATCAATGGAAAAGGTCATGGCCATCCCGTAATACAGGGGCGGCCATGACCCACGTCAAGCACTGACATCAACAGGTGTGACAACTCGGCTCGCGCTATTCCCGGTCTGCTTGTCGCGTCACGCTCCAGAAACCTTCGACGGCGACATTTCCGTCATCGTGGTAGGTAAAGAACCTGCCGTCGATCACGTTTCCCTCCAGCCGGCCGCTGAAAATGGTCGTCACGGTGCACTGGCACCCGGGATCGACGTAGCGGTCCAGCTGGCCAGCCACCTGCTGGCCAAACACCCGAACGAGCTTGATGTGAACCACCTGCGATGCGAGCGGTTGAGTGTCCGGGACCGGGACGGCGCTTCCGCTGTAACCATCCGGGGCTGTCGGCACCATGAGAACGTCTCCCTGGGCGGTGTCCGCTCCGGCCACCAGAGAAAAGACGATCGAGCCGGACCTTCCCGTCTCGGGGCTCCGGTACTCGCCCACCCATTGCCCTTCCAGGGTCGCCGCATCCCCGAGCACGGGCACTGGAGACGCTACCGGTGAGCAAGCACCGACGAGGAGTGTCAATCCGAATGCCATCCGGGGGGCCAACATGGTTCCTCCGTAATCAGTGAGACACCAGGATCGGTGTCTCAGCGACCCGACGCCTGGTCCAGCCGGCGAGTGACGGCCCGAACCCCATCATCAACGGCACCAGGACCCAGAGCCGTCCCGCCCGAACGTCATAGTTCGACAGCAGGGCGCTCCACGATGCGCCGTCCACGAAGTGACCGAAGAGGAATTCGAAAGCGACCGTCAGGCAGAACCAGCAAACGCCCAGCCGCATCAGCTCCCGCTTGCCCAGGGCGGGGACGAGCCAGGGGACGGTCACCCAGATTATTCCGCCGAGAAAGGCAGTCAGCCCAAGGGTCTCAACCAAGTTGGCGGCGTAGGTGCCGATCCGGGGATCCAGCCAGATGACCCGGAATATTCCGCCGCCGACGGCGACCATGGCGAACCCCAGCCAGACGAGGAAGGCGAGCGCCCAGAAGGGGATGCCGCCTGATGTTTTAGAGCGGCTTGCCATGGGAAACCTCCAAGACCTCGGTGCTGTCCCGGCGCGGCGTGCGTCGGTCCTGGCGCGTGGGATAACCCATTCGGAGAATCAGCTGGGGACAGCCGGAGACACCCAGCATCTGCGCCACCCGGAGTCGCAAGGCCGGGATCTCAATGGGCTGATTGAGAAAAGAGGCCGCCATGCCCTCGACGGTGGCTCGAAGCAGGACTTGAATGAGCACCCGGCCGGTTTGAACCCAGTCACCGGGCGTGTCCGTCGCGGTCCCGACGACGGCGAGAATGGACGACCGCGAAACCAGGTCGCGGTCGATGGCCGCTCGTCCGTCCCCGGTGTCGAAGGTGCGTACGATGAGAGGAATACTCACCGACCCAACCGGCCCCAGGCCAAAGGTCCAGCCTGGCATGCCATCGCGACTCTTGCTGCGATTGGGGGTGAGCCAGCCGGCCAACTCTTCGCGGAAGGCCGGGTTCGCCATCTGCTCCCGGTCTCCCTCGGTGATCAGCTCGGCCAGGGTCAGTTCATTGGACTCGGATTGCAGAATCCGGAACCAGACGCCGTGCTGCTGGCCGAAGGTCTCCAGGGCGGTGAACACGTCCGCGTTTGGCGCCCGAGGCAGAAACGGAAGCCGGTGGGTCCGCCGCTCGGGGATTGCCGCGAACAAGGCACGATCCATGGGTGTCACATCTCGGGGCTCGCCGAGCTGGATCCGGGCCAGGAGGTTCGGGTCCTCGCCCGGAGGAACCACGCCGATCGCACCCTGGTAGCCGAAATTGTGGAGGGCGATCTCAATGCAGCCGAGGGCCGCGCCACAACTGATGGTCAGCTCACGGTCGTCAGGATCTACCACCGGCAAACGCCGGCCCCGATCCGCCCGAAGCTCAAGTGCGTCGCCCACCAGTCGGAAAAGCCATGGCTGTGAGTTGTGGCTGGAAGGGGCCTTGATCGCGAAGGGGATAAGCGCTTCCAGCTTTTCCCTGGTAGTTCCACAGAGCGGGAAGGTATCAATCGCCGAACTCCAGATCTCAAGAGCTGAATCTCGGGTTGCCATGGCATTCTCCGATTGCGCGGGTCTCCGGCTGCCCTTTGTGAGCGGGAGAGTTCTCACTTCATAGCAGGGGAGCCGGGTGGAACACACCGCTCAGCGACTGTCCCGGGACGATGCGGCGTCCGGTCTCCCAGCGATTGCCGCTCCGCATCCCGCTTCAGCCTGCGCAACATGACCCGACGGATAAGCAGGATCCCGGGCGACAGGAAAGCCCAATACCAGCGAAAGCGAGCCCGAGAAACCGGATCGGTAAGCGTGACCCTGGTTTCGGTGCTCGCAACCGAACGATGCGGCCCATCCGGTTCCACCTTGATGGACCATGCGATCTTGGCATAGCCGATCCGGTTGAAGGCCGTGAACTCCGAGGCCGTCAATGGCTGGAACACCGGACTTCTCCGCCACGGCTGAGTGACGGCGCCCATGACCACTGCCCGCCCGGGCAGCTCCACCAGAATGCCCCAGCCGAGCCTGACCATTCGCTCAACCAGTTGGGGAGACCCGATGTCGGCGTTCTCGTTCGAGCGCATTATCAGTTGACGGAGGCGGAAGATGGCGCGCACCACCGGCGAGCTTTCGAAATCCAGGCCACGCGCCGCGGCATAGGCAAACCGGGTTGGGGCATCGACCAGAATCTCGTGGTGCTCGGCGACCTCCCAGTCGGGGAGATAGCGGTCGAGTAGCGGCTCGAGCCGGGCATCCCCGTGGCGCGACCCGTAGTCCCACCAGGCCAGCGCCACGTAGCCGAGATAAGCAACCACGGCGAGCACTGCGAGGTACCAGACCAGATCGAACATCACGCCGGCCTCAGGTGGTTCCTGACTATGCGGTTGGCTTCTCCACGATCAGCGCCGTCACCATACCTAACATGCCGTGCTCCGACTCGGCGTGGGGCAGAATGTGGCAATGGAACGCCCACACTCCCGGATTGGTCGCCCGCACCAGCACGTCCCAACGCTCACCCGGCGCGATGTTCAGGGTATCGCACTTCCACGGCGCCGGCTGGTCCCAGCCGTCCTTGGCGATCACCGTCATGTGCATCCCGTGCAGATGCATCGGGTGGATCATCATCCCCTCGTTCATGAAGCGGATGCGGACCGTCTGCCCCAGCTTGGCCACGATCGGCTCGGTCGCGGGGAAGCTCTTGCCGTTGAACGTGTATCCGTGGGGCCCGTCGTTCAGCACCATGACGTAGTCGACATCCGCCCGATGCTCGGCCCGTGGTTTCCGCGGCTCCACGATGAACGCGCCCAGCAAGCCGGCCCCGACCTGGCGGGCGGCGTTGTGATGGGAGTGGTACATGTGGGAGCCCGCGTTGGGTACGGTGAACTCGTAGGTAAAGCTGTCACCGGGCTTGATCGGCGGCTGGGTAATGTACGGTACCCCGTCCATGTCATTGGGCAGCTCGACGCCGTGGAAATGCACAGCGGTGGACTCAGGCAGCTCGTTCTTCACCACCATCCGCACCCGATCGCCTTCTCGCACCCTGATCTGGGGACCCGGCACCTGGCCGTTATAGGCCCATGCCTTGGCGCTCCGCCCCGGTTCCACTTCCCAGCTGATCTCGCTTGCCGTTATGTCGAACACCTTCACACCCCCGACCATTCTGGGGGCCAGGAGTTGGTTCCCCTTGCCCGCGGTCTTGGCCGGGAAGGCCTTGATGCCTTTTTCATGCATGGCATCCATCTGGTCGGCCTGCTGCCGCGCGCTCAGCGGGGGGGCGGTGGGCGTTGGATTTGCCGTCGGAGGCGCCGGCTGCGCCGCGGCGTTCTTGGCATCCGAACAGCCGAGGATACTCAGGGCTGCCGGTACGGCGACGGCGACGGCGGCACCCTGGCGCAGGAAGCTGCGGCGAGAGGTGGACGGGCGGATTAGATCGGACACGCGGCCTTCTCCTGTTGGGTTGGCGATGTCCGCATTCTAGAGCCCGCTCGCTGAAGAACCCGGGGAATCACCGTGAAGGATTCTTTAGACTCTCTCACTAGGCCCGCTGGATCGCGAAGGCGCGCACCAGATCGGTCCGGGAAATCACCCCGATCAACTCGCCATTCAACTCCACGAAAAGCCGGTGCACGTCTCCGTACAGCATCCGGCGGGCGGCCTCCCGGAGGTCGGCATCCGGGCTGATGGTCAGGGGCCGAGGGGTCATCAGCTCCTCCACCGGCGTGTCCTCGAACAGTCGATCGCGGGCCTCCCGGTCCGCCACCTCCGATTCCGCCTGCAGGATATCGGTGGTCGAAAGCACGCCGATCATCGTGCCCCGGTTATCCACGACCGGGAGGGCGGAAATGTGCCGGTCGGCCAGGGTCAGAATCGCTTCGGTGACCGAGGCCTCCCGGCCGATCGTCGCGACCGGCGCTTGCATCAGCTGCAGGACTCTCACGGGGTCTCTCGTTGTTGGGGGGTACCGACAGCCTACCTCCGGCGGTTTGAGACCCGGATGAAAAGGCCTTGAAACAGGCTTCGACATTCCTTCACGCTCGCTTCAGACAGGCGGTGGCATGTTCCCGTGACCTTGATGTCCTGTGCTCTGTCCGCGAGGATCCCATGGCGGCCTTTCGATCAATTCTGGTTCCCCTCGATGGTTCGACCTATTCGGTGCAGGCTCTGGCGCTGGCAGAGCAGTTTGCCAGAAAGGCCGGCGCCACGGTCCACCTGGTGCTGGTGCACCAGCGGGCCCCCACCTGGTTTAATCCGCCGGAAGTACCGGTGGACATGGCGGCCTTCGATGACGCCGCTTTGCAGCGGGAGGTGGACTATCTGGCGGGGGTTGCCCGGCGGTTCGCCGCGAATAGCGGCCTTCCGGTGAAGCACCGGGTGCTGGATGGCGATGTCCCCTCCGCCATCGAGGAGTTCTCCATGGCCCAGGGGGTGGATCTCGTGGTGATGACCACTCACGGGCACACTGGGATCACCCGGCTGTGGCTGGGCAGCACCGCGGACAAGCTGATCCGCCGGCTCAGGATCCCCGTGCTCGTGGTTCGTCCGGTGCAGGATGCCGCGATTGTTCCGCCCCGGATTCGTCGCATCCTCGTGCCGCTCGATGGGTCCCGGCTTTCGGCGTCCATTCTCGACCAGGCCGGAGCCCTGGCTCGGTCGCACGCCGCCGAGCTGGTCCTGGCCATGATCGTGGAGCCGCTTCCGCCGATGGTGCCCCCGGTTCCGTACCCGCTCAGCCTGCCCCCGGTCTCAGAGGAGGCTCGGATTCTGGAAGACCAGCGGTATCTCGATGCCGTCAGGATCCGGATGGAAGACGAAGGGCTTCAGGTGGAAACCCGGGTGCTGATGGGGCGCAAGGTCGCCAAACAGATCACCGAGGTCGCCATCCGGGAAAGTTGCGACCTCATCGCGATGGCAACCCACGGTGCCGGTGGCCTGGATCGTCTCCTGATGGGCAGCGTGACGGATCAAGTGGTCCGCCGCGCCAGCATTCCAGTCCTCGTCCTGCGGCCCCCGACCGATGTGACGACCCGGGACACCCAGGCCGGGGAAGCCGGGGAGGAGCTGGTCGGAGCAGGTTCGAGTTGTGCCATTGGCTGACGAGTGTCGTCGAGAGGGGAAGAGCAACGATTCCATGACTCTCCTGGAACGATGCGAAGCGGGGCGCCGGCTCGCCGAGCGACTGGCGGGTTGCTCACTGCAGAACCCGGCCGTGCTGGTGATGCCGCCGGGAGGGGTACGAGTCGGCTGGGAGATTGCGCAGCGGTTGAATGCCCCGATGGATGTGATTTCCGCCCTGGAAGTGATCGTTCCGGGTGAACGCGGAATGAGGATCGGGGCGGTGTCGGAGGGGGCGTTCGTTGCGGGCACTGCAAGCTACCGCGCTGGGAACCACCGGGAGGCCGACTATGTGCGGCGGCTGGTGGAGTTCGATGCCCAGCGGCAGGCCGGACAGGATGCGTGTTATCGCGGGCGGCAGCGCCGGCTGGACGTCAGGAACCGGGATGTGGTGCTGGTGGACGACGGGTGGGCCACCCCGGACATGATCCTCGCCGCGATGGAGGCGATCCGGCGCCGTGGGGCGGCGGCCAGGCTCCTCGTGACACCGCAATGTCAGACCGAGACCTACGCGAGGCTCGCCCCCGAGGTCCAGGTGATCAGCCTGTATCCCCGGGGACCCGCCCGTTCCATCATCCTGATCGACAGGCCCCTGCCGCTGACGCCGGGTGAAATCTCCGAATTCATCGGGAAGTCCCGGCGACCGACACCGGCTCAGGTCGAACCGCTGATGAAGGCGATACCTGGCTTGAGCGCCGCTTCCCAGGCATCCAACGTCGCCGGATCGCAGCGGGGATCAAACTGCTGAACGGTGGCCAGGAAGCTGGCCGTGAACTTGGGGTAGAGTCGGGCCGGGATTCCCAGACCCTTCGGGCCATGCCGTTCCGTGATCCGGGTCAGCAGGGAAGGATTCTCCCGTTTGGCATAAATCAGCAGGAGCAGGATTCCGTGCTCCAGCAGCTGATCCTGTTTGTCAAACCTGGTGTCGGCGAAGTAGCCTGGAATCTCCGGCGCGCTGGCCAGGAAGTGCTCATAGAACCGGCGGAAGAACCCGGGCGAGCGCTGGCAACGGGCATAGCTGGCGCGGGCAAGCATGATCTGTTCCTCGCTGGCGGCCGTCATGACAGGGCTCCTGAGATTCCGGTGGCTGATGAAGTGCGGAGCGCGTTGAGGATCACGGCGACGTCGATCACCTCTTGCAGCAGGGCCCCGATGGTCGGCGGAATGGAGCCCGCCGCCGCGAAGGCCATGGCCGCGGCGCTCAGAGCCATCCCCAGCTGAAGACTCTGCCGGGCGATCCCGAGCGTTCGCCGGCTGATTCGGATCGCCTGGACGAGCTGCGCCGGATCATCACCCAGCAGCACCACATCGGCCGCTTCCGCCGTAATGCCCCCTCCGCCAGAGGCAAGCGCGACGCCCACATCGGCCGTGCTGAGCGCCGGGGCGTCGTTGGTGCCATCGCCCAGCATGACAACCTTCTCCCCCTGGTCCATCAGGGCCTGGACCCGGTCGACTTTTTCTCCCGGGAGGAGGTTGCCCTCCGACTCGTCGATTCCCGAACTCCGCGCGATCGCCTCGACGTTGTCGTCAGCATCGCCGGAGAGCAACAGGATACGTCGCATTCCCAGCTGGCGCAGCCGGCTCACGAACGAGCGGATCTCTGGTCGAGCCGCGTCGGCGTACTCCACGACGCCGGCGGCCTGGTCGCCGATCACGATCCACGCGCGAAGCCCATGGCCGTTGAGCCCCAGGTTCTCAAAGGCTGCCCGGGCAGAGGGATGGCGCCCGGTCACGTACCCCCGCCCGCCGACGGTCACCTGGCGGCCGGCGACCTCGCCATGGATGCCCTCACCCGGTGATTCCTCCATGTGCTCACCCCGGAGCGGCGCGATCCCCCGTGCCACGGCCTCCTCCACCAGCGTCCTGGCCAGCTGGTGGCTGGAAACGGTTTCCACTCCGCAGGCAAACCTCAGGACCTCGGTTTCAGAGAAGCTTCCCAGGGCGAGGACCCGGCTGACCCGGGGCCGGCCGATGGTCAACGTACCGGTCTTGTCCAGCACGGCGGCAGTTACTTGCCCCAGTTGTTCCACGGCGGCGCCGTGCCGGAAAATGATCTGGTGCCGGGCTGCCAGGTTGAGTCCGCCGATGATTGCGATGGGGGTGGCGAGAATGAGCGGACACGGCGTGGCGACCACCAGGACCGCCAGGACGCGGGACCAGTCACCCGACAGGGCAAGCGAGAGACCACAGACCACCAGGGTGAGCGGCGTGAACCAGGCCGCATACTGGTCAGCCATTCTCTGGTACGGGGACTTGCTGGCCTGGGCAGTACGCACCAGGTCCACGATCCTGGCGTACTGGCTCTCCCGAGCCAGCGCGGTCGCGCGCACCGTAAGCGGGCTTGCCCCGTTGATGCTCCCGCTCATCAAGCGGCACCCGGGCCGGGCATCGAACGGAAGTGGTTCGCCGGTGAGCCGGCTGGCATCGATGCTCGACGTCCCCTGCAGGACGATGGCGTCGCAGGGCACCAGTTCCCCGGGCCGGACCAGGAGGCTGTCGCCGATGCCGATCCGGTCTACCGGGATGTCTTCGATTCGTTCGTTCACCTGGCGATGGGCGACGGTCGGCGACATCGCCTCCAACTCCCGCACCGCGGTCGACGCCCGGCCCTCGGCCCGCCGCTCCAGGGCTTCGCCCCCCGCCTGCATCAGGACGACGATGAGCCCCGGCAGCGGCTGAGCCAGGGCGACCGAGGCGATGATGGCCAGCGAGGCAACGATATCGGCAGCGAAGCGGCGGGCGACAATGCTGAGGACGGTATTCCGGAGGATGGGCCAGCCGGTCAGCACCAGACCGGTCAGCCAGATTCGATCGCTCCACGGCCAACCCATCAGGCGGGCGATGACCCCCGCCAGGATGAAGCCGAGGGCCGCGATCGGGAGAATCGCGGCACCCCGGCGGGTTGCGGTCACGGCGAGCCCGTTTCGCCTTTGACCGGGTCGAGGCTGGTCTTGAGCATGAACCCGACGCCGCGCACCGTGCCCAGCAAATTGGTGCCGGCCGCCGCGGTGAGTTTCCGACGCAGGTTCCCCACGTGCACGTCGACCACGTTGCTCTCGGGGTCGAAGTGCATGTCCCAGACCTTCTCCAGCAACGTCGTGCGGCGGACCAGTTGGTCGGGATGCAGCAGGAAATACTCGAGCAGCTGGAATTCCTTGGGAGTGAGGTCGAGGGGACGCCCGTCTACGCTGCACGCATGGCGCAGCCGGTCCAGCGCGATCGGCCCGCACTGCAGCACTTCGACCCGCTCGGCCCCTCCCCGGCGGTGGAGAGCGCGGATCCGTGCCAGGAGCTCATCGAACTTGAACGGCTTCGCCAGATAATCATCCGCCCCGGCATCGAGACCACGGACCACATCCTCGCTGCTGTCCCGCGAGGTCAGCATCATGATGGGGGTATTGCGCCCTTCGCGGCGCAGCTCCGCGGCGATCTGGAAGCCGTTCTTCCGGGGCAGGACGACGTCCAGCAGGATCACGTCGTAGTCATACACGTGGGCCAGCATAGTGGCCTCGTCGCCGTCGGGCGCGACATCCACCACGTAGCCTTCTTCCTTGAGACCCTGCTCGATAAAGCCGGCGACCTTCCGGTCGTCCTCCACCACGAGAATTTTCATGGAACTAGCGTAAACCTTCCTCAATGAAGGCAGAACCAAGCCATTCTGAAGACTGCTTCATGATAGCAAGTTCAATCAGTTGATGGTCTTGGGTAACTCCAGGACGAAGCAAGCGCCCTCGCCGGTTCCCGCCAGCACTTTCAGCTCCCCACCGAGAAGGCGGGCCAGGCGTCGGGATAACGGGAGTCCCAGGCCGCTGCCCCGGCTCTCTTCTCCCGCCTTGGTGACATAGATATCAAAAATCTGCTCTGCTTCGGACTCCGGAATCGAGGGCCCATCGTTGCGAACCTCGAACCTGATGCGTTCGTCCCTCTCCAGAATCTCGATCCAAACCTTGCCGCCCTCCGGAGAGTGCCGGATGCCATTGCTGAGAAGGTTGACCAGGATCTGCTCGACCCGGTTCGAATCGGTCTTGATGATGGGCAGAATGCCCTTCGCTTCGACCAGCTGAGTGATCCGCTTGGCTTCGGCCATGGGCGTCAGCCGGGCCATGGTCCGCCGGACCATGGCCTCCGGCTCGACCGCCTGGATCACGGGACGGAGCCGATCCTCATCCAGCCGGCTCAGGTCCAGCAGGTCGCTGATCAGGGCAATCGCCTGTCCCGCGGCCTCGAGAACCTCGTATGCTGCGCGGGGTACGGTCGCCGGATCCTTCTTGCGGGTCAGCATTTCCGCCCAGCCGTACGTGGCGGCCAGGGCGTTCCTCAGCTCATGATTGACCATGGCGAAAAAGCGCTCCCGCGAGCGGTGCAGGGTCTGCACTTCCTCCAGCAGGCGCGCCCCGTCCTCGTGGAGCCGGGCGTTGTCCACCGCGGCCGCCGCCTGCGCCGCCAGCAGGACGATCAGGCCCTCGTCCTCATCGGTGAACTCGGCGGCATCGATCTTTTCGGTCAGGTAGATGTTGCCGAACACTCCGCGCCGCCCGACGATCGGCGCGCCGAGAAAGGATGTCATCTTCGGGTGATTGGCGGGAAACCCGTAGGATGATGGATGTCGCCCGAGGTCCGGCAGCCGGACGACCTTGGGCTCACGGATCAGGAAGCCGAGGATGCCGTGTCCCTGGGGCAGGTTGCCGATCCGGGCGCGAGTAGGGTCATCAATGCCGTGAGTATAGAAGGCGGCCAACCCGGTCCCATCCCGGTTGAGCACTCCGATCGCGGCGTAGCGGGCCCCCAGCAGCCTCGCGCTGTGCTCGGCCAATCGCTGCAGCAGCCCATCCAGCGACAGCTCGGAGGTAAGCAACAGCCCGATCTCGATCAGCGTCTTGAGCCGGTCTTCAGATATGGCGATGGGCTGTGGCTGAGCATCCGTCATGACCGCCCTCCCGAATTTGTGGGTCCTTTCATACTTCCTTCACTCCCGCCGGGCTAGGCTTGTGCGAAAGGAGGACCCGTGAAGCTCGAGCGTATCGTAGTGGCCGTTGATAATAGCGAAGCCAGCCGGGAGGCCGCGAGATGTGCGGCCCGGATCGCAACGCTCTGCGGCGGCGAGCTCACCGTCCTCGCGGTCGCGCCGGGAGTCGGCTCGCCGGGTGCCAACAATAGCACGCCCCTGGACCTGATCGAGGCCTCCCTGGGCGGCAGCTTCTTTGACGAATTTCCCGCGTTACCGGTCGACTTCGCCGGGGTCCATGGCCTGCCGCAGGTGGAAATTGGTCGTTACGCAGAACATCGCAAGGCGGACCTGATCGTGCTTGGGCGGAAACAGCGGACCCGCAGCGCGAGACTCTTCCTCGGTGATACGGCCGACGCGGTGGTCCGGCGAAGCCGGATTCCCTGTCTGCTGGTGCCTCCAGGCCTGGTCACCTTTTCCCACGTGACGGCAGCCCTCGACGGGACCGATCGCGGGTTCAGGGTCTATGAGCACGCCGCCGCATTTGCCCGGGCCTGTGTCATGAATCTGGATGCGGTTTCAGTGGAGCCGAAGTGGACCGGCGAACCGCCCGCACTATCAAGACAGGTCTGGAGCGCGCGAACCGAGAAGCTGGCCGCCATGATCAGTAGCCGGAATCCGCGGGGACGCTCGGCCATGCAGGGAAACGGCTCGTGTGCCACCGATGACCGGCTTCATGTCCGTAACGGTGAAGTCGTTGAAGAGATCGTGTCAGTGATCGCCGAGGTCGGGACCGACGTGCTGGCCTTGGGATTTCACCGCGGCGGCCCGCCCCTGGTGGTCAGCGCCGGCAGTGTGAGCAGGAGGCTGGTACATGCCGCTCCATGCGCCGTCCTGGCCGTTCCGTTCTAGCCCCTCTCGAAATCGGTGCCAAACCGACATTCCTGTTACTTTGCTTGTTCCGGCGCTTCCCTGATCCTGCGAGTTCCTGATGTCCGGTATAACGGCATGCCCCACCTGCGGGGCGCAGTCGAGCGGCAACTTCTGCAACAATTGCGGTTCGCCGCTCGGCAAGCTCACCTGTCCCAAGTGCCAGGGTTCGTTACGGCGGGGCGCCCGATTCTGCCCCCAGTGCGGAGCGGCGGCGCCATGGGGCAGTGGAGGCGCGCCCGCCAATCGGACACCGTGGATCGTGTCGGGAGTAATCGGCGTGGCGCTGCTCGGCATGATTCTCTTCGTCGTCCTCCGGGGACAGCCGGGAGCCCCGCCCAGCGCGACCGCTGCGGCCCCGTTCGCATCCTCCAGCGGAAGCGGGACTCCGCCCGATCTCTCCACGATGACCCCGCGGGAACGGTTTGACCGGTTGTACAACCGGATCATGACGGCCCAGGAATCGGGCGACCAGGCCACGGTGGAGCAGTTCACGCCCATGGCGCTCATGGCCTTCGACCAGCTCGATGTCGTGGACGCGGACGCCCGCTACCACCTGGCCCTGCTCAAGGTGCATGGCAACGATGTTGCGGCGGTGTCTGCCATAGCGGATACGATCCTGCAGAAAGACCCCGGCCATCTCTTCGGATACATGATCCGGGGCGCCGTCGCCCGCTTCCAGAAGGACGATGCGGCCAAGAAGCGGGCCTACGCGGATTTCCTGTCTCATTACGATGCAGAGATCGCTCGGGGGCGGCCGGAATACACCGATCACCAACGGGCGGTGGATGAGTTCCTGAAAGCGGCCAAAGAGGGCAGTTGAGTATATTGAAAGGGAGTCCACCAGGGGTGACACCATGAAAGCCGGACACAAGTTTCTGCTAGGCGCCACGATCATCGTGCTGAGCGTCGGCTGGCTGATCTTCGAGGGCGTGAAGCAGACCGGCACCTACTTCTTTACTCCCACCGAGCTGGCGGCCCGAACGGCCTCCGATCCCAGCTTTCATAACGTCGGAGTGAAGATGGGAGCCAAGGTGGTGCCCGGCACCATCCACCGTGACGTCGCGACCCAGTCCATCGACTTCAAGGTGAGTGACGGCAAGCAGACCTACCCGGTGACCTACCGGGGCCTGGCCCCGGACACCTTCACCGATGCGATGGACATCGAGGTCGTAGTCGAAGGCCGGCTGGGCACCGACGGTGTCTTCCGCGCCACCACGCTCCTGGCCAAGTGCGGTTCCCGCTATGAGGGCAAGTACGACTCCAAGAAGACGGCGTAGCTCACCCTTCACCTTCTGCTATGACCCTCCTCGGCAACTTTGCACTCTGGGTAACCTGGCTTCTCGGTATCTGGGCGGCGATCGCGGCGTTCTCCGGTAAGTGGCGGGGCCGCCCCGAGCTCACCCAGTCCATCGTCCGCTCCAGCTATGCAATGTTCGGCCTCCTGCTGGTCGCATCTCTTTCCTTATGGAAAGGGCTGCTGACCCACGACTTCAACATCGAGTACGTGGCCGCGTACACCTCCAGCAATCTGCCGACCTATTTCACGGTGGCGGCGTTCTGGGCCGGCCAGAAGGGCTCGCTGCTCTTCTGGGCCTTCGTACTCTCCATCTTTGCCGCGCTGGCCCAGGTCACTACCTCGAAGCGGTATTCCTACCTGCTGCCGTATGTCGCGGGTGTGACCGCGGCGGTCATCGTGTTCTTCGTGAGCGCGATGCTGTTCGGCGAAAACCCGTTCCAGCGGCTGGCGTTCACCCCGGCGGACGGAAGCGGCCTCAATCCCCAGCTCCAGAACGTGGCGATGACGATCCATCCGCCCATGCTCTACCTGGGGTATATCAGCATCACCATCCCGTTCGCCTTTGCCGTGGCCGCGCTCCTGTCCCGGCGCCTGGACACCGGGTGGCTGCATGCCATTCGCAAGTGGACGCTGATCTCGTGGCTCTTCCTGTCGATCGGCATCACCCTCGGCATGTGGTGGGCGTATGTCGAGCTGGGCTGGGGCGGCTACTGGGCCTGGGACCCGGTGGAGAATGCCAGCCTGCTGCCGTGGCTCACCATGACGGCCTTCCTCCACTCCGTGATGATCCAGGAGAAGCGGGGCATGCTGCGGCGCTGGAACATGTCGCTGGTGATCGGGAGCTTCCTGCTCAGCATCTTCGGGACCTTCATCACCCGGTCCGGCATCATCGCCAGCGTGCACAGCTTCGCCCAGTCCAGTATTGGCTATTTCTTCCTGGTTTTCCTCGTCATCGCGGCGATCAGCTCCTTCACCCTGCTCTACACCCGGTGGCCCCTGCTCAAGGCCGAGACCAACCTGGAATCGATGCTGAGCCGGGAAGCGGCGTTCCTTTTCAATAACCTGATGTTCGTCGGCATCGCGTTTTCAGTGTTGTGGGGGACGCTTTTCCCCATCCTGAGCGAGTGGATCCGGGGCGAGAAGATCACCGTGGGCCCGCCCTTCTTCAACAAGGTGAACATCCCGCTGGGTCTCCTGCTCCTTGCCCTGACCGGGATCGGGCCGCTCATCGCGTGGCGCAAGGCGTCCACGTCCAATCTCAAGCGACAGTTTCTGTTTCCGGTGAGCTTCGGGCTGGTGGTCGGCGCGGGAGTGTTCGCCTTCGGGGTGCGGGACTTCTACGTGGACATTGCTCTCACCCTCTCGGGCTTCGTGCTGGGGACCCTGATCCAGGAGTTCTACCGGGGTACCCGGGCCCGGCATAACATGTACTCCGAGTCGTATCCCTACGCGCTGGTCCGGCTGATCGGACGCAACCGGCGCCGCTACGGCGGATACATCGTGCACCTCGGCATCCTCAGCTACTTCCTCGCCTTCTCGGGCTACGCCTTCAAGCTGGACAAGGAAACCACCCTGAAGCCGGGCCAATCGGTCGAGGTCAGGAGCCCGTTCGGGCACACCTATACACTGACCCATCTCGGGGTGTCCCAATACGAGGCTCTGAACCGGGTCGTCTCGGCGGCGACGATGGAAGTCCGCCGCGATGGCGAGAAAGTCGGCATCCTGAAATCGGAGAAACGGCAGCACGTCGACGGATTGGGCCGCCCGACGTTTGAGCCTTCCACCGAGGTGGGAATCCGGAGCGATCTCAGGGAGGACCTGTACGTCGTGTTTGCCGGCTCGGTAGAGGGCACCGAGGAAGCCGTGTACCGGGTCACCATCATCCCGCTGGTCTGGTGGCTCTGGTTTGGCGGGTTCATCCTGGCGATCGGCGGCCTCATCACCATGTGGCCGGGCGGCCCCATTCCGGTGGCGGAGCGGCGGACCCAGGCGGGGTATGGCGTGACGTTAGTCGGCACCGGCCAATAACTGCAAACGCAAAGACGCGAAGTCGCAAAGTTCGACCTCGTTTTGAATAAGACATGTTTTCATTTGATCGCGGTCCTTTGCGTCTCCGCGCCTTTGCGTTGAGCAGTTGTCCAACAAAGAACGTCCAAGAAGCGTATGCAACCTGACATGCTAGCACGACGAGCCTTCCTGAAACTCTCCGCTGTCGGCGGCGCCATGATTCTGGGTCCGAGCCTGCTTCGGAGCCAGCAACAGGACTCGCTTTCCGGGCGGGGCGAAACCGGCACCCTCCGGGATCCCTACTCGGTGGGCCGGCCCCAGGAACGGGTCGAGGCGGCCGACAACGACGAAGTCATCAAGAATATCGAGCACAAGTTGCGCTGCTCCTGCGGCTGCAATCTGGACATTTTCACTTGCCGCACCACCGATTTCTCCTGTACCACTTCGCCCAAACTGCATCGCCAGGTGGTTGCCCTGCACGACAGCGGCTTGAGCCCCGAGCAGGTCGTCCAGCGGTTCGTGGATGAGTACGGCGAGCAGGCGCTGATGGCGCCGAGGCCGGAAGGGTTCAACCTGGCCGGTTACCTGGTGCCCGGCGCGGTGATCCTGGTGGCCGCTTCGCTGCTGGGCGCCTACCTGCTTCGCCGCCGGCAGGTGAGCGTGGCGGAAGCTCCCGGTGGGACGGTGGCAGCCCCGATGCCGGCCGCCTCGACGCCGGGAACCCCGGAAGAACTGGCCCGGCTGCACCGGGCCCTGACCGAGGACGAGGAGTTGTGATACGCCGTGCCGCATTCGTCGCCGCCGTGGGATTAATCGCCCTCCTGCCCGCGGCCGCCTCGGCTCAGTCCAATGCCGGCTATCATGTCAGCAAGCGGGTCGTGCTGGGCGGAGACACCGGCTGGGATTACCTGCTGGCCGACACCGCGGGCCACCGGCTGTACGTTTCCCACGGCACCCACGTCGTGGTGCTCGATCTCGACAATCTCAGCGTGGTGGGAGACATCCCCAACACCAGCGGGGTGCATGGCATCGTGGTGGTGCCGTCCGCGGGTCGCGGGTTCACCAGCAATGGCCGCGACACTTCAGTCACCATATTTGATCTCAAGACGCTCGCGACTATCGGCACGGTCAAGGTGACCGGAGTCAATCCCGACGCGATCATGTTCGATCCGGCCAGCGGCCGGGTGTTCACGTTCAACGGGCGGGGGGCCAACGCCACGGCGATCGATCCGGCCACCGGCTCGGTCCTCGGTACCGTTGTGCTGAATGGCAAGCCCGAGGAAGCGATTGCCGACGGGGCGGGGAAGGTATACGTCAACCTGGAAGACCTGGGCAGTATCGCGGTGTTCGACGCCCGGAGCCTCGCCGTGTTACACACCTGGTCCCTGGCTCCCTGCGAGGAACCCAGCGGTCTCGCGTTCGACGCGGCGCACAACCGGCTCTTCGCCGCCTGCGGCAACGGCATGATGGCCGTGCTGGACCCGGCGAGTGGAAAGGTGGTGGCGACGCCCCATATCGGGGACGGGGTGGACGGGGCCGGGTTCGACCCGAAGCGGCAGCTGGTCTTCAGCTCCAATGGCGATGGTACCCTGACGGTCATCCGCGAGGTTTCGCCCGACAGCTTTGCGGTGGTCGCGAACGTGCCCACGCAATCGGGGGCGCGAACCATGACGCTCGACGAGAAGACCGGCCGGATTTTTCTCACCACGGCTGAATTCGGAACCGCTCCGGCTCCCACTACCGAGCAACCCCGTCCCCGGCGTCCGATGGTGCCCGGGACCTTCACCGTCCTGGTCGTAGGCCCGGATGCTGATTGAGTCGGTCACGGCGCTCATCCTGGGCGCATTGGCGCTGGCCTTCGTGGTATCGCCGCTGCTCCGCCGTACCAGCGGAACCGCGGGCAACGCGCCCGAGTGGATTGATCCGGAGGAGACCCCCAAGGGCATCGCGCTCGCCGCGCTCAAGGAGATCGAGTTCGACCGCGCCACCGGCAAGCTCTCTGACGTCGATTACCAGATGTTGATGGCCCGGTATACCGGCCAGGCCGTGGAAGCCATGCGCGCGGAGGAGAAACTCGAGCAGCCTGCCGCGGCCGTGCCGAATGTCCCGGTGTCCGGAGCAGATAGCGCCGCGGTCGAATCGGTGATCGCCGCCAAGGTACGCGCGATCCGCTCCGGGGCCGGGGGCAACGCGCCCAACTGTCCTACCTGCGGTCCCCGCCCCGAGTCGGACGCGATCTTCTGCTCCCATTGCGGCAATCGGCTGCCCACCGGACACGCCTGCGAGGGATGTGGAGCCGTCCTGCCGCCCGATGGGAGGTTCTGCGAGGGTTGCGGGCGCAAGGTCGCCGCGTAGCGCCCGTATGAAGTCCGGGACCCTGACCGTTCTGGTGCTCGCCGGACTGGTTGCCGCGGTCGTGGCCATTCCGCCTGGCCCTCCTCCGAACGGCTCTCCCCGCTTATCTCCCCCTGACTCGACGACGATCGTCCTGCTGGGCACCGGGATGCCGCGCCCCAATCCCGAGGCTTCGGGCCCGGCGACGGCTATCGTGGTCGGCTCCCGGGTCTTCCTGTTCGATGCCGGTGCCGGCGTCATGCGCCAGCTGGCGGCCGCCGGACTTCCCATCGATGGCGTTACCGCCCTGTTTGTCACCCACCTGCACAGCGACCACACCCTGGGCTACCCCGATCTCATCCTGACTTCGTGGGTCATGGGGCGGCAGCGGCCGCTCGCCGCCTTTGGCCCTCCCGGTCTCCAGGCCATGACCGACCACATCCTGGCGGCCTGGCGCGAGGACGAGCAGGTGCGCACCGACGGGCTGGAGCATGCGAGAAAGAACGGGTACGCGGTCGCCGTGCACGAAATCGCGCCGGGAGTGGTGTATGACAGCGCGGGGGTTCGCATCACGGCCATTCCGGTTCCTCATGGCAGCTGGAAGTACGCGTTCGGCTACCGGATCGACACTCCGACCCGGTCAATGGTGATTTCGGGCGACACGCGGCCCAGCGACGCGCTCCGGGACGCGGCCCGCGGCGTGGACGTGTTGATCCACGAGGCGTATCCGGCCGCGCGGCTCAAGGTGGAGGAACGACCGGGCGGCTCCGACTGGCCCCGGTACATGCAGAGCTTCCATACCTCGGATGTCGAAGTGGGCCGGTTGGCGGCCGTTGCCCGGCCCAGGCTGGTAATCCTCTACCACCTGGTCCGGATGGGCGGCACCGACGCCGAGTTGCTGAACGGAGTGCGCCAGGGCGGGTATACCGGGCGGGTGGTGATCGGGCGGGATCTCGAGCGGTACTAGGCCCCGACAGATTTTTAATTGGGTGAGCCCGGCAACAGCTCCTCGCGAAGGACGCGAAGTAGCGCGAAGACCGCGAAGAACTGCCTAGGGATTGTTCACCATTCGTTTCAGGTCGTCAGACAGTCGGTTGGTGTTGAAATTGAAAAAGATGCCGACCGGTTTCGAATCCAATCTCAAGTAAGTAAGCAATTGGGAGTGATGAACAGGAAGCACCTTTTCGACAGCCTTCACTTCAACAATGACCGCATTCTCAACCAAGATGTCCAGACGATATGCGGCCTCAATTCTAAGGTCGTCATAGGCCAGTGATACTGGTACCTCGGCGGCGACCTCCAATCCCGCTTTCGCGATCTCGTACGCCAGACATTTCCGATAGACATGTTCCAGCAAGCCCGGCCCCAACCTCTTGTGCACCTTGAGCGCCAGGCCGATGACTATTTCGGTCCACCGATTTACCTGTTCAGTGCCATCCATTCCAAGCCCCCTGGTTGTTGCTGTTCTTCGCGCCCCTCGCGCTCCTTCGCGTCCTTCGCGAGGAGCTGTTTAAGGACCTGCGCGGCGGGATCTAAAGGCCCAGCCTGAGGCCCAAAGCGAGCCGACTGTGGAAAGTATTGTGAAGCTCGAATCCCCCCGGCAGGTCGTCCTCGATCAACATGCTCTTGGCCGAGGTTCCTTCCCACCGGATAACCAGGGTGACCCGGTGGCTCACTGGAGATTCGCAGTCCAATCCCGCCAGCAGAC
>DASYPP010000062.1:0-80875 GCA_036006525.1 Gemmatimonadales bacterium
CCGGGTCCAGTCCTCCGCGTTGGCGGCGACTACCGCGTTGGTCGCGACCGGCGCGAGTCCCAGCCGCCGGGCCGCGGCCAGCACGGCATGCCGCTGCCTGCCCGGCACCAGCTCGGCGTAGAGGTCCCGGGGACCGGAGAGTTGGAGGACGTTTTCGAGGAATCCGATGTCCTGGGAGAGCAGGATCAGCCCTTCACGATCTTGCGCGACAATTCCCGCCAACGTCGCGCCTTTGCCCCAGTGAATCGCGGTGATCGCGCGGCAGAGCGCGGCCCATCCCCGCTCGTCAGCGGCGAGGGCGACGGTCTCCTGGCCGTTCCACGAGAGATGGGCACCCAGGATCGGGCGCACTCCCAGCGACTCGGCCGCTTTCTGGAACTCGACGGCGCCATAGACGCCGTTGGTATCGGTGCAGGCGAGGGAATGGATTCCCCGCACCACGGCTGCGGCCACCAGGGCTTCCGGACTGGAAGCGCCGATGCCGAAGGAGAAATAGGTGTGAACGTGGAGGTGGGAGAATCTCACGCACGCGCCCACGCCGGTTTGAGTTTTTCGATCTTCCGGTACACCGGGCACTCCGGTCCATGGGCGCCGGGCAGGTACCCGATACTCATGAGGAACTCGCCCACGATCTCGCCGCCGGTGAAGCGAAAAGTCTTCTTGAAGAGCTTGACCCACTCCTCTTTCGATCGCGGATGATGGGCCTCGAGCCAGGCGGCGAATGAGCCGTGACTGGAGCGCAGCGCCAGGATCGTCTTCGCATTGGCGATGGCCGCCTCGATTTTGAGCCGGTTCCGGATGATCCCCGGATCTTTCATGAGCCGGGCCCGGTCCCGGGCGCCGAAGCGGGCGACCAGCTCGGGCTGAAATCCCTTGTAGGCCTTCCGGAACGATTCCTGTTTCTTGAGAATGGTGAGCCAGGAGAGGCCGGCCTGGTTGATCTCCAGGATGAGCCGCTCGAACAGCCCGGCATCGCCGCTGATCGGAAAGCCGTACTGGGTGTCGTGATAGGGACCATGCCACTGGTGGCCCGGCGCTACGTCGCAATACGAGTGTCCCATTAATTGAGAGGGTTAGGGTATGGCATTCGGAGCACAGCGAGGAATCTTCTCAATGTGTCTGGTAGTTGAATCACTGCTGTGATTCGAGCTCTGTAAGGCCAACGCAGAGGCGCCGAGCACGCTGAGGCTTCGCAGAGAACAGCAAAAGCATTTATTTCTTTTGTATTGTCTTGTCTGTTGTAATAAGGCATTTTCAGTTCTCAGCGAGCTCTGCGCCTCTGCGTTGGCGGTTGCCGGGCTCGAACCTGCACGATGCTAGTCACCCGAACCTCTCAATTATGCGAGCTGTCGTCTACACCGGCGCCGGTGGTCACGAAGTCGTCCAGCTGCGGGATGTCCCGGCCCCGGAGCCCGGGCTCAACCAGGTGCGGGTGCGGATCAAGGCCGCGGGGCTCAACCGCGCCGATGTCTATCAACGGCGTGGCCATTATCCGGCTCCGCCGGGATCGCCTCCCGATATTCCGGGGCTGGAATATGCCGGCGAGGTCGAGGCACTGGGGACCGATTCCAGCCGCTGGAACATCGGCGACCGGGTGATGGGGCTGGTCGGCGGCGGAACTCACGCGGAATATGTCGTGGCGCACCAGGACGAAATCCTTCCGGTGCCGGTTCAACTCGAGTTCACTCAGGCCGCGGCGATCCCCGAGGCATTCTTCACGGCCTATGACGCGCTGGTCACCCGGGCACGCCTGGCGCGGGGCGAGCGGGTCCTGATCCACGCAGTGGGCAGCGGTATCGGCACCGCCGCCATCCAGATTGCCCGATTGCTGGGCGCGCATTCCCTCGGCACGTCGCGAACGCCGGAAAAACTGGCGCGGGCGAAGGAGCTGGGACTCGAGACTGCCATCTCCACGGCCACAGCCGGATTCCGCGACCAGGTCGGCGAGCCGGTCAATGTCATCATCGACGTACTGGGCGGTCCGGCCTGGGCCGACAATCTGGCGGTGCTGGCGCCGCTGGGCCGCATGGTCGTGCTCGCGTTTCTCCAGGGTCCCCAGATCAGCACCGATTTCACGCCGCTGCTCAGGAAACGGCTCGAAATCCTCGGATCGGTCATGCGCACCCGTCCGCCCCAAGAGCGCGTGGGGGTTGTCGCCGCGTTTCGCCGGGACATGCTCCCTCACTTCGCGACCGGCGAGCTCAAGCCGGTGGTTGGATCGGTGCTCCCGATGACGGAGATTTCCGCCGCGCACCAAGCCATGGAGACGAACGAGACGTTTGGTAAACTGGTACTGGTTTGGTGAGTCTTGCAAAAGCTCCTCGCGGAGGACGCGGTGTACACGCGGAGGCCGCGGCGAAAAACTGACACTATTCATTGTGATGATTCTTTGGGGTTGCTGTTCACCGCGTACGCCGCGCTACACCGCGGTCGCCGCGAGGAGCTTTTCTCTGCGATCTCCGTTTCCTCCTCGTAATAAACCTTTTTTACCCCATCTCGTCGTAATCGAATCGATCGCACGTTGAAGCGACTGGGCTTTCTCCGGTGCCCGTTGAGTCGGTCGCGAATTCATCTCGAACAAATCCAGCTGCGGCTCCGCTTCCAGTAATCGATCGACGGTCATGGTGACGGCACGGACGGCCACCGGCCGGCTGTTGGCCAGGGTGAATGCGCGGCGCGCCGCGTCCCACAGCTCGATATCCAGCAACGCGGGCCGTAGGGGCAAGCTGTGCCTGCCCAGTTGGTAATCAGTGTAGTGCAGCTCGAGAACCAGGCGCCGAGAGACCAGGTGGCGGGTGCGGAGCCGGCGGCCCAGGATCTCGCTCATCCGGCGGAGCAGCGTGTGCAGCAGCCCCAGGTCGTTGCTGTCGCTGCTCAACGTGTGCGCCACGGTAAACTCGGCCTTGAGCGCGGGAGGCAGCACCGGCCGGGGATCAATCCCCCGGGCCCGGGCCACCAGCTGGCGACCCGGCGGGCCGAAGACGGCGCAGGCCTGCTGCTCGCGGAGGGCGGCGATCTCGCCGATCAGCTCCAGCTGGTATTCGTCCAGCCGCTCGCGCATCGGGTCGGGGACGTCGGGCAGGACCTCCACCGAGAGCGGCGCCAGGAACGATGCCTCGTTTCCCGCCAGGACTTCGAACAGCGACTCCAGCGCGGCGGCCGAGCCGCCCAGCCGCTCCGCCTTGACCGCGGTTTCGCTTACCAGCTTGTTGGTCGCGACTCCCACCGAGAGCGGCAGCCGCACCTGCTCCCGGGTTTCCCGCTGGATCCGTTCCGCCAAGTCTACGGCGGCGCCGAAGAGACCGCGGGTTCCGCTCACGTCGAGAAAGGCATGGCCGTAGCCCCGAGGCTCGATGATGGGTGCGTAGCGGCGCAGCACCTCGTGCAGCGCGCGCGACGCCCGGGCGTAGAGCCGCGGATTGGGCGGCAGGATCACCAGGTCGCGGCAGAGCTTCCGCGCGCGGGGCAATAACATGCCCCGGGTGATCCCGGCCAGCCGCGCTTCATCGGACAGCGCCAGCACCGTGGCGCGATCCGCCCCCGGCGGCGCGATCACGATCGGCCGGCTCCTGAGCGCCGGGGCGACCAGGCCCTCCACGGTCGTGCAGAACGAGGGCGGATCGATAAAAAGAATAGACTTCATCATAGAGAACGCAGAGAAAATCTCCTCCCGAAGGACGCGAAGTAGCGCGAAAACCGCGAAGAAAAGCTTTTACAACAATTTGTCATAGGTTTTTTTCTTCGCGTTCACCGCGTGTCCTTCGCGTTCTTCGCGAGGAGCTGTTGCTGTTCTCCGTGGCCTCTGCCTACTCAAATAGCGATTTTTGCTGGCTAGGCGCGCGGGGGAAGCGGCCTTCGGCCTGGCGGTATTCGCGGGTGTCTCCCTCCGCGAATCCATATTCCCGCTGCAAGCCGCGCAGCCGCTTGCTGAGCGCCTGCTGGTATTCCCGGGTGACATACCAGCGGCCGTCGAAGTGGCGGTGATACCGCTCGGCCAGCTCGGGGAACTCGCGGGTGACGAAATCGATGAAGCGGGGGCCCAGCACCGGATCGAGCCGGAGCGCGGAACCGTGAGCGTAGACCGCCTTGGCCTCGCTCGCGGCCTGGAACAGCCGGGCCAGCCCGGGCCGGTCGTCGTTGATGCCGGGGAGAATCGGCGCGATCAGCAGTCCGGCGCGGACGCCTCCCTTGAGCAGCGTCTCCATGGCGCGGAGCCGCGCCTGCGGAATCGGGGAGCGCCGCTCCAGCCGGCGGGCCAGGATCGCGTCCGCGGTGCAGAGCGAGATGTTGACCGTGACTTCGTGCCGGGCAGACAGCTCCTGGAGCAGCCGGAGATCGCGGGTGACCAGCGGAGACTTGGTGATGATCCCGATCGAGAGTCCCTGGTACTGCTTCAGCTGTTCCAGCAGTTTCCGGGTGAGCCGGAATTTCCGTTCGGCGGGCTGATAGGGATCGGTCGCGGTGCCGATCACCAGCGAGCTGCCATCCAGCTTGGCGGGATCCAGGGTGCGCACCAGGACTTCGGCGGCGCCGGTTTTGACGAGGATGTCTTTCTCGAATGACTCATAAGGCGGTAAGGCGGTAGGGCGGTAAGGCGGTAGGTTATTTCCTTCGGACGCCGCCTCTGCCCGCTCCACCGCGTACCGATGGGTGTCCCGCGCATAGCAGTAGGTGCAGCCGAACTCGCAGCCTACATACGGGTTCACCGACCAGAATCCCATGCCGGTGCTGGCCGGCGAATTGAGCACCGACTTCACCGGCCAGGCGATGAACCGGGTGCCGCGCTGGCGCTCGTCGAGCAAGGGAAGCGGGGAAGACGGGAAGCTGGGAAGCAGGTTCAATTGCCGCTTTGGATCTCTGCGGGATTCGCTTCGCTCACCTGCCTCCCCGCTTCCCTCGCTTCCCCGCTTCCCCGCTATCCGCATCTCGCCCACCCGCACTGGCCGCAGTGCACGCAGCCCGAATTATGGATCACCGGACCGGAGCACTCCGGACACACGCGGATGACTTGTAATGTGCTGGTGTTTAAAGGCTTAAGCGTCTGAAGCTGGCGGGGGGTGGGAGTGGGAGACATGGGGACCTCTGAGGTTTCGGGACTGCTTCGGTGGTCTGTAAACCGAATATATCCCGAAAACAGGGGCCGTCAATTACCTCGAGCAAACTTTCCCTTTTCACCTCACGGATTGTCTCTTCCGGTTTCCTCCAGTTGCGAATCCGAACCTATCAGGCAAACATCCTACGCCCTGCATGGGACTGAAACGGATCGTGCATTGCCTTCGTCAGAAGTGCGGGTTTACTCACGCCGCGATCCATCCGCGAAAATCGTTGTCCCAGTCCATGTTGCCAGCGTCCTGACTCTCATTCTGGAACACCGCCCATGACCGATCGTCGAGACTTTCTGAAAGTGGCCGGTATCACCACCGCCATGCTGGCCGCCGAAGGCAGCGTGCGCGAGGCGCTCGCCCGGGTGCTCCGCCCGCCTCCGCCCGCCGGTCCCCCGATGGACCCGGCGATTCGCGAGTTGTTAATGGAAGCGCTGAATGCGGCGAAGATGTCCGGCGCCGGTTATGCCGATGTGCGGATCGGGCGGCAGCGGCAGAATTTCGTGTTCACCCGCGAGCACCAGATCCAGAACGTGGTGGACACGGACACGATGGGCTGCGGGGTGCGGGCCCTGGTGGACGGCACCTGGGGATTCGCGGCGACCCAGCAGCTGACCAAGGACGCCGTGGCCGGCGCGGCGCGCGAAGCCGTCGCCATCGCCAAGGCCAACCGGATCGCGCGGGACCGCCCGGTCGAGCTGCTGCCGTCACCGAACTATCCGGACGTGAGCTGGCAGAGCGCGTTCAAGGTGGATCCGTGGACCATCTCGGTCGAAGAAAAGGCGGACCTGCTGCTCCGGGCCAACGCCGAAGCACTGAAGGTCACCAACGTGCAGTTCGTCAACAGCGCGCTGTTCCTGGTCAAGGATGAACGGAACTTCGCCAACACCGACGGCTCGGTCATCGCCCAGGTGTTCGTCCGCAGCTTCCCGACTCTGACGGCGACGGCCGTGGCGCCGGACCGTTCCGATTTCCAGCGCCGCTCGGCCAGCATCGCGCCGATGGGCCGGGGCTGGGAATACGTGCTCGAGAGCGACATGGTCGGCCGCGCGGGTGGCTGGGCGGAAGAAGCCGCCCAGAAGCTGTCGGCCAAGCCGGTCGACGTCGGCCGCTATGACCTGGTGCTGCACCCGTCCCATCTTTGGCTCACCATCCATGAGTCCATCGGCCACCCCACCGAGCTGGACCGGGCCATGGGATACGAAGCCAACTACGCCGGCACCAGCTTCGTGGCCCCGCCCGAGAAGATGCTCGGCAAACTCAAGTACGGACCCGAGTTCATGAACATCCAGGGCGACCGGAGCCAGGAAGGCGCGATCTCCACCATCGGGTACGACGACGAAGGCGTGAAGCCGGATGACTTCCTGATCATCAAGAACGGAATCTTCAACGACTACCAGACCACCCGGGAACAGGCCGGGTGGCTCAAATGGTGGTACGACAGCCAGGGCCGGGAGACCCGTTCCCATGGCTGCTCCTATTCCCAGGGCTGGGGCGACGTGCAGTTCCAGCGGATGCCGAACGTCTCGCTGCTCCCCGGCGCGGAGGACCACTCCTTCGACGACCTGATCGCCGCGACCGACGCAGGAATCGCGATCGAGGGAGATGGTTCCTTCTCCATCGATCAGCAGCGTTATAACGCGCAGTTCGGCGGGCAGACGTTCTACGAGATCAAGGGCGGCAAGAAGGTCGGGATGCTGAAGGACGTGGCCTATCAGATGCGAACCCCTGACTTCTGGAATTCCATGGACATGATCGGCGGCAAGAGCAGCTACCAGATGGGCGGAAGCTTCTTCGACGGCAAGGGACAACCGGGCCAGAGCAACGGCGTCAGCCACGGCGCGGTCCCGGCCCGGTTCCGCCAGATCAACGTGATCAACACCGGGAGGAAAGCATGAGCGGCTCGATTCTCTCCCGGGACGAGGCCCAGGCTCTGCTCAATCGCCTGATGGGATTCTCCAAGGCCGAGCGGATACAGGTGAGCGTCAACAGCTCGGTCACCGCGAACACCCGCTTCGCGGCCAATCAGCTCTCCACGTCCGGCAGCGTCCAGAATACCGGCGTCGTCATCCAGAGCTGGTTCGGAGCGCGCCACGCGGTCACCACGACCAACGACCTGTCCGACGCCTCGCTGCGCCGCGCCGTTGAAGCGTCCGAGGCGCTGGCTCGCCTGGCGCCGGAGGATCCGGAAGACATGCCGCTCCTGGGTCCCCAGGCCTACGTGCCGGTCCGCGCATACTTCGACTCGACCGCGAAACTTTCTCCCGCCGACCGCGCCCAGGCCGCGATGTCGGCCCTCGCCCAGACCCGGGCCTCCAGCGATCTCATGGCGGCAGGGTTCATCGTGACCGGTGGCACTGCCTTCGCCCTGGCCAACAGCGCCGGCCTTTTCGCCTATCATGCGAGCACCGGGGCCAACTACACGCTGACGGTGCGAACCTCGGACGGCACCGGCTCCGGGTGGGCCGGTGCGGATCACCCCGACTGGACCCAGCTTGATTTCAAGGCGGTGAGCGAGCGGGCGATCCAGAAGGCCCGGGCCTCCCGCAATCCGGTCGCCATCGAACCGGGCCGCTACACCGTGATCCTGGAGCCGCAGGCGGTGGGAGACCTGGTGCAGCTGGTGCTCTTTTACGCCGACGCCCGCTCGGCAGACGAGGGCCGCAGTCCCTTCGTCAAGGAAAGCGGCGGCAACAAGATCGGTGAGAAGATCCTGGACCAGCGGGTCACCATGGTTTCCGATCCACAGGATCCCCAGCTTCTGTCCCAGCCGTTCGACGGGCAGGGTCTACCGCTCAATCGCCGCGAGTGGATCAAGGACGGCGTCCTCCAGCAGCTTTCCTACAGCCGGTTCTGGGCGAAGAAGCAGGGCAAGGAACCGACCGGCGGCCCGGGGTCGGTCAAGATGCCGGGCGGAAGCGCGTCGCTGGACAGCCTGATCGCGTCGACCGAGCGTGGCGTTCTCCTCACCCGGCTCTGGTACCTCAGGGAAGTGGACCCCCGCACTATTCTTTATACCGGGCTCACCCGGGACGGGACCTTCCTGATCGAGAACGGCAAGATCACCAAGGCGCTGCGCAATTTCCGGTTCAACGAGTCGCCGCTGTTCATTCTCAACAATCTCGACGGCATGGGACGCGCCGAGCGTCTCGCCGGGACCGAAGCGGGAGGCGACGTGGTGATGCCGGTGCTCAAGGTGAAGGACTTCAATTTCACCAGTCTGTCGGAAGCGGTCTGAATGGCGGTCAACGCCCGGCCGATCGCCGCAGGAGAGCGCGCGCTGGAAGGGATCGACCGGCTACGCCGCGAGGTCGGCCGCCGGATCGTGGGCCAGGAGACGGTCATCGACGAAGTGCTGATGGCCCTCCTGGCCGGCGGGCACGCGCTGCTGGTCGGCGTGCCGGGGCTCGCCAAGACGCTCCTGATCCGGTCCATCGCGGAAGCGATGCGGCTCGATTTCCACCGGATCCAGTTCACCCCCGACCTGGTCCCCAGCGACATCACCGGGACCGAGATCATGGAAGAGGACGCCGCGACCGGTAACCGCAGCTTCCGCTTCGTGCGGGGACCGGTATTCGCCAACATCGTCCTGGCCGACGAGATCAACCGTACGCCGCCCAGGACCCAGGCCGCATTGCTCGAGGCCATGCAGGAACACCGGGTCACCGCTGCGGGCGTATCGATGCCGCTGCCGGAACCCTTCTTCGTGCTCGCCACCCAGAATCCGATCGAGCAGGAGGGAACCTATCCGCTGCCCGAGGCGCAGCTGGACCGGTTTCTCTTCGACATCCGGATCGGGTACCCCGACCCCGAGGAAGAGATCGAGATCCTGCGCGCCACTACCGGTGCGCCGCCGGAGCCGCTGGCTGCCGTGCTTGGCGTGGAAGAAACGCTGGAGCTTCAGCGCGCGACCCGCGCGATCCCGGCCGCCGATCCCGCGCTCCGTTTCGCTGCTGCGCTGGCCCGGGCAACCCGTCCCGGCGATGACGCTCCCGAGCTGGTGCAACGCTTCGTGCGCTGGGGCGCCGGACCGCGCGCGGGCCAGGCGCTGATCCTCGGGGCCAAGGCGCACGCCGTGCTCCGCGGCCGGCCCGCGGTCTCGCCCGAGGACATCCGGCGGGTGGCGCACCCGGTGCTGCGGCACCGCATCCTTCCCAACTTCGCGGCCGAAGCCGAAGGGATTACGGCGGAGCGAATTATTGACGACGTGCTCAGTCGGATTACACCGCCCAAATCAGAAATCCGGCTGTGAGACGGTAGGACGGTAAGACGGTAGGACGGTAAACTGAGCATCAGATTGTTTCGAGTGTCACCAGGAATTAGGAGCCAGCCGGAACGTGAGAGCCGAGGGTATGGGTTGCTTCCTACCGTCTTACCGTCCTACCGTCTTACCGTCCTTTTAGTGTCCCTTCCCCAACATTACGGTTCGCTCCTCGATGCGCTGGTCGGCGTCACCTGGCCGGCGCGCCGACCCGTCGAAGCGGGGATGGCAGGTACCCACGCCTCGCGGCTTCGCGGACTGACCGCCGAGTTTACCGAGTATCGTCCTTACCGTCAGGGCGACGATTCGCGGCGGCTGGACTGGAAGCTGCTGGCCCGAACCGACCGCGCCCACCTCCGCATCACCGACGAACGCGCCACCCGCACCACTCTCGTTGTCCTCGACGCTTCCGCATCGATGGCGTTCCCCGCCACGACACTGGAGAAGTGGGCGCAGGCCTGCAGGCTGGCGATCGGCCTCACCGCCGTCGCGCGGGGCGAAGGAGATCCCGCGGGCATGAGCATCGTGACGCCTCAGGGTGTCACCCGGATTCCTCCCCGGGCCCGGAAGGGCGTCATCGGCGACATCGCGCGCGCGTTCGACGGCATCACGCCGAGTGGCGTGGTGGACCTGCGACCCGGGCTGGAAGGTGTCCGGTCCCGCTGGCGCGTAGTGCTGCTCTCGGATTTTCTCGGTGGGGAAGAGGCCGTGGTGAGCCGCTCGCGTGAGCTGGTGATCGGCGGCGCGGAGGTCTACGCGATCCACATCGTCGCGCCGGCCGAGCTGGTTCCGGGCGACACACTCCGGGTAGCCACCGATCCCGAGGAGCCGGACCTCCGGCGGACGCTTCACCCCGCGGCGATCGAAGAATACCAGGCGGCCTTTGTCAGCTGGAGGAAGCGGCTGGCCGATGGATTCCGCCAGTCAGGCGTCGAGTACCTCGAGGTGAGGTCGAATGAGGATCCCGCCACCGTGATCCGGCAGATCGCGCGGGGCGCCGGGCAGCGGAGAAACGCGCGATGAGATTTCTCGCGCCGGGCTGGCTGCTGGCGGGCGCCATGGGGGCGCTGATGGTGGTGCTGCTGCATTTCTTCGCCCGCCGGAATCCCCGGCCCTATGCCCTGCCGACAACGCGCTTCGTTCCGGATCGCCCGGCCAGTGCAGCGGCGTTAGCCCGGATGCCTTCGGATCTGTTGCTGCTCTTCCTCCGTGCCGGCGCCCTGCTTCTCCTGGGCGTCGCCTTTGCGCAGCCGGTGCTTCCGCCGCCCCGCCACACCGGGTTGATCGCCCTGGTGGATCGCTCCCGGGCGGCACCGCCCCTCGATGACAGCTCTACCGCTCTGATCGCCACCGCGGACCGGGTCGTCGAGTTCGATTCCGCGATCAGCTCCGGTCTCATCGCCGCCTTCCGCACCGCGGGGAGTCTGCGCGGTGTCGCGGATTCGGTGGACCTGCTCGTCGTCTCCCCCTTCGTCCGGGAAGAGTGGGACGCTGCGACGCTGCCCATCGCCCGGACCTGGCCCGGACGAATCCGGATTCATCCCGTCGCTGCTCGTGCCAACTCAGAATTCGCCAGCCATCCGTCGCTCGACCCGGAAGATCCGCTCTCGGCGACGCTCGCCCTGCTGGGACCGTTGCCATCGATAGTGCGGGTAGTTCGTCGGGTGGCGAGCGCGGACGACTCGGCATGGGCGCGAGGCGGCGGTGCGCTGGTGGTGTGGCCGGAGAATATGGAAAGGTCCAGCTGGAGCCGGCGCCGGCCGGACACGGCGAGCGCGGTGGCGACCAGGGAGATCGCGGTGGTCGCTCCGTTTCTCCGGACGGTGTCGCTGCCACCCGGGGCCGTCATCGCTCGCTGGAATGACGGCATTCCCGCAGCGGTGGAGCGCCCTCTGGGGAGCGGCTGCCAGCGCGATGTCGCGATTCCGATCACCCCGGTAGGTGACTTCGTGCTGCGGCCGAGTGTACGCAAGCTGACTCGGCGGTTGCTGGCCCCCTGCGGCGGTGAACGGGAATGGGACCGGGTAAGCGGTGCGCTGGTAGACAGCCTGCGGGGTCCGGCCATGCTCGCAAGCACCGCCGATCTCGGTCGGCGCCAGGAGAAGAAGGTTCCCGCCCAGGGGATCCTGCTGATCGCCGCGCTGGCATTGCTGCTGCTGGAGGGTTTTCTGCGGCGGCGCGGGAAAACCGCGCAATGAACGCCCGCGCGCGGGTATCCACTACCCGGCAGCAACTCTCGGCCGCGGTGATTGGCGCGAGCCTGGGCTGGGGCCTGGCCGTCGCGATGATCTTGCTGCTGCTGGCGGCATTGGGTGACCTCGTCTTTGGACTGGCATATGAGATTCGGTTTGTCACCCGGATCGGTGCGATCGCGCTGGGAGTTGTAGCGGCGCTCGTCGTCCTGCTCCGGAATCGCGGTGCGTGGCACATCGAGGGCGTCGCGCTCTGGCTGGAAGAGAAGGCTCCGAACCTCAACTACGCCCTGGTCACCCTGATCCAGGGCGCCGGCGGTTCCATCGCGGCATTGGAACAGCACGTCGCCCAGGTTGATTGGCGGGCACCGGTGCGGCGCCGGATCGGTCGAGGGACAGTGCCCCCGCTCCTGCTTGCGTCGATCGCGACCGGGGCATTCCTGCTGCTGCCGGCCAACGCGGTCACCCGGATACGAGCGCCGCGACCCGACGATGGGTTCCTGGCGCCGCGAGGTTCCGGTGAGTCAGCCGATCCATTCCGCCCGCTGCTGGTGCGCGTCATGCCACCGGCATATTCGGGTCAGGCCGAGCGCACCCTGGAGAACCCGATCGCCGTCGCCGGCCTCCAGGGCAGCCGCCTGCTGATAGAAGGGCCGGCCCGGCTCGAGGCTCTCGTTGCGGGGATTGGTGACTCGGGGTTGAGCGTGGCGACGAACGGGGACCACTGGTCGATCAGCCTCGAGATGCCGGCCAGTCCTCGAGTCCTTACCCTCACCAGCGGGACTCGGCATCATCTGCTGACGTTGGAGCCGGAGCCAGATTCCATCCCCCAGGTTCAGCTCCTCTTGCCGTCGAGGGACACCGCGCGTCGAGCGGTGACCGGCGTTGTTCAACTCGACGCCCGCGCCGGTGACGATTTCGGTCTTGATTCCGCCTGGTTCGAATACATCATCAGCTCGGGGGAAGGGGAGAACTTCACCTTCCGCTCCGGGGTGCTGGGCCGGCATGCGGGCGATGACAACCGCTCGGTCGCCTTCACGGCCCTGCTCACGCTCGACTCGCTGCACCTGGCCGGTGGAAATGTCATCCATGTGCGCGCGGTTGCCCGGGACAGGAACACCACCACGGGGCCCGGCCTCGCGGCCTCGGAAACTCGCACCATCAGGATCCTGCGGGCCGATGAGGGCGACTCGGTCTCGGTGGACGCGATGGCGCCGGCCCAGGGAGACTCTTCCCTCCTGAGCCAGCGCATGCTGCTGCTGCTGACGGAGACGCTGCAACGACGCCGCCCTCGGCTCCGTCGCGATACGGTGGTCGAGGAATCGCGCGCCATCGCGCGGGACCAGTCCGCCCTCAGGCGCCGGGTCGCCGACGTGATCTTCATGCGCCTGGGCGGCGAGGGCAATGCCGAAGAGAGTGAAGGCGCGGAGGGAGAGTCGGAGCTGACCCCGGAAGCGCTGATGCGCGCGGCGTCCGACACCAACATGGCCAACGGCGGCCGTCCCCTGGACTTCAGCCAGGATGAAAGCCCGGTGGTGGCACTCAACCTGCCGTTGCTCGAGGCGTACAACGCGATGTGGGACGCGGGGCGCGAGCTGGAAATCGGCGAGCCGGGCCGGGCGATTCCCCACATGCACGCCGCCCTGGACGCCATCCAGCGCGCGCGGCAGGCGGAGCGGCTCTACCTCCGGGGCCAACCGAAACCAGTGGTGGTGGACCTGTCGCGCGTTCGCCTGGCGGGAAAGCTGACCGATGCGAGTCCGGCCCCGGAAAGCCGGCGGGAGACGAACGGCGAAGTCTCCGCCCGCCTGCTCGATCGATTCACCCTCGCGCTCGCACTGCTGCCCGACGAACGAGCGGTCGATTCCCTCACGGTCCTCCGGATCGACGCGCTCCATACAGCACCCGGCTTCGCCCAGGCGCTGGCGCAGGCGATCGCCGAGTTGCGAACCGGCCGCGATGCGACGGAGTCGCTGGTTCGCGCTCGCCGGCTCCTGGCCGGGGTGACCGCCACCACCGCCGACCTCCCGTCCTGGTCGGGCGCGCCATGAGCGAGTTCGTCTTCGCCACCGCGCAATACGAATCCGGTGACTGGGATTCGGCGCCGCTGCTTCCAGCCAACATCATCGACTCGGTCGCCCGGTACACCGGGCTGGCCGTCGCACCGACCGGAATCATCGTTTCGCTCGGCTCGCAAGACCTGCTGCGATATCCCCTGGTGTTTCTCACCGGGCACCTGCCGGTGCGGTTCAGCCAGGAAGAGAGCAGGATGCTTCGTGAGCTGATCGCGCGGGGCGGCATGCTATTCGTGGACGATCACAATCACGACGTGGACGGCGTTTTCCACCGGACCGCGGTCGAGGAAATCACCCGGGTGGCCGGCCCGCTCCGCGACCTCCCCAACGATCACCCGCTGTATTCGGCCTATTTCCATTTCACTGACGGTCCACCGACGACCAGCCACGAGCTGAACGGCTGGGGCGACAACCTGGTTCACAAGCATCTCCAGGCGGTGGATCGGGACGGCCGGATCGCGGTGCTCTACAGCAGCAAGGACTACAGTTCCGAGTGGAACTATCACCCGGAGACCAAGCGCTTCAATTCAGTCGACAATACCCGATTTGCCGTGAACCTGGTGGTATATGCGCTCACCCGCTGACCGGCGCATTCTCGAGCTGTTGCTTCGCGCGGCCGGCCTGGCCGGCCTCGTGTGGCTCATTGCCGGCAGCTTCATGAGTCACCGGCCGGCCGGGCGGGTGAGTCTCGCCACCAGATGGCCGATGTCGCTCCCCGAGTGGTCGCTCAATCCGCCGGCCGACTCGCTCACGGTGAGGCTCGCCGCAATACCGGAGAGACCCGCACTGGACTGGCTGGTCGCGCTCCGGCGCGCGGGCACCCACGTTACCTGGTCCGGAGCTGGACTGACGGCGCTTGCCATCGAGGTGGAGCCGAGGGGAGACCCGGCGGGCGGGGTGCTGGTGCGGGCCGGGGGAGTCCCCGACCGGACGCTCGCGCTGCGCGACCGGCTCGGAGCGCTCGACAGCCTGCGATTGGGACGCGTGGGTGGAACTGCCATCGTACCCGCGGCGGAAGGCGTGGTCGCCGCAACTATCCGCACCGGTGAGTCCGTCACCGCCGCGGTTGGGGCGGGCGATACACTCCGCCGGATCCTGGTGCTGGGGACCGCCGGTTGGGAATCGAAGTTCGTGGTGGCGGCGCTGAGCGAGCGAGGCTGGATGGTGGACGCCCGGCTCGCCGTGGCGCCGCGGCTGACAGTGCTGGCGGGTACTCCCACGACAATCGATACCAGCGTCTACACGGCTGTGATCGCGCTGGACTCGACCGCGGCACCCCAGGCGGACGCGATCACCCGGTATGTGCACTCCGGCGGCGGCCTCATCCTGGCTCCGGATGCTGTCGGTCTCCGGGCTTTTCGCAGTCTGCTTCCCGCCGGGCCAGGCCGTGCCGTGGCGCCTTCCGGCCTTCCAGTGGAACGGGTGACGAGCCGTGCCGAACTGCCGATTCGGGACCTCGCTCCGCTCCAGCCGAACGCGGTGGCGCTGGAGCGGGTGAACGGGCATCTCGTCGCTGCCGCCGGCCGAGCCGGCAGTGGGCGAGTGCTTGCGCTCGGCCTGGGTGAGACCTGGCGCTGGCGCATGGAAGGCGATGAAAGCGCGATGGCGGCGCACCGGTCGTGGTGGGCCGCCAATGTCGCTGCTGTTGCCTATGTGCCGGTTCCTCGCGGGAAGGAAGCCACCGATCCCGCGCCTCTCGCCTCGCTGTACCAGTCGCTTGGCTCGCCGGTCAATGCAGGTTCGGGGGCCAACCCAGGAAATTCGCTTTCCTGGGTTGTGCTGCTCGGCGTGATGGCGTCACTGCTTGGCGAGTGGGCTTCCCGACGACTGCGGGGGACCGCTTAGAGCAATCTCATCTCCTCGATTCCAATTTGTAATCAAACCCTCCCGTGCAACTTCATACCCATCGCGCATCCTTCTCGCTCCGCCACCCCCAACCAGGAGGAACCATGTCCCGGCGGACGCGAACGACCCTGATGCTCCTTATTGCAGGCTTGAGCCTTGCGTGCGACACATTTCGCGAGGCGAAAGCTCCGTCGGACGCTTCAAACGAAGAGGTCAGCGACCCGGCAGCGCCGGCGCCCGCATACATCGCCGCAGGCGCTTCCGGCGGGATAGCCGCAGAGCGTGCCGTGGCTCTCCCATCCCCAGTCGAGTTTCGATTTCAACCGGTTCGCGACTCGATCGCACTCTCCATGATCATCCGCACCGGCCAGGCCTGGATCGACGTGGATTCTCTCGATGCCGCCATTGCCGCCGTACACGCCATGGCCACACGGGTGGGCGGCTTCATCGCCAATACCACCATTCAATCCGGCGAAGGCCAGCAGCATGCCGCCACCCTGGAGATCAAGATTCCCTCGGCCAACTACGACCTGGCGATGAGCGGGCTGACTGGGATCGGCAAACTGCGCTCGTCAACCACGACCGCGGAGGACGTGGGCGAGGAATACGTGGACGTGAACGCGCGGATGGCGAACTCGCGGCGGTTGGAGGAGCGCCTGGTGACGCTGCTGGCGAACCGCACCGGTAAACTGGATGACGTGCTCGCGGTGGAGCGGGAGCTGGCCCGGGTGCGGGAAGAGATCGAACGCTACGAGGGCCGTTTGCGCTATCTCCGGACCCGGACGGCGATGAGCACGCTGAGCGTGACGGTGTCCGAACCCGGTCCGGTCGTGGGCCAGCCGGGGTCCAACATCCTGGTGAATGCGGCGCTCGAGGCGTGGCGGAACTTCGTGAACATGGTGGCCGGATTGATCGCGGCGAGCGGTGTGGTGCTGCCCCTGCTGGCGGTCTTTGGGTTCGGGGTGTGGGTGTGGCGGCGCAAGCGGCAGCGGCTGGTCGCTGCGGCCTAGCTGAAACTCCTTTCCCTTTCTCATGTTTTCGTGGTAGAATGGGTCATCCCATTCAGGAGTGAAGCATGTCGAACCCGTTCTCGACGACCAACGCACCAGCTCTGGGCGCCGAGGCTGTGCAGGCAGAGCGGATTACCGCTTTTCTGCGCAAGGTATACGGCTGGATGTTTCTCGGATTGGCGTTCACGGCGGTCGTCGCGTTTGTGACGGCCAGCTCGCCCGCCATCCTCGAGGCCGTGGTGGGCAATCGCCTGGTGTTCTACGGGATCCTGATCGCCGAGCTGGGACTGGTCTGGTATCTCTCTGCGCGGGTCAGCCAGCTGGCTCCGACCACCGCCGGTGCGCTTTTCATGGTGTATTCCGGCCTGAACGGCTTGACCTTTTCGGTCATCCTGCTGGCCTACTCCGGCGCCTCGATCGCCAATGCCTTTCTGACCACCTCGGCCATGTTCGGGGCCCTCGCGGTCTACGGGACTGTCACCAAGCGGAGCCTCGCAGGAGTGGGCCAGTTTGCGTTCATGGGCCTTATCGGAGTCGTCATTGCCTCGATCGTCGGCTTGTTCTGGCAGAACGACATGCTCCAGTTCGTGATCTCCATCTGCGGCGTGGTGGTGTTCACCGGGCTCACGATGTGGGACGCCCAGCGGCTCAAGGCGATGGCGCTTCGGGCCGAGGGACCCAGCGTGAGTTCCTATGCCATCGTGGGGGCGTTGGCCCTGTACCTGGACTTCATCAATCTTTTCCTGATGATCCTTCGGCTATTCGGGCGCCGGCGGTAGCGAAGTCTTCCCGGGGGACCGTCGGGCGATCCAGGTATCCATGTCCCGCATCACATCGTCCTTCACGAGGTCGATGATGAGATTGTGAAGGGCGCCGGGATAGGTTTTGAGTGTCTTGTCGCTCGCTCCTATGTTCTCAAAAAACTCGCGGGTAGAATCGGGTGAGGTGACCTGGTCCGCCTCGCCTTGCAGCACCAGCACCGGAAGCGTGAGCTCCGGTGCTTGCTGTTTCACCCTGGCGATGGCATCCTGCATCTCACTGCCCAGCCGGGCGGTCCCCAGGCTGTGCACCAGGGGATCGGCGTCGAGCCGGGCGATCGCGGCGGGATCCCGGGTAAGCCGGGATCGCTCGATTCCGGATTTCATGGTGAACGTCGGCCAGATACTCGACAACAGCCGGCTCAGCCGGAGCAGGAATGCGGGGACACCGATCTCACCCACCGCCGGTGCCAGGAGGATGAGGCCGGAGAGTTCGTCGGAGTGGTGGATGGCATAGTCGGCGGCGATGAGCCCGCCCATGCTGTTCCCCAGCAGGAAGACCGGAAGCTCCGGGGCGGCGCGCCGGAGCCTTCCGACCATGTCAGCGACATCTTCCCGGTAGTCCGACCAGCCTTGGATGTTACCTCGCCGCCCGGGAGAGAGGCCGTGGCCGCGCAAGTCACGGCAGACGACCGAGGAGCGGTGCGCAGCCAGGAATTCAGCGACTTCGGAATACAATCCGCCGTACTCGCCGAAACCGTGAACGATCGCGACGCTCGCGCGCGCTTTTCCCGAACGGGGCAACCAGTTGCGGACGTTCGGCGGGTTCACTCGGTAATCCGGTCTTCCTCTTCCAGGGATCGATTGATCGCGCACGCCGCCTCGGCGCCTTCCGCAGCCGCGACGATCACGAATTGAGTGGCCTTGGAGGCGTCGCCGGCGACGAAGAGCCCTGGCACGTCGGTGGTTTCGGCGGGCCCGGTGCGTACTACGCCCTTCTCATTGAATTGGCATCCCAGTGCGGCGGGTATGGAAGACCGTTGCCGCTGGCCGGTACTGAAAAACAGGGCCCGGCACTCGAACGGCGTACCGCTGGCAAAGACGACCCGTTCGATCTGCTCACCGGTTCCCTCCAGCCGCAGGACCCGGTCCTCGCGAATCGGAAACCCGTGGCGCTCGAGCATGGCCCGATCCGCCGCCTCCAGCTCCGCGGGACCATCGGTGCATATCAGCAGGCGGGTGCTCCAGGTCCGGAGCGTCATGGCGAGCCCGCTCACCCGGGCACCGCGGCCATACACCGCGATCGGCTGATCGACGTACTGGTATGCATCGCAGTAGGGGCAGTGATGAACACTGCGGCCATACATCGCCCCGATTCCCTGCAGGTCTGGCACCTCGTCCACGACGCCGGTGGCCAGCAACAGGCGGCGGCACCGCTCGGTACCGTCGGAGAAGCTGACTTCGAAACCGCCTTCCACCTGCCGCGCCGAGGTGGCGGTTCTTTGCTGGATGGTTACGGTGGTATACGCGACAAGGTCAGCGCGGGCGAGCTGCAGAAACTCGGTCGGGGGCACGCCGTCACGGGTGAGATAGCAGTTCATCGAGGCAGACCGCGCATTCCTGGGCGCGCCTTCGTCGGCCACCAGGACTTTCCGGCGACAGCGGCCCAGCACCAGCGCGGCGCTCAATCCTGCGGGGCCGGCTCCAAGGACAATCGCGTCGTACATTATCGCCCGCCCAGCATCGTCAGCCGATTCTCGATGAGCCAGCCGGCCGGCGAGCTGGTGACCAGGCTGGCCGGCTCGGCGATCACCCGCTCCCCCCGGGGTATCTCCAGGGCGCCACGATGGCTGAATCCCAGGAAGTAGAGCGATGGCCCCGCGTTCCGGGCATGCTCCAGGGCAAATCCATTGAGCGCATTGGGCCAGTACCGGTCGGGCCGCTGGCGTTGCTCCGCGGCGCGGCGATGATTCTCCAGCGCGACGATGACCTGGTCCCGGGGCAATCCCAGCTCGCGGTAGCGGCTTCGCAGGTGGGCTTCGTCTTCCCGGGTCACCGGCAGCCGGGCCCGCACCAGGTCGCAGGAACAAGCGCCGCGAACGATCTGCACCACGGTCTGGGCGTCGGGATGGTGCTGCAGCAGCATGCCCTGCTCGACCTTGGAGAGGGGATCAGCCCGGAGGCCGGCCGGCAGCATGGAACGCACTTCGCTCAGGGTGAGCGGCGTGGCGAGATAGAGGAAGTAGCACATCTACCGCAGCTCCCTCCGCCTCTGGAGCAGCAGCGCCGCGGCATCGCCCGCGGGACCTCCCTTCGTCGCGATGCTTTCCAGGGTCGCGTCGTCCTGGTGCTTCAGCATGCCCGCCATCATGACCAGCAATCCACTCGCGGCCGTCCGCTCCCGGTCCTCCAGGGCGGCCCGGCGGGCCCGAAGCCCGAACAGGAGCGCCACGAAGATACAGGCGAAGAAACCGGTGATGCCGAGCGCCCCTACCGCCGGGGGCACCAGGCGCTTGAGCCCCGCCAGGGCCAACGCGATGAGCGGCAGGCCCAGGACCAGGAATACCCACATTCCGATCCGGTAGGGGCGGGCTGAATCGGGAAGCGGCATATGAGGATCCGGCGAGTTTGGACTTAAGCGCCGGGTCGGATCAGGACCAGGATGGCCGCTTGGGGAACCACGAGGTACTTCTGGCCTTCGAAGGTGATCTCGACGGCCGCCTTGCGGAAAAAGATCGCGTGATCGCCGACCCGGGCCTGCATGGGACGGTACCGGGTCTCCCGCTCCGCGACCCGCCACGGCTCCTCGTCAAGACTGGCCAGGTCGGGGACCGGGTCGCCCGGCCCCGTTGCGACGATCACCCCGCTCTGGACCTGCTGTGATTCCAGCGCGGTGGGCGGAAGGTACAGCCCGACCCGGGTCCGCTCTTCCCCTTCCTCGGGAGTGATCAGGACCCGGTCTCCAACAACGGTCAACTGCTTCGCTGGATCATCCATAGAGTGACAAGTAACAAGTGACAGGTGACAAGGGCGCGGTGTTGTTGAGTGACGTGCCGAGCTGAGGGACCATACAGCGATTACTTGTCACTTGTCACCTGTCACTTGTCACTAAACTTTGGTCTGGTCGTGTACAGTCTGCAGTTCAACGATGCGGAGCCGGCGGGCCCCATTGGGCAGCCGGAGATCCACTTCGTCGCCCATCTTTCCGTCCTTGAGCGCCCGGCCCAGGGGAGAACCCACCGAAATGTGGCCCAGCTCGAAGTCCGCCATCTCGCCCAGTACCAGCACGTAGGTCTCGGTTTCGTCGGTCACCAGGTCAATCACCGTGACCTTGGAGCCCAGCCCGACCCGGTCGGTCGGGGAATGGCTGGACATTTCGCCCAGCTGGCTCAGGCGCTGATGCAACTGGCCGAGCCGCGCCTGGACAAACTGCTGCCGCTCCAGCGCCGCCTTATATTCGGAATTCTCCCGGAGATCGCCCAGCTCGACTGCCGTGGCGATGGCCTGGGGAAGAGTCACGTTGAGTTCATGGCTGAGCTGTTCTACTTCCCGGCTCAGCTTTTCACGCATTTCCTGAATCATGTTTCGAGTAACGAAAAAGGTTGACCCGGACGGGTAATTCCGCCCGGGTTCGAAGGGGTGTCACGAAACCTAAAATAGCACTAAACTTGAGAACGGGTGAGTGGCAGCCGAATACCCGATCCCTTGCTGGTTGCAGTGGTTGAGGATCCCGCAGTAACTGCCCAGATAGTCTACACTAATTCTGCCGCAGCCAAGATCTTTGTAATCAATTGTGAATAAACGATATACATACGTAGTCCAGTCTGCTTGAAACTGAGCAAGTATTGTACAGTGGCCCCCTGGCCACTGGCACGTGACCTGCCCTTCTGGGACCTGGCTGGTTTTCGGTCCCTTGATCTGAGCGACACCATGACGGTTTCCCGATTCCACGCGCTGTTCGCCTTTGCCGGCCTGATGGGGGCTGTTGTGCCCCGGGGCGGCGAAGTTGGCCGTCCGGTGGTGAAGCCCTCGGTGGTGATCCTGGGGTCCCGGTCGAGCGTCGGGTATTGGTCGCCCCAGATTCTTCGGGCAGAAGGGGACTTGAACGGTTCCCTGTACCGCTCCTTCGCGCTGGTCATTCCCGATTCCCTGCTGAACGCCCGGGAACGCCGGTACATGGCGTGGGAGATCGCCGACATTTTCCGCTGGCAGGCTGACTTCAGCCGGGAAATCCGTCCCGGGGATCATTTCCGGCTCATCTTCGAACGACTGATCTCGCGGGACGGGGAAGTCCGTTACGGCCGGCTGCTTGCCGCCGAAATCGTGCTTCGGGGCCAGCCGATCATGGCCTACGAATTCGACGATGCCCAGGGCCGGACCGCTTTCTACGACAGTGAAGGCCATTCGCTGCATCGCGACTTCCTCCGGGTTCCGGTGGAGTTCAAGCGGATCTCCTCTGAGTTCGGCTCCCGGTTTCATCCCATCCTTCAGCGCTGGCGCAATCACGAAGGCATCGACTACGCGGCCAGCGCCGGCAGTCCCGTCATGTCGGTCGGCGATGGCGAAGTGATACGCGCCGGCAGCGCGGGCGGTTACGGTAACCTGGTGGAGATCGCTCACGGAAACGGCCTGGTCACCCGGTACGCGCACCTGCGCGGGTTCGCCCGCGGTATCCGGCGCGGTGCGCGGGTAACCCAGGGGCAGGTGGTAGGCTTCGTCGGCAAGACCGGCCTCGCCACGGGTCCCCACCTGCACTTCGAGTTCCGGGTCCGCGGCATCGCGCGGGACCCCAACGAGATCACCACCGGGGCAGGCGCCTCGGTGGCTTCACCCCAGTTGTCGTCGTTCCTCGGCACGGTGGCCGAGTACGGTCGGCTGCTCCAGATGGAGCCCTCGCTCGCCAGCCGCTAAAACCATCAGCGAATAGCGAAACACGTCCTGTTCGAATCTTTTTCATCAACCCAACGGTATGATGACGCGTACAATCATCAGTTTGGCGCCCCCCGTCGTGCGGCCGTTCCTTCGCGCGACTCGCTACGCGCTGCTGGCTACTTCCCTGGAGTGTTCATGCTTTCTCGCGCAGGATTTGCCTGCCTGGTGCTGCCGCTTGTGGTCGCTCCGCTCGCGGCGCAGGCAGGTTCACCCGCAGGTCCTGTCCCGGTAAGCCGGCTCGAGGCTCGCCGCGCCGCATTGCTCGACCGAATCGGGACCGGCGTGGCGATCGTTCGCTCGGCCGACGAGAAGGACATCGAAAGTGACTATCCCCAGGACAGCGACTTCCGCCAGGACAACGACTTTTTCTACCTGACGGGACTGGAAACGGCCGGCTCCTGGCTGGTGCTGGTCGCCCATGACAGCCTGCCCGACCAGGTCATCCTCTATATCCCCGCGCGCGACAGTCTCCAGGAGGCGTGGACTGGTCCCACGCTGGGGCCCGGGCCCGACGCCACCAGCCTGACCGGCATCGCGGACACCAGGCCCAGTCGCTCGGCGAAGAAGGAGATTCGTGACCTGTTGAGCACACCGGGGACGATCTTCTACTATCCCCGCTACGGCGGCCAGAAGGACTCGACCTTACTCCGCGAGCTGGGCGTCAACGATTCGCTGGGCCGGGCCATCCAGAAGCGCAACCTGCGGGCGCTGACCGGGAATCTCCGGCTCATCAAGGACGACGACGAGATCGCCCGGATGCGCCGCGCCATCGATATCACGGCAGAAGCCGAGCGGGAGGCGATGAAGTCGGCGCGGCCTGGCATGTGGGAGTATGAGCTGGAAGCGCTGATCGAGTACACCTTCCGCCGCCATGGCGCCGAGCGGGTCGGCTTCCCCACCATCGTGGGTACCGGGATCAACTCCACCACGCTGCACTACGACAAGGGCCGCCGGCAGAGCCAGGCGGGCGACCTGGTGGTAATGGATATCGGGGCGGAATACGGCTACTACACGGCGGATGTCACACGCACCATTCCCATCTCGGGGCACTTCACCCCGCGGCAGCGGGCGCTGTACGACCTGGTGCTCGGCACCCAGCAGGCCGCCATCGACTCGGTGCGTCCCGGCATCACCATCGGCCAGCTCAACGGGATCGCACGGAACTACATGAAGCAGCACTCCGGCGACCTCTGCGGCGGCGAATCGTGCGACCGGTATTTCATCCACGGGCTTTCGCACTGGCTGGGAATGGACGTGCACGACGTGGGGGACTACTCCAAGAAGCTGGCGCCCGGGATGGTCCTGACGGTGGAGCCGGGGATTTACATCCCGGCCGAGAAAACCGGCATCCGGATCGAGGATGACGTGCTGGTTACCGGCACGGGGTACGACCTATTGTCGAAGGGGGCTCCCCGCACCGCATTGGAAATTGAAGCTCTGATGAGACAATAGGGACGAGCGGTGAAGGCGGACGAGGCGGTCACAATCAGAGAAGCCCGACCGCCCCGACCGCCTTGTCCGCCCCGACCGCCTTAGCGCCGAGCGCCTTTCCAGGCTTCTATGTTGCGCTCGATCTGCCGGCAGTGCACATCCAGGTGGCTGGCGTAGGTCTCCAGCCACTTCTCCATTCCATAGGTCGGGTGTTCCGAGTGGTGGCCGGTCCGCCGCCACGCCGCTTCAGAAAGGCCCTGGAGCAGGGGCACGGTATTGGCCCGGACCGCGTCGATGGTAGCCAGGGCCGGTTCCAGCGGCAGCTCGTGATAGTTCAGGGTCCTGGCCCATTCGTCCTGGTCATAGCCCATGATCTGCGGATCCTTCTCGGCCAGGAGGTAGCGAACCCGCATGTGGGCATTGGCCTCGCTGTCCGCGCAGTGGACGATGATCTCGTGGACCGACCATTTGCCCGGCGCGGGGCGCCATTTCATGGCTTCCGGCGGAACTTTGGCGAGGGCCTGGCGCAGTTTGGCCGGGCCTTCGGCGTATTGACGGACCTGGGCTTCGCGGGAGGCTGGCATGGGTCACCCCAGAAGAATCAGTCGAACTGCGGATGTAGAATGAAAAGAAGGTGGGGCAGGATGAGGCAAGGTGGGGGAAGGAGAGCCAAAGGGAGCGGGGGTACGCCCGGGACCCTCTAAAACGCCTAAGGCAAGTCCTTGCCTCACCTTGACCCACTCTGCCTCGCTCTATCACCTTCTTGACTCGGGGCCTTCCACAGGCTATCCTGCCCTCGCTTTTTCTAGCGTCTTACCTCGCTCTCTCTCGTCCGGGAAATTCCTAATGCGCCTCCGGAAAATCATTTCCGGGCCTGCCTTCCGGGCATGCTTTCCGCTCATTCTGCTGCTGGTACTCGCGGGCTGTTCCTCGCGGGACTATCCCCAGTCCACGCTGGATCCGAAGACCGATTTCACCCGGATGATCGACCACATCTTCATGACGACGGTCTGGTGGGCCGTCGTGGTGTTTGTGCTGGTCGAGGGTGCATTGGTGTTCGCGATCTTCAAGTTCCGGGGGAAGCCGACCGATCCGGAACCGGTGCAGACTCACGGGAATACCGCGGTGGAGGTCGTCTGGACCATCATCCCGGCCGTGATCCTGGCCCTGATCGCGGTCCCCACGATCCGCGGCATCTTCGAAACCTCCGAGATTCCCACCGACGCGGTGCGGGTCGAGGTGATCGGGCACCAGTGGTGGTGGGAGTTCCGCTATCCCGACCAGAAGGTGGTGACGGCGAACGAGTTGCACGTGCCGAGCGGGAAGAAGATCGCCCTGTATATGACGACGGCGGACGTCCTGCACAGCTTCTGGATGCCGCAGCTGGCGGCCAAGCGTGACGTCTTCCCCCGGCGGGCGACGACGCTGTGGTTCACGGCACCGGAGCCGGGGAACTTCACCGGGCAGTGCGCCGAGTTCTGCGGCATCCAGCACGGCCGCATGGGCTTCCGGGTATTCGTAGACACCCCCGGGGATTTCGACGCCTGGGTAGCGGACCAGCAGGTCGGCTCCCCGATGATGAACGGCGGAGTCGTGGCGCCCGACAGCAGCCGTCCGGCCGATTCGGCCACGGCCCAGGCGAAGGCCGCCCACGACAGCCTGATGGCGGCGGGCAACGCGCTGTTCGTGTCCGGCGGCTGTATCGGGTGCCACGCGATGGTCGGCACTCCGATGGCGGGGGTGATGGCTGGCCTGGTGGGTCCCAACCTGAGCCACGTGGGAAGCCGCACCACCATCGTCGCCAACCTGCTGGAGAACACCCCGGAGAACGTGGCGAGGTGGCTGCACGATCCCCAGGCGGTGAAGGCGGGCACGCTGATGAAGCTCCCTCGGAAGCTGACCGAGGATGAGATCAAGACCCTGGTCGCGTATCTCGAGGCGCACAAGTAGGTAAGAAGTAAGCAGTAAGAAGTAAGCGGGAAGGATTTCGAGATTGCGAGGAGTTGGCAGCATAAGCGACGATGTTGGCTACCAGTCCCGCTTACTGCTCACTGCTTACTGCTCACGCTTTTAGAGGAAGACGAATGGCGACCACCGTACTCGATCACGCTGAAACCCACGCCCACGCCAAGACCGGCCTGTGGAGCTGGATCACGACCGTTGACCATAAGCGGATCGGCATCCTCTATGGCGCGACGGCGTTCCTGTTCTTCCTGATCGGCGGCCTCGAGGCACTGCTGCTCCGGATCCAGCTCGGGTCGCCCAACAACACATTCCTGTCGGCCGACACCTACAACCAGCTGTTCACCATGCACGGCACCACCATGATCTTCCTGGCGGTGATGCCGATCTCGGCGATGTACTTCAACTTCATGATCCCGCTCCAGATCGGAGCCCGGGACGTGGCGTTCCCCCGGCTGAATGCGTTCAGCTACTGGGTGTTTCTGTTCGGCGGGCTTTTCCTCAACATCAGCTTCCTGTTCCACGCCGCGCCCAACGCGGGCTGGTTCGGCTACGCCAACCTGACCACCAGGCCGTATTCGCCGGGCCCCAACGTCGATTTCTGGGTGATCGGGCTCCAGACCCTGGGCATCGCGTCGCTGGCCGCCGCGGTGAATTTCTTCGTGACCATCATCAATCTGCGCGGCCCCGGCATGAAGCTGATGCGGATGCCGATGTTCGTGTGGATGAGCTTCATAACCCAGATCCTGCTGCTGCTGGCCTTTCCGGTGATCACGGTCGCGCTGATCATGCTGATGTTCGACCGGGTGTTCCACACCATGTTCTTTACCGTGGCCGGGGGCGGCGATCCCCAGCTCTGGCAGCACCTGTTCTGGATCTTCGGGCATCCCGAGGTCTACATCCTGATCCTGCCGGCCTTCGGCATCGTTTCCGAGATCCTCCCGGTGTTCTCCCGCAAACCGCTGTTCGGCTACGCGGCGATGGTATTCTCCGGCGCCTTCATCGCGTTCCTCGGCTTCGGGGTGTGGGCCCACCACATGTTCGCCACCGGGATGGGGCCGATCGCGGACTCGTTCTTCGCGATCTCCACCATGCTGATCGCGGTGCCCACCGGGGTGAAGATCTTCAACTGGATCGGCACCATCTGGGGCGGCTCGATCCAGCTCAAGACCCCGATGTACTTCGCGCTCGCGTTCATCGCGATGTTCATCATGGGCGGGCTTTCCGGCGTCATGCACGCCTCGCCGCCGGCCGACCTGCAGCAGACCGACACCTATTTCGTGGTGGCCCACTTCCATTACGTCCTCTTCGGCGGGAGCATCTTCGCGCTCACCGCGGGTGCCTACTACTGGTTCCCCAAGATGTTCGGGAAGATGCTGAGCGAGAGTCTCGGCAAGGTGCACTTCTGGCTGATGCTGATCGGCTTCAACCTGACCTTCATGCCGATGCACTTCGTAGGGCTGAACGGCATGCCGCGGCGGGTGTACACCTATCCGGCCGGCCTCGGCTTCGAGCTGCTGAACCGGCTGGAGACGATCGGCGCCTTCATCCTCGCGGTCGCCATGCTGGTTTTCGTATACAACATCTGGAAGAGTTTGCGGAGCCCGGTCCCCGCGCCGGCCGATCCCTGGAATGGCGCGACCCTGGAGTGGGCGATTCCTTCACCGCCCCAGGAGTTCAACTTCGCCGAGATCCCCACCGTGCACTCGCGGGATCCGCTGTGGGAGGCGAAGCGGGCCCGGGGCGGCCCGCTGCCGGAGCCGGCCCTGGTGAGCGGCAAGGGGATCCACATGCCCAATCCGTCGTTCTGGCCGCTGGTGACGGCGATCGGGGTCATCACCACGCTGACCGGCTTCCTGGTCGGGTTCCCCTACGTCAACCTGGTCGGCGCCGCCATCCTGCTGACCGGCATTTTCAGCTGGGCGTTTGAACCTGCGGGCTAAGACAGGGACAGGTCTGAGACCTGTCCCTACGGCCTTCGAGCCCGCGGGATGACCTACAGCGCAAGGAAATAAACGTGTCCCAAGACGCACACGCGATGCACATGCCGACCACGACCGGCCTCGACAGCCGGAAGATGGCGATCTGGACCTTCATCGGGTCGGAGTGCCTGTTCTTTGCATCCCTCATCAGCACCTACATGGTCTACCGGGGCAAGAGCCTGACCGGGCCCTATCCCCACGACTCCTGGGTCAATCCCGCGAACGGCGAGACGGTGAAGGGGATTCTGAACATCCCGCTGACCTCGTTCTCCACCTTCGTGCTGCTGATGAGCTCGTTCGCGGTGGTGCTGGCGCTGTATGGCGCGCAACGCGGCAAGCGGGGAATGCTGATCGGCTGGCTGTCGGCCACCATGGTGGGCGGGGCGATCTTCCTGGGCGGCCAGGTCTACGAGTTCAACCATTTCGTGCACGAAGGGCTGACCCTCCACACCAACCTGTTCGGGTCCACCTTCTTCACGCTGACCGGGTTCCATGGCGGCCACGTCACGGTCGGCCTGATCTGGCTGGGCACCGTGCTGGTCACCGCCATCCGCGGCAAGCTGCCGCCGGAAAAGGCGCTCAACCTGGAGATCGCGGCGCTCTACTGGCACTTCGTGGACGTCATCTGGATCATCATCTTCACCCTGATCTACCTGATCAAATGAGCCATCCCGCCGAAGCACACGCGCACCCCGAGGAGCATGCGCACCCGTCCGCCGGGACCTATGCCAAGATCGCGGTGACGCTGGTGATCCTCACCGCCCTCGAAGTCGCGGTGTACTATGTCGAGTCGATCCGTACCTACCTGGTGCCGATCCTGATCGTGTTGATGATCATCAAGTTCGCCCTGGTGGCGATGTACTACATGCACCTGAAGCAGGACAGCAAGCTGTTCAGCGGGCTCTTCGTCTTCCCGATCTTCATCGCCATCGTGGTCATCGTCGCGCTGATCCTGCTGTTCGGCATCAAGCACCCCCAGATGCCGCAGTAGGGTAGGGCGGGCCTCCGGGCCCGCCCCCACCTGCCGCGCTCCCTCACTTGTCTCACTTCCACCTGTTTCTGCTGTCCCCGGATCGCCCCCGACCCACCGGCCCCTTCGTTCCCAGCCTGTCACTCCATCCATCGGTACTGATCGGCGTTGCTCTGCTGGCTGGCATGTACCTCTACGGCATTACGGCCTGGCGCCGGCGCCGCGTACCCGAGGCGCCGCTCTCCTCCTGGCGGGTGGTGTCGTTCTTCGCCGGCCTGCTGGTCCTCCTGGGTTCGCTCAACGGCCCCATCCACGACCTGAGCGATTACTACCTCTTCTCGGCCCACATGGTGCAGCACCTGCTGCTGGTGTTCGTGGTGCCGCCGCTGCTCCTGGCCGGCATCCCGGGCTGGCTGCTCGGGCCGCTCTTCGCTCACCGCCCGGTCCGCGCGACCATGCGCTTCCTGACCCGGCCCGTCGTCGCCGGCCTCTTCTTCACCGCGATGATGGTGCTCTGGCACCTGGTCCCGCTTTACGACCTGATGATGCGGAACCATGACGTGCATATCGCCACCCACCTCCTCTTCATCGTCGCTGCCACCCTGATGTGGTGGCCGGTGCTGAGCCCCTCACCCGAGGTGCCCCGCCTGAGCCCCGGCCTCCAGATGCTTTATCTCTTCCTGATCGGGATCCCGATGCAGGCCGTCGCCGCCCCTATCAGCCTGGCCGATACGGTGCTGTATCACTGGTACGCCGAGGCCCCGCGCACCTGGGGGCTGACGGCGCTGCAGGATCAACAGACGGGCGGGTTGCTGATGTGGGTGCCGGGAGGTTTGTATCTGGGCCTGGCGATCGGGGTGATCTTCTTCCAGTGGGCGGCCAAAGAGAAATAGTCGGCTAGTCCCAGCTGGTCGACCATTCCTCACGAAAAGCACGAACTCCACGAAAACCGCGAAAGAAACGCTTCTTCATGGAATCCCTGTTCGTGGCTTCCGCGGGATTTCGTGACTTTCGTGAGGATATGTTATTGCTGCGGCGATCGTCGTTTCATAGTCCGTGCGCAGTGGCGAGCCAAACAGCTGCATCGATGCCGCCTCGAGGCAGGCCGATTCCACGTCTTCCAGGCTCTCCAGGCCGAACGGCTGGGCGGCCAGTCCGGCATACCCGGGGAATTCGTTCTGGATCGGACAAGCGTTCTCGATGATCCGGTCTCCCCGGGTTTGCATGGATAGTCCCATGGTCCGGCAGACCAGCGGGCGATACTGGTAAATCAGGCAGGCGCCGTCCTCATCGAGGCAGGGGCAGGGCGCATCGGCCAGCCGGTCGGCCAGCGCATCGAACCGGTCCTCGCCGATGTCCCCGATCGCTCCGCCGTCCCAACCCGGTTCCGCTTCCCGCATTCGAGTCACCAGTGCAGCGGCCCGCTGCCGTACGGCGCGCTGCTGTTCATGGGGCAGGGCCTGGACGCCGGCCCGCACCAGGAGAACATCCGCCGTGCTGATGTCGAAGGGTCCGTGACAGCAGGCGGCGCAGCCCGGGCGACACGGAATGACGCCAGGAAATTGATCCCGGGCGGACTGGAACCATTGGTCAAGCTGCTCCAGCAGCTCGCGGTAGGCCTGCACCACGGGAGACTCGGGAATGGCTACGCCCGGCTCGCGGCGAGCGCGAGACAGATCCACCCGGCCAGCAACGCCACGCCGCCGAACGGCGTGACCAGGCCGAAACGGCCGATTCCGGTGAGGGCGATCAGGTAGAGGCTCCCGCTGAAGAGAACGGTACCGAGGAGGAACAGGCGGCCGGCCCAAAGTGCCGCATTATTGGGAGAGCGGCTCACCAGCCAGGCGACCGCGAGGAGCGCGAGGGCGTGATACATCTGGTAGCGAGCGCCGGTTTCAAAGGCCTGGAGGTGTTCGGGGGAAATGCGATCGCGCAGTGCGTGAGCGCCGAAGGCCCCGGCGAGCACCGAGACGAAACCGGAGACTGCTCCGGCCCTGAGAAAAAAGCGATCCAATGTGGTCTTCCTTCGATCGTGATTGGGTCAGAACAGCAACATCCAACGCCGAGGCGCAGGGCCACGCAGAGTCATTCGCAGAGGAAAACTATTTCATGAGAATGAATCCTGGTCTCCGCGATAGCTCAGCGCCCTCTGCGACTCAGCGTTGGATGTTTTTCTCCGCTTTCTCCACCAGCACGGGCTCGATTCGGCAATGGCCGGTCCGCCCACGCCGCCAGCGCGACAAGCAGAATCACTCCGCCAATGTCCGCGATGGCGATGGCCCTGATGCTGGGAGGTGGGGGGCCGAAGGTGCTTGCGACGAAGAGAGCCAGGAGCAAACCCGCCAATACCGCGACCCGCCAGGTGATACCGCTCGAGCCGCGCGACCGCCACCGGAAATAGACGAAGAGTCCGGCGCCGAACAGCAGTAGCTCCACCGCCATGGTAGCGGGGATGCTCCGCCAGAGACCGAAGCCGTACTTGGTGGAGTCGTCACCCACCAGGGGGAGGTCACGAACGTGGACCACCAGATCGAGGAACCAGTGGGACGCCACCACCAGTGCCACGACCAGCGCCTTGAGCCAATGATGCTTGCTGGTGTCGCGGGTGGGCCACGAGTACACGATAACGGCGGCCAGCAGGCCCCACCCGAACGCTGCGGCCAGGCTGTGGGTGATCGGGTAGGAAATGAACTCGATCTGGTTCCCCGGGGTCGGAGCGGGGACAATGGCGGCCCGCTCCCATCCGGTGAGCAGAAACACCCCCCACAGCAAATCAACCAGCGCGGTGGCGAAGAAGAGGGTAGCCAGCGAAAGCTTGGGTTCCACCCGCTTCATGCCGAATGCGACGCCGAAGTGTCCCAGGAACATGAGCCTTATCCTTTCAATCTTTTCAGATCAGCCACGAGCTGGGGAATGCCATGGCTGAATTCATGATCTTCCCCATCCAGAACCCGGACAGCAGCACGGGGAAGCGCTTGGGCATACAGGACCTGATGGGAAACCGGCACATGGGGATCGTTCTTGCTGTGGTATAGAAACAGTTTGGGTATGGCAGGAAGTCTGGTGGCGAAGTCCTCCGGGAGGATGAACGGTTGAACCCAGTCTTCATCACCGCTCCAGAACGGTACAGAAACAAGAAACATCCCGGCGATGGGATTCCTGAGCGGTTCCTGGGCGAGGTATTTGAGCAGGATCGACCCGCCCAGGGAATGCCCGATAAACACCACTTCGCCGGTGACCTTCGCCAGCTCCTCTTTGAGTTTCGCCTTCCACAGGGCGTAATCCGGAGCTTCCGGACGCGGCATTGCTGGATGGATCAGCTGGTACCCGGAACCGAGCTCGCTCTTGAGCCACGCGACCAAGTCGCTGCTCCCCTCATGAGGCCCCTGGGGCCCGGCACTATGCAGGAAGAATATCTTTTTCTTCACCTGATTGTCTCAGCGCTTGAGCCAGGAGCCTCCATCCACGACAAAAATGGCGCCGGTAATCCAGTCGCCCGCGGGGCTTGCCAGGTAGGTTACCATCTCGCCGATGTCGTTGGGTTCTCCCCAGCGGCCGGCTGGGATCATGTCCCGGGCCTTTTCATCCGAGAAAAGGTCGGGGGCTCCCGGCGTGGGAGTGAAGGCCTTGCGAACCCCCTCGGTGGGAATCGGTCCCGGCGCGATCGCGTTGACCCGGACACCGTCTGCCGCCCACTCCAGCGCCAGGGTCCTGGTCAGGGCATCGATGCCGGCCTTGGCAGCGGTGGCGTGGGCCATCAGCGGCCAGCCCCGGTAGTGCAGAGTCATTGAAATCGAGATGATGCGCCCGCGCTGCTGCTGCTTCATTACCGGGTAGACCGCCTGGGACAGGAAGAAGGAGCCGTAGAGATCGGTCTCCACCACGGCTTTCCAGGCGTTTTCCGAGAGGGTGGCCGAGGGGGCGTAGAAGTTTCCGGCGGCGTTGTTGACCAGGATGTCGAGCCGTCCCAAATCGGACACCACCGCTTCCACGGTGTGCCGCACGGTTTCGGCTTCACGAACGTTGGTGGCCAGGGCGCGGATCCGGGTCCCGTGTTGCTCCAGCTCGCGCCTGGCCGCCTCCAGGATTTCCGGTTTGCGGCTCGCGATGACGACATCCGCCCCGGCCCGGGCCAGCGAGTTGGCAATACCCCGGCCGATGCCGGTGCCGCCGCCGGTGACCAGGGCCACCTGGCCTTTCAGGAGAGCGGGGCGAAAAATCGATGGGTGACTAATGCGACTGTACCGGGCTTCCCGGGGTGTCGGCGCCCTCCACCGCCATTCCCATCACGTGGTACCCGGAGTCCACGTAGACCACGGTGCCGGTGATCGCGGCGGCCAACGGGCTGCAGAGGAAGGCCGCGGCATTGCCCACGTCAAACGAGTCGATTGGCTTGGGCAGGGGTGAGTTGGCGCTGGTGTACTTGATCATGGTGTCGATGAACCCGATGGCCGACGCGGCCCGGGATGCCCAGGGCCCGGCGGAGATGGAATTCACCCGGACCCCGTGCATGCGCCCCGCTTCAAAGGCGAGGGTGCGGGTGTCTGATTCCAGCGCCGCCTTGGCGCTCGACATGCCGCCGCCATATCCCGGGATGACCCGCTCACCCGCGATATAGGTGAGCGACAGGAATGAACCGCCCGGGCGCATCAGGGGGGACAGGTCGCGGACCAGGGCCACGTTGCTGTACGCGCTCACGCTCAAGGCCGTGAGATAGCCGCTCCGGCTGGTTTGGATCAGCGGCTTCCGGACTTCGGGCGCGTTGGCGAGGCTATGGACCACGATATCGATGCACTGGGGGCCGAAATCGGCCTTCAACCGCTCGACCATCCCGTGGATGCTGAAATCGCCAATATCCTTGTAGCGTTTGTTCTCCCGCACGTCCGCCGGCGCATCCTCCAGCACGTCATACGCCGCATCGAGCGGATAGATCCGCTCGAACGCCATCTTCCGGCCGTCGGAGAGGGTAAGGGACTCGTCGATCTTGCCGCGCTCCAGCAGCTTCTGAAAAATACTCAGCGCCGGCGGCCAACTGCCCACGCAGATGCTGGCGCCGGCTTCGGCCATGGTCTTGGCGATGGCGAAACCGAACCCGCCGTCGTCGGACACGCCGGCGATGAGGGCCCGCTTACCGGTGAGATCTATCGCGAGCATGGGATCCCTTGCCTGGGTGAGGTTCCGAGGCTGGAAGATAACTGCGCCCGTCACTCGGTGCGCAGCACCTCCAGCGGTGTCTTGCCCAGCACCTCCAGGCTGCTGGCCAGGCCCACTGCGAGGGTCAATCCAACCACGCCGAGCGCCAGCCAGGCCAGGGCTCCCAGGGGAATCGCGAACGGCGTGTCGAACACCCATTTCATGATCACCCATCCGGCGCCGCCCGAGAGCAGCAACGCGGTGAGCACCGCCAGGCTGCCGAGCGCGAGATACTCCACCGCGAGAATCCCCCCGATCTGCCACCGCGTGGCACCCAGGGTCTTGAGCAGCACGCCCTCCCGCACCCGCTGATAGCGACTGGTCGCCACCGCGCCGACCAGGACCACCGCGCCGGTGGCCAGGCTGAAGAGCGCCATGAACCGGATGACCAGCACGACCCGGTTGATCAATCGCTCCAGGGAGGCCTGGATCTGGGTCAGGTCGATCGCGGTGACGTTGGGAAACCGCTCGATCACCTGGCGCTGCAGTCTCCCCAGCCCGGCAGGATCGGGCACCCGGGTCAGCACGACGTACATCTGGGGCGCGTCGCTGAGCGGTCCTCCAGGAAACACCACGAAGAAGTTGGGCTCGAAGCGGGCCCAATCCACCTTGCGCAGGTTGGCGATCCGGGTCGTAACCGGCAGGCCCTGGACGTCCCATACCATCGTGTCGCCCACGGTGACGCCGAGCTCTCCCGCCACTTCCACCTCGACCGAGATCGGGACCACCGCGGTGTCGGCCCGCCCCGGCGTCCACCATCGGCCCAGCACAATCCGCTCGGAAGCGACGGTAGTGTCGCGATAGGTGGAGCGAAATTCCCGGCGGAAGGCCCAGCGGCCCAGCGGCTGGCCGTCTTCGCCCACCAGGTTGGAATCCCGGAGGATCGCTGCCAGCGGGCGTCCCTTGACCGAGAGAATTCGCATGGGAACGATCGGCACCGCGGGTTGCAGGGCGTGGCCACCGGCCCGGATCTGGTCTTCGATGGTATGCCGCTGGTCGGGTTGGATGTCGAAGAACACGAGGTTGGCCCGGGGCCCGCTTGCCCCCACCCGGAATTCGTGCAGCAGGTTCGCCTGGACCAGGTAGAGAGTGCTGAGCAATACCGTTCCGAATCCCAGCGAGAGCAGGACCGAGAGGGTCTGGTTCGCCGGCCGGTAGAGATTGGCCAGCCCCTGCCGCCACAGGTAGGGCAAGCGGCGGGGAAACCACCGTCTGAGCGCCCGGCTGAGCAGAAAGGCCGCGAGCGCCAGTGTGCCGAGTATGATCCCGATCCCCACCGCGAAAGCCAGTCCGGAAACCAGGTTCCCGACCTGGAGCGCGGCCAGCCCGATTACGCTGGCGGCGAGCAGCAGGTACACCGGAAATTTCCAGAAATCGATGCCGGGCCGGCGTATTTCTTCAAACGGCCGGCGCAGGACCACGAGGGGGGACACCCGGCGAACGCCGAGCAGGGGCAACAGCGCGAAGAGAATCGAGACCAGGAAGCCGGTTCCCAGCCCGGTGAGCACGGCCGGCCAGGAGACCGAGAAGGCCACATCCACCGGGAGAAAATCGGCGAGCACCCGGGGCAACGCCAGCTGCAGGATGATCCCCGCCAGCGCGCCCAGCGTGCTTCCGATCAGGCCCATGCCGCCGGCCTGGAGCAGGTAGACCAGGAACAACTGCCCGGAACCGGCGCCAAGGCAGCGCAGGATCGCGATGGTCTCGAGCTTCCGCCGAATGAAGACGTGGACCGCGCTCGCCACGCCGAGTCCGCCCAGCAGCAGCGCGATCAGGGCGACCAGCCCGAGATAGCGGCCCAGCTGGTCCAGCGCCCGGTCCATGTTGGCCTGGTCATCAGCGACAGTGCGGACCGTGAGGAGTTCTTCGGCCAATGCCGGCCGGAGTCGATTCGCCATTGCCTGAGGATCGCCCGCGCCGATCTTGAGGTACTTCTCGTAATCGTAGCGGGATCCGGCGACCAGCAGCCCGGTGGCGGCGAGTTGCTGTCCTGCAACGTAGACGCGAGGACCAAAAGCGGTACGGACACCGACGTCGCCGGGGACGTCCACGATGGTCCCCGTGATGACGAACCTCGCCTCGCCCAGCGCCAGCGAATCGCCCGCCCGGGCGTTGAGCGCGGCGAGCAGCGAGGGATCCACGATCACGTTGCGGCCCGACTGGAGCCGCTCCCACGCCTCGCGCGGCTCGGTGCGGATCGAGCCGTAGAACGGATAGGTCCCTTCGATTCCCTCGACCTGGACCAGCCGGGTGCCCTCGGTACGGGGCACGTAGGCCATCGCGGCAAAGCTGATGACGGTGGAGACCGAGGGGCAGGGCAGGGCGGGACAACCGGCAACGCTGTCGACCATCTTCTCTGCCCGGGGAGAAAACGGTTTATGGCCCCGCACCTGGATGTCGGCACCGAGAAGAACCCGGGCCTGCGATTGCGCGGTGCTGCGCAGGTTGTCGGTGAAGGAGTTGATGGCGACCAGCGCGGCGACTCCCACGGTCACCGAAGCGGTGAGCAGCAGCAGTCGCCGGCGCGCCGCCCGGCTTTCCCGCCACGCCATCGCCAGCACGAACTTCGTGCGATTCACGCGGTGCTGTCGGAAACGACCCGGCCATCCATCAGCCGGATCATCCGCCTTGCCCGGCCGGCGAGATCGGAATCGTGGGTGACCAGGACCAGCGTGGTGCCCAGCTCGCGGTTCAACTGATCCATCAGCTCGATCACGCTCTGCCCGGTCGCCGCGTCGAGGTTGCCGGTGGGCTCATCGGCAAAGAGAATCCGGGGACGGTTGCTGAATGCCCGGGCCAGTGCCACCCGCTGCTGTTCACCCCCCGAGAGCTGTGCCGGATAGTGATGGGCCCGGGCCGCCAGTCCCACCCGGTCCAGCAGTTCGTCCGCCCGGGCCCGCGCTTCCTCGCCGCGGAGTTCCAGCGGCACCTGGACGTTCTCCCGCGCGGTGAGGGTCGGAATCAGGTGAAACGACTGGAAGACAAACCCGACCTTTTCTCCCCGCAGCCGGGCCCGCCCGTCCTCCGACAGGGTGGAGAGATCCTGGCCGTCCAGTATCACCCGACCGCTTCGGGGGCGGTCGAGGCCGGCCAGGAGCCCGAGCAACGTGCTCTTCCCGCTTCCCGACGGACCCACGATGGCCAGGAACTCACCGGCCGGGATGCTGAAAGTGACTTCGCGCAGGACGGTCAGCTCGCGTCCCCCGGAGAGGTACACCTGGGTCAGTGATTCGGAGGTCAACATGGCTCAATGATAACGGGAGTTTTTACTCCGGCACCCTTAGGTTCCAGGTCATGAATCGACGCTGGCTCGAGACCATAACGCTCTGCGCCGCGGCATTGTTGCTCGCTCCGGCGTGTAAGAAAGAGCAGCCGTCCGCGGGTCCTCCAGCCGCGGCCCCCGCGGCCCGGCTGCCGGCCACTCAAAGGCCGGCCATCATTTTTCTGGGGACCAGTATTACCGCCGGACTCGGCGTGGACCTTTCGCAAGCCTACCCGGCGCTCATCGAGAAGCGGCTGGATTCCCTGCACCTCGACTACCAGGTGATCAACGCGGGGGTTTCAGGTGAGACTTCGGCGGGAGCCCGGCAGCGGATCGGCTGGTTATTGCGCCAGAAACCTGCCATCCTGGTGATCGAAACCGGCGCGAACGACGGCTTGAGAGGCCAGGACCCGGCATCGACCAAGGCCAACATCCAGGCGATCATTGACAGCGTGCGCGCCCGGTCGCCGGGAACCAGGATGGTGATTGCCGGCATGCAGACCCTGCCCAACATGGGAAGACGGTATCTGGAGGAGTTCGTGCGGATTTATCCGGAGCTGGCCGAGACTAATGGTCTTCCGCTGATCCCGTTCATTCTTGAAGGAGTCGGGGGCGTGGACTCGCTCAACCAGGCCGACGGAATCCACCCCACGCCGGCGGGGCACCGGATCGTGGCGGACAATGTCTGGCGGGTGCTGGAGCCGTTGGTTACTCGCCGATAGCCAGGCCAGGAACGTCGGTGTCTCCCCCGCCGCTACGGAGGTGCTCGCGGGCTTCTTTAGCCAGCCCCAGGTACAGCTTGTGAAATCGATGCAGTTCCTTTTCCGACAGTTCCTCCAGATCACAGAGCGCCGTGTGCGCGCCTTCATGGGACCGAAGCAGTTCGTCCAGCTTCAATTGTATCGCCTGGGTGTCCCGGTTCTGGGTATTCTGGATGAGGAATACCATGAGGAAAGTGATGACCGTAGTCCCGGTGTTGATCACCAGTTGCCAGGTATCGCTGAAATGAAACACCGGCCCGGTGACAGCCCATGCCACGATGATGGACACGGCAAGAAGAAAGGCGGCCGGATGTCCCGTCGACCGTGCCGCCAGTTTCGAGAAACGCGTGAAGAAGTCTCTACGACCCAGTTGCATCTTCATGAGTGACTCCTATCGTTATTCCAGTTTCGCATCCATTGTTACCTCGACGTTCCCCTTGAGCGCGCCCGACACCGGGCAACCGTTCCTGGCGCCCTCGGCCGCCTGCTGAAAGCCGGCCTGGTCGAGCCCTGGAACCGTGCCGCGAACCTCGAGCTGCATCCTCGTGATCTTGAATCCATCTCCCACTTTCTCGATGGTGCATTGCGCCGTGGTCCTGATGCTGGTGGCCGGCTTGCCGGCCTTTTCCAGCCCGGCTGACAGCGCCATGCTGAAACAGGCGGCGTGTGCCGCCGCCAACAACTCCTCGGGGTTGGTACCGCCGGTTCCCTCGAAGCGGGTGGCAAAGGAGTAGCTCCCGCCGAACGCACCGGAGCCCGCCGTGAAGCTGCCTTTGCCGTTCTTCAATCCACCGTTCCACTCGGCGGAAGCTTTGCTCGTCGGCATGATGAACACCTGTATGTGAATGGTTATACAGCCTTCAGCTTCTCTGCACCCTGCACCCTGCACCTTGTCAGAGTCGCCAGGCGGCGCCGAGCGACACGCGAAAAAATGATATCCCCTCGACTCTGGTCCAGCGGCCCTCGACGTAGATCTGGGTGCCGGGCCGGGGGATGGGCTTGAAGCCGATGAACAGGTTGAAGCCGGTGCGGGTCTCCTTGCCGCCGCCAAAGTCCCGGTGGAACCAGGCGGCACCGGCGCCAAGATAGGCCAGGTCGCGGGCGCCGTGGAGGGCGATGTCTCCGTTCAATTGATAGTTGTGGTCTCCGCCCAGGGCGACGTCACCGCTGGGGCGAAGGTCAATCGCGCCGAATATCGGCATCCGGAAATACCCTCCAGCGATCCACTCGTCGTCTTTGAACTGGCGGCCGACCTGGATACCCACCTCGGGGCTCACCACCGGCCTGCTGTTCCGGCCGCCCTGGGCGTGGGCGATGGAAACGAGGAGAGCGGGGAGCAGTGAAGGAAGCAACCACCTGGCGCATCGCGTCATGGAGTCAGTGCCCGCTTGCATTGTTGGGGCCGAGGACCTCGCGGACTCGCTGGGCGAGATCCTGCGGCGTGAATGGCTTCTGGAGAAACTGGACGCCGGTCTCCAGCACGCCATGGCGTCCGATGGCTTCGTCGGCGTAGCCCGACATGTAGAGCACCCGCAGGCCGGGTTGTTCCCGGGACAGTCGCTCGGCCATCTCGGGGCCACTCATCCCCGGCATGACCACGTCGGTCAGCACCAGGTCCAGCGGGCCGGTATGCTCGGAGACCAACCGCAGGGCCTCCTGCCCGTTCGCCGCTTCCAGCACGACGTATCCCTTGCTGAGGAGGACCCGTCGCGCGAGCCGGCGGACCGAGACCTCGTCCTCCACCAGAAGAATAGTCTCGGACCCCCGTGCCGCGGTGCCCAGGCCGGGACCGGTGGTCGTCGAGTCCAGCGGTGCGTCCACTCGAGGCAGGTAGATGCGGATCGCGGTCCCGTTGCCCGGCGCCGATTCTACCGTAATGTACCCGCCGCTCTGCTTGACGATCCCGTAGACCGTGGCGAGTCCCAGGCCGGTACCCTTGCCGATGTCCTTGGTGGTGAAGAACGGTTCGAAGAGGTGACCCCGGGTATGCTCGCTCATGCCATTGCCGGTGTCCGTCATGACCAGCGCCACGCACGCCGGCGGCGGATCCTTCCATTCCGCCGGGGCGTCGGCGTTCTCGGTGGAGATGATCAGCGTGCCGCCCTCCGGCATGGCGTCACGGGAGTTGATGGCGAGGTTGAGCAGGATCTGCTCCAGCTGGGTCGGATCGGCCCGGACTCTCCCCAGCCGGGGATGCGAGCGGGTGATGAGTTCGATGTCCTCGCCGATCAGCCGCGCCAGCATTCGCCGGGTCCCCTCGATGACGGTGTTCAGGTCGAGGGTCTTGGGATTCAGCACCTGGCGGCGGCTGAAGGCGAGCAGCTGGTGGGTGAGAGACGCCGCGCGGGTAGCCGCCTTGCGAATCTCCTCGAGGTCTTCCCTGGCCGACCCCACGTCCTCCAGGTCCAGGGCCAGCAGCTCGGCGGATCCCAGGATGGCGGTGAGCAGGTTATTGAAATCGTGGGCGATACCGCCCGCCAGCCGGCCGACCGCTTCCATCTTCGCGCCCTGGCGGAGCCGCGCTTCCATCTCGTTCCGGTCGGTGACATCGCGAGCCACCAGCAGGTGGCGACCCGGGAGGACGTGCGCCCTCGCGCTCAGCTCGACCTCGCGCCGGGTATGTTCATCCAGCCTCAGGGTAAAGTTTCCCTTGAACTCTCCCGCCTCGATGAACTCCGTCCATCTCTCGACCACGGGAAACTCCGGAGGGCAGAACCGGTCGATCACCTGCTGGATCAGTTGTTCCCGTGGCAGCCGGAACAGCTGGGCCGCGGCGGGATTGGCGTCGAGGAACCGGCGGTCGTCGCCGATCAGCACCATGGCGTCCAGTGCGGCGTCGAACAGCGCGCGGAACTGGCGTTCCCGCTCCAGGAGGTCCCGCTCGTTCTCCTTGCGTTCCGAGATGTCGCGGATCGTCGCCACCACGGCACGCACCGCGGACTCGCCGAGCCGATTGACGGTGACGACCTCAAGGTGCTTCCAGCCTCCGTCCGCGCTCTTGTGGCGATACTGGCTCAGGATGGCCGCTCCCGGCCGATTCAGGCATTCGGAAAACAGTCGCATCGCCCCCGGCCTGTCCTCGGGATGGATGAAGTCGAAGAGGCTGTGCCCGATCAGCTGCTCCACCTGGTAGCCCAGGATCGCGGTGGTGGACCGGCTGGCGTAGAGGATTGTCCCGTCCTGGCCCAGGCGCTTGATGCCGTCGGACAGGTTTTCGACCAGGGCGCGAAAGCGTTCTTCACTCTTCTGGAGTTCCTCGAAATGGAGGGCGCGGTCAATCGCGCCGCGGAGCGAGTGCTCGAGGGCGTATTCATCCAGGCGGGTCTTGTCGAGGTAGTCCGAGGAGCCGGCCAGCAGGGCGTCCAGCGTCAGGCCGTCCGCGTTCGCGCCGGTGAGGAGAATCATGGGGGCCACGCATCCGGCAGCCACTGCCGCCCGCACCAGGTCGAGGCCGGCGCGTTCCCCGATCCGATAATCGATGAGGTAGGCGTCGAACTTCTGGCCCTTCAGCGCATTCAGTCCTTCATCGAAACGGGGCGTCCATTCCAGTTGAAACCGGTCGAAGCGGGCCGACTGGAGCAGACGCCGGGTCTGGACGAAGTCATCCTCGTTGTCGTCAATCAACAATACCCGAATGAACCGTTCGGTCATGTACTGGACTATGGCGGGATAAGAGGCTCCGCGCCAGAGCAGCACAGAAACAGGACAGAGGACTAAGGACTAAGGACTAAGGACTAAGGACTAAAGGGCCGAGGCGGGTTAGTCCTTAGTCCATAGTCCTTAGTCCTTTGTTCTTAGCGCCGGCGCAGCATTCGAGCGGCGGGGATGCCAAGGACCAGCCCGAGACCGGCAACCAGCAGGGCGCCATCGGCTCCCCGGTCACCCGGCTCGTTACCGCCCAGCATGGCCGTCTGCTGCCGCAGCGCGGCGTCCACGTCTTCACTGGTGACCCTGCGCGGTACGATCCACCGCCCGCCTTCCACTTCCCGGCTCGGTACCTGGACCGACGCAACCTGGCCTTGCTTGCCCAGTGTCACCAGCATGCCGCAACCCTCGTGTCCCTCGCCCATGTTCAGGGCGAGAACCCACACGCCCTGCGCCGCGGGGCTGTAGCGCACGGCGAATACGCCGGGCTTGTCGGTCGCAGTGATTTCCAGCCGAATGGTCTGGCGGCGGCCGTTCAGGATTCCTTCCGCGGTGCCGCTCAGCTGATACTGGGTCGGAGTCCCGTGATGATAGGTGTGGACCAGGAAGAAGGCGCCGCGAGTGGAGGCCTCGTGAGGATTGGCCGGCATCTCGAGTGATATCCAGGGCGGGCCGGCGTGAGCGGGAGTCGCGGCGGCCAGTCCGCCGGTGAGGACCAGGGCCGTGGCAACGGTCCAGCGAAGTAGGGGAGCAGACATTGGAATATCCTCGTGTGAAAGGAGCGGGCGATTGACGAGGATGAGATGCCGCGGCAGGAGGCAGGGTTGGGACTATTTCTTTCGCAGGAAAATGGGACCCTTGAATGTCCGCACGATCACGTTGGCGGTTCCCGGCTGGACCGTGAAGTGGAGCTCCTGTCCCTCGCCTTGCCTGAGGGGTCGCCGCTCCGGAGCAAACCCGTTGCTGATCGTACCCTGGTAGGTCGTGAGGTCGAACTCGGCGGCGAGATCGGCGGAGAGCAGCAGGTCAACCGGGCCGCTATGACTCTCGGCGCTCAGCGCTCCGTCCCGCGCCAGCGGGCCGGAAAAATTGACCCTCCCGCTCACCGTCTCCATGCGAAGCCGTCGCATGCCGGAGGAAAGCAGGGTAATGTCGCCGCTCACCGTCGTGGCGCCCACGTCTTCTCCGCTGCCTCGCAACGTGATGGTCCCGCTCGCGGTCTTGGCCCGGATCCACGGCCCGGTGGCCGTGATATTGATACTGCCATCCATGGTTTCAAGGTTGAGCTGATCGGGGTTGCCGTCGAACTGGATGTTGCCGCTGGTGCTGGAGACATCGACGCCACCTTCCAGGCCGGACAAGGTGATGGTGGCAGTCGCCGCCTTGATCCAGAGCCGGGCCCGGGTGGGGACCTTCACGACCAGGTGCGCCGGAGCCTGATCCAGCTCCATGGGAGACTCGATTCCCATCTTGACCCCCTGGGCACCACCGCCGAAGAAGAAGCGGTTCTTCAGCGGGTCACCGATGGTCGCCACCACCGAAATGGTATCCCGGTCCCAGCCTTCCACCCGCACCGACCCATTCAGGTTGTAGATCCGGATCGAGGCATCCGGGTCGATCGCAATCTTCCGCTCCACTCGTTGCTCGCTGGTGGCCTGCGCCTGCGCGGCGCCACCGGGGAGAGCCGCCAGGGCGATCATGAGGGTCAGTGGAATCGAGCGCATGGTGCGCATCAGCTCTCCACGTTGTGAGCGGCGCGCTGCAGCAGGTCGATCTTTTTTTCGTACGAGGCCCAGAGCAGCTGGGTGACCTGCTGGTTATGCGGGTCACTGGCCAGCGCGGCCTGGGTCTCCTGAATTGCCTGGTCGATGATGTGCAGATTTTGCTCGATGACCTTAAAGGCGGGCTCGCCCAATTCCTTCCGGTGAGCTTGAAGGGAGCGCAGCAGCTCGTCGGCCGCCTGGCGATACCCTACCTCGGTGGACTGGAAGTCCTGGGTGCCAACGTATGGCTGTGGATTGCCGGTGCGAGTGAGCAGCATCGTGACCGCGGATGACAGCCCCATGAGCGCAATCGTCGCCGCGATGAGCCAGGGAGTGCGCTGCCACCGGGGCCGGACACCGGCAGCAACGGCTGCAGTTCCCCGGATCTGGTCCCGGATCCCGGGCCATAGCTCGTGCTCCGGAGCGATAGCACCGGGAAGCGCCACGGTCTTGCCCTTGAGCAAGCGTTGAAACCGGAAATCGGCGGCGCAATCGGCACAGCCGAGCAGGTGCTGCTCCACCGCTTCGGCTTCGGGGCGACTCAGGGTGCCGGCGTGGTACCGGTCGAGGTAGTCGAACAGTTCGAGGCAGGTCATCGGTCCAGCATCTCCCGGAGCAGGCGGCGGGCACGGAACAACTGGGCTTTGGATGTTCCCGGAGCGACACCGCTCAGTTCAGCGATCTCTTCGTGGCGGTACCCTTCGACATCGTGCAGGACGAACACGGCCCGGGCCCCGGCGGGCAACGCGGCTATGGCGGCGTCCAGGTCCATCCGGAGACCCGGCCGAGGTGCCCGCCCCGGGGACTCCAGATCCTCGAGTCCCTCGACCGGCCGCACCCTGCGTTCCCGTCGGCCGGTAGCTCGCTTCTCGGCCAGGACCACGTTGACGGCCAGCCGGTGCAGCCAGGTGGAGAAGGCGCTCTCACCCCGAAACGTGGCCAGCTTCCTCCAGGCCTGAACAAAGACGTCCTGGGTCAGCTCCTCGGCATGTCCCGGATCGGCGGACAGCCGCAGGCAGAGGGCGTAGATCCTCTCCACCGTCCGGTCGTACAGAGACCGGAAGGCATTCTCGTCGCCGCCCTGCGCCGCCAGAACAAGGTCGTTCACGTCGGGGACGCTGCCCTCCGAACGGCCCGGCTTGCGGCGCGGACCTGCATTGGTAAGAAGGGAGAGAGAAGGTTGCGTCGCCACACTGACTACGATGCCGGTCGGCGGCTGCGGGTTGGGATGGTACGGGCGCACGGCAGTGCGCCCCTACGATTCAACCTTCACCACCTCGACGATCGGGCCGATCATGCAGGTGCTCATGAGGTCGGGCCGGGCCCGGAGCTCCAGGGTGGCCTGCTTCCCGTCCTGGAGCAGGCCTTCGGGGACTCCGGACCGCGAGATCTCGAAGTGCCGGCCGTCATCGGCGTCAAAACGCCAGCAGCCGCCCTCGATTCCCACGGCCCGCACGGTTCCTGTGACTCGCATCTGGGTGGTGTCCGCAGGTTGGCCCGCCGCAGGCGTGGCGGGCTTGGTGGCATCGTCGTTCCCCGCCGAACGGCAGGCCAGGGTAACGGCCGAAGCCAGCAGCAGGGTTCCGAAGCTTCGAATCATGGTGCGCATAAGGGTCACCGGTTACTGTCCCTGAAACTCGGCCAGCACCACACTGGTACCACAGGGCGCCCGGACGCCAAACTCCAAGGCTCCATAGAATGTAGTCCGCTTGGGGACTGTCACCTGGAGACCCTCGAGTCCGGGCAGAAACTCCTGAAGGTTCTCAACCTCGATGAACAGGTTGGCTCGGGAGACAAACGGCTCAGCCGCCAGGGCGGGAACATCCTTGGTCACGCTGGCCCGGCTCTGGTACATCACCTCTACGTTGTCCCGGGCCAGGATGACGAACCCCAGGCTGTCGCCTTCGGGAACCTCGACCGTGGCCGTGAACCCCAACCGCTCGGTCCAGAAGGGGAGGACTGGCTCGATGCGGTCCACAAAGATCACCGGCGTAAGTTTTTTCATGAGACCCTCCTGGTCGGTTTGGTGCTTGACTATCTTGACTAGTCTAAATTAGACTAGCAGCATATGAAGCGCAACCCCCCGAGTAAATCCAAGGTCATTGGCCTCACCACTCCGGACCTGGTGGTGCTGACGTTGCTTGCCGAGCGGCCGATGCATGGGTACGAGCTCAATGCGGAGCTGGAGCGGCGGGATGTGCGGGATTGGGCCGGGATCTCCCGGCCGCAGGTATACTATTCCATAAACAAACTCGCCGACCTTGGACTCCTCGAAACCGTGGAGTCCGCAGCCCCCGCTACCGGCCCCGACCGCCGCACCTATCGCCCCACCCCGCTGGGCCAGCGGGCCTTGGCCGATACCCTCGAGCGGTCGGAGTGGGCAACGCAACGTCCACCGCCGCCTTTCCTCACTTGGCTAGCCATGGCCTGGCAGGCCCGTCCCGGTGTGATGGAGCGGATGCTCCGGACCCGCCGCGAGTTTGTCACTGGAGAGTTGGCCCGGGAGAGGTCAACTCTCGAGGCCATCCGGGCCGAACCAGGCGGCCCTCATACTGCTGCCCTCCTCATGGTCGAATTCGCCATCCGGCAATTCGAGCTGGAGCTGGATTGGCTGGCGGAGGCCGAGAGGCGGATGGTCTCTACCGGCCCCCAGGACTCATCCCGAACTGCACCGCAACCTTAGGCCCCCCTTTGCTATCCAAGTTCCCGCAATGGATGACATGGGCCGCGGAGTCACGAATCTGAACCCAAAACGCGATGTGCTTCCGGCGGAGAATGACGCCGTAGACGCCGTGCTGGCCGCGGCTGGGGACTCCCACGCCTTTGAGCGGCTCTACCGTCGCCACCTGGGCCGGATCCACAGCCTGGCTCGGCGGATGATCAATCCGGAAGAGGCCGACGATGCGACCCAGGCCGTGTTCATCCGGGCCTGGGAGAAGTTGGGGACGTTTCGAGGGGAAGCGGCGTTCGGAACCTGGCTTCACCGGCTTGCCATCAACGTGATGCTGGCCCGGCGGACCACCATCGGAACCGAACGAGGCCGGTTCAGCGAGGCCGAGGGCGTGGTGGAGCGGATGACCGGCCGGCCATCGCAGAAGGACCTCTCGATGGACTTCGAGGAAGCCATCGAGCGGCTGCCCAACGGGGCCAGAGAAGTGTTCGTGCTGCATGACGTCGAAGGCTACAAGCACGAAGAAATCGCGGGGATGCTGGGGATCGTGACCGGGACCTCGAAAGCGCAATTACACCGTGCCCGCATGGCACTCCGCGGATATCTCGAGCGGTAGGAGCGACTGATGACCGACCAATGGATGCACCGGCTCTCGGAATACCTCGATGGCGACCTCACCCCGGTGGAACGGAGCGAGCTGGAAGAACATCTCGCCGCCTGTGAGACCTGCCGGCGAGTGCTCGACGAGCTGCGGATCGTGATGGCGCAGGCCGCCGTGCTGCCCGACCGGGACCCCGAGGCGGATCTCTGGCCCGCCGTGCGGGACGCCATCGCCCAGGGGCGTGTGGTTCCGATCCAGGCCGCCCGGACCGCGCGCCGCTTCAGTTTCTCGCTGGCCCAGGTGCTGGCCGCCGCCGCAACGCTGGCATTGGTGTCCGCCACGGCGATCTGGCTCGCGGTGGGAAAGCGCTCGGTCGCGGCTGGCCCATCCGTCGACACCGCCAGGATTCGACCGGTGTCCGTGAGCTTCGATCCCCGCGGCCGGGCCGACTCCGCGATCACCGAGCTGGAGCGGATCCTCGCCGAGGAGCATGGCCGGCTCGATTCCAGCACCGTCCGGATCCTGGCCGAGAACCTGGCTCTGATCGATCGGGCGATCGACCAGGCGCGCAAGGCCCTCGAGTCGGATCCCGGCAATGCCTATCTCAACGACCACCTTGCGCGGACCATGCGCAAGAAAATTGATGTCCTTCGCCGCGCCGCCGACCTGGCGGCCGTGGCCAGCTGATATGGAAAGGTCTGCAAACCGATGATTCTCGCACTCGCTGTGGGAGCTCTGCTCCTCACACCAATTCAACAGGACACCACGGTGGCGGTGTCCCCGGGTACCCGGCTCGAACTCAGCTCGCATTCGGGCGAGATCGTGGTGCGGACCTGGAACCGGAATGCCATCCAGGTTTCGGCGGACCTCCCCTACCGGGAACGGCTGGAGGTCGAGGTCTCCCGCGGGGTTGCCGAAGTGCGCCGGAGTTCGCACAATGGCGACGATGATGAAACGATAGACTACCGGCTCACGGTGCCCGCCTGGATGGAGTTGGAGCTGTCGACGATCGAAGGGGACATCACCGTGGAAGGCACCCAGGCCAAGTTGACCCTCACGTCCGTGGAAGGCAACGTTACGGTCCGCGGCGGCAAGGAGTTCGTCTCGGTGCATTCCGTCGAGGGCGATATCAGCGTGGACGGCGCCACCGGCAGGGTCGAGGTGAACTCGGTGGACGGCGGGATCACCGTCACCAGCGTGCAGGGCGCCGTCTACGCCGAAACCGTCGATGGCGACATTACCCTGGACGACATCGTGTCGGCGGACATCGAAACCACCACGGTGGATGGAAACATCCTCTACCGGGGCAACATCGACCAGAGCGGGCGCTACCGGTTCGACTCCCACGACGGAGACATCACCCTGGAAGCGCCGGATATCAATGCGACGCTCTCGGTGTCCACTTTCGACGGTGAGTTCCAGGCCTGCGGCTACCAGGTCACGCTGGCAACCAAAGGCGGCATTCGGACCAACCACAAGCGGTTTCGAGCGACGGTCGGCAATGGCGCCGCCCAGATCGATCTCGAGTCGTTCGACGGAAACATTTACCTGGTAAAACCGGGCTGCCGCTAGGCCCGCGAGATCCACTCTCAACTGAAGGGCTCTTACGATGAAGACACTTTCCCTCTTTGCGCTGGCCGGCATGCTGGCGGCATTCCCGGTAGGCACCATGGACATGGCACCGGTCGGCCTGGCGCCGGCCGCCGCCGTCGGGTCCCAGTCACAGCAGGGTCCGGACTTCTCCTGGCGCAAGGCGCTGGCGGCCGGCAAGACACTGGAGATCAAGGGCGTCAACGGTGAGATTCGCGCCACCCTGGCCAGCGGGAACGAAGCCTCGGTGACCGCGACCAAGACCGCCCGGCGCAGCGACCCCGACCAGGTCGAGATCAAGGTGCTGGAGGACGCGGAAGGCGTGACGATCTGCGTGCTCTATCCCTCGCCCCGTCGCGGGGCGCCCAACGAGTGCGGCGCCGGCGACCATGGCCGGATGAACACCGAAAACAACGACGTCACCGTGAACTTCACGGTTGCGGTGCCGGCCGGCGTCCACTTCGTAGCCAACACGGTGAACGGTGAGATCCGCATCGCGGCGCTCAAGTCTGATGTGGAAGCGGAGACAGTGAATGGCTCGATCCGGATCTCGACCAGCGGGCGGGCAGAGGCCCGGACGGTAAATGGCTCGATCGACGCGACCATGGGGAACGCCGACTGGGAGGACGACGTGGCCTTTACCACGGTCAATGGCGGGATCACCCTCGAGCTGCCCTCCGAGGTGAATGCCGTGCTCAAGGCCTCGACCGTGAACGGTGAAATCTCCACTGAATTCCCGCTGACGGTGCAGGGTAGATTCGGGCCCCGGTCAATGCGGGGAACCCTGGGCCGCGGCGGGCACGAGCTGGCGCTGGAGACGGTGAACGGCAGCATCGAGTTGCACAAGGCGCAGTAGGCCTCGGCGGTTTCCGACAAGGGGGCGGCCGCGATGGCCGCCCTTCTTGCGTTCCCCAACCGAATGGGGATAGGAGGGGCCGGGCCTCGGGATTACTCTCCTTTCCATGCGTCTTCTCGACACCAAGCATCAACGCGCCGCGTTTCTGATCTCACTGCTGGGGCTGGCGCTCCTGATCGCGCTGCTTCCGTTTGCCACCGGGCTGATAGGGATCCCCGTCCTCTACGTGATCTTTGCCCCGGTCTACAAGTGGCTGGTCCCCAAGATTCGCCCCCAGGGCGCCGCGGCGGTTGCCGTGGCCCTGGCCCTGTCCCTCCTGCTGGTTCTTACACTTGTTCTCACCCTGGTGCTGGTTAACCAGGCCCCGGATATCGTTCAGGGTATTGCCAAGAGCCCGCTGCTGGCCAAGATCTCGAATATCAGCGTCGGCGGCTATCGGCTGAGCCCGAAGCTGGCATCCATGTCGGAAGGAATCGTCGGCTGGCTCGGCAACAGTGCCATCGGTCTCATCGGCACGGCCACCCGGCTCTCGCTCAATCTCACCATCTCCCTGTTCGGCATGTTCTACCTGCTGCTGCGGGGCGAGGAAACCTGGGGTGTCGTCGAGCCCTATATCCCGTTCTCGACCGAGAACAGCGAGCTGCTCCAGGAGCGCTTCAGGCTGGTGACCATCTCCACCGTGATCGGGACCGGACTGACCGCCCTGGTCCAGGGCATTCTCGTCGGGGTCGCCTTCATGATCGTGGGATTGTCCCATGCGATGTTCTGGGGCGTCGTCACCGTGATCCTGGCAATCCTGCCGGTGGTGGGGAGTGGGCTGGTATGGCTGCCCGGCGTGCTGGTGCTGGTGCTCCAGGAGGACTACGTGCGGGCGGTCGGTCTCGCGCTCTGGGGCGTCATCGTCGTGGCCAACGTCGACAACGTCATCCGTCCCATCGTGTTTCGCCGCTACGCCCAGATCCACCCGTTGGTTACCCTGGTGGGCGCCTTTGCCGGGATCCGCTACTTCGGATTGCTGGGGCTCTTGGTCGGCCCGCTCGCCTTGTCGTACTTCTTCGAACTGATCCGGATGTACCGCGAGGAATACCTCAGACCTCGAGTCCGGCACCCCGTCGACCGGCGCTCGGCCTGATCCAACTGCTTACCACGAAACCACGAACTGGCGAAAACACGAAATAGATAGTTGTTCTCGTGCTTTCAGGATTTCGTGTTTTCGTGTCAAGCAGTTTGTCGTCTGGAACGCCAGAATAGAAAGACCGGAATCCCCAGCCCGATCAGCGCCGCTCCCTTGAGCGTGTTGGTCGGGTTGCTGCGTACTGAGCTCAACACAACGTATGCCGCGGCCAGGCAGAAGAGTGCCGGTGTCACCGGGTAGCCCAGGGTGCGGAAGCTGCCCGGCGGAGCAGGATCGATTCCGGCCTGGACATCACGGGCGCGGAAGACGTAAAGCGTGGCAGCAGTCAGGCCAAAGAATATCCAGTCACCGAAGACGACGTAGTCCACCAGGTCGCCGTACTTGCCGGTCAAGGTGAGCACGATGGCCCAGCCGGCCTGGAAGAGAATGGCCGCGGTCGGAGTGCGATAACGCGGGTGAAGCCGGGCCATCCGGGGAAAGAAGAGACCGTCGGCCGCCATGGCCTGATAGACCCGGGGAGAGACCAGGATCACCAGGTTCAGGAAGCCGAAGGTGGAGATCGCGATGCCGGCGGCGATGATGGTGCCGCCGGTGGGCCCCAGGGTGCGGGTCATTGCGTCGGCGGCCGGCGCCGTGCTGGCGGCAAGACCGGTAATGCCGAGGGCGCGGATGTAGGCCACGTTGGCCAGCAGGTAGATCGTGACCACCGCGAGCACGCCGAGCAGGATGGCCCGGGGCAGGTTCCGGGGGGCATCGATGATCTCCTCTCCAATGAAGTTGGTCTGTTGCCATCCCCCGTACGAAAAGAGGATCGGCACCAGCGCCCACCCGATCGCCACGACGATTCCAACCGCGCCTGATGGTACGGCGAGCGGCTCGGCGGCTGCGGGAGCCGGTATCGCGGCATGATGGGAGAGGAAAATCCCGGCGATGATCAGGATGGCGAGGGGAACCAGCTTCAGGACGGTGAAGATGTTCTGGGTGATCGCGCCGGGTTTGACCCCCAGGTAATTGACGGCGGAGAGAAGGAGAATGGCGCCGATCGCCAGCGGCACGGTGGTACTGGTGCTCAACCCGAACAGGGCGACCGTATAGTTAGCGAAGGTAACCGCCACGCCGGCAATGGCGCCGGTCGCAATGACCAGTAACAGGGTCCAGGCGTATAGAAAGGCCGGCAACTCGCCGAACGCATCACGCAGGTATACGTAGCCGCCCCCCGCCTGGGGGTTCCGCGCTCCCAGCTCTCCATAGCAGAACGCGCCGATCAACGCGATGACGCCGCCGATGACCCAGGCCAGCAGAGTGAATTCGGTGGTCACCACCCGGTGGGCGACTTCGGCCGGATTCCGGAAGATGCCGGCGCCGATGATCCCGCCGATGACCATCATGACACCGGAAAAGAGACCGATGCGTCGGGCGTAGCTCACGGGTTGGGACAAGGCGGCTCCAGGCGGAGGTCGTGGAGGCAACTGGGGCAGGAACATAAGGTTAGCAGGGGGCGCAAGCACGGGTTGCGAGCCAAAAGACACAGTCATATATTCTGGAATGACCGACAACGACCGCCTTATTGACGACATTGATCGTACAATACTGGAAATCATTCGGAAAAATGCCAGGGTTTCCAACGTTGAGATCGCCCGAAAGGTCGGCATGGCGCCCTCCGCCATCCTGGAGCGGATCCGGAAGTTGGAGAACAAGGGCGTCATCGAAGGCTATGAGACCCGGCTTTCACCCAAGGCGCTGGGGTTGGGGCTCCTTGCCTTTGTCTTTGTCAAAGCGCAGAACGATCGGGCGGGAGAATCCAAGACCGCGAACGCGCTGGTGAGCATCCCGGAAGTCCTCGAGGTGCACCATGTGGCCGGGGAGGACTGCTTCCTGGTGAAGGTGCGGACGGCGGACACCGAATCGCTGGGGCGGTTGCTCCGGGAGAAGTTCGGGAAAATCCCGACCATAACCTCCACCCGCAGCACGATCGTGCTCAACACCATGAAAGAGACGGGCCAGTTGCCGCTGGCGCCGTCCGGGAACGGCATTCCCTGATGACCCCGACCGACGCTGCCCCCCGCTGGAAAGTGGTCGCCGCCTTTGCGGCGGTCTATATCATCTGGGGTTCGACCTACCTCGCCATCCGGTTCGCGATCGAGACCATGCCGCCGTTCCTCATGGCCGGGGTCCGGTTCGTGATTGCGGGGGCGCTGCTCTATTGGTGGGCGCGCTGGAAAGGCGCGCCAAGACCGGAGCGGGCCCACTGGAAGGCGACGACGATCATCGGCGGTCTCCTTCTGCTGGGCGGGAACGGTGGCGTGGTCTGGGCGGAACAGCGGGTTCCGTCCGGTATCGCCGCCCTGATCGTGGCCATCGTGCCGGTGTGGATCGCCTTGATGGAATGGCGGATGCCTGGCGGCAGGCGACCCGGGTGGCAGGTGACGGCCGGATTGGCGCTGGGAAGTCTTGGCCTCCTCCTCCTGGCGGCTCCGGGTGCGGCCTCCCTCGGCGCCCGGGTAGACCTGATAGGCGTGGGGGCCTTGCTGATCGCGACGCTCTGCTGGTCGCTCGGATCCGTCCTGTCCAAGCGTTTCTCGCTCCCGGCCTCGCCTCTGGTGACGACCGGCATGGAGATGCTGATGGGTGGCGTCCTGCTCCTGGTGGCCGGTCTGGTCACCGGCGAGCTCCCCAAGGTTCACCTGGCCGAAATATCATTCCGTTCCGGCATGGCGCTGGTCTACCTGATCACCTTCGGCGCCCTGATCGGATTCACCGCCTATCTCTGGCTGCTCCGGGTAGGTTCACCGACCCGCGCGGCGACCTACGCGTACGTGAATCCAGTGGTCGCCGTCTTCCTGGGATGGTCGCTGGCCGGAGAGGCGATTTCGGCGCGAACCATCATTGCGATGGCGGTGATCGTGGGTGCCGTCGTGCTGATCACCAGTTCGAAACCCAGGGTACCCAAGCTCGAACCGGCATCCAAGCAAGCGCCGGAAGGAGCGTTGAGCTCGGAGTACTAAGGGATGGGGGAATGTGGGAATAAGGGAATGTGGGAACAGGCGCGGAGTCGTTCCCACATTCACATATTCCCCCATTCCCGCATTTTTCACCAGCAGGGAGCCGATCAATGGGCAAGGAAACGAGCGACCTGCTCGAAATGTTGCGCCAAGCCTGGGGCCCCCGGAGCTGGCACGGGACCGGGCTATCGGGCGCCGTTCGCGGCATAGCTATAGAAGAGGCGTTGTGGCGGCCGGGAACCGGGCGGCACAACATCTGGGAACTGGTCCTTCACCTGGCGTACTGGAAATACGCCGTGGTACGCCGGCTCCAGAGCGGGCCCAAGGGTGGGTTTCCGCGAGATGGCTCCGACTGGATCGAGATCGCTGACCGTACCGAAGCGGCCTGGAAAGCGGATGTCAGGCTGCTCCAGGCCCAGCACAAGTCACTGGTCGAGACGGTCAGCCGCTTCCCCGCCCGGCGGCTCAACTTGCGGGAGAAGACCCGGTGGACCAACCGGGAGCAGATCGTGGGGATCGCGTCGCATGATCTGTATCATACCGGCCAGATCCAGCTGCTGAAGAAGCTTCATGCGATGGGAGAGCGGTCACTGGTCTTCGGCTGAAAACGCGTAAGCAGTAAGCGGGACCTGATGGTGGCATCCATTGCGATGACTCGCTCCGGAGTGCCGCGACCAGGTCCCGCTTACTGCTTACAGCTTACAGCTTACAGCTTACTGCTGTTGCTAGTTCCCTCCGTCGGTGCGAACCAGCTCGACTCGACGGTTCTGCTTCCGTCCATCTTCTGTCGCGTTGTCCGCGATCGGCATGGTTTCGCCATATCCCTTCGCGGTCATCCGGCTGGCAGCAACCCCCTTGGAAATCAGGTAGGCCCGCACCGACTCGGCGCGGCGCTGCGACAGGTTCATGTTGTAGGAATCGCTGCCTTCGCTGCTGGCATGCCCCTGGACTTCAAACGTCACTTCGGCGTTGGCATTCAGCGACTGGGCCACGAAATCGAGAATCTTCTTGGCATCGATCGTGAGCTCCGCCTTGTTGACCACGAAGTTCACGCCCTGCAGCACGACGTTCTTCTTCCCTTCCACGAAGAGAATCAGGCAGCCGTTGGCACTGACCAGCATACCCTTGGGGGTATCCGGGCAGCGGTCGGCGCTATCCAGCACGCCGTCGCCATCGGTATCGACCGCGGGGCAGCCGTTACCGTCCACCTTGGTTCCGCGCGGAGTATTGGGACACCGGTCCGCCGCATCGGTTACGCCGTCACCGTCGGAATCGATCGGGCAACCAGTGGAATCCACCCGGGTCCCGGCGGCGGTGTTGGGGCAGCGATCGTCCTTATCGACGACGCCATCCTTGTCGGCATCCAGGACCAGCGTGCACCCGGTGCTGTCCACCTGGGTACCGGCCGGGGTGTTGGGACACTTGTCCGTGTCGTCCAGCACGCCGTCCTTGTCGCTGTCCTTGATCGGACACCCGGTGCTATCCACCCGGGTTCCGCCCGGAGTATTGGGACAACGATCCACGTTGTCTCGCACCCCGTCCTTGTCGGTGTCCGGGCAGCCGTTGCTGTCTACCGCTTCGCCCTTGGGCGTATCGGGGCAGAGATCCGCGGCATCCAGGACGCCGTCTCCGTCCTTGTCCTTGGGTCCGTAGCCGCCGAACAGCAGGCTCAAGCCGGCCCGGGCACCGTAATTGATGTTATGACTGACCGTGGGATCCTGGTTCAGCGCATCGAAGAGGTAGTCGAAGGTGCCTTCCACGTGGAGGGAGACGTGCTCTCCCATCCCGATCTTGAATCCAGCCAGGGCGGTGGCCCCGCTTTCGTTGTTGACGGGGAAGTCGCCGCCTAGCCGGGTCCGGACGTAACCCAATCCCAGCTGGAACCGGGAATAGCCGCCAATCGGGACGTGGAAGGTCAGCCGAGCCCGCATCGGCATCACGGAATACTCAGGCTGGACACCCACTTCGCTGTGACCCGAGTACCGGGTGACATCGGCGTCCAGTGACACGTTGTTGGCGATGTAAAGCCCCAACTGCCCACCGAATCCGAACTTGTTGTTGAACTGGTAGCTCTCATCGAGGTGGGGGTAAGCTCCGTAACCCAGGAGCTCGACGCTACCTCCCCGTTGGGCGGCAGCCGGCGTGGCTAGCACGAGTGTGGCAAACGCCGCGACGATTCCAAAATGCTTCATGATGAGTTTCCTCGGACTCAGGGATATTGACCTTCTGCCGGCTGGCGTGCCCGGCCCGGGACGCAACCTTCTTTGAGGTCATCTCTGTACCATTTTGAGCGGTTATTGGCCGTGACGATGGTCACGGGAGGCCACCGGTGTGCGTTGCGTCACCCGCACGGATCAGCCAAAGGATTGAGGGGATTGAGGGGATTGAAGGGATTGATGGGATTGAGGGGATTGAGGGGATTGAAGGGATTGAAGGGATTCGTACATTAGGGCTCCGCCCTCCGACCAAGGCAATTCCCTATGCATCCGGCGCGTTTGCTGCTGCTGCTCGGCGTCACCGCCTACCTGGCAGACCCCGGCGACCCGCTGCACGTCCTGCGCGCGACTCCGTCCGGAGAAGCCGGTCCCGGCACCGTCATCACGGTGTCGTTCGACCGGCCGGTCGCCGGCTCGCTCGACCGTTCGGTGGACCCGGCGACGATCTTCCAGGTCTCACCCCAAGTGGCCGGCCGGCTGGAGTGGCGCGACCCGATCACCATTCGCTTCACCCCGGCCCGGTTGCTGATACCGGGGACGACCTACACGGTGACCATCCGGCCAGACTTCGAGGCGATGGATGGAAGCCGGCTTGACCAGCCTTACGGGTTCTCCTTCCGGGTGCGGGGACCGGAGGTGCTCAACAGTTCGATCGTCAGCTCGGGAAACAGCAGCTATCTCAAGCCGGATGCGAGATTTGCGCTAGTGGCGAGTGCTCCGGTCGATCCGGTGCTGGTGTCCCGGCTGGCCTACCTGGAGTTCGAGGCCGATTGCCCGGTCCGGGTCGTCCGGCTCAAGGCGACCGGCCAGCGCGGCGTTACCGACCAGGATACCTGGGAATTCCGGGAAGCTGGTGGGTGGGAACGGAACCGGGCGCTGGATTCGTTGCGTCGGGTCGTGGAGCTGACGCCGGTCGCCCGGCTCCCGCGCGGCTGCTCCGGTTACCTCGTGGTGCCGCCGGTCCTGGACGAGGAGAGCGATACCGGGAAGCCGCGCCGGTTCGCCCTTGCCACGTACGGCGACTTCCGGCTCAAGCGCACGGCGTGCTCCTATCCCGAGTGCCCGACCGGTCCGATCGACCTGGAATTCAGTACCCCGGTAAGCGGTGCCGAGGTGCTGCGCCGGGTTCGGCTGCAACCGGGAGTGGCGTTCACCCTGAGCGACAGTACCGAGGAGCGGGCCAGCTGGACGCTCGACGCGGAACTCAAGCCCCGAACCGGGTATGCGATCGTGGTGGATCCCGCGATCCGCGATGTCTTCGGCCAGAGCCTCACTGGCAACCCGGTCGGCACCATGGTCACCACCGGCTATGCCCCGACGGTCGACTACGAGTATGGGCGAATGGTGGTGGAGCGGGTCGGCTTCCGCACTCTTGCAGTGCGGCACATCAACGTAGACACCCTGGTGGTGCTGATCGCGCCGGTGCCGGATTCGCTGGAGGCGGAGTTCCTCGCCCGCTCCGAGTGGGGGTGGGACGATCTCTGGGCCAAGATCGCCCCCGGGGCCAGCACCCGCCGCATCGCGGTCAAGAACGAACAGGATCACGCCCGGATCTACGGCGTTCAGCTCCCGGTCAGCAACGCCGGCCGTCCCGGCAGCCGGACGCTGCTGGCCGTCCGGATCACCTCGCCCCAGCTGCCGCCGGTACAAAAGGGCGCCGACCGCCCCATGGGTCCCCTGGCCCTGGTCCAGGTGACCGACCTTGGGGTGCACGCCAAGATCGGAGTCCAGGAAGGAGCGGTCTGGGTGACCGGCCTGAGTGACGGAATGCCGCGGACGGGAGCGCAGGTAACGCTCCGCGACCTGAAGGGGAGACTACTCGCATCCGGTGCGACCGACAGCACCGGCCTGGTGCGGCTCCGCAACTACCAGGCGGTACCCAACGGCTACGAGGAAGGCGAAGAAAGCGGGGGAAACCTCGAGGCGTTCATCGCGGTGCGGTACGGCACCGATCGCTCGCTGGTGGGCATCAACCAGTACGATCCCGATCTCAGTCCGTGGCGGTTCGACGTGGGCGGCGCCTGGGGCGAAGAGCGGCTGCCGGTGGCCGCGGCGGTCTTCACCGAACGCGGCATCTACCGGCCTGGCGAGCCGGTCTACACCAAGGCCATTATCCGGCGGGGCTCCCTCGGATCGCTGCGCGCACCGGCTCGCACCGACTCAATCAACTGGGTCTTCAGCGACCGGGAGAACGGAGTCCTCTTCCAGAAGACGGTCGCACCTTCCCGGTTCGGCACTTCGGATCAGACTTTGAGGCTGCCCGCCGATCTCCCGCTCGGCACCTACAACGTCACCGTCCAGTACAAGTGGCTCAACAAGTGGCGCGACGTAGCCCAGACATCCTACCGGGTGGCGGAGTACCGGCCTCCCGAATTCCTGGTCAACATCTCGGCCGACTCCGGCACCCGTTATCCGGGCGACAAAATCAGGACGCAACTGGAGGCGCGCTATCTCTTCGGCGCGCCGATGGCCCGGGCCGCGTTGACCTGGACCGCGCGGCTCTCGCCGATCACCGGGTGGGAGTTCCAGGTTCCCGGCTCGGAGGGCTATTACACCGGCGAGACCGGGTACTGGTGGGATGACAGCAACCAGCAGCCCGGCGTGACGATACTCGCCACCGGCACCGACACGCTCGATGCCGCCGGACGCTTCGTGCTGGAAGTTCCCATCACCCAGGTTCCCAAAGGCCGGGCCGCCCGCGCCACAGTCGAGGCGGTGGTCACCGACGTCAACCGGCAGGCGGTGGGGGCGGCGGCCTCCGTTATCGTGCACCCGGCCGAGTTCTATATAGGGGCCAAACCGCTGGGCAAGGACTACTTCTGGGTCGCCGGCAGCAGCCAGGCCATCGCCGTGGTCGCGCTGACGCCGGAAGGACGCCGGGTCAGCAATGTGAAGGTCCGGGGTTCGGTGATCCGTCGGGAGTGGCACCAGGTGCACCGGGAGCGGGACGGCATGGCGGAGCAGATCGGGGACTGGGTGATGGACACGGTCGCCAGCTGCAATGTGACCACGGCGGACAGTCCGGTCTCCTGCACCTTCACCCCGCCCAGCGGAGGGATTTACATCGTCTCGCTCACGGCCGAGGATCGAAAGGGTCGTTCCGTGCTTACCACCTTCGCCCGCTGGGCCTCCGGCACCGACTGGGTCCCGTGGAACGACGAGAACCAGTTCAAGATGGACGTCATCGCGGACCGGGAGCGCTACTCCGTGGGCGACACCGCCACGGTGCTGTTCGCTTCGCCGTTTACCGATGCCGAGGCGTGGATCACGGTGGAGCGGGAGGGACTGATCCAGCAGCGCCGGATGCGGCTTACCTCCGGCTCGACCATGCTGAAGCTCCCGATCACCGAAGCCTTTGCGCCCAATGCCTACGTGGGGATCGTGGTGGCGCGGGGCCGGAGCGCGGCGCCGGGCCCGCTGGACGATCCGGGCCGCCCGACCATGCGGGTGGGATATGCCCAGCTCCGGGTAACGCCGGAGATCAAGCGGCTGGCGCTGGAAGTCGAGCCGCTCAAGGTAGAGTACCGCCCGGGGGACACCGCGCGGGTGCGAATCCGGATGCGAGACGGCCGGGGGACCGGGCAGCAGGGCGAGGTCACCCTGTGGGCGGTGGACGAAGGAGTGCTGGCGCTCACCGGATACCAGACGCCGGATCCGCTCGACCTGATCTACCGCGAACGCGGACTCGGCGTCCGCCTGGCCAGCAACGTCGTGACGGTTGCCCCCCAGGTGCCGGAGGGCGAGAAGGGGCAGCGTCACCCGGGCGGTGGGGGCGGCGGGGAGAACGCCGACATCCTGCGCTCGAGGTTCCAGACCACCGCGTTCTTCCTGGGTTCGGTGGTGACCGATTCCCTCGGTGTGGCTATTGCCCGGGCCAGGCTGCCGGACAATCTCACCACATTCCGGATCATGGCGGTCGCCGTGACCTCGGGAGACCGCTACGGCAAGGGGCAGTCGAGCGTGCTGGTGACCCGGCCGCTCATTGCCCGGCCGGCGTTGCCGAGGTTCGTGAGAGCCGGGGATGATTTCACGGCGGGCGTCGTGGTAAACCAGCGGGCCGGCGGCACGCCCATGGCCACGGTCACGTCGCGCGCCCGCGGCGTGGAGCAGATCGGTGACTCCACTCAGCAGGCGACCCTGGAAGCCGGCCGGGGCCGCGAGGTCCGGTTCCATTTCCGCGGACTTGCCGGCGATACGGCGACTTTCCGGTTCCGTGTCAGCGGGGCGGGGGATTCCGACGCGGTGCAAACCAAGCTGCCGATACGCGAGGCGTTCCGGCCCCGCTTCCACACGGTCGCGGGCGTGCTCTACGATACGACGACCGCCGAATTCCAACTCCCCTCCGACATCGATCCGGACCGGTCCGAACTGCTGCTCAGTCTCGGCGCATCGCCGCTCAGCGTCATCAAGGGCGCGTTCCAATCGCTCCGAGTCTATCCCTACTACTGCACCGAACAGATCTCCAGTTCCGCCCTCCCCCTGATCGCGCTGTACCAGGCCCAGCGGCGGACCGGGGCGGCCGACCTGGCGCCGAAGAACGCCAGGGCCGACATCGAGCTGGCGGTGGCCACCATCATCCGGCGGCAGCGGGAGGATGGCGGGATCGGTTACTGGAGCTCGTCGGACTGGACCACGCCCTGGCTCAGCGCCTACGCCGGCATCGTGCTGCTGGAGGCGCGGAGCGCCGGGATCGCCGTAAGCGATACCGCACTCCACAAGCTGGCGGACTACCTGAGCGATGCGATCGACAACGAGGAGCCGGTGTTCTCGCTGATTTCCTCCTGGTACGACAAGCGCACTCTTACCCTGGCCGAGCGCGTGGCGGCGGCTGACCTGTTGAGCCGCCTGGGCCGGCCCGATGTCGCCCAGGAGAACGAGCTGTTTCGCCTGGCGGCCCAGATGGACTGGGAAGACAGAACGCGGCTGGTGGAAGTGCTCTCCCGCCGCCGTGACAAGGCGCCGGCCCGGGTGCTGCTCAACGCGGTCATCGCACCGGTAAAAGTCGAAGGCCGGGTCGCGGTGGTCCCCGACTCGTTGGCCCGGGGCTTCTACTTCTACTCCCAGGTCCGGCCGACAGCGCAGCTGCTCCGGTCGGTGCTGGCCGTGGATTCGATCCATCCGCTGATCGGGCCACTGGTCGAGGCGCTGGTTGAGCAGGGCAGGAACGCGCGGCCCTGGGAATGGAACACCCAGGACTACGGGTCGGTGGTCTATGCGCTGGCCGCCTTTGAGCAGCGGCAGCGAGCCGCATCGGCCGGCGGGATCCTAGTCCGGTCGAACAACCGGGTACTGATCCGGGTGGATTCGCTGGGCGGCGTCCGGGACTCGAGCACCACGCTGCACGGTTTGCTGGGCGCCGCCAGCGGACCCCAGCGCCCGCTCCGGGTCTCATTGAGCGGCGGCCATGGCAACACCCCGGTCTACTACTACCTCACGGTCAGGGAAATTCCGCTTAACCGGCCGGTGCGACCGGACGACAACGGCATCAGCGTCGAGCGCTGGTACGAGTCGTACGCCGACGGCAAACCGATCGTCGAGGTGAACGAAGGTGACCTGGTGCGGGTGCGGCTCCGGATTACGGTGCCCAACACCCGGCACTTCGTCATCCTGGACGATGCCCTGCCGGCTGGCCTCGAGGCCATTGACCTGTCGCTCCGGACCGCGGCGCCACCCGGCATCGGTACCACGATGCCGGAGGAGGCCCAGCCGGACGAGGGTTCCGAGCAGGGGCCCGGCTACCACTGGTACTACGGCAGCTGGGACTCGGGCTGGTGGTCACCGTTCGATCATCGCGAGCTCCGGGACGACCGGGTGCTCTACTTCGCGGCGATCCTCTGGAAAGGCAGCTACACGGCGACCTATGTCGCCCGGGCGACCACACCAGGGGTCTTCATGCGCCCCCCGGCCCATGCCGAGGAGATGTATAACCCGGATGTGCACGGGCGGAGCGATGGAGGGATTTTCACAGTAAACAGACGGTAGGATGGTAGGACGGTAAGACGGTAGGGGAATAGAAACCCTTGGAGATCGCCGTGAAGAGAATGCTCAAACGCGTCATGTGGTGCCTGGTGGCCGGCGTGGTGCTGGCCACTGTCGGCGCGTTCACCTATGTCCTGTGGCCGTTGCCAGGCGGATTGGTGACCCGGTCGGCGGGGACCGGTGTCCGGCTGGAAGACCGGCATGGGCTGGTGCTTCGCACGACTCGGGCTGAGGACGGGAGCCTGCAGCGCTGGGTGGCCCTGGGCGACATCGATCCCGATATCATCGCCGCATTCCTGGCGGTGGAGGATCATCGATTCTATCGCCATTCCGGGGTCGATCTTCGCGCGATCGGGCGGGCGATCCGGGACAACCTGCGCGGTGGCCGGGGACTGTCGGGCGGATCCACGATCACCATGCAGCTGGCGCGGCTTTACTACGGAACTCCGCGGAGTGTCTCCGGAAAAGTGCGCCAGGCGCTCCAGGCGTGGCGGCTGGAATGGCACCTCGACAAGGCGACCATCCTGGAGCAGTACCTGAACCGGGTGCCGCTGGGCCAGGGAGCAGTCGGCGTACCCGCCGCGGCGGCACTCTACTTCAATCGCGGCGCCACCGACATCAGCCTGGGGCAGGCCGCGCTGCTGGCAGGGCTGGCCCGCGCACCGTCATCCAACAATCCGCTGGTCTCGCAGAGCGGGGCCGCCGGGCGGCGCCAGGTCGGGCTGATGCGATTGGCGGCGGTTGGCTATGCCGCGGCGGCGGACATCCAGCGGGCCGGCCAGGAGCCACTACTGGTCCCGGCTCGGAGCGGTTCGTTTCAGGCCCCGCACTTCACCTCGCGACTGCTCGCGCACGAGAGCACCGTGCCCCCCGACGGGGTGCTGCACACCTCGCTCGACCTGGGGCTGCAGACCGCGCTGGAAGCCGAGGTCCGGCACACGGTGGACCTGCTCAAGACATCGGGCGCGCGCCAGGCGGCGGCGGTCGTGCTGGACAACCGGACGGGTGAGATTCTCGCGTGGGTTGGGTCTCCCGATTTCTGGGCCGACACGGCCGGCCAGGTCGACATGGTGATCTCGCCCCGGCAGCCGGGCTCGGCGCTCAAGCCGTTTCTCTATGGGCTGGCCTTCGATCGAGGCTATTCGCCGGCGTCGGTGCTGCCCGACGTCGCGCACGCTTACGCGACCTCGCTGGGTCCGTATCGTCCCCGTAACTACGACCGCCGGTTCCACGGACCGGTGCGGGCCCGGGAGGCGCTGGCCAGCTCCTACAATGTGCCGGCGGTGGAGCTGACCGACCGACTGAGTGCCGCATCGCTACTCGATGTGCTGCACCGGGCGGGCTTCGAGAGCCTGGCGCGCACCCCGGGGTACTATGGGCTGGGACTCGCGCTCGGCAATGGCGACGTCTCCCTGCTCGAACTGGCCAACGGGTATCGCGCATTGGCCAACGGCGGCGAATGGCAGCCCACTACGTGGCGGAAGGCCGGCGATCCGCGGCAGACGACGACCGGGGAACCGCGCCGGGTGATGACCCCGAGCTCGGCCGCCCTGGTGACGGACATTCTATCCGATCCGGTGGCGCGGATCCCCGGGTTCGGCCTGGAGACGCCGTTCGACTTTGCGTTTCCGGTCGCCGCCAAGACCGGCACCAGCCGGCACTTCACCGATAACTGGGCGGTGGGGACGACCCGGAACTTCACGGTGGCGGTATGGGTCGGGAACTTCAATGGCCAGCCCATGGATCGGGTGAGTGGAATTACCGGCGCCGGCCCGCTGCTGCACCGCGCCGTCCTGCTCACTGCCCAGCGGTATCCGCCCGGAGTGCTTACCCGGCCCGAGGACGCCGGGGCGGTCCCGGTGACGATTTGCGCGCTATCGGGTCTCCGGGCCGGCCCGCGGTGTCCCCACCAGGTGGAATGGTTCGCGCTGGGCACGGCGCCGGAGCGGGAATGCGACTGGCACCGGCCCGGCGGCCTGGCCCTACCGGCGGAGTACCAGGAGTGGGCGGATCAGACCCACGCGGTGCATGCGGAGTTCAGTGCCGGGCTGACGAGCGCCGGCGATTCGTCAAGCGGCGGTTTCAGGATTTCTTCTCCCCGGGATGGTGATGTGTACCAGGTCCCACCCGGCGTCGAGCCCCGCTACGCAACGCTGTCCCTGCGCGCGTCCGGCGCCGGTGCCGATGGGCGCGTCAGCTGGTCGATCAACGGTCGGCCATACCGGGAACGACGCTGGGGCCTGGAGCCGGGCCGGTACGTCTTCGTGGCCCGGACGCCGGGCGGGTCGGTGGACAGCGTACAGATCGAGGTAGCTCGAGATCGGTAGAATATCACCCGGGTGATATTCTATTCAAGTTCTTGCCTTGCCCGCCGATAAACCGGGGATGAATCATAAGTCGGGACGGCGCAAGGGTTGGCGAGGGGCGCTCAGTTCTATCCGGGGGAAAATCACGTTCCTCGGTACCCTGGGGTTGTTAGCGGTCCTGGCGGTATCACTGATTGAGCTGTTCACCATCCACCGTATGTTGACCCGGGTCGAGGCCGAAGACGCATCACAGCGCGTTGTCCGGGCCAGGCGCGCGCTGGAGCGGCTCAAGCAGAACAAGGCGAACATTGTTACGGAGTTCGCCATGTGGGATGAGGCCTACGATTTTGCTTCCGATCCCACGGCCCGGCGCTTCAATCATTTCCTGCGCGACAATTACACCGAGTGGCTTCCCCGCCGCTACGGCGACCGGATTATCAGGATCTGGAACCGGAAACACGAGTCACTGCTCGACTGGGCGGATTCCAGCCTGGGTGCCAGTGCCCCGCGGATGCCAGCCGAAGACCTGATTGCCGCCACCGCGCGGCTCCGCACGTTGGGCGCCTTCGTTTCCACCTCCCACGGCGTATTCCTGGTCGGAGCTTCGGTCATTCTGCGCGCATCGGACGATGCTGCGACCGGCGAACCCAACGGATTTGTCCTCGCCGCGCAGCCGGTGGACGCGGCGTTGACCAGAGAATTGGGCAAGGACCTCCAGGAGTCGATCCGCATCCTTCCGGCCAGCAACCGGGTGGCCGTGGACACCACGGTCAGCAGCTTCGTGGCCGGAGGTGACTCCATCAGCATTCGCTTCCCGCTGGTCGGGTTGCACGGCGACGCGGTCGGCGTCATCGAGCTCCGTGATTCGCGGCAGGAGATGCGGCACCTCTACTCCTTCGCCTACTTCATCCTCGTTGCGACCCTGCTCGGCGGCACCCTGGTCCTGGCGGTGCTGTGGCGGGCCATGAAGCGCATGGTCATCCAGCCGGTGGGCGACTTTTCCGCCGAGTTGACGGCCATGCAGCAGGCAGGGGAGATGCGGACGCTCACCAGCGAGCACTCTGCCACCGAGTGGCAGCTGTTTGCCGGCGCGTTCAACCGGACGGTCAAGGCCCTCAAGCACTCCGAGGAGCGGTACCAGGTCCTGTTCCAGAGTGCGGTCGACGCCTACATCCTCATCGACTCGATCACCAGGATCGTTCTCGAGGCCAACCCGGCCGCCGAGAAGCTGGCGGGCTCGGCTGCGGCAGACATGGTGGGGCGCCCAATGGGCTCGTTCATCGATTTCTCGATGGCTTCCGAGCAGGCAGGGGCCTGCATCCTGCGCCGGCCTGATGGCAACACCAGCACTGTGGGGGTGGTGAGCACCGACATCCAGTTTGGCGGCATCTCCCGCACCCTGGTGTCGATCCGCGACCTGTCTCACTACGAGAAGATTCAGACCCAGCTGCGCCAGGCCCAGAAGATGGACGCGATCGGTTCGCTGGCTGGCGGCGTGGCGCATGACTTCAACAACCTGCTGGGCGCCATTCTGGTGGCGAACTCTTCGCTTCGGGCCGACCTGGAAGACCGATCCGACGTTGCCGATTCTCTGGACACCATCGATCAGGCGACTCGGCGAGCAGCAGAGCTTACCCGGCAGCTGCTCCGGCTGGCGCGCCGGGAGCAGCCGCGCAACGTGCCTCTGGTCCTGAACGAGGTGGTCGAGCGGGTGGTCGCCCTGTGCCGGCGCACCTTCACCCCGGTAATTCGGATTGAGACCCGGCTGGATCCGGCTTTGCCCTCGTTGATTGGCGACGCCAGCCAGCTGGAGCAGGCGGTGCTCAGTCTCTGCATCAACGCGCGGGACGCCATGCCCGACGGCGGCACCCTGACTCTGACCACCCGGGTGCGGATGGTGACCGAGGAGGAAGCCGAGCGCGACCACCACCCGGCCGGTCTGCATGTCTCGCTGGTGGTGGACGATACCGGGCCCGGGCTTACCGCCGAGGCCGAGGTGCACCTGTTCGAGCCGTTCTTCACTACCAAGGGTCGAGGCGAAGGTACCGGGCTCGGCCTGCCCACTGCGTACGGGACGGTCCGCGCGCACGGCGGCACCATTCGCTTCACCAACCGGCCGGGCAGCGGGGTGAGTTTCGAGCTCCTGTTCCTGCCTGCCAGCGCGGTGACCCAGGCCCGCGAGGCTGACCGCCCGGCCCGGTTGGCCGGAGGGACGGAACGAATCCTGGTCATCGATGACGACGCCTCGCTTCGTTCGGCGATGACCCGCTCGCTGCAGCGGCTGGGGTATTCCGTGCAAGCCGCCACGGGCGGATGGGAGGGCGTCAAGGCAGTCGAGCAGGACCAGGCCGGGTTCGACCTCGTCCTGCTCGATATGATCATGCCTGACTTGAGCGGGGTGGAAACCTTCAAGCGACTTCGGGAGCTCCGGCCCGACCTTCCAGTGCTGGTCTGCTCCGGCTATACGGCCGAAGCTGACCGGCAACAACTCATGAGCGCCGGCGCCGAAGCCTTTCTGCCCAAGCCGTTCGATGTTGCCGAGCTGGCCCGGGCAGTGCGAGAGGTCCTGGGTCGGGTTACCGTTTCGAGTCCATGATCCGGTCGATCCGCGCGACCACGTCCTGAAGGTGCAGGCGGGTCGCCCGGTCAATGACCCGGGGCAACGCCGCCTGGGCCTCCCGCCGCACGTCCATCAGGTCTCCCCTCGCGAACGCCGGAATATCGGACTGGCTCATGTCCACATTGGTGACGGTCACGAACGCCTGGATGGCCGGCGGGATTGGCGGCAGCTCCTGGGTCATCAGGTACTCCATCCGCTCGATGTAGCCGCGCTGGAGATTGCGCCGATACTCGTCGATGACCCGCCCATTCGGCAGCTCGGTCCAGATTGCCCGGTGCACGTCACCGAACAGGTCGGCCAGGGTATAGGCGCCGCGGCCCAGGGCCGCCTCTGATTCGATCAACCGCTGGAGCCGGCGGGGCTCCAGGACATTGTTGAGCACCGAGACCTGGCGGGCGCGGATCCGGTCCACGATCCCGGCATGCTCGATCCGGGAAAGGATGTCGCGGTCGATCATCCAGTCCGGGGTCTGGAAGGCCTGGGCCGACAGGAAGCCCATTGCCTGCTGCTGGCGGAGTTTGGGAATGCTGGTATACACCGCTCCATCCTGGCCCTGCGCCTTCCGGGTCTGGTCCACTCCGCCGATGATCGTCGTCACGTGGCCCATGTACCGGCCCCACTGGATGATCACCTGGTTGTACAGCTCGGCGAGCTGGCTGTAGTCGTCTCCTTCCCGAAAACTCCAGCGCGGCAGCTCCACCATGATTCGCTTCAGGTTGGCGATGCCATAGGTGCTTGCCTTGACCCCGTCGTCGCCCAGGTCCTCGGTTTGTGACCCGGGATCGATGGAGCTGGGATCGCCGAAGCGGTACATCGGGTCCCCGGCGTGCTCCCGGATCCACCCGTCCAGCGTGCTCCGCTCGGAGTCGGGAGAGACCTTGCCGATGATGGGCCGGTATCCCCACCGGATCGAGTAGAGATCGTAGACCCCGATGTTGGGAGTAAACGAGACGCCGCTGTCGCCCGGCTGCGCGATGTAGTTGAAACGGGCGTAATCCATGATCGACGGCGCGGTCCCCATCCGCCGGGTGAAGCCGGGCGAGCGAAGGGAATCCACCGGATAGGACGAGCTGGCCTTCATGTTGTGGGGCAGCCCGAGGGTATGTCCCACTTCGTGGGCCGCGACAAACCGGATCAGTTGCCCCATGACCGAGTCCTGGAACCGGATATTCCGGGCGTTGGGGTTCACGGCCGCTGTCTGGATGAGATACCAGTCCCGCAGCAGGTTCATCACGTTGTGGTACCACCCGATGTCGCTTTCGAGGATTTCGCCGGTCCGGGGATCGGAAACGTGGGGGCCGTAGGCGTTCTCGACATCCGAGGGGAAGTAACGGATCACCGAATAGCGGACGTCCTCGGGGCTGAACTCGGGATCTTCCGCGGCGGTCGGCGGGTCCTTGGCCACGATGGCGTTCTTGAACCCGGCGGCCTCGAAGGCGCGGTTCCAGTCGTTGACTCCCTGCTTGATGTAGGGCCGCCACTTCATCGGGGTGGCCGGGTCGATGTAATACACGATCTGGTGCACCGGCTCGACCAGCTCGCCGCGGTTGAACGCCGCCGTATCCTTCGGTTCCAGGCGCCAGCGGGTGATGTATCGGCGCCGGTCGGCCCGCTGCTCGTCGCGGCCATAGTCGGTCTGCTCGATCCGGAAGAAGCCAACCCGCTCGTCGTAAAGCCGGGCCTGCATCGGGCGGTCGGGCAGCAGGATCATCGAGTGCGCCATCTCCAGCGAGATCGTCCCGGTCTCGGTGTTGGAGGGCGCCTTGGTCGCTTCGTAGGTCAGGACGGTACGGACTTCGATGTTGCGGGGATAGCTGTGGGCCGAGGAGAGGAACGAGCGGCCCTCGTCGAGGCGGCGGACTCCGTACGCCTCTCGCCGATCCTGGCTCAGGCCGACGACCGGGACGTCCTTGGTGAACAGGGCGGTCACGTCAATGACGACGTTGCTGGAGTCCTGGTTGTACGCCAGGATCGGATAGGCCGCGACGATCGGCTCGAAGTTGGAATTGTGCACCGCGGTCGCGATGGGCAGGGAATCGTCCGCGACGTTCACGTAGCTCACGGTGCGGACCAGGATGCGATCGCCCTGGCGCTGCCAGCGCACCACTTCCTCGTTCGCTTCCTCGCCGCCATAGCCGATGGCGGTGGCGGTCCGGGAGATCCGGCTCACCAGGAGCATCTCCCGGTTGAGCATGGCGGTGGGGATTTCGTACAGCAGGGAATCCCCGATCCGATGCACGATGAACAGGCCGGAGTCGGTCTTGGCGCGGTCGGTCACCACATCTTTATAGGGCCGGATGCGGGGCTTGGCATGGGTAGTGTCGCGGCCGGAGGGTGCTGCGCCCGGCCCGGCGCCGGCGGGGGAAGCGGCCGTGGTCGGAGAAGAATGGGAGCAACCCGAGGCGAGCAGGCCGCCGGCCAGGAGCCAGGTGAAGACAGACACCGGTTTCATGTAAAGGCCTTTTGAGGAGTCGATGGGAGCTTGTGGGGGCTATATCTTAGTCCGGCCCCAATTGAGACGGAAGAGGCCCACCCGATGGAGAAAGGACGCCACGCATGAAGCGCCTCCCCCTGGTCCTGGCAGCGCTGTGGGTATGCATCTCGACGCCAGCCCCTGCCCAAGACTCGGTGACGGTCATTCGGGCCGCCCGGATGCTCGATGTCGTCAGGGGCGTCATCGTCGCGAACCCGGTCGTCGCCGTGCAATCCGGGAGGATACTGTCGGTTGAATCGGGACAGGCGCCGGCCGGTGCCCGGGTGATCGACCTGGGCGATGTGACCCTGTTGCCCGGCCTGATCGACATGCACGTGCACCTGACCGGCGATCTCTCGGGCGACTGGGTGACGCGGGATGTGCGGGAAGGCCCAGCCGACGAAGCCCTTCGCGGTGCCCACAATGCCCGGCTCACCTTGCGCGCCGGATTCACCACGGTGCGAAACCTGGGCGCGGGCGGGTTCAGTGACGTGGCGCTCATGCACGCGATCGACCGGGGAGACGTCGAAGGGCCGCGGATCATTCCAGCCGGCCACGCCATTGGGATCACCGGCGGGCATTGCGACGTCACCGGGTATGCGCCGGGGATTCTGGAAGGCGGAATTGAGTCGGGGGTGGCGGATGGGGTGGACGCGGTCGTGCGAGCGGTACGCTACCAGATCAAGCACGGCGCCCAGGTCATCAAGATCTGCGCGACCGCCGGTGTCTTGTCATTCGAGGGCCCGGTTGGGGCGCAGCAACTCTCCGAGGAGGAGATGCGGGCCATCGTGGAGGAGGCCCATCGCCACGGGCTCCGGGTCGCGGCCCACGCCCATGGGACCGAGGGCATCCTCGCGGCCGTCCGGGCGGGAGTCAATTCCATCGAGCATGGGTCCATGTTGAGCGATGAAGCGATCGCCCTCATGAAAGCCCAGGGGACCTACCTGGTGCCCACGACCAGCCTCGCCGATCGCATTGATCTCAACAACCTCCCCCCTCCGATCCGGTCCAAGGCGGAGCGCCTGATCCCGCTCGCGAGGGAGAGCGTGAGCCGCGCCATCCGGGCCGGCGTCAAGATCGCGTTCGGCACCGACGCCGCGGTTATCCCCCATGGCACCAACGCAACCGAGTTTGCCGCGCTGGTCCGCCGGGGGATGAAGCCCGTCGACGCGATTCGCGCCGCCACGCTGTACGCGGCCGACCTGCTCGGCGTGGATGATCGTGGGGTGATCGCCCCGGGAAAACTGGCTGATTTGGTTGCGGTCCCGGGTAATCCGCTGGAGGATATCAGGGTGACGGAGCGAGTGAGCTGGGTGATGAAAGCTGGAGTTGAGTACTTGCCGAATCACTAGCGGGGTCGTTGACAACTGCGCGGCTGCCGAGCTTTGCCACATCCAACGCGGAGACGCAGAGGCGCAGAGTATCGCAGAACAAATACTGTTTGTCTCTTCTGGTGTTCGGTTTCCTTGGCGTAAGGTCAGTAGACCAGCTCCGCGAATCTCGGCGCCTCCGCGGCTCTGCGTTGGATGTTGCAGTTCTCAATTGCTCGTCTGGTACCCGGGGCCGCGCACAAATCTCCCCGGCATGGCCCCGGTATGTTCTCCGTTCTTGAGGACCTGCACGCCGTTCACGAACACGTCCACCATACCGGTGGCGTACTGGTGAGGCTGCTCGAAGGTCGCGTGGTCCTGGATAGTGGCCGGGTCGAACACCACAACGTCCGCGAAGTTCCCCGGCACCAGGCTGCCGCGCCGCTGGATCCGGAGGTTGGACGCCGGCAGCGAAGTGAGCCGGCGGATTGCCTCCGGCAACGGCACCAGGTGCTCATCGCGCACGTACCTGGCCAGCAGCCGGGCGAAGTTCCCGTAAGTCCGGGGGTGCGGGTTGCTGTTGAGGAAGACGCCTTCGGTCGAGTTGGAGGCGCCATCCGACCCGAAACTCACCCAGGGTAGCTGCACTTGCTTCCGCACGTTGTCTTCCGACATCGTGAAAAAGACGCAATCGACCCGGCTGTCGTCCTGGATTACCAGGTCCATGGCTGTCTCTTCGGGTGAGGTGCCCCGCATCGCCGCGACCTGGGCCAGCGTCCTCCCCGTGAGGTAACGCAGGCTGTCGGTCTTGAACCCGGCGAGCAGGATGCCGCCGGGCCCGCCGCTGTTGGCGAAGAAGTTGTCGTAGTCGCCGCCTTCGCCCCGCATCTCGCGGCCCAGCCGGACGCGAATCGCCGGGTCCTTGAGCCGTTCCACCCAGGCCCGGTGGCCGCCTTCCTGGACCCAGGTCGGCATCGTCGCATCGAGCCCCGTGCTGCTGGCGGGGTAGGTGTACATGTCGGCGGTGATCGCCAGCCCACGGGCCCGTGCCGCCTCCACCCGCGCGATGAGCGTGTCCATCTTGCCCCAGTTGGGCCGCCCCGAGGCCTTCACGTGATAGATCTCGGCGCGGATACCCGCCTCCCGCGCGATGGTCATCAATTCGTCCAGCGCTTCAAGCAGGTGGCGCCCTTCGTCCCGCATGTGGGAGATGTACATCCCGTTGTATTGCGCCGCGACCCGCGACATCGCGATCAGCTCGTCGGTGCGGGCATAGTTGGCCGGCGCATAGATCAGCGAGGATCCGACACCCAGGGCGCCTTCTTCCATTGCCCGGCGCACCAGCGCCTCCATTCGAGTCAGCTCCGACGCCGTGGGCGGGCGGTTATCCCAGCCGATCACGTTCTCCCGGATCGTCGCCGCGCCGACGAAGGAGGCGACGTTGGTTGAGATCCCCCGGTGCTCCAGCCAGCTGAGGTACTCTCCCAGCGTGGTCCAGGACACGTCGTACTTGATGTCGCCCTGCTCGAGCGGCGCCAGCTTCTTCATCGAATCACTGAGCGGGCCCATTGATTCGCCCTCGCCCATGACCTCGAGGGTCACTCCCTGCCGGATATCGCTTTGGGAACGCCCGTCCTGGATCAGCGACTCGTTGGCCCAGCTCAGCATGTTGATGAACCCGGGAGCCACGGCCAGGCCCCGGGCGTCCACCTCGGTCGTGCCTCGTCCACCGACTGCTCCGACCTGCACAATGCTATCTCCCCTGATCGCGATATCGCCGACAAACGGCGCGCCGCCCCGGCCATCGTAGATGGTGCCGTTCCTGATGACGATATCGAACTCGGCCCTTGGCAGTGAACCTAGGGCGAGGAAGGGCAAGAGCGATAGAAAAAGGAGTCGGCGCATTATCAGCCTGTGCGTAGGGATCCAGTGCGATTGAATCTTTGGCGCGCTTCACCGCAGAGCCGCGGAGCGCGCAGAGGTTTCGCAGAGGACAAACTTACCGCCTTACCGCCGTACCGCCCTGCCGCCTAGCTATGACACCATCCCTTGCCGCACACAATCCACAGCTGCCGCCCCTTCGCGTCGTCCCCGATCCACCAGGCATCCTTGCCGGGCGGGATTTCCGCGGGGGCGCGGGGAGAATAGGCGAGCAGGATTTGTCGCGGGGAGGCCAGGGCGGACGTCGTCCAGAGTTCGCCGGGCAGGGTGTTGCCCAGTGTGCCGCGGACCCAGAGAAAGTTGTCGCCGCTTCGCAAGCCCAGCGAGGCGAAGGGGACGTCGCTCCGCATCCGCGCCAGGATCCGACCCTGGGACAGGGCGAGAGAATCCAGGCGGCGGAGTCCGGCGAGTGGTTCCAGGTGGATCATGGGCTCGCGTCCGAAGGAGTCCGCGGGGAGCTGGAGATCCTGGCCCCGAGACGGATCGAACTGCATCTGGCGCGCATAGTCGAGGAAGTTTCCCATGGGAACTGCGCTGGGATTCTGGAACGTCGGTGCCGGGGCAGTAAAGACCTCCGGAGTCACCGGCACCGGCACCGGGCCCGGCAACCGATTGTTGTCGTCACCGGTCACGATCGCCGACTCGGGAACACTGATGACTCCGCTGGAGTCGGCCTCGGCTGCCGCGATGGCACGGGCCTGCCCGGGCGGCTTCTCCCGCCGTTCGCTCCAGAGCCAGACCCCGGCGGCGCCGATCAGCACCAGGACAACGATCCATAAACCCGGGCCGGACCTGGCTCGTGCGAAGTAGAGGCCTTCAGGTGGAGTCATATGGCCTGAAAATCTAACGCCGCCCGAATCTCCGGCACCTCCATCACCCGGAGTCCATCGCTCGGTGCTTCCACCGCATACACCAGCGCGCTCACCATTTGACGCCAGGTGACCAGCCCCAACCGGAGCGCGCCGGCGCGAGTGGGTGGCAGGAGCTTGAGGAGCCAGTACACCGGGACCATGGCGTAGGGCCAGCGATGCCCGGGGCCGAGGACGTACCAGGGTCGGATCATCGTCGCGGCCAGTCCGCTGCTTCGAATGATCTCCTCGGCCCGCATCCGGGCCGCCACGTACGCCCGCATAACCGGAGCGGGGTGGGCGACACTCACGTACACGAAGTTTCGAATCCCGGCCACGACCGCCGCCGGCACGGCGGCCTGCACCGAGGCAAGGTCGATCCGGAGGAAGTCCTGGGCCTTGGCCGGCGAGGGATGGGAGACGCCCACCAGGTGGACGAAGGTGTCGGATGGCGGGACCTGGCCGGCGTAGCTGATACCGTGCAGCGCATCGCCGGTGACGGGCACCGCGCCAGCCGGGAGTTTCCGTTCCGAGCCCTGGCGGGCCAGCGCCCTGACCTGGTGACCGCGCCGAAGCAGCGCTTTGATCAGCCGGGTGCCGATGTAGCCGGTGCCGCCGGCTATGAAGACGTTACGCGGGGAGCTTCCCATACCGCACCATGGTCATCTCCGCGAGAATGGCGAGTGCGATTTCGGCCGGTTCCCGGCCGCCCAGGTCGAGTCCTATCGGTCCGTGCAGCCGGGCCAGGTCCGGGGGGCCAAACCCCGCCGCAATGAGCCGGTCGCGGCGGGCGGCCTGGGTCTTCCGGGATCCGATAGCGCCGATATACGCCGCCTTCGACCGGAGCGCCAGATCGAGCGCCGGCTCATCGAACTTGGGATCGTGAGAAAGTACGCAGACATAGGTGGCGGCATCCACGCCGACCCGGGGGAACACCTGGTCGGGCCAGTCCTGGATCAGCTCGTCGGCGTCGGGGAAACGCTGGCGATTGAGGAACTCCTCCCGGCCGTCGGCCACGATGGTGTAGTAGCCCAGCTGCTTCGCGATCGGGACCAGCGCCGCGGCGACCTGGACGGCGCCCACGATAAGGAGCCGGGGCCGGCGAGGAAACACTTCGAGGAAGTACGAGGTGCGCTGCGCTTCCTTGCCAATGACGACGACCTGGCTGATGCGGTCTCGCAGCGCTCCCTGGGCTGCAGCTCGAAGGTCCGAGTCGGGTTCTCCCGGTCCGGCCTCCCCGCCGTCTTCCTTGAACAGCCACGCAAGGCCGATCGGCTGGACACCTGCGACGACGGTAGCGACGACCGCTGACTCGGGGTCGTCGAGCACGCCCCGCACCATGCTCGTCACCCTGGGTTCGATCAGCACCTCGATGGTGCCGCCGCAGGCCAGGCCGACGCTCCACGCCATTTCATCGCTGACGCCGTAGCGCCGGACTCGCGACTCGCCGGCCTTTATCGCCTCCATCACTTCACCGGCCACCGCGGTCTCCACGCACCCGCCGGACACGGAGCCCGCCATGGCGCCATCCTCCCGCACCAGCAGTGTGGCGCCGGGCTGGCGGGGGGCCGACCCGCTGAGGCCGATGACCACCGCCCTCCCGATTTTCCCTCCGGTTCCCAGCGCCTGGAGCGCGGTCACCAGGTCCCGCATCAGGCGGCGGCCTCGGTTGCCGCGACGAAGCGCTGCCAAAAGCGCTCGGTCAGGTCCCGGGCCAGGACCTCAAGCCGCTTGCCCGCGATACGGGCGAGAAATCCGCTGATGTCGGTGGTCGCGTTCCAATTGAGCTGAGTGTGGCCGTCGGCGAGAGGTTCCAGGTGCACCCGGGAGTCGACCTGGATGGAAGAGGCCGTCGCCTTGCCCCGGGCTTTCATCTTGAATTCCTGCTCGGGGACCAGGTCGTGCAGCTCGACGTGCATGGTGAAATCCACTTTGAACGAGCCCAGCTTGATGCCGGTGATGACCTGGAAGTGGTTGGGATCCTGGACCACGACGCGCTGGACTCCGGGGCCGGAGGCCCCGACCACCTGGGGGTCGGTAAGCCGTTGCCACACGGTGGAAATCGGTGCCCTGGTTTCGGCGGTTCCGCTGAAAGAAAAATTCATTGCGCTGGCGAGGATTGCAGGAGATCCAAGGGGGTGTCCATGTCCGGGTTGCGGCCGGCCACGTCGATAGTAGTGACCAGCTCGGGATGCTCGCGAAAGATGGAGGCAAAGCCGGAGTCGCCGGCGAGTCGGGACACCAGCGGCCACAGGGTAGCGTCGAGCAGAACCGGGTGATTGGGCGAACCGGGCTCTTCGCTGTAGCGGGGCCGGACCGCCGGACTCCCGCCACGGCGCCAGGTCTCGATCAACCGGCCGATCACGTCGAGCCGCACGTGGGGCTGATCGCCGGGGAACACCATGGCGGCGCCGGCCCGGGGGCCGGCCGAGTCGATGGCGGCGAGCCCGGCCCGGAGCGACGCGGAGATCCCGGCATCGGCATCGGGATTCACGACCGGCGTGAGGCCCTCCTGCCGGGCCAGGGCTTCGATGGAATGCGCTCCGGCGCGCAGCACCACAAATCCTCCGGCCAGTAATCCCTGCCGCACCGCGGCAGCGACCACGCCGAAGACGTGGGAGACCAGCGCCCGCCCCTGATACTCGACCGTGAGCTTGTCGCGACCGAATCGTTCCGCTTTGCCGGCGGCCAGGATGATGCCGTGGACTGAGGGTTCGCCCATGCTCTAATAGTATAGTGCCGTTAGATTTGGCGAAGTATTGGGGTGTAGCTCAATTGGCAGAGCGCCCGGCTGTTAACCGGGAGGTTGCTGGTTCGAAGCCAGCCGCCCCAGCTCGCTGTCAAGCATCGGATGGGAATCCGGCGGCATATGACTGATGGCATATGGCAACGTCCAAGCGAGATATCCATGACGAGTTACCACAATGATGGCGAATAATCGACCGGCTGCCATACGCCATAAGCCATACGCGTTAAAATGAGAATCGCCCTGTTTTCCGAAGTCTATTGGCCGATGGTGAGCGGCGTCGGGGTGACCCTGGTGCGCCTGGTCGATGCGCTCCAGGCCCGAGGGCACGAGGTGCGGGTGTATTCCGCAACGTATGACCTTCCCCCCGGCGTGGCCGACCGCCCCGAGGTGCATCGCTCCCCTTCCATTCCGCTTTTCCTTTATCCCGACGTGCAGTGGGCATTTCCCCGGCATCGCGCCGTGCTGCAGGATGTCGCGGTGTTCGCTCCCGACATTGTCCACGTGGCGACCGAGTTCGCCATGGGGAAGATGGGCCTCAGGGTCGCGCGCGAGCTGGGCATCCCGGCCGTCGCATCCGCCCATACCGACTACGAGAAGTACGCCGCGCGTTACGGGCTCGACTGGGTCATGGGCGCGGGATGGAGCTACCTGCGCTGGTTCTACCGGCAAACCGGCATCGTGCTGTCGCCGTCCGGCGTCTACGAACGACACCTGAACGCGCGCGGTATCCCCAACACCGGGATCTGGACCCGGGGCGTCGACACCGAGTCGTTCCACCCCCGATACCGCAGCGAAACTTACCGTCGTGCGCTGGGGCTGGAACCGCGCGACTTCCTGGTCACCTACGTCGGACGCATCGCCCGGGAGAAGGACCTGGACCTGCTGCTCCAGGCCTGGCAGATGCTGGGACGCCGGGACGATGCGCGGCTGGTGCTGGTGGGGCGCGGTCCGATGGAGGCCGAGCTCGCCCAGCGCGAGATTCCCGGGTTGGTGCTGGCCGGCCTCAGGGAAGGGGTCGATCTCAGCGCCGCCTATGCCTCGGCGGATATCTTCGCTTTTCCGTCCACCACCGAGACGTTCGGCAACGTCCTGCTGGAAGCGATGGCGTCGGGACTGCCCTGCCTGGCCGCCGCGGCGGGCGGGGTGGTGGAGTTTGCCCGGCACGGGAGCAACGCCTGGCTGGTGGCGCCGGGGAATCCCGCGGCAATCGCGGCGGGTCTCGACCGGCTGCTGGCCGATGAGGATCTGCGGCGCGTCCTCGCGGCCGGCGCGCGGAAGACCGGGTGCGAACGGCGGTGGGATTTCATCTTCGATGAGTTGATTGAGCAATACCGCGTCCAGGCCAGTCACCTCGTGCGACGCGCCGCCTGAGCTTCGGTTCATGCCGAGGCCTGGCACCCCATTTGTCGCTTAAAACGACCAGACGCTTCTTACCGCCCTACCGCCTTACCGTCTTACCGTCTATCTGAGAATCGCGTAGCAGAGAGCTGCCATCGCCGCCGCCAGCGGTATCGTCAGTATCCAGGCCCACACAATTCGTCCCGCCACCCCCCATCGCACCGCTGATATCCGGGTGCTCGCCCCCACGCCAACGATCGCGCCGGTAATGGTATGTGTGGTGCTGACCGGAACGCCGAGATGCGAGGCCATGAGCACCGTAATCCCTCCGGCGGTTTCGGCGCAGAACCCGCCGAACGGGCGCAGCTTGGTGATCTTGGTGCCCATGGTCTTCACGATCCGCCAGCCGCCCGCCGCGGTGCCGGCAGCGATTGCGGCCTGAGCCGCCATCACCACCCAGAAAGGAATGTGATCGGCGCTGGGCAGGTAGAGGTGATGGAGCATCCCGACCTGGTTTACGAAGAGTCCCTGCACCGATACCAGCAGTCCCGCGATGATGCCCATCGTCTTCTGGGCGTCATTGGCGCCATGGCCGATGGAGTAGAGGGCGGCGGACGCCAGCTGAAGGCGGCGGAACAGTCGCTCGGTGCGGTTCGCGTGCCGCCGGTAGACCAGCCACGACAATCCCACCGTGAGGCTGAAACCCAGCACCATGCCGATCAGCGGGGAGAGAAAGATGAAGAGGATAGGCTTGACCCATCCGGAGACGATGAGCGAGCCCAGTCCTGCCTTGGCGATGGCGGCGCCGCCCAGCCCGCCCAGGAGCGCGTGAGAAGAAGACGAGGGCAGGCCCAGCCACCAGGTGGTCAGGTTCCAGACGATGGCGCCGATCAGCGCCGCCAGGATGAGCGTGGGGTCAACGACCGACGGGTCGATCAGCCCCTTGCCGATGGTCTTGGCCACCGCGGTACCCACTGTGAACGCCGCGACGAAATTGAAGAATGCCGCCCACACCACTGCGATTCCAGGGGAGAGCACCCGGGTGGAGACGACGGTGGCGATGGAATTGGCGCTGTCGTGGAAGCCGTTGATGAAATCAAAGATCAGCGCCACACCGATGATGACGAGGACCAGTGTTACGGTGTGGGGCATGGTCAGCTGTGCTTGATGGCGATGGACTCCAGCACGTTGGCCACGTCCTCGGCCTGGTCCAGCGTCTTCTCCAGGGTGTCGTAGATCTCCTTCCACTTCATCACTGCGAGCGCCTCGGTGTGGCCGTCGAAGAGCTTGGCCAGCCATTCGTGATAGATGGCATCGCCTTCCTCTTCCATCCGCTTGACTTCGATACAGGCATTGATCACCACCTGGGCCTTCCGGTGGTCGAGCACCTTGACGGCATCCAGCAGCCGCAGCGTGGCCCTGTGCACCACCTCAGCCAGCATGATGGCGCCCTTGGGCGATTCACCGGGACGGAAGATCACGGTCCGCCGCGCAGTCCCGTCGATCCGGTCCAGGATGTCGTCGAGCCGGCTGGCCAGCATGTGGATGTCTTCGCGGTCGAGCGGTGTGATGAAGCTCCGGTCCAGCCTGGCCACCACCTGGTGGGTCAGCTCGTCGGCCTGGTGTTCGTAGCGCTTGATCGCCTCGGCAATGGGGCCGCGCCGGGCGTCCTCGGCAGTAATCAGTTCGAGGAGTTTCGCTGCGGCCTCTACGTTAAGCTCGGCAACCTGGGTGAAGAGATCGAAGAATCGTTCATCGCGGGGAAGGAGGCGCACCGGGAACTCCGTAGGTGAGAACGGGGGAAAAAATACCCGGCCATGGTTCGTGACACAACCGTGACAGTGCCTCTCCCCCAACTCCCTCTGCCGGAACGGGACAGTGGTTAAGGGGTGAGGGAAAGCAGTCGTAGCAGGTCGGTAGGGGTCTCCAGCCAGTAGTCGGGGTGGGTGGACTCGAGGTGTTCGCGGCCGAAGGGTCCCCAGAGGACCGCTGCGGTCCGGACCCCGGCCGCGCGGCCGCATTGCATGTCGTGGATGCTGTCACCGATGAAGAGGGTGGCCTCCGGCTCGGCGCTCAGCTGGGCCATCGCCATGATGACGGGCTCCGGATGCGGCTTGGGATGCTGGACGTCGTCGGCGCAGACCAGCACGTCAAAATGCTCGGTGATGCCGGCCAGCGTGAGGCCGCGAATCGCGCCTTGCCGGTTCTTGCTGGTGACCAGCCCCACCTGGAAGCCTGCCGCCTCCACCCGGCGAATCAGCTCGACGGCCCCGTTGTAGGGAATCACCCGCGCATCGTGGTGGGCGATGTTGTACTCCCGGTAGGTCTCGATCAGCGCATCCATCCGTTCCGCGGTCACGCCCAGTTCGGCGAACTGGACCCGGAGCGGTGTCCCCACCCCGGCCAGCCATTCCGCGTCGCTCCGGGCGGGGAGGCCATGGGTCTCCAGAGTGTGATGGTAGCTGTCCAGGATCAGGCGGATGGAGTCGATGAGAGTGCCATCGAGGTCGAACAGCAGCGTGGTGAAGCGAGGCATGCCATAAACTTAAGCAGGGTGAGCCGGCGTTCGGCTATTGCAGGAATCCCGCGGGTGAAGCACTCTTTTCCTCAATGTCGTCCCGCTTTCGCCGCTTCCTCAGGAGAACGCTCCGCCCCGCCGTCTCCCGCTTAGAAATGGCGGAGGCCGCGGTCTATTACCGCCTCAATCCATCGGCCCGATCGACCCACGTCCCCCGGTTCCTCGGTATCGGCGGGCAGAAATGCGGCACCACCTGGCTCGACAAGATGCTGCGCTACCATCCCCACCTCGGCCTGCCGCCTCGCAAGGAGATGCATTTCTTCGATGGCAACTACTGGCGGGGACTGGACTGGTACCGCTTTCACTTTCGGGGAATGACCGGGAAGCTGCGGGGCGAGATCACCCCGGCCTATTCGATACTGCCGGTCGAGCGAATTCGCGCGGTGCACGCCCTGAATCCCGGCATGCGCCTGGTGCTGATCCTGCGGAACCCGGTGGAACGGGCGTGGTCCCAGTCCGAGATGGCGCTGGCGCGGAATCGGCGCCGCGCGGTCAGCGATGTCCCGGAAACGGAGTTCCTGCACCACCTTGAGAGCGAGGCCGTACTCAGCCGCAGCCGCTTTTCCGTCATCCTGCGCAATTGGCTCGAGGTGTTCCCCGCCGAGCAGCTGCTCATCGAGTTCTTTGAGAGCCTCGCCCGGGAACCGAAAGATCTGCTCACCAGGATACTGAATCACATCGGCGCCGACCCGGCCGCGATGCCCTGGAACGAAATGCCACTGCAACAACGACTCAACGCCAATCCCGGTCGCGAGATTCCGGAGAAGTACCACGCCCGGCTGCGGGAGCTATTGGCGGGAGAAATGGCCACGCTGCGAGAGATGCTTCCGCGGCAGGAAGTTCTGAGCTGGAAGCTCACGGCGGATGTGCGTGGAACACTCACACAACCTTGATGACCACCTTTCCCGTCGCCCGCCCGGACTCGGAGTAGGCGAGTGCATCACGCACCTCGTCGAGCCGAAAGACCTTATCCACCAACGGAGTGATGGCGCCGCTTTCCACCAACCGCGCGATTTCGCTCAGCTGTTCTCCATCCGCATGCACGAAAAAGTACTCATAACGGGCCTTGTGCTTCCGCGCTGCAGACAGGGTTTTTCGAGACAGTACCTTGATCGCGAAAACGATGAATGGGATTGAGCCCCCAGCTTCGGGCAAACGCTGGGGACGGCGTGTTGCTGTTGATGCTCACCACGACACCGCCGGGTTTCACGCACTCGAAACACCGTACCAGAGTATCACCGCCTGCACTGTCCAGCACCACGTCACAGTCTGTGGCCACGTCTTCAAACCGTTCGGTGCGATAGTCGATGGCGACGTTCGCGCCGAGGCGCTTCACCAATTCGACGTTGCGTTTCCCGACGGTGGTAAAGACCGTTGCGCCGAGGTGTCGGGCCAACTGGATGGCCACGCTCCCCACGCCGCCGCTGCCCGCGTGAATCAACACACGTTGGCTGGCACCAAGCCTTCCGATTTCCACTAATGCCTGCCACGCCGTCAGCGCGACCAACGGAAGAGAGG
>DASYPP010000063.1:0-1798 GCA_036006525.1 Gemmatimonadales bacterium
TTTGCCTTGAGTCCGCTCAGGTACTCCAGGACCCGGGTGCGCGCCCAGTAGAGATCGGTGCCGTCGTCGAAGATGATGTAAACGAACGATACCCCAAAGAACGAGTACCCTCGTACCGTGTGGGCGCCGGGTACCTTGAGCATTTCCGCGGCGATCGGATAGGTGACCTGGTCCTCGACGATGCGCGGGGCCTGCTCGCTGTAATCGGCCTGCACGATGACCTGCACATCACTAAGGTCCGGGAGCGCTTCCAGCGGCGTCGCGCGGACCGCCCATACGCCTCCCGCCACCAGTGCCACTGTTGCCAGCACCACGAGGAGTATGTTGGACACCGACCAGTCGATAATCTTCCGGAGCATGGCTATTTCCGTTCCGCCAGGGAGTCTTGCGGCGCGATGTCCATTCCGGGCATGCCTCCCATCCCACCCATGATGGTGCCGAGGTTGGACTCGGCATCCACCAGGAAGGTGGCGGACGCAACCACCGTGTCACCGGCGATCAATCCGTGCAGAACCTCCACCCGCTCGTCAGTCACGATGCCGAGTGTCAGTTCGCGCGGCTCAAAGGCGCCGTCGGCGCGCTTGAGAAACACGAGCGCCCGCGCACCAGTGACCAGGACGGCGGAGCGGGGGATGCTGAGGGTCGGCGCGGTGGCAGCGGTGAAACGGAGAGTGGCATACATCCCCGGCTTGAGCTGAAGTCCGGGATTACTGAGGACTACCCGGATCGTCGCGGTCCGGGTTTCAGCGCCCAGCACCGGTGCGATGTAGCTGATGATGCCGGTCCGGATGTCCCCCGGCATGGCCGGGAACTCGGCGCTCACCCGCTGACCCACCCGCACCGCGGTGAGGTCGCGCTCGAACACCTGTCCCTCCACCCAGACCGTGGAGAGATCGGCGATGCGGTAGATCGGATCGCCTGCCATGATCCGTTGACCCTGGAGCACCAGCTTTTCGAGGACGACGCCCGAAACCGCCGATCGCATGGTTACCGCCCGGCTGACTTCCCCGGTTCGCTCGACCCGGGTGATCTCCTCGTCGGCGACGTCCCAGTAGCGGAGCCGCTGGCGGGCCGCGCTGGCCAGCGTGCTGGCGCCGCTGCGAGCGTCCTCGGTACCGCCCGCGACATCCTGCGCCAGCTTCCGGGCGAGGACCAGGTCCTGCTCGGCGGTCACGATCATCGGCGAGTACAGGGCGAAAAGTGCCTCGCCCTGGCGGATCGGCTGGCCGGTGGAGTTGAGGTAAAGACGATCCACCCAGCCATCCACCTTGCTGGTGATGGAAGTCACCCGCGTCTCATCGTAGGTCACCTGGGCGACAGTGCGGATTTCCCGCTCCAGCGGAGTCATGCTCACTGCCGCGAAGGTTACGCCGATCCGCCGAGCTTCAGCTTCGGGCAGCATGACTACCTGGGGTCTCGTCGAGGCCGCGGCTGTGGCGTGGTTGTGGGCTGCCGGGACCGGAGCCTGCTCCGAAGCTGGCGCCAGGATCCAGACGGCTCCGGCTGCCACCACCGGGGCGAGCACCACGAGGACGATCTTGAGGTTGCGGGTCACTGTAGACCTCCAGGAGTTCCTCGGGCCGTGGCATCTTCGCCGATCAGCACCGTGCCGGTCACCATTTCCAGCTCGGCGAAGGCCTGTCCCAGTTCGGCTTCCAGCCGAACCAACTCCTGCTGGTAGCGATTGACGTTCATCTGGGCGTCCAGCAGGGTCATGAAATCCACTGAGCCGCTGCGGTAGGCTGATTGGGATGCGGCCACAGTGGCCTGGGATTGAGGCAGGACGGTGCTCCGGTAA
>DASYPP010000064.1:0-10287 GCA_036006525.1 Gemmatimonadales bacterium
CGACGAGATGTTCGCCTGGTTGGACGCCCCGGTCCGCCGGGTGGCGGCCACCGACACGTTCGTGGCCTATGCGCCGGAACTGGAAGATGTCATCCTGCCGCAGGTCGAAGACCTGCGTGCCGCGATGGAGCAGGTGGCGCGGTTTTAAGAGCAAGGACTAAGGACTGAGGACTCCCCGACGCTTAGTCCTTAGTCCTTACTCCTTAGTCCCTAGTCCTTAGTCCTTAGTCCCTTCTTCAGACTTCCCAGAACTCACCTGTCAGCCCGAGCCTTTGGAAAATCTGCTTTACCTCGTCTCCCATGGGGCGCCGGGAGGCCGGGCTGAGCCGGTTGCTGTACCACGCCACCGAGAGTTGCCAGAGCTGATCCAGAGTAACCAGCGGCCGCTTCGGCCAACCGCGCACCTTGCACCACCGCCCTACATGCTCTTCCGACCGGAAGAGTAGCATCGTGCTTCAGGTGAACGTGATGTCATCCCACCAGTGTCGCGCCGAGACCGCGAAATGCGCGACCCAGTTGCTGGGCTCGGGGACTCCTCCGGTCACCTTGAGCCGCGCCGGCTCGCCGCAACAACCGCAACCCGTCTCGATAACGACGTCCTTGTGGAGCGCGGCGGCAATCCCGTACGAATCCCACACGCAGTTGGCGTAGAAGGTCTTGCCTTCGCAATGGACCTGGAAGGGAGTGGGTACCGCCGAGAAGGGCGGTGCCATCGCGATCTCCCCGGAGTCGGGGGCCAGGGCCAGGAGCCGCTTGCCCCGGAGCCGGGTCAGCGAGTCGCCGATGGTGCCCAGGCTCAGTTGCAGCGCCTTGGCGATCCGGTTCCTCGTCGGGGGCCGGCCATCCTCCGCGATCGTCTGGTAGACGAACAGCTTGAGCCGGATGTCGAGGTCGTCGTTCATCTTGTGCTCACGGGCCGCCCCCCGGCGCGTCCCGGCCCTTGGTGAGCAGCCGCTCGGTGAAGTCGATTCGCTCCTGGGCCTCGGTCAACTCCTGGCGCAGCGTCATCACTTCGTGCTCGAGGGCGTCCAGCCGGGCCAGGTCTTCCTCCGGCAGCTCGGCGCTGGCAGCGGTCCTGACTTTCTGCATCTTTACCAGGGTCCCGCAAATGATCGCGACGACCGGAATGGACAGGGCAAGGGTTCCGGGGTCCATGGGTTCTCCTTTCGAGGAGCGGGCTGAAAGATGATTTGGGACCCGGTTCCCCGCTACTCTATTTCCCGCGCCATGACCCAGTCCAGTTGCACATCGGTTCCCAGGAGAAACTCCTGGCTGCCCACGGTGCGAAAGCCCTGCTTGGAGTAGAAAGCGATGGCGCGAGGGTTCTCCTGCCACACGGCGAGCCAGACGCTGGCCGCCCCGCGGGAGCGGGCCATCGCGAACACCGCCTCCATGAGCAGCCGGGCGAGGCCCCGGCCGTGCCAGGAGCTATCCACGTAGAATCGCAGCAGCTCGATAGGATTGGGGCTGGTGACCGATGCCGGGGCCGGCGTCTCCCGCAGCTGCCCGTAACCGGCCAGCTTTCCCTCCGACTCGGCCAGGATCGTGACGAACCGCGGGTTGGAAAGCTCGCGCCGCTGCAGCTCGGGCGAGTAGGTGTAGGAGAGGTGAAGCGCGAGATCTTCCGGCGTGTTGGACGGGCCGAACGTCTCCGCGAAACAGCGGCGGGCGAATTCGGCCAACTCGGCGGCGTCGGCCGGGGTAGCGCTGCGAAGGGTGACCGGTGGAGTCATCCCTCGAAAATAACTACCTCTTCGACTTGAGCCTCACCGCGGCGGCATCGATCCGGGCGATGTAGTCCCCCGCCGGTTCGCCCGGTTCGCGCTCGGGGAGAACCAGCTCAGGCGCCTCCGGCTGCGAGCTCCTGAGGTCGTCGACCATGAGATCGCCACCCCGGGACTCGACGACGGTTTCGAATCGCTCGACAGCATCCTGAAGATCCGACAGCCTGTCGGGGGTCTCGTCTCCGGTCAGCCGGATGCCCCGCTGAAGCAGCCGGTTCCTCGCCTCCTCGGCCGCTCGAAGCTGTTCTTCGCGGCGGTGAGGGTTGAGGGTCTCCTCCACGATTTCATCGGTTGCCAGGTCCGGAGCACTCCGGCTCCGCTGGTGTTGATTGGCCATGGGGAACAGTCTCCCAGGTTGAAACTCAAGGCGCAAAACGACTTCGAGTGCCAACCCTACGAAGCCCGGGCCCCCAGCACAAGTTCATGGATCACATTGCGCGGGTGGAGGTCCCTACGGCTTGAGCACCGTCCACTCGATTTCATTCAGCAGGTTACCCACCGCCTCCGCCGAATCGCTGGTGTAGGCGAAACAGCCGGCCTCCTCGCCCGGCCTTACCCCGTCCAGCTTGCCTACCGTTTCCCTGACCCATTGGTCGAAGGACCGGCGAAGGCAGAATCGAACCTCGTAGGGTTTCTGGATCACCAGCGGCTTGATCGCGCCGCTCCGCACCCGGCGCACCGCGCGGGCCGCCGCGGCGCGCAGCATGCGATGGACGGTCGCCGGGGAGAGGACTGCCGCCGCGCTGTTTGAAAACGCGGTCTTCACGGTGACGGTCTCCAGGTCGCCCAGCATTTGCCGGGTCTCGCCCGTCAGTACGTCATCCCCCGCCGCGAGGGCCATGGGAATGCCCATCTCTCCGCCGATGAAGCCGGCGATCCCGGCTTCGTTCAGGGCCTGGCCGTTCACGGTGAACGAGCTGAATGCATAGCTGTGGGCGATGATGCCCGGGCTGCCGGCGTTGGCGTGGGCTCCCACGATCATCATGGCGTCCACCATGGGGTTGAGCCCGGTGGACATGACGATCGGTTTGGGGTACCCGCGGATGAGAATGGCCTCGGGATCGAGCTGGTCCACCAGGATGTTGCGAAACAGGGTCCCGCCGTGTCCTTCATTCACGATGAACTGGGTAGCCCCGGCCGCGCGGGCGCCCGCGATCACCGCGTTCACCTCGTCGGTCAGCTCCTGGCGAAACCGTTCATGCTGTTCCGATCCGCCGCGGGAGACCGGCCGCATCTCGGTGGCGTTGCGGACCACCGCAGCCAGTCCTTCCATGTCCGCGATGATGTAGACGCTGAACCCCCCGCGCTGCATGTCCAGCTCGAGCTTGCGCCGCGCCTCCTGGTACTCGGTCACCCCGTAGTAGGCCGCTGGCGGCGTGGTGTCGCGCGGTGGTGGCGCAGGCGCAGCGGGTTGGGCCGGGTTCTGGGCCGCGAGCGAAGTCGTGAGGGCCAGCCACAGTCCCATTACCCATTTACCCACCTGCCCACTGGCCCACCGGTTTGGGTTTCTCATCTGAGCACCGTCTCTTCGATGGCATCCAGCAGGTATCCCATCTGCTTGGCGCTGTCCGTCACAAAGCGGAAATCCCGCTCTCCGGTCTTCTCCAGGGTGAAACCAGGCAGCGCGGCGATTGCGGCGACGGTGCTGTCCGAATAGCTCCGCCGCAGGGTGAACTCGACCCGGTAGGGCCGCTCCATCGTGAAGGGCCTGAAGTCGCCGCGCATCTCACGGCGGACCGCCTCGGCGGCCGCGGTCTGGAGCATCCGGCGCACTCGCGCGGGACTGTAGGTGATCGCGGCGCTCCGGCCGACCGCCCGCTTCACTACGACGCCAATCACGCCGTTGCCCAGCATTTCCTGGGTCTCCTGCACCAGGACGTCATCGCCGCTCACCAGCGAAACCGAGACTCCCATCTCGCCGGCGATCAGTGCGTTGATTCCGACTTCGTTCAGCGGCTTGCCGTTCACGGTGAAATGGTCGAACGCGAAATTGTGGGCCATGACCCCGGGGCTGCCGGCGTTGGCATGGGCGCCGGTAAACATCAGGGTGCCGAAGCTGCTGTCGATGCCGGTGATCATCACCAGGGGCTTGGGAAAGCCGCGCACCAGGATCGCGGTCGAGTCCAGGTCCCAGGGCAGCACGTTGGCGAACAGGTTGCCGCCATGCCCTTCGTTCACCACGAAGCTGCGGGCCCCCGACAACCGGGCGCCGCGGATCGTAGCGTTCACCTCCTGGGTCAGCAGCGACCGGAACCGGTCCCAGTAGTCGGGGCTGGTGAGGTCCTTGTAGCGCTCGCCTTCGTTCCCGGCGATGACCTCGTGAATGTCGACCGCGCTCCCCATGCCCTCCATGTCCGGCACGATGAAGACCCGGAACCCAGCCTCGTGGGGAATCTGCTTGGCCTGGAAGATCGCGCGGGTGGTGGTGGCCGGAGTCTGCGCTTCGAGCGCTGCGGCTGAGAGTAGCAGGGCGAATACAGCGGCCAGTTTCATGGTTTGCTTTGGTTAAGGTTGGCTACAAGAACCGGGGGCTGTCATCCCGAGCGAAGCGAGGGATCTTCTCAAATCCGGCAAGATTCCTCGCTACGCTCGGAATGACAACCTATCGTGCAGTCTTACCGTTCACTCCCCAGCATCAACACTCGTAGCTCGGTCATTTCTTCGATGGCGGAGCGCACTCCCTCCCGCCCGATGCCGGATTGCTTGACCCCGCCGTAGGGCACGTGGTCGACCCGGAACCCCGGTACGTCATTGATGACCACCGCGCCCACCTCGAGCCGCTCGAAGGCGCCGAGGATGGTGCGCATGTCAAACGTGAACAGGCCGGTCTGCAGGCCGTAGGGCGAATCATTCACCATCGCGATCGCCTGGTCGAGCTCGCGGTAGGGCCGCACAGTGGTCACCGGTGCAAAGACCTCCTCGCAGTTTACTCGCATGTCGCTGGTGCTGTCGAGGATCACGGCCGGTGCCAGAACTGCATTCTGCCGGGATCCGCCCACCACCTTGGCGCCTTTGCTGCGCGCCTCCTCGATCCACTCCTCGGCCCGCCGCGCATTGGCTTCGTCGATCATCGGGCCGACGTCGACTCCCTCGGCCAGGGGATCGCCGGTTCGAAGCCCGGCCACCGCGGGCACGAAGCGCTCGACAAACGCCGGGTACACTCGCTCGTGGACCAGGATGCGCTGAGTCGAGATGCAGGACTGGCCGGCATAGAGGTAACCGCCCGCGACGCAGCGTTGCACCGCATGAGCCAGGTCGGCATCGGGCTCAATGATTACGGCCGCGTTGCCGCCCAGCTCCAGCGCGACGCGCTTCGTAGCCGCCCGCTGCCGGATCATCCAGCCGACTCGTGCCGAGCCGGTGAAGGTCACCATGCGGATCCGGGGATCGTCCAGCAGCGGAGCGGCATCGTCATTGGTGCAGGGGAGGATGCTGATCGCCCCGGTGGGATAGCCACTCTGCTCGACGATCTCGCCCAGCAGAAGCGTGGAAAGCGGGTCCTGCGGAGGAGGCTTCAGGACCATCGTTGCGCCGCAGGCCATCGCGGGTGCCAGTTTGTGGGCCGCCAGGAGAACCGGAAAGTTGAACGGAGTGATCGCCGCGATCGGGGCGAGGGGGAAACGACGGGTGATCGCCCAGCGCCGGTCCCCGTTCGGCATCAGGTCCATGGGTAGAACCTCACCGCCGATCCGCTTGGCTTCCTCTGCACCCTGCTGAAACACGAACACCGCCCGGTCGATCTCCGTGCGGGCCAGGCTCAGGGGTTTCCCCGCTTCCTGGGCCAACACCCGGGCGATTTCTTCTCGGCGCTCGGCCAGACCGGCCCGGACCCGCTCCAGCGCGGCTGCCCGCGCATGGGAAGGCAGCGCGGCGGCTTCCGCGGCGCAGGTGGTTGCCCGCGCAATGGCCGCAAGGACCTGGGGCTTGCTTGCCAACGCTGCGCGGCCGACCACTTCGCCGGAGTACGGGTTCTGGATGTCCCGGAATTCGGTGGTCGGGTTGAGGGCTGTTGTCATGGTCGCCGCCGCGAGTTCTCGTATACTTTGATGTACGCCTCCGCCGGTATGCTGGCAACCACCTCGGCGATGGTGTCGAGCGGGAGATCCTCAACCGTTCGAAAGTGGATGCAGGACTTTCCCATGTCCAGTTTCTTCCCCGCCTTTTTGAATCCCTCCACCAGTTTCGCTTTCTGCCGGGGATCGCCATAGGCGGCCAACAGGTAGAGCGAGTTGTAGTTCTTCTGCGCGGCCAGGCCCGCGTAACAGAGCGGCAGGCCGTTGTAGGTATTGGGAAGCCGGGAGAGCGGAACGCCCCAGCCAATCATCCCATAAGCCATGGTTTCCCGGTATCCCCCCGGGAGGTTCTTGTTCACGACCTGGCGCACCCTGGCCAGGGTTTTTCGTGTCGCTTCCGGCAGTCGATCGAGGTACTCTTTCACCGTCGTGGCTTTCCTGCGCGGCATGGGGCATCCGTTCGACGATCACGTATTGGCTGGGGGAAGCGACTTGAAGGACACCGATAATGTAATGAAGGCCAGGAGGCCCAGCCCGAACGCCGCTGCCACTCCCGGCCAGCCCCCCAATCGGAGCCCGATGAAGGGCAGGGCGAGGAGCGCCGCCAGCGCGATTGCCCGGTGTCCGCCGCGTAACCGGGGGAAGAGAATCAGTCCGGTTCCTCCCAGGGCCAGTGCGATCGCCAGGATCAGCAGCATGGTGCCCAGCGTCGCGGCCAGCCCAAAGTCGGTATTGGTGAGACCCTCGAGCGCGGGGCGGGCGGAAACGGAGAACAGCGTCATCGCGGCCACTGGAAGCAGGGCGGCGGCGAGTCCGGTAGCGACACGGATCGGCGGGGCCAATGCTGGAAAGAGGCCGAACAGGGTGCCGAGAAGGCAGGCCGCAATCCCCATGATCGTCAACGGGTAGACCAGGCGAAACCGGGCAAATGCCGCTTCCCCTCCGGGCGCCACCTGGCACCGGTTGGCCCCGAAAATCCGGCAATCCTCGGTGGGAGAGACGGTCTGGTGTGGCTTGAGGACGTGGGACAACTGAAGCGGCGAAAGCTTATACCGGGTTCCGTCCGTCGCTTCGCCTCCGCCCCAGCTCATCGGAGGAGATGCGAACAGCAGGAGGGCGGCGAACAGGAAGAGTCCGGAAGCAAGAGTCGAGCGGAGGCGCGGCATGCCCAATCTCCAGATGAGGATGCGCCTTGGATGCCGCTAGGGAAGGAAAAGATTGTCGTAGGTTCCGGTCTTGAGCACCCCGTCGAACCGCGCCCCGATATCGCGGATCACCTGGGGATTCTTCCCCCGATCCATGAAAACGCCCACCTGGTCGTCATGCAGCAGGACGTTGACGGTATCCGATCCCACCAGCAGGGTCGGCGTCGTGCTGTACTGCGCCAGCGGTTGCCGCTTCCCGCCGAATTCCTTCTCGATGAACCCGATCACCACCTCCTGCATCTCCGGTTTCACCGGCAACAGGTTGTACTCGATGTAGGTGCTGTCGTATTGGTCGATATTGAGCTGTCCCTGGTAGGCCAGGGGGACGACGTTCTCCCGTGCGGCCAGGCGGTCATGCCCGCCGGCCACGGGCCTCCACTCGAAATAATGGTCAAACCAGGCGCGGTCCATCTCTTCCCAGCTGTTATACCGCATGACCGAGCGATCCACGGGAACGGCGTATGAGCTATCGCCGACAAAATCGTAGACGATGAACAGCGGCCGGTTCTCCGGTGACTCGCCCGATCCCAGCCGCACGAAGCTGCTGCGGTCCGGCGACAGCGCGATGGGAGGCTTGAACTGGTTGGGATACGCGCCCTCGTGCTGCCGGACCGGGTAGGCTTTGAGCGAATCCACGTCGAGCACCGTGACGTCACCCAGCAGGAGCAGCCGGCCGCCCTCGAGCTTGCCCCGGTGGAGTGCGATGTCGGTGACTGCCGGTTGCTGGCCCGGCGCCGGATCCAGCCATTCCGCCGACACGCCGCCACTGCCTTGCCCAAGGAATTCGGCATCGGCCGCGCCGTTCTTCTCCCGGACCAGGTAGTAGAAGCTCGAGTTGGCGGCATCGCCGACGTTGACTACCAGCGCGGGCTCCGCGGTGGGGAAGGTGATCAGGGAGTTGAAAATCTCGTAGGTTTCGGTCGAGTCGCCCCACATCCCGGACTTGCCGGTGATGGTGAACGGCCGGCCCCGGTAGCGGAGGCCATAATTCTCGGTGGTGCCGTGGTAGATCCGTCCCTCGTTGTAGCCCGAGGTAAAACGCAGAGTATGGGTGACCAGTTCGAAGGGGCCCAGCGGCTCCAGCCGGTCGGGAATCCGGCGGGACCGGGCGTAGGCGTACCAGCCCGCCGCCGCGAGCATGACAAGAATGACTGCCGGGATGGCGAACTTCATGATGACCTAGCTGCACCCTTCTACGTATTCCACTTCCGGCACCCGGCCGGAGCGATACGTGGTGACCCGCGCGCCCTCGGTCTCGAACACGATCTCGTGGCCGCTGTCGGCCGGGGTGGCCGGCGCCACGACGAGGTAATGCCCGTCCCCATATTTGTGCGGCGAAACGGTGACCCGCTCGGCGTACTTCTCCTGGACCGTCGCTTCAGAATCCCCGATGCGGATGCCATGGCTGGTGCTGATCGTGGTGTCGTGCACATCTACCCGCGCGATCCGCCCCTGGACCACCATGAACTGGATACCGCGGCTGCTGTCTCCCTCGAACCGCACGTAATCACATTCCTCGGATCCCGGATTGATGGCGGTGAGCGGCCGCTTGCCCGCCTCGGCCGCCTGGGCTAGCGTCATTCCGGCCTGGATGGGGCCGTAGCCGCGAATGGAGACCTGCCAGGCCTGGTTGTCGGCCATCTCAGCCTTCTTGCAGGCGGTGATGGCCAGTGACAAAGCGAGAGCGGTGAAGACGCGCATGGGTTGACAGAACATTGAATTCGGGCAGTGTTCGAGTCGCATCGATGAATCCCTACCGAGCTCTAAGGAGTAACCTGATGAACGACGCCGTGGGATACCTGGCGACTGCGGTCGTTCTCTGTTCCTACATGTTCAAGAACCCGTCGACCTTGCGGAGGATCCAGGCCCTGGGCGCCATAGTCTGGATGACGTACGGCTTCCTTCTGCACTCGGGGCCGGTCATCGTGGCGAACCTGCTGATCGTCTGCATCGCGTTGTGGTCGTCGGTGAAGCTGGCAAAACCGCCCCAAACTACTTGACCCGAATCCGTGCTTTCGCTGCTTCGTGTTTTCGGGGAAAAAGCAGTTGCTTGAACCGCCCTTAGCTCAAGTTGTAGCCCGCTTGTTATAGATATACGCCAGCCCCAGCGACACGACTCCCAGGATCAGCACCGAGCCCACGCGATAGAGCGCATCCAGGGACGAGAGATCGAAGAGCACCACCTTCAGCACCGCCATCCCCGCCACCAGCAGCCCCGCCACCCTGACCGTTCGGAGTCCGCGACGGAAGCCGAGCAGGATGAGCACGGCCGCGAACACGATCCACCAGGCGGAGACCGCGAGCCCGCTGGCCAGTTTCGCGGTGACCCGGGCGAGCTCGCTCTGGGCGAAATAGCGATTCAGCTCCCGCGTCACCCCGAAGAGCAGCAGCAGGCCGGTGGTCGCCCAGAACGCCGAGGGGAGGGTCTTCTTGATCACCTCGTCGTCTTCCTCCACTCGGCGCCAGAATCCCAGCGCGAAGCCGGCGAATTCGGCTGCCGCCCACCACAAGGTCAGTGCCCAGGCGCCGACGAACGCGGAATCGGCGGCGGGGCGCGCGGTCTGGACCGTGGTGAGCAGGTGCGTGAGGCCCACGCCGGCGGCGATCAGGCCATACCAGCGGCCATCGGTGCGGCGCAGGATATGGTCGGCCCCGGTCCACAGCAGACCCAGGAGCAGCAGGGCCCACGCGGCCTCGATGCCTCTCCACTGCAGCATCACGGCGGCGAGAACGCCGGTGGTGCCGGCGAAGGCAAAAGGCCGCCGTTCCCCGCTGAATCCGGCGACGAGATAGGGGATCGCGATGATCAGGGGGACCAGGCCGGGGTCCAGGTCGAACCGGGCCGGGCCCAGCTGGTAGACCGCCCAGCCCAGGAGCAGCGGAGTGACGTAGAAGTAGAACGTCTCGCCGACGGACCAGTCGGACAGGTGGAGCTCGGTGCGCTGGTTTCCGGGCCAGATCGTGTTGGATCGGAGCGCGCGCCACCATACCGGTGCCGCGAGCACAATGGCGCCGAACCCGATCGCCCAGTGTTCCGTGATATGGTCGTTGGCCAGGCGCAGCAGTCCCCAGCCGCCCGTGAAGGCGAGGATCCGGGTCTCCCACCAGCCTTCGCGGAGGCCGATATAGAGTCCCGCGCATCCGCCCAGGATCCCATAGGTCAGGACCCAGTAGGGATTGGCGGCCTCGGCCGGGCCGTTGATTACCAGGCCGAAGAAGCTGAGCGCGATCGCCAGCATCGCGAGCCGCCAGCGCCGCCGCGCCGCCACCCACCCCAGGGCGAAC
>DASYPP010000065.1:0-60689 GCA_036006525.1 Gemmatimonadales bacterium
GGCTGCGCCGGCGAATGCTCGATCCGGAAAGCGAGGACGCTGACCAGCGCCACTACGGCGGCGCCCAGGAAGAACGGCGACCGGTGGCCCCAGGCCTGGAACGCGGCGGTGGCGCCGAGCGGGGCTACCACGCGGGAGATCCCGCCGAAAAACTGCGCCGTCCCCATCGTGGTGCCCAGCTCGCTCTTGTCCGACACTCGGCTCATGAGCGACGTGGTCGCGGGAAACAGCAGCGCGGTGCCGATAGGGACCAGCGGGATGACCAGTACCAGCAGCCATACCGTGGGCGCCAGCGGATAGATAATCAGTCCCACCACCAGGAACGCGGCGCCGGCCCGCATCGCCCAGGTTTCGCCGATCCGGTCCACCACCGGCCCCAGCACCAGGGAGCGCATCACTAAGGAAAGAATCCCGATGTACGTGAAGAAGAATCCGATGGTCTTCTTGGTGACCGCGAACTCGGCGTTGAGATAGAGCGCCACGACCGAGTTCATGCAGGCAAAGGCGAGCATCCCCACCGCGTAGATCCATACCAGCCGGGGCACCGGCCCCCGCGGATGGGACACCACTTGCCACGCAGTGTGCCAGATCGGCGTCCGGGGCTTGGTCGAAACCGCACTCCCCTTCGGCTTCGATTCCGGCAGCCACTTCCAGGCGAAGAATACGTTGATGAGGCAGAGCCCGGCCGCCACGAAACCGGGGCTCCTTGACCCGAGCCCGACTGCCGCGAGCGAGCCGATGGTAGGACCGATCGCGATGCCGGCCGATGTCGCCGCCGAGAGCCACCCCAGGGCGCGGGCCCGGTCCGCCGGCCGCATGGTATCGGCGACGTAGGCCTGGGCCACGCCGGTGGTGCCGCCCCCGGCGCCCTGGACCAGCCGGGACAGGAACAACATCCACAGCGACCCCGCCATCCCGAACACCACGTAGGCGATCGCGGAGCCCGACAGCCCGATCATGAGCGCCGGGCGGCGGCCGTAGCGGTCGGACACTCGGCCCCAGAACGGCGCTGACAGTAACTGGGCGATCGAGAACGCGGCCATGAGCCAGCCGATCTGCACCGGCGTGGCGTGGAAGTCGAGCGCATAGAAGGGCAAGAGCGGCAGGACGATCGCGAAGCCGATCATGTCCACCGCGTTCACCGCGATCAGGACCGAGAGCTGGCGGACCTGGGCCCGCTCCTGGGGCACGCTCATCCGGTCGCCGTTCTACGGTCGGAGCCGATGGCAAACACGACCGCGCTGATCACCATGAGGAAGACTCCGTACGCCGCCGCGACGCCGATGTCCGCCGAGCGCAGGCTGGAGAGAATCTCGAGCGAGATGGGCCGGGTATCGTACGTGTACAACATGATGGAAGTGACGAAGTCGCCGAGCCCGGTCGCGAAGGCGAGGGTCGCCCCGGCGGCCAGCGCGGGCTTGAGCAGCGGCAGCGTGATCCGCCTGAGCGTGCGCCAGCGCCCGGCACCCAGCGTCGCGGCGGCCTCTTCCATCGAGGGATCCAGCTGGCGGTACCCGGCGAGCACCGCGCGTCCCGCGATCGGCAGGTTGCGGATCAGGTAGGCCAGCGGCAGCAGCCAGATGGTGCCGATCAGCACGAACCGGCCCGCTAATGGCGCCCGCACCGCGAACATCGTGGCCAGCGCGATGGCGAACACGGTGCCCGGTACCGCCCAGGGAAGGCTCAGCAGCCACTCGATCGCGCCGCGGACTCCTACCCGCTTGCGCACGACCAGGTGCCCGGCCGCCACCGCGACCGCCATCGCTGCAACCATTGCCAGCGTCGCCATCCAGAAGCTGTTGAACAGCGGGCGAAACCGTTCCGGCTCGCTGAAGAGCGCCAGGTAATTCCCCACCGTGTACGCCGGTGGGACCGGCTCAGTGGTCCAGGTGCCGACCGGCACGAACGAGAGCAGCACCAGGGTAAAATGGGGCAGCAGCAGCACCAGGGTCAGCCCGGTAGCGAGCACCGTCATCAGGCGCCGGGTCCGCGCTGCGACAGGTGCGGCCACGGGGCCGCCACCCTTGCGGCCTCCACCGATCACGTCCCGGCCCTCCGAACGCCGCAGCAACCACAGGCCAAGCAGTGCGACCACGGTGAGCGCCACGGTCTCCACCATGGCCATCGCCACGTCGCCGTTCAGCCGGGTGGCCACGATCTGGGTGGTCATCACCCGGAACCCGCCGCCGAAGATGTACGGCGCGCTGAACGATGCCAGCGAGGTCATGAAGGTCAGTATCCCGGCGCCAACCAGAGCGGGACGGAGCAATGGCAAGGTCACCGCAAACAGGGTTCGGCGCCGGCTGGCCCCCAATGCGGCGGCCGCTTCCAGCAGTGAAGGATCCAGGCCGGCCAGGGCGGCGCGGACGAAGAGATAGAAGTACACGTACATCGAGTAGGCGTGCACCAGCAGGATCGCGCCGGCGCCCTGGAGCCGCCACGGCGGATCGGTGCTCCGGGTGATCGCCTGCACCAGCCGGGCGGCGAAGCCGGTCTCCCCAAAGAGAAAAAGAAACGCGATGACGCCGACCAGCGGCGGCAAGACCACGGGCAGGGCGACCAGGCCCCCCAGCAGCCGGCGTCCCGGGAACTCATAGCGGGAGAAGAGGAACGCGAGCGGAATGCCGATCAGCGCACAGAGGACGACGGTGGCCGCGCTGATCCAGATCGAGCCCCACAACGCTTTCCACTCGTTGGGCCGCTCGATGAACAGCTTGAAGAAATCTCCGGTCCAACCCTGGGGCCCGCGAAAGCTGTCGACCAGCACCAGCACCAGCGGGTACACCACGAGCCAGAGCAGCACCAGGAGGAGGAACACGCCCCAGGCCGGGCGTGGCCGTTTCACCTGGGCTCCAGCGGAAATGCGTGCAGCCCGCGGCCCGAGGGAAGCAACCCCACCCTGGCGCCCACGGCGAGCGACTGGGGGGGTGCGGCGACCTCGATGGTGGGGCCGCCCTCGACCTGCACGGTGAAGAGCGAGGACGCTCCGACGAAGCGGCGGGAAATCACCTCGCCATTCAGCCGGTCCGGCGCCGGCCGGTCGGCCACGAAGGCCTCGGGCCGGCTCATCAGCTGGGCGGCCTGGCCAACGCCGATACCGTTCTTCGCATGCACCCGGAGCCGCACGCCGCCAACCTCTACCACGACCGCTCCGGCCTCCACCGCGGCCACCCGCCCCTCGATCGGCGTGGCCCGCCCGATGAATCCGGCAACGAACGGCGTCGCGGGCTGGTCGTAAAGTTCGTCCGGGGTGCCGAACTGTTCCAGCCGGCCGTTGCGCAGCAGCGCGATCCGGTCTCCCAGGTCGAACGCCTCTTCCTGCTCGTGGGTCACCAGCACGGTGGTGATACCGACCCGATGGATGAGATCCCGGATCTCGCGCCGGGTCCGCTCCCGAAGCGAGGGATCCAGGTTGGACAGCGGCTCATCCAGCAACAGCACCCGGGGCTCGGGGGCCAGCGCGCGGGCCAGCGCGACCCGTTGCTGCTGGCCGCCCGAGAGCTGCCCGATCCGCCGCCGTTCGAACCCGGCAAGATCCACGAGCGCCAGCGAAGCGGCCACCCGCTCTCCCAGCTGAGTTCCTTTCACCCCGAGCGACTCCAGCCCGAATGCCACGTTCTGCCCCACGTCGAGGTGGGGGAAGAGCGCGTAGTGCTGGAACACCATGCCGAACCGCCGGTGCACCGGCGCCAGCCGGATCACGTCCTCTCCTTCGACCAGCACCTGGCCTTCGTCCGGCACTTCGAACCCGGCCAGCAGCCGGAGCGTGGTCGTCTTCCCACTGCCGCTGGGACCCAGCAGTGCGAGAATCTCGCCTCGCTGAATGGTCAGCGAGACGTGATCGACGGCCGGCTGCGGGCCGAAGAACTTGGTCAGATCACGAAGCTCGAGGAACGCCAATGGATTCATCCTTCGAAAATCAAACTGCCTGACGCAAAGACGCGAAGGCGCCAAGCAGACCAGGTTTTCCTTCGCGCCTCTGCGCCTTTGCGTTGAAGCGCTTCGAAATTGCCGGGCTTGGCAATTTCAGCCGCACGTGCTACCGGATCCGCTGTCCACTTCCTCGTACCCGCTGGTCCCAGTATCCCATCCACTCCGAGCCTTTTGCGGTCAACTCGGCCCAATCGACATTGGCCACCACCATGCGGCGTTTGACTTCCCCGACCCAATCCGGCACCGAGTCAGCGGGAAGGTCGAGCCGGGCGGGGAGCCGGAAGACCTTACGCGCGGCCAGCAGCTGGGCATCGACCCCGCCCACGTAGTCGATGAACCGTTTCGCGGCGTCCGGGTGGCGGCTTCCCCGCACCAGGCCGATTGCATCGTCGATCACCACGGTCCCACTCGAGGGGAAGACGTAATCGAACGGCATCCCCTTGTTGCGGCTGATCAGAATGTCGGGCAGGTCCCAGAGTGTCACCAGCCCTTCCTGGCGGGCCAGCTTCTGATCCAGGATCGAAGGATTCAGGGTGTACGCCTTGGTCTGGGCGTCGAGCCGGCGCAACCAGGCCATGCCAGGAGCGGTATCGCCAGGCCAGCGCATGGCCCGCTGGATCATCAACCCCCAGATGGCCCGCATGGTTCCGCTGGCCACCGGGTCACGGATCAGGACCTTGTTGGTCCAGCGGGGATCCAGGATGTCGTCCCAGTCGCGCGGGGCGTCCTGGGGTGAAACGGCCTTGTTATTGAACGCGATGACGGCCGGCGTCTCGTAGACCGGCCAGTACAGGTCTTGGGGACCCACGCCGCGCGGGCTCACCTGGGCAGCCCACGCCGGCCGATACGGCGCCAGGAGCGACTCGGCGACCCCCCGATCGAAAATCGTCGTAGGACCGCCGAACCACACATCGGCCTGCGGGTTCACCTTCTCGAAACGGATCCGGTCCAGGATCTCCTGGCTGCCCATGTCGAGCCAGCGGAGGTCGATGTCCGGGTTCTTCGATTCGAAATCCTTCTCGAGGAGAATGAGCTGATCGCGGCCGTGCGGGGAGTAGACCGTAACGGGAGTGCGACCGTCATTGGCGCAGCCCGCCAGGTGGAACAGCAAGCCCAGAAAGGGTACCCATCGGATGGGGACGTCCCGTGAGCTACCTCTCGGCGGCTGCCGTTTCCAACACGTAGACACGTAGGACACATAGGGCACGTAGAAAAGCATTCAACTACTGAAGGTCATGAATGAAGACAGCAGAATGGATTTTTGTTTGTTCTTCTATGTGCTCTACGTGCCCTACTTGGCTACGTGTTGGAAACGGTGACTCGCGAAGGGAGCTCACGGAACCGCACCTTCACCCAAGGCCAGCAAGTTGGCAAACAATCGGAACGCGCCCGGCACGCCAGCGGGAAGCTCTCTGAAAAAGGCCAACCCGGTGTACACGTAGGTCCCCTTGCCGACCTTCGCGATCAACAGACCACCGCGAAGCGGCGCCTCGCCCGGGTCTGCCATCTCCAGGACCGGGTGGTACTGGTCGTCCCAGGTGTGCGCGAAGTAGAGCCCCCGCTCCTGCACCCAGCCGTTCCAGTCCTCGGGCCCGATGTGATTGGGCCGGTTGGCGATGGCGCTCTGGGGATCCAGGAAGCGGACCGGCGCGGTCTCATCGGTCACCCGGTCGTGGCTCACCGGGGGGCCCACCCGGGCACCGTTGGTCCCGGTCGAATCCAGGACGAGAGGTTGCCCGCCGACGGTCATCGGGAAGGGAGCGAAGTTGCCGCGGAAGAACGGCTGCTGCTGGTACTGGATGATGACCAGCCCGCCGTTGCGGGCGTAGGCCAGCAGCCTGCCATTGTTCTCGACCAGCGCCGAGTCGGTCTCATAGGCCCGGCTCCCCACCACGATGGCATCGAAGCCCGAGAGGTCGCCCCGCTCCAGCATCGTGTGATCGATCAACTCGATGGGAACGCCGACGCTGGTGAGCGCCTCGGGCACCATGTCAGCAGCTCCCCGGATGTAGCCCACCCGCTTGAGCCGGGCCATGTCGAGCGGGGCCACGCTGATGGTGGCGACCGAAACTTGAGTCCAGGAGCGAGGCCGGATGTGCGGGTAGTCCACGGTGAAGACGCCCTGGTCGTAGCGGTTGCCCCGGGCATCGGTGGCGACAGCGCGGATTTCGTACTTGCCAGGACGCAGACCGGCGGGTGGCCGAATCGAGAAGTGGAACGTCTGGCGCTCATCCTCGGCATCGAGCTCGAAACGCTGACTGGTCACCGCGGGCCACCCGGCTGGAACCTCGAGCCCGACCGAACCGGCGGTGCTGTCCTTACCCCCGTGGGTGAGAGTCACGGTGAAATCGTGGGGCCCCGGACTGGTTGACCACACTTCGTTCGCGGGATCCAACTTCACGTCGATCCGGGGGACGATCTCGACCGGCAATCGCACCTCGCCGCGGGCCTGGTCGTTTTTGCGAAAAACGATATCCCGCGAGATCCTGAACCCGTCACCCTCGAAGCTGGCGCGTGGCAGCGCTTTCTCAAACGGTTCACCCTCGGGATCATCAGTGCCCCACCGGTACATCGCACCCTGGCGTGGTTGCCGCAGGAAATAGGGGGAAGCCAGTTCGGCATTCTCAGAGACGGGAAGTTTGATTACCAGCGATGCGATGGCTCGAGCGGGAATTCTGTTGTCGGTCTCACCTGATACGAGAATATGTGGCCCCGGCGACGCGACGCTGAAGAGCACCAGTTGCGCAGAGTCCGAGCCGTTCCACGCGCTGATCGTGACCGTCAACGTATCACCTGGAACGACCCGGTCGTCATCGGCGACCGCGTCGAAAACCAATCCGTGACTGATCGCTTCGGCCTTTGAGAAATGATCACAGAAACCAACGTCATGGCTCTCCAAGTCATCATCGAGCCCGCCGTCTGGACGGACACGGCAGTGTCGATTGTAAGCGGCTATGGCCCAGTCAAGGTGTCGCCGAATCGCGGCGATATTCGATGACGCCTTTGCCGAATCAATCGCCGCAGCCGCGGTCCTCAAGGTTGGCACAGCCGAGGCCAGAGTCGTGTCGATCCCCGAGAAGAGACCGTCACCGGTGGTCCTGGTTCGGTCCTCGACCAACCTCAGCCGAATGGCAGAAGGACCCATGCGCTGGAGCTGCCCCATGTCCTGGGATTTGTGCATGCTGCGGCCCCGCATGGCGATCTGGTGATACGACTGCCCCACGACGTCGTCCAGCTGCCCGCCGTCCAGCGTCAGCGTCGTCGCGGCCGAATCGAACCGGGTGCTCTGGTACAGCTTGGAAGCAGCCCAGGCGGTCAGCCTTTCAAGCCCAAGTTCAGGAAAGGCAGTGGAATCTCCCGAGACCCGGAACGCCTCCCGCGCCGCCCATCCCGCCGCCTGGTGCTGGCCGTGCCCGTCCCGCGGCGTGCCGCTGAAGATCGACACGATGACCTGGGGCCGGAACTCGCGGACAATCCGCACAACGTCCTTGAGGACCGAGTCGCGCGGCCAGAACCGCCAGGTTTCCTCCAGCGTCTTGCTGTAGCCGAAGTCATAGGCCCGGGTGAAGTACTGGTGCGCCCCATCCAGGCGCCGCGCGGCCAGCAGTTCCTCGGTGCGGATCAGCCCCAGCCCCTCGCCCAGCTCCGAGCCGATCAGGTTCTGCCCGCCCTCACCCCGGTTGAGCGACAGGTACGCCGCCTCGGCGCCCATCCCCCGCACCAGCAGGGTCAACAGCTCGGTGTCCTCGTCATCGGGATGCGCCCCGATCACCAGCACCCGCTTGTTGTGCCCCAGCATGCGGAGCTCCTGCTCCAGCGCCACGATCCCGCCGGTGGAAGGCGGCTCCAGCTGGGCCAGGACTCGGCCCGCCAACCCAGTCATCGCGCCAATTGTGAGTCCCAGAAGCCAGAAACATCGCATGATTCTTGGGGTCATAAGTGAGAGAAAAGTAATGAGAGAGAGACTGAGGACTAAGGACTAAGGCTCGAAACTCGGAACCTGGCTAGAAAAAGGACTAAGCACCCGCAGGCACTTAGTCCTTAGTCCGTAGTCCTTAGTCCTGTTTCTTATTCCTCAGTCCTCAACCCTTCGTCGTGATCAGTTTTCGGCTCCCAGCGGCTCATGATCCGGCGATTCCCGGAGCGCGGGATGGCGCAGGTAGACGTAGAGACCCATGGCGAAGGCGGCCAGGGTGTTGGCGGCCAGCATCGACCACCAGGGGAAAATACCCCGGGTGCCCTCGAAGAAGACGTAAGTAAAAGCGTAGAAGAAGAACTCGAAAATCACGAAGATGATCAGCAACAGGAAGCGGAACACCGACTCCCGGGCCGCCAGGTGCACCAGCTGGGTGACCAGGATGCCGAGGCCGATGAACGCGGCGAAGTGGACGAAACTGTAGAGGGCGATCGCCTCGGGGACCAGCCCTGGCGCGGGCGTCTCCCGGCCAAACAGGATCACCTGGCCCAGGACGCTCGGGGTGTAGAACGGCCGGTGGGCGATCAGGTCGAGGATCAGGAACCAGCCCGCCACGGTGATCGCACCGATCACGCCGAGGGTGCTGCCTTCGCCCAGTGGATTGTGGTTGGAATCCGCCATGTCAGTCCTCATCATGGTGACTGTGCCGCGGCTCGCCGCTGGCTTCGGCCTTGCGGCCCAGGATGAACGCTGTAATGAAGCAGGCCAACGCGAGGACCAGCAAGGCCTGGCCCAGGATCACCACCACGCCTCGCAGGAGCAGGATCATTCCCAGCGATACCAGGAGAGTTCCGACGGCGCGGAAGATCTCTTCCAGGTTGCGGTAGTGGGTTCGCTGCCCCCAGTAGATGGACGCGACCAGCCCCAGCAGCCCGAGCACGAAGATGCCGTACCAGATCCAGATCCAATACCGCCGCCCGAAGATCATCCAAGAACCCCACGGAGGTTGGCCACCGCGCCTGGGAGGAGATACGCTGCTGATTGGACCCCATAAACTACGCCTCCCGGCCAGAAATGCGAGCCGGGCGAGGGTCTAGTCGGGGCGGCCCGGCTGGCAGCGGGGGCAGGGACAGTTTTTCAGCAGCATCTGGAAGGTATATATCCCGGTGCTATGCCCGTCGCTCCACGTGATGCGAAGTCCATAGGCGCCGACCAGGGCGACGCTTACCGGTTGAATGGCGGCGGCCACTCGCCCCGGGTCGAGCAGGGGCCGCCCGGTCATTTCTTCCACACAGGCCGCGCAGGGACACGCCAGCCGGAGTTCCCGGGCGGGAAACCAGCCCTGGTGACCCGCCTGGTCCCATTCAATCAGGAGGCCGTCTTCCCGGCGATTTATGGCGTATGGAACCAAGAGATTGAGTGATTGAGTGATTTAGTGACTTAGTGATTGAGAAACTGGATATTCAGAGAATAATCGCTAAATCACCAAATCACTAAATCACTAAATCACTAAATCACTAAATCACCAAATCACCAAATCACCAAATCCAGTATATACTTAAGCCCCAACGACCTCTCTCCATATGCCTTCGCTTCCTGTGAACCCCTTCGGCGCCCGCAACCAGCTGGATCTGGGCGGCGAGCGGGCCGTGATCTACCGGATCGCCGAACTCGACCGCCACGGCCTGCCCCACCCCGACCGGCTCCCGTTCTCGCTCCGCATCCTGCTGGAAAACGCCTTGCGTTTCGCCGGCCGCGGCATTGTCACGGAAGGCCACGTCGCGGCGCTGGCCGGGTGGCAGCCGAACGCCGGCGGCACCAGCGAAATCCCCTTCATGCCCGCCCGCGTGGTGCTCCAGGATTTCACCGGGGTCCCCTGCGTGGTGGACCTCGCCGCCATGCGCGACGCCATGGCCCGGATGAAGGGCAACCCGGATCTCATCAACCCGGTAGTGCCCTCCGACCTGGTCATCGACCACTCGGTGCAGGTCGACTACTACGGCAGTGAGCGGGCCTACGGGCTGAACGTCGAGCTGGAGCTGGAGCGGAACAAGGAGCGCTACCAGTTGCTCAAGTTCGCCCAGCGGGCGTTCGGCAACTTCAGCGTGGTCCCGCCGGGGACCGGCATCGTGCACCAGGTGAACCTCGAGTACCTCGCCAAGGTGGTGCAGCTGCGGCCCCAGCACGGGGAGATGACCGCCTATCCCGATACCCTGGTCGGGACCGATTCCCACACCACGATGATCAACGGACTCGGCGTAGTCGGCTGGGGCGTAGGCGGGATCGAAGCGGAAGCGGTAATGCTGGGCCAGCCCTACTTCATGCTCATCCCCGAGGTGGTCGGCTTCAAGCTGACCGGCATGCTGCCGGTCGGCACCACCGCCACCGACCTGGTGCTCACCGTCACCCAGATGCTGCGCAAGAAAGGGGTGGTCGACCAGTTCGTCGAGTTCTACGGGCCCGGCCTCTCCAGCCTGGGCCTGGCGGACCGCGCCACCATCGCCAACATGTCCCCCGAGTACGGCGCCACCATGGGCTTCTTCCCGGTCGACCAGGAAACGCTCCGCTACCTGGAGCGCACCGGTCGGGACAAGGCGCTGGTGGACCGGGTGGAACGCTACACCAAGGAACAGCTCCTCTTCCGCACTGATGCGACCCCGGATCCGGTCTTCAGCAGCAGCCTCTCCCTCGACCTCTCCACCGTGAAGCCGAGCGTGGCCGGCCCCAAGCGGCCCCAGGACCTGGTGCCGCTGGATACGCTGAAGCGGAACTTCTACGTCACCCTGCCCGAGCTGATGAGTAACAACACGCCGGAAACCCGGCGCACCCTGGCCAAGGAAGCGTATTCCCGCTGGATGAACGAAGGCGGCGGATCGGCGACCATGGTGGCCGAAGAAACCGGCCAGGGTATCTCCTGCCAGCTGGATGGCAAGGACTTCGAGCTGCACGACGGGTCCATCGTCATCGCCGCGATCACCAGCTGTACCAACACGTCGAATCCCTCGGTGATGATCGGGGCCGGCCTGCTGGCGAAGCGAGCGGTGGAGCGGGGGCTCATGACCCGGCCGTGGGTAAAGACCAGCATGGCTCCCGGGTCCCGCGTCGTGGCCGACTATCTGACCGGCTCCGGCCTGCTCACCTACCTGGACCAGCTCAACTTCCAGATCGTGGGATACGGCTGCACCACCTGCATCGGCAACAGCGGGCCGCTGCCGGAGCCGGTGGCGAAACTCATCGACGAGCACTCCCTGGTGACGTCCGCCGTGCTTTCCGGCAACCGGAACTTCGAAGCCCGCATTCACCCGCAGGTGCGAGCCAACTACCTCATGTCGCCCATGCTGGTGGTCGCGTTTGCCCTGGCCGGCCGGATCAACATCGACCTGTCGAACGAGCCGCTGGGACAGGACAAAGCCGGCAAGCCCGTGTTCCTGCATGAGATCTGGCCGTCGTCCGAAGAAATCCGGACCGCCATGGCCATGTCGCTCAAGCCGGAATTGTTCCGGAACCGCTATGCGACCGTGTTCGAGGGAGACGAGACCTGGCGGGAGTTACAGGTACCGACCGGCAGCCGCTACGCCTGGGACCCGGCGTCCACCTACGTGCAGGAACCGCCCTTCTTCCAGGATCTCCCGGTCGACCCACGGCCGCTCACCGACATCCAGGATGCCCGGGTGCTCGCCGTGCTGGGCGACTCGGTGACGACGGACCACATCTCGCCGGCCGGCGCCATCCCCAGGAATGGGCCCGCAGCCAGGTACCTGCTGGAGCACGGAGTTCAGCAGCTGGACTGGAACACCTTCGGCTCCCGCCGCGGCAATCATGAGGTCATGATGCGCGGCACCTTCGGCAACGTGCGGATCAAGAACGTCCTGGTGCCGGAAAAAGAAGGCAACTGGACGGTGCATTTCCCCAGTGGCGAGATCATGTCCATCTACGACGCGGCGATGAAATACATCGCGGACAAGACGCCACTGGTCCTGCTGGTGGGGAAAGAGTACGGCACCGGCTCCAGCCGGGACTGGGCCGCCAAGGGCACCACGCTGCTGGGCGTCAGGGCGGTGATCGCGGAGAGTTACGAGCGCATCCACCGGAGCAACCTGGTGGGCATGGGGGTGCTACCGCTGGGCTATCCCGCGGGCGTCACCCGCGCCACCCTGGGCCTCACCGGTCGCGAGACCTTCAGCATCAGCGGTATCGCCCGGGGCCTGTTGCCCGGCGGGACGGTGAAGGTGAAGGCGGTCGCGGAGGACGGAAAGACGACGGAGTTCGATGCCGTGGTGCGGCTCAACTCTCCGGTGGAGCTGGAGTATCTCCAGCACGGCGGAATTCTGCCGCGGGTGTTGCGGATGTTCTTGAAGGGGGAAACAAGCTGAATGATTGGCGATTGATGATTAGCGATTAGCGAATGACCGCCGCTGCCAAAGCCTATTCGCTAATCACTAATCGTTAATCGCTAATAGGCGTTGGTATCCCAGCACATCTGGCAGGTCCGCCCCAGCGCCTCCAGCCCCAGCAACTCGACGTCGGGCGACAGGTACCCCTCCCTGATCGGCTCTTCCCGTACCAGGTCGGTGCTCAGGTACTTCTTGTTGCTGTCGGGGAAAACAGTGACCACGACCGCGTCGCTGCCCCAGCGATTCTGCGCCAGCACCGCCCCCAGGAAATTGGCTCCGGAAGAGATCCCAACCGCCAGGCCCAACCCGCGAGCCAATTGCTGGGCCATGCGAATCGCGTCCCCGTCGTCCACCGCAATCACGTCGTCCAGGAAGTCCAGGTCCACGATCGGGGGAATGAACTCATCGGAGATGCCCTGGATCCGGTGCCGCCCGACCCGGTGCCCGGTGGAGAGCGTCGGTGAATTGGCCGGTTCCAGGGGGTGGATCCTCGCTCCCGGGTGATTGGCTCTCAAGTACCGCCCCACGCCCATGACGGTCCCCCCGGTACCCACCCCGGCCACGAACGCCTCCGGCACCAACCCTGCCTTCTGGAGTTGCGACCATATTTCCGGCCCGGTCGTTTGCTCGTGAGTTTCGCTGTTATCCTGGTTGGAGAACTGGCGGGGAAGAAAAGCGCCCGGCGTGCTCGCGGCCAGGTCCTCGGCCAGCTGGATACTGCCCAGGAATCCGCCGGCTTCGGCGCTCACCAGGTGGACCTGGGCCCCAAACGACCGTATCAGGTCGATGCGTTCGCTACTCATCCAGTCCGGGATAAAGATCGCCACCGGGTGGCCCAGCGCCCGGCCGATGGCGGCGAACGAGATCCCGGTGTTGCCACTGGTCGCTTCCACGATGAGACCGCCGGGGGCCAGCAGGCCCTTCTCGTAGGCCCGGCGAATGATGTGCAGGGCCATTCGGTCTTTCACGCTGCCGGTCAGGTTGAACGACTCGCACTTGGCATACAGCACCCGGCGCAGGCCCCGCCAGCGGTAGTCTATCGCGACCAGTGGAGTGTTCCCGACCAGGGTCCGGATTCCGTGCAGCCTGCGCTCCACTTCCGGGGGAAGCAGGAGGGAATCACCGACAATCGGGAGACTGGACGACATCGTCACCTCGGGTCTGGGGAGTGGGCGCCTCCTGATACTGGGGGGTATGCGCTGAAGAAACGATGAATCAACTACGAAGGAACCACAGGTCTTTGCGACTCCCGTCGAGTCGCGGAAAGGAAACGGCCCCTCTCACTCGAGAAGGGCCGTTCGGTTACGGTACCTGCCGATTTACGCGACCAGGTCCTTCAGCCGCCCGCTCTGTTCCCCTTCGCGGAGCCGGAGCAGCGCTCGGTCGCGCAGCTGGCGGATCCGTTCCCGGGTCACGCCCATCATCCGGCCGATTTCTTCCAGGGTCCGGCTGTTGCCGTCGTCCAGGCCGAAATAGAGCCGCAGCACCTTGGCATCGCGGGGCGGCAGTGACGCCAGCGCCGCCTCGATGTAGCTGGTCTGGCTGTTGGCGATCGCGGAGCTGTCGGTGCCTTCCTGCTCGCTGGTCGCGAACCGCTCGATCCGCTCACTGGCCTCGCCATCCCGTACCGGGTGGTCCAGCCGCACCGCCTCGGAGTTCAGGGCGGAGAGACTGCGCACCGCTTCCATCGTGAGGCCGGTCGCCCGCGCCAGCTCCTCGGTGGTCGGCATCCGGCCCAGCCGGTCCTTGAGCAGCGTGACGGTCCGGGACAGCCGGTTGAGATCGGCGGTCCGGTTGAGCGGTACCCGCACCGGTCGCCCGTGCCGGGCAATCGCCGCCTGCACCGCCTGGCGAATCCACCACACGGCGTAGGAGATGAACTTCACGCCCCGGTTCGGATCGAACTTCCGAGCCGCGGTCATGAGACCGAGGTTGCCCTCGCCGATCAGGTCGACAAGAGGAACACCCCGGTTCTGGAACTTCTTGGCGACGGAGACCACGAAGCGGACGTTGTGCCGGGCGAGTTTTTCCTGCGCCGTCACATTGCCCTTGAAGGCTTTGTGGGCCAGGGCCATTTCCTCTTCCCGGTTGAGAAGGGGAACTCGGCTGATCTCGTCCAGATACAGGTCGAGGCTTTCCCGGCCTTCGTCGACTGCGCGAGCGATCTGCGCCGGACGGACCGGGCGACGCTTGGCGCGAGGCTTAACGACTTTCACTATCTCCACCTCCCTGGCGATGGCCATCGTTGATCTGCACACCGCGGTGGAATACTGTTCAAAAATAAGTCGCGCAATATAAACTATAACTATCGCAAAATCAACACGTTACGTAACTCTTGACCAGTGGTGCATTTGCGCCACTCCTCTGGCGTCGAACTCGGCGGGGCGGCCCAGGCGGATTCACTCGCACATACGGATGCCTGGGGGAGCGCGTTGGAGGCGTTTCAGTCTGAACCACACATTCGACCTCCAGCCTCAACCCCTTGGCTCCCCGGCGATTACGAGACGGGTCCGTCTCCAAGACTTGCACCCCGCCCCCCTTGGAACAAACCCGGGTTCCCGACCTACATTCCCTCATGCTTACTGATACCTCCTACGAGCTGCTCCGACTCCTGGCCTCCCCCGTGGTGGCCGTCACCAGCGTTTCCAAGGCCCGACTAAACGGAATGATCCTGGACAGCGCCATCCGCGCTTCCATCTCGCCCCAGGTCCCCCGAATCTCGGTCTACGTACACAAGTGGCACCTGAGCCACGACTATATCTGGGAGACCGGGGTCTACGGCCTCCACCTGCTGCGCCAGGACCAGTTCGACCTCATCCATCGTCTGGGATTCGCCAGCGGGCGGGAGCAGGACAAGCTCGCCGGCCTGGCCTACACCAAGGGACCGCTTGGCGTCCCCCTGCTGGACGACTGCCGGGCCGGGTTCGAGTGCCGGGTGGTCAACACGATGGACGCCGGGGCATCCACCTGCTTTCTGGCCGATATCGTGGCGACATATCCCAGGTCGGGTGGGAACGTGATGACGGCGGACTACTTCAGGGCCAACCTGCCGGCAGAATGGCGGGAAGAGTTTGCGATCAACTACCGGGAGGCGCAGGAGCGGATTGCCAAAGCCCCAGGTCCGCAACAGATCCTGTGGCCGGGGCCGAAGAGGATTTAGAGATTTAGGGCTTTAGTGATTTAGTGATTTAGTGATTGGATAGAGGGCCCATACCAAATCACTAAATCACTAAATCGCTAAATCACTCAATCGGTTCAATGCATCGGCATTTCCTGGATCGGCCCGGTGATCGAGGACTTGGCGTCCGTCCCCCGTGCCGTCAGCACAATGTCGCCGCCCTGGGTGCCCTTGGTCTGCACCAATCCAAACGGCACCTCGGTGCTGATCCAGACGTCGCTGTTCTTGTCGGCGTCGTGGAAGTGAATGGTGCGGAAGGTGCCGGCGGGAACCGTAATGCTCTCCTCGCCCACCCGCGCCAGGTGCGAGTTGCGGCAGGCTTCGCTCAACATGTCCTTGGGCATCCGGCTGGCCATCATCGAGAGCATCTGCTGCGGCATCCGCATGGCCGGCTCGTGGCCGCGCTGCATGACCATCTCCGCGATTCCGCTCATCTCGTACGGGTAGCCCGGCACCAGCATCTGCATGACCATGGGGCCATCCTGGGAGGTCATTCCCATCTCCATCCGGATGTACGTCGTAGTCCCCCGGGTTTCGGTACCGACCAGGGCAAGGCGCATGGTTCCCCGGTCGGACTTGTACTCGGAGTACCCACCCACCGGCGGGGCCTTGAGGTTCTCCATGCCGGGGCACTGGGCCACGGCGCTGGCGCGGCCGGCCATGGCAAGCAGGGCGAGACTGACTGTAGCGCGGCGAAGACTGGGCATTGGGGTCCCCTTTGTTGAATGGCGTTCAACTGCCGCTGGTGATGGCTTTCACTTCCTGGACCAGGGCACTCAGGCTCTTCTTGGCGTCGCCGAACAGCATGGCGGTCTTGGGATCGTAGAATAGCTCGTTTTCGATCCCGGCGAAACCGGGGTTGACGCTGCGCTTGAGGAAGATGATGCTGCGGGCCTGGTCGGCGTTGAGAATCGGCATGCCGTAGATCGGGCTGCTCTTGTCGTTGCGGGCCGCCGGGTTGACCACGTCGTTGGCCCCAATCACCAGCGCGACATCGGCATTGGCGAATTCGCCGTTCACCTCTTCGATGTCCAGCAGCTTGTCGTACGGAATGTTGGCTTCGGCCAGGAGCACGTTCATGTGGCCCGGCATCCGCCCGGCGACCGGGTGGATCGCGTACTTCACTTCCCCTCCCTGTTTCTCGATCAACTCCGCCAGCTCCCGCACCTGGTGCTGTCCCTGGGCCACGGCCATGCCGTAGCCGGGCACCACGATGACCAGCCGGGCGTAGGCCAGCCGGAGTGCGGCATCCTCGGCGGTGATCGAATTGATCTTGAGGCCCTCGGTCGATTTCCCCGGCCCGCCGGCGGCCGGGCTGCCGAACGCGCCGAAGAGCACGTTACCGAAGGACCGGTTCATCGCCTTGCTCATGACGATGGACAGGATGAAACCCGCGGCCCCGTCCAGCGCGCCGGCGATGATCAGCACGTTGTTCCCGATGGCGAACCCGGTCGCCGCGGCGGCGAGCCCGGCGTAGGAATTCATCAGGGAAATCACCACCGGCATGTCGGCCCCGCCGATGGGCAGCACCAGGAAGAATCCGAACAGGAAGGCGAGGCCGACCATGGTGTAGAACAAGGCGGGATGAGCGGGATTGATGACCAGGTACACCAGGATCCCGATGGCCCCGGCCAGCACCGCGAGGTTCACCGCGTTCTGGCCCTTGTACGTTATCGGCCGTCCCGGAAGGATCTCCTGCAGCTTGCCGAACGCCATGAAGCTGCCGCTTACGGTTAGACCGCCCAGCAACACCTCGAGACCGATGGCGGCCATGGTGGCGGTCTCCACCGTCCCCGTGCGCTGGAGATGGGTGTAGTACTCGGCCACGCCCACCAGGGTCGCCGCAATGGCGCCCAGCACGTGGGAGATGGCGATCTGCTGGGGCATGGCGGTCATCGGCACCTTCATGCCCAGCGGGACCCCGATGATCGTGCCAATGACGAGGCCTACAGCGATGACGTCGTAGCGGACGATCTCGTGATGCACCAGGGTGCCGATGATGGCGAGCAGCATGCCCACCGCCGCCATCTGCATGCCCTTCCTGGCGGCCTCGGCCTTGGTGAGGCTGCGGAGTCCGAGGATGAAAAAAATCGAGGCGGCCAGATAGGTCGCCTGAATGAACAATTCCCGGTACATCACTTCCGCTCCTCCGGTTTCGCGCCCGGTTCGCGGCGGAACATCTTGAGCATTCGGTCGGTAATGAGGAACCCGCCGACCATGTTGGCCGTGGCCGCGGTGACGGCGATGAGGCCGAGCACGGTGCTGACCGTGTTCCGGTCGGCGCCGGCTGCGACGAGGGATCCGACCAGCGAGATGGCCGAGATGGCGTTGGCGGCCGACATGAGCGGCGTGTGGAGCAGCGGCGGCACCCGGGTAATGACCAGGAACCCGACGAACGCCGCGAGGATGAAAACGTAGATCTCGATGATGCTGGTGGCGGACATGCTCAGTGACTCGGCTGGAGAGAAGCGGTGACGCGCATCGGGTCCAGGATGGGATCGCCGGGCTCGGCCCGGAAGGCGCCGTCCTTGAGCGCGTATTCAACCAGGGTCTGCAGGTTGCGGCTGTACATCTGGCTGGCGTGATAGGGCACCGTCGCCGGGAGATTCACCGCCCCGATGATCCTCACGCCGTGCGCCACCCGGGTCTCTCCCGCCACGGTCAGCTCGCAGTTCCCGCCTGCCTCGGCGGACACGTCCACGATTACCGAGCCGGGCCGCATGTCCTTCACCATGGCTTCGGTCACCAGCCGGGGCGCGGGCTTGCCGGGAATCGCCGCGGTGGTGATCACCAGGTCCATGTCCTTGATGTGGCGGTGAATCACTTCGAGCTCTCGCTGGTGCTGGTCCGCCGCCAGCTCGGTGGCGTATCCACCCGCGGTTTCGCTCGCCGCGCTCACCAGCTCAGCCGCAATGAAGGTGGCCCCGACGCTCTGCACCTGCTCCCGCGCCGCGGGGCGCACGTCGAAGGCGGAGACCACCGCGCCCAGCCGGCGCACCGTGGCGATGGCCTGCAGTCCGGCGACGCCGGCCCCGAGCACAAAGGCCTTGGCGGGAGCGATGGTCCCCGCGGCGGTCGTCAACATGGGCAGGAGCCGGGTCATCGCCGCGGCACCGATGAGCGCCGCCTTGTATCCCACGATGGTTGCCTGGGACGAGAGCGCGTCCATGGACTGGGCCCGGGTGATCCGGGGAACCAGCTCCATCGCATAGGCGGTGATTCCGCGAGCGGCGAGGGCCTGGATCTCGACGCCACTGGTGGCCGGGGGCAGAAAGCAGATCAGCGTGCAGTTAGCGGGTAGGGCGGAGATTTCCTGAGCGCTGGGGCGTTGCACCTTGAGCACCAGGTCGGCCCCGGCGCACGCCGCGGCGAAATCGGAAACCAGGGTTACGCCCGCCTTGTGATAGTCCGCGTCGGAAAACCCCGCCGCTTGCCCGGCGCCTCTTTCGACGACAATGACCGAACCGGCTTTGGCCAGCTTCGCGGCGGATTCCGGTATCAGGGCCACCCGGTACTCGCCGGGCGCCGTTTCCCGGGGGACAGCGATACGCATTCACGCTCCAGTTATGCGGATTACCGACAGAAGACGACCCCGAACTCCCGGGATGGCGTGGAAAGTAATGGGAGCATACTGTGATCGCATGAAGAGAGTAACGGCATTTGCTCCGGGCTGCATCGGCAACATCGGACCCGGCCTGGATATCCTCGGCATGGCGGTCGCCGGTCCGGGAGACTGGGTCACCGTGGAGCGGAGCCCGGCCGCGGGCATCCGGATCACCGATCCCGGCCACGCCGATCTCCCCCGCGACCCGGGACAGAACACGGCCGGGATCGCGGCCCGCGAAGCACTCAGGAAGATGCAGGCATCGTCAATGGGGATCATCCTCTCGGTCAGGAAGGGCCTGCCGCTGGCCGGCGGCCAGGGTGGCAGCGCGGCCTCCGCGGTGGCGGCCGCAGTCGCGGTGAACGCGCTCCTGGGCGGAGGCCTGGGGCGGGATGACCTGCTGGACTGCTGCCTGATCGCCGAAGAGACGGTGGCGGGCCGCCATCTCGACAACATCGCGCCCTCGCTCATGGGCGGCATCGTCCTCATCCGGTCCATGGAACCACTGGACCTCGTCTCCCTCCCGGTTCCGTCCGGCCTCAAGGTGGTGATGGCCTATCCCGACCAGCGCATGGCGACCAAGGTGGGACGGGCGGCGCTTCCCGCGGAAATTCCGCGCAGCGTCGCGTTGTTCCAGGCGGCCCAGGTGGGCGCCATCGTTGCCGCGCTGGCGAACGGGGACCTCGCCCTGCTGGGCCGCGCAATCGACGATCGCATCGCCGAGCCGGCGCGGAGCCCGCTGCTCCAGGGCTTCGCGGAGGCCAAGGCGGCCGCGCTGGCGGCCGGCGCGCTGGGCTGCTCGATCTCCGGCAGCGGCCCCACGGCGTTCGCCCTGGTGAACGATGACGACCTCGGCCTCCGGGTATGCGAGGCGATGACCAAGGCGTACGCCCAGGCCGGCCTGGCTTGCCGGACCCGGTTGAGTGAAGTGGACCGCGTTGGCGCCCGGATCGAGACCGAACTCCCGGAGCCCGTCGCATGACCCGCCCCCTGCCGGAGAGCCGGCTGGTGTGCGAGCAGTGCCGCCTGGAGTACCCGGAACTCACCGCCCGGAGCCGCTGCGAGTGCGGCGGCCTCTTCTCGCTCCAGCACCCGGTCCCCGCGGTCCGGGGCGAAGCGCTGGCCCGCCGCTTTGCCCTCAGGAAGGGAGAGGACAACATCGTCGCCCGCTCGGGCGTGTGGCGATTTCGCGAGCTGGTGTACCCCGGGGCCGGTGCCGAGGTGGTGAGTCATCCCGAAGGCAACACACCGCTGCTCGGGCGAGACCGGGTGGCACAGTGGGCTGGCGTGGCGAACCTGAGCCTCAAGCATGAGGGCCACAATCCCACCGGGTCATTCAAGGACCGGGGAATGACCGTCGGCATGACCCAGGCCAGGCGACTGGGAGCTGGCGCGGTCCTCTGCGCCTCGACCGGCAACACGGCGGCCAGTCTCGCCGCCTACGCCGCGCACGCGGGGATTCCCGCGCTGGTGATGGTTCCCGCCGGGCAGATCGCGATGGGGAAGCTGGCCCAGTCCCTCGCGTACGGGGCTCGTACGCTGCTGGTCCGCGGCGATTTCGACACCTGCATGCAGCTGGCCCGGGAGGCGGAGGACGGGTTGGGCACGTACCTGCTCAACTCGGTCAACCCGTTCCGGATCGAGGGACAAAAGACCATCGTGTTCGAGCTGCTGGAGCAGTGCGGGTGGGATCCGCCGGACTGGATCGCGCTGCCGGCCGGGAACCTGGGCAACACGGCGGCATTCGGCGCCGCGTTGAGAGACGCGTTCGCTCTGGGACTGATCGGCCGCATTCCCCGGCTCGCGGCGGTGCAGGCGGCGGGCGCGGCGCCATTCGCCCGAGCTTTCCGGAGCGGCTTTACCATCCGGGAGCGGGTGCAGCCGGAAACCGTGGCGACGGCGATCCGGATCGGCGACCCGGCCTCGTGGGATCGCGGGGTGCGGGCCATCCGCGAGACCAACGGCGTGGTGACCGACGTCCCGGACCAGGACATCCTCGAGGCGAAGGCCGCGGTGGATATGTCTGGAGTGGGTTGCGAGGCGGCCAGTGCGGCGAGCGTGGCCGGGGTGCGGCGGCTGGTGCGGGAGGGAGTCATCGCGCCGGGAGCGCGGGTGGTCGCGGTGCTGACCGGCCATCTGCTCAAGGATCCGGGCGGGGCGGCCACCCGGCCCCAGGCCAATCACCCGATCGAGATCGAGCCCCGACTCTCGGAAGTGGAACGGGTCATGGCGCCATGGGGGCGGGTCTGAGACCCGCCCCCTATGGCGCGACCCACTTGACCCGGTAGCGGCAGACCGGGCCGCCCTGGGCCCGGCACTCATCCTCCACGACGCTCACCCCGCTGGCCCCGCACATTTCGAGCGCCTTGCGATACCATCCCACCACGGTGAGGCAGTCCGCGGTACTGAATGTCTCCGCCTCGTGTGTGATGAGCACGCCTTCCCGCTCGCCGGTCTGCTGGTACTCCCGGCGGCCGGTTTCGTAGTACAGGGCGTAGATCGCCGGGGCCTTGGCCAGAAACGCATGCGGCTTCCCGGGAGTGAGGAAGCCGTGGTGAATGGTGGACAGGTTCTTGGTGGCGGAGGCCTCGCCCAGCCGCTCGAACAGATCGCGGCGTCCCTCGCCCAGCACATCCACGATCGCGGTGTCGAGCCGCTTGCCCAGCTCGAACGGATACCACTTGATGGTGAGAATCATCCCCAGCGCCTGCTGATCTTCCTTCGGCAGGCTGGCCAGCACCCGGCTCACTCCCTCGGCGCCGAAATGTTCCTCGACGAAGCTCAGCCGGGTCTTGAGCACGGCACCTTTCACCTGCTGCATGACGGGCTCCGGGGGAAGCGGGAGTCTACCTCTTGTCGCCTGCCGCGATGCTGTCCACCACCGCCTCGAGACTGCGATACGCGGTCGGGTCGATTTCCCGGAAGGGTGCCTGCACCTGGACGATCTTGCCGCCCGGTGCCACGACGAACAGGGTCCGGTTGTCCATCTTGTTCTCGGAATCGTAGGCCCCGTAGAGCCGCCCGACGGCGGCGGTCGAGTCGCTGAGGAACCGGAACGGGTAGCCCTTTTCCTTTGCCCAGGCGGCCAGCATGGTGTCGGGATCTACGCTGATCGCCAGCAGGACCACGTGGTTGCCACCGTTGTAAAGCGTCGCGTACTGATCACGGTACGCGTCCATTTGAATGGTTCAGCCCCGGGTTCGCGCCCGGTAGAAGAAGGCGATGACGACGGTCTGGTCGCGGAAGTCGCTGAGCCGGAGCCGGCCGGTCACGCCCTCGCGGGTCGCGCCGGGCAGCTCGAAATCGGGAGCGACGGTGCCTACCGCGAGGGGAATGCTGTCCTGCGCGGCGGCCGGTGATGCCAGGACTGCCGTCGCCAGGACGGCCAACAGAACTGCCGATCTCGGTTTCTGCACCGGTTCTCCTCGAGAAATCGTTGCTGGAACATACACCGCCGCCCCCCGGGCACCACCCCGCCACCGGGCGCCGGCCCGGCATTCCAGAGGGAAAAACCCGGTTCTCAGAGGGAAAAACCGCAGTTTCCCTATTGCGGCAGCAGGGCAATGTTGTACTTTGGGGACGCGAAGGAAGTTTCCCCTCAGAGGGAAAATCGCTGTTCGAGTCCTTTTACCAGAGGAGAAAACGATGGCAGCCAAGAAGAAAGCCAAGAAGAAGAGCACCAAGAAGTCGGCCCGGAAGCCGGCCGCGCGCAAGGCGAAGAAGGCCAAGTCCAAGCGGAAACCCAACGCGGCGTTCATGCGCCCGGTGCAGCCGGATTCCGCGCTTTCCGCCGTGGTGGGCTCCAGCCCGCTGCCCCGTACCGAGCTCACCAAGAAGCTGTGGGCGTACATCAAGCGGAAGGGCCTGCAGGATGCCCGCGAGCGCCGCATGATCAATGCGGACGACAATCTTCGCGCGGTGTTCGGCGGCAAGAAGCAGGTCTCGATGTTCGAAATGACCAAGCTGGTGAACAAGCACGTGAAGTAGGGGCGCATTGCCGAGCGCCCGAAACGGCGCCGACAACTGAGTCATCAAGGGGCATGCCCGCTGGCGTGCCCCTTCGACTTTTTACCCAATGTGGGATTCCGGGAATGGGGGAATACGGGAACAATCCGTCCTCCATCCGTCCCCGCATTCCCACCCCGATATTCCCACATTCCCATATTCCCAGATTCGCTGTTTGAGGTGTATCTTCCCCGCCCTATGGCTGGAGAATACATCTTCACGATGCGCGACCTGCGAAAGGTCGTGCCCCCGAAGCAGGAGATCCTCAAGGGGATCTACCTCTCATTCTACGACGGTGCCAAGATCGGCGTCCTCGGCTCCAATGGCGCCGGGAAGTCCACCCTGCTGCGCATCATGGCGGGAGTGGACAAGGACTTCATTGGCGAGGCCCGGCCCCGGCCCGGGGTCAAGATCGGCTTTCTCCCCCAGGAGCCCCAGCTCGACCCCTCCAAGGATGTGCGCGGCAACGTCCTGGAAGGGGTGAAAGAGCAGCAGGCGATGCTCGACGAGTACAACGCGATCTCCGCGAAATTCGCCGAGCCGATGGACGACAGCGAGATGACGCGGCTGCTCGAAAAGCAGGGCAATCTCCAGGAGCGCATCGACACGCTCGGCCTCTGGGAGCTCGACCACAAGATCGACCTGGCGATGGATGCGCTCCGCCTCCCCCCGGGCGATGCCGACGTAAGCAGGATTTCCGGCGGCGAGAAACGCCGGGTCGCGCTCTGCCGACTGCTGCTCTCGGAACCCGACATGCTGCTGCTCGACGAGCCCACCAACCACCTCGACGCCGAGAGCGTCTGGTGGCTGGAGCGGTACCTGGCCGAATTCAAGGGCACCGTCATCGCCGTCACCCACGACCGCTATTTCCTCGACAACGTAGCGAAGTGGATCCTGGAGCTGGACCGCGGCGCGGGGATTCCCTGGGAAGGCAACTACTCGTCCTGGCTGGAGCAGAAGCAGCAGCGGCTGGCGACCGAGGAGAAGCAGGCCAGCGCCCGGCAGAAGACGCTGGAGCACGAGCTGGAGTGGATCCGGATGTCCCCTCGAGCCCGGCAGGCCAAGAGCAAGGCCCGTATCCGCGCCTACGAGGAGCTCCGGGAAGCGGCGGAGCGGCAGGAGGAGAGCAATACCGAAATCCTGATCCCGGTCCCGCCCCGGCTGGGCGACGAGGTGGTCACCCTCGACAGGGTGTCGAAGGCCTTTGGAGAAAATGTCCTGATCGAGAACCTCTCGTTCTCGCTGCCCCGCGGGGGCATCGTCGGGATCGTCGGCCCCAACGGCAGCGGCAAGACCACTCTTTTTCGGATGATCGTGGGCACCGAAGCGCCGGACAGCGGCAGCTTGAAGGTGGGATCGACGGTGCAGGTGGCCTACGTGGACCAGAGCCGTGAGGCCCTGGACGGCAGCAAGAACGTGTTCGAGGAGATTTCGGGGGGCGAAGACACCCTGATGTTCGGCAAGCGGGCGGTAAACGCCCGGGCCTACGCCGCAGGCTTCAATTTCAAGGGCGCCGACCAGCAGAAGAAAGTGAAGAACCTCTCAGGCGGGGAGCGGAACCGGCTGCACCTGGCCAAGCTGCTCAAGAGCGGCGGGAACCTTCTCCTCCTCGACGAGCCCACCAACGATCTCGACGTGGATACCCTGCGCGCACTGGAAGACGCGCTGCTCGGCTTCGCCGGCTGCGCGGTGGTGATCAGCCACGACCGCTGGTTCCTCGACCGGATCGCGACCCACATCCTGGCGTTCGAGGGCGACAGCGAGGTGATGTGGTTCGAGGGCAACTACCAGGATTACGCCGCCGACTACAAGCGGCGGAAGGGCGCCGCGGTCGACCAGCCCCATCGCATCAAATACAAGAAGCTCGTCCACTAAACAGCGTGAGGGGTAAGAAGTGAGACGTGAGAGGCAAACGGCTGCACCTCGTTGGATAGACTTGATACGCCGCTCACCACGCGGCCTTCTCACTGCTTACTTCTCACGTCTCACGCAGTTGGACTATGAATTCACTCCGCAATAAGATCCCGTTTCTCCCCGCCCGAATCGAGGTGCTGGCGGCGATCGCGACCAACCTGGCGTGGAGCTGGAACCTCGACGCCCGGGCGCTGTTCCGCACCATCGACGAGCCGCTGTGGCACATCACCCGGCACAACCCGATCGATCTCCTGCGCCGGGTCGAACCAGGGCGCCTGGCCCAGCTGGCCCAGGATCCCGAGTTTCTCCGCAAGGTGGACGCGCTGGCCGCGTGGGCCGAGAACGAACAGCACGTCGAGAACACCTGGTTCCACCAGAATCATCCCGAAGCGGCAGCGCGGACCATCGCCTACTTCTGCGCCGAATTCGGGCTGCACAACTCGGTCCCGATCTACTCCGGCGGCCTCGGGATCCTGGCCGGCGATCATTGCAAGGCCTCGTCCGACCTCGGCGTTCCGCTGGCGGGCGTGGGGCTCATGTACACCCGGGGTTACTTCGACCAGCACCTCTCGACCGACGGCTGGCAGGAAGACCGGGACGATACCTTCGACTTCGCGACCACGCCGCTGATCCAGGTGTTCGGGCCCGGCGGCGAGCCGTGGCTCACCAGCGTCCGCACCTTCGGCCGCCCGGTGTTCGTCGGAGCGTGGAAGATGATGGTCGGCCGGGTGCCGCTGTACCTGCTGGATACCAACCTCGAGGAGAACGATCCCCAGGACCGGGAGCTCTCCTCGAAGCTCTATGGGGGCGGGCTCGATCTCCGGCTCCGGCAGGAGTGGATCCTCGGAGTGGGAGGAGTGCGGACGCTCCGCGCGGTCGGCATCGACCCGGGGGCCTGGCACGCCAACGAAGGCCACGCCGCGTTCATGCTGGTGGAGCGGCTTCGGGAACACGTCAGCCAGGGGATGACCTACCGGGACGCGGTCCACCGGGTGCGGGAAACCAGCATTTTCACCACGCACACCCCGGTGCCGGCGGGCCACGATTCATTCTCCGCCGAGCAGGTGGAGCAGTGCACCGGGCCGTTCTGGGAGGAGATGGGCATCTCGCGGGACGAGTTCTTCCAGCTCGGCCATCATCCGGTCCGCGACCACGGCACCTTTCACATGACCGTGGTGGCGATGCGGCTCTCCCGCGGGGTCAACGGCGTCGCCCGCAAGCACGGCGAGGTATCCCGCGAGCTGTGGAAGGATCTCTGGCCCGGTCGCGGAGCGGAGCAGGTTCCCATCGGCCACATCACCAACGGAGTGCACGCCGGCACCTGGATTTCGAAACCCATCCTGACCTTGCTGGACCGGCACCTGGGCGCCGGGTGGGACGTGCATGCGCTGGAGCCGGGATTCTGGGACAAGGTGCTGACCCTGGACGATGACGAGCTGTGGCGGTTGCACCAGCGGCTCAAGTCGACCCTGGTCAACTCGATGCGGGAAGACGCTCGGCGCCGCTGGACGACGTACTGGAAGGAAGCCGCCCACATCGTGGGCTCCGGCACTCTGCTGGATCCCCACGCACTCACCATCGGTTTTGCCCGGCGGTTCGCCACCTACAAGCGCGCCGACCTGATGTTCAAGAACGCGGAGCGGTTGCGCCGGCTGCTGGTGAATCCCTGGCGCCCGGTCCAGATCGTGTTCGCCGGCAAGGCGCACCCCGCGGACCAGCCGGGCAAGGAAGTGCTCCAACGGGTGTACCAGTTCACCCGGCAACCCCAGTTTGAGGGACGGGTGGCGTTCATCGAAGACTACGAGATGCACATCGCCCATGTCCTGGTGCAGGGGGTCGACGTATGGCTCAACCTGCCGAAAGTGCCGCTGGAGGCGAGCGGGACCAGTGGCATGAAGGCCGCTCTGAACGGGGTCCCCCAGATCAGCACACTGGACGGCTGGTGGGCAGAGGGCTACGATGGCACCAACGGATGGGCGATTTCCCAGGCCGGCGGCGAGGAAGACGCCGACGAGGCCGACGCCGAGCACTTCTATACCCTGCTGGAAGAACAGGTCATCCCGCTCTATTACACCCGGGATGAGCGGGGGATTCCGGTGGGATGGGTCGAACGCATGCGGAACGCCATGCGGGTGGCCGGAAGCGCCTTCACCGCCCGGCGGATGGTATGCGAGTACGTCGACCAGTACTACCTCAAGGCGATCCAGGGCTTCGACACCCCGGACGATCCACCAACCGCGTGAAATGTCAGCTTCTCCCCTAGGCACCGTCGATAACGTCCCGGTTGGCGTGGTCCATCTCGCCGCCGAGTACGACTCGCTGGCCCGCACCGGCGGGTTGGCGGAGGCGGTAGAGGGGCTCGCCTCGTACCAGGCCAAGGCCGGCGCGCCGGTGGCGGTGATCATGCCGCTCTACCGATCGGTGCGGGAAACCGGCGCGGTCCTGGAGCGGGTGGGCAACCCGTTCAGCGTGCAGGTGGGCCCCCGGCTGGAAGAGGGCCGGCTCTACCGGATTCCCTCAGAGCCGGGCCGCCCCAAGGTCTACTGCATCGAGCACGAGTATTTCGACCGCCCGGGCCTCTATGGCGAAGGCGGCGCCGATTACCCCGACAATGCCCGTCGCTTCGCGTTTTTCTCCCGGGCCGCGCTGGAAGTGCTGCCCCGGGTCGCCCGCTCCCCCGCCATCCTGCACGCCCACGACTGGCACACCGCGCTGGCGCCGGTATACCTCCGCACCATCTACGCCGACAACCCGTTCCATCGCGGGCTGCGCACCGTGTTGTCGGTGCACAACGCGGGATTTCAGGGCCACTTCGGGCCCGAAACCATGCCGGACGTAGGGCTCCCCTGGGAACTCTACAACTATCGCCACCTGGAATGGTACGGGAAGATGAACTTCCTGAAGGGTGGCTTGATGTTCGCCGACTCGGCGGCGACGGTGAGTCCCACCCACGCCCACGAATTGCGTACCGTCAGGGGCGGTTTCGGCCTGCACGATGTGTTCACGGCGCTCCGCAACCGGTTTACCGGCATCATCAACGGCATCGATTTCGAGGAATGGAACCCGGCGACCGACAAGGTGATCACCTCGCGGTACACCAGGGAAGACCTGCGCGGGAAGAAGCGGTGCAAGGCGGCGCTGCAACGGAGCTTCGGGCTGCCCCAGCGGCAGCGGATGCCGCTCTTCGTGATGACCGCGCGGATGACGTCGCAGAAAGGACTGGAGCTCATCGTCGGCGACTACACCCTCTTCATGCTGGAGGCCCAGTTCATCTTCCTGGGCGTGGGCGAACCCCGCTACGAGGCGATGCTCAAGCACTACGCCGCGCGCTGGCCGGAGCGGATCAGCGTCCACCTCGGCTTCACCGAGAAGATCGAGCACCGGTTGATGGCCGGGGCCGACGTCTACCTCATGCCGTCGCTCTACGAGCCTTGCGGCCTGGCCCAGATGCGGGCCCAGCGCTACGGTGCGGTGCCGCTGGCCCGGCGGGTCGGCGGCATCGCCGACACGGTCGAGGACGGAGTGACCGGATTCCTGTTCGACGAGTACTCCTCGGAAGACCTGCTCCGGGTCGCCCGGGCGGTGATGGACTACTACAACGACGAGGATGTCTGGCAGCGCCTGATGAAAGAAGGCATGTCCCGCGATTTCAGCTGGGAGCGCTCGGGCGAGAAATACATCGAGCTCTACAAACGCGTGCTGGCCAGCCCACCGGTCCAGGCCTGATCCCGATGGACGTGGTATTCGTCCTTCACAGCCACCTTCCCTACGTTCTGAATCACGGCCGCTGGCCGCACGGCAGTGACTGGCTCTCGGAAGCCACCGTCCACAGTTACCTCCCCCTGCTCGAACAACTGCTGCGGCTCGAAGCCGACAACACTCCGGCTCCGATAACCCTGGGCATCACCCCGGTGCTGGCGAACCAGCTGGGTCACCCGGCGTTCCGTCGGGAGCTGGAGCACTACTTCGGGCACCGGATTGCCGCGGCCGATGAGGCGATACGGACCTTCCAGGCGACCGGCGAGACCGAGCTGGTACCGATCGCGGAGTACTGGCAGCGGCGCTATCACCGCCTGGCGGAGTTCTTTGCCGAGTTGAACGGGGATCTGGTCGCGGCCTTCCGCGGCCTGGAGGACCGGGGCCGCCTGGAGTTGATGGGCTCGGCGGCAACCCACGGCTTGCTGCCGCTCCTGGGCCGGGAGGAAAGCGTGCGGCTCCAGTTGCTGGTGGGCCGCCAGGAACACCAGCGTTACTTCGGGCGGGCTCCGCGCGGATGCTGGCTCCCGGAATGCGCCTATGGTCCCGGTATCGATCGGCACCTGGCCGAGGCTGGATTCCAGTTCTTTCTCACCGATGCCCACCTGGCACACGCGGGCCGCGCTCACGAAGTGTACGGAACCCGGGACCTCGACCGGCAATTGCTGCTGCCGGTACCGGGTCCGGCGCCGTCCCAGCACTCGCCGTACCTGGGCTACCAGCTCTCCAGTCTCCGGTCGCTCGACGTGCTGGTGCGCGACCCGGTCGCGACCCGCCAGGTCTGGAGCCGGTACGAGGGGTACCCCGGCGACGGCGCGTATCTCGAGTTCCACAAGATTCGCTGGCCCGAGGGGCTTCGCCTGTGGCGGGTGAGCGCCCCGAAAAGCGACCTGGCCGACAAGGAGCCCTATCGGCCCGATTCCGCACGGCGGCGAGCCGGGCTGCATGCCCGGCACTTTGTGGCGCTGCTGAGCGAAACCGCGCGGGACAGCGGCACTCCGGATGGAATCATCGTGGCACCGTTCGATACCGAGCTGTTCGGCCACTGGTGGCACGAGGGGCCCGAATTCCTGGGCCAGGTCTGGCAAGTCCTGTCCCGCCGGGCGAGCGTGCAGGCGGCAACCGCCTCGAATCACCTGGCCCATCATCCGCCGGCTTTGCCGTTGGACGTCGATGAAGGCTCCTGGGGCGCCAACGGCGACTTCTCGATGTGGCAGAATCCGAAAACCGAGTGGATGTGGCTTCGCCTGGGGGACCTGGAGACGGCATTCTGGAATGCCGCGCCGGACGCGATCCGGGATGCGGCGGCTCACCCGGTACTGGCCCAGGCCGCCCGCGAACTGCTCCTGGCCCAGGCATCGGACTGGCCGTTCATCGTCACCACCGGCGCGGCCGGTGATTACGCCGAGCATCGTTTCGCGGAACATTGCGACCGGGTGGACGCCCTGCTGGGAGGAATGCGGGGAGGGAACATCGAGGGCGCGGCCCGGATGGCCGGTGAATTTCGCCGCCAGGACGACGTGTTTCCGGAAGTCCTTGGCGCGGTCCGGGACGCACTCATTCGATGACTTCAATCATCATCCACGGGCACTACTACCAGCCGCCTCGAGAGAATCCCTGGCTCGAGGAGGTCGAAGTCGAGCTGTCGGCGGCGCCGTTTCATGACTGGAACCAGCGCATCGAGCGGGAATGTTATCGCGCGGTGGAGGCCGCCCGGGTGCTGGGACGCACCGGCCACATCGCCCAGATGATCAATACCCTGGCCTGGACCAGCTTCAACTTCGGCCCGACACTCCTCACCTGGCTGGAGACGGCGGCCCCGGTAACGTATCAGCAGATGCTGGAGGCCGACCGGGACAGTGTGAAACGCTTCGGGGTCGGTAACGCGCTCGCCCATCCCTACCACCACGTGATCCTCCCGTTGAGCACCCGGCGCGACAAGGTCACCGAGGTGCGCTGGGGCATCGCCGATTTCCGCCGCCGCTTCGGCCGGGAGCCGGAGGGCATGTGGCTGCCGGAAACCGCGGTGGACGAAGAGACGCTGGATGTGCTGGCCGAGGAGGGGATTCAATTCACCATCCTGGCGCCGCACCAGGCGAAGCCGTTACCACCTAATGGCCGGCCCGGGCTGTACCGGACCCGGAGTGGGCGCACCATCGCGCTCTGCTTCTATGACGGCGGGCTGTCCCAGGAGGTCGCATTTGGCGAGCTGATCCGGGACGCGAACCTGTGGGTCGGGCGGATGGCGGAGTTGGCCTCCATCCGGCCCGGCGGCATCGTGGCGACCGCAACCGACGGCGAAACGTTCGGTCACCATCACAAGTTCGGAGAGATGGCGCTGGCCCACGTGATCCGTGAATTCGGGGCGCCCCCTGCCGGCGGTCCCGATATCCGGCTGGAGAGCTTTGCCGCCCGGCTGGCCCGGGCACCGGCGACCGACGAAGTGCAGCTGATCGCGCCGACCAGCTGGAGTTGTCCCCACGGGGTGGAACGATGGCGATCGGAGTGCGGGTGCAAGCTCGAACCGAGTTTGCCGACGCAGCAGAAGTGGCGGGCGGTGCTCCGGGACGCGATGAACTGGCTCGCGGCCCAGCTGCACGAGATCTACGAACGGGAGGGACCGCCCCTGCTGGGCGACGTGTGGGCCGCCCGTAACCGGTATGACCCTCACCTGGAGTCGGCGCAGCGAGGCGGCGACCTGCGCTCCCGTGAGCTGCTCGAGATGGAGCGGCACGCGCTCTTGCTCTTCACTTCGTGCGCCTGGTTCTTCGACGACATCGCGAGGATCGAACCGGTCCAGGTCCTCAAGTACGCCGCCCGCGCGATCGAGCTGGCGGGCGCCCAGGGTCCCCGGCTGGAAGCCGGGCTCCTGGAGCGGTTGGCCAAGGCTCAGAGCAACGACCGGGCGGAGGGAAGCGGGCGCCAGATCTACCTGACAAAGGTGAAGCCGGTGATTCCCGAGGAGGCGCGCCACGCGGCGGGATTGGCGGCGCTGGTCGCGGCGGGAGTGCCGGTGGCTGAAGGAAGAGCGGCGGGATATGAAGGCGAAGTCGCCGGGGACGGAACCGACGTGGTTCGGGTGCACCTGACTCAGCGGCGGACCGGCCGCGAATTCAAAGCAACCGTGAGATCCCGCGATCGCCGGTACGCCGTCAGCGCGGAGTCCGACTACCCCGGCACGGCGCCGCGCAACTGGATCGTCGAGGAAGCGGCGCTATGGGATCGGCATCTCCTGCTGATCAAACGCGAACAGCGCCGCGCGCTGGTGGCCACCGCGCTGTCCTCCGGTCAGTTGTTCCGCCTGGCGAACGGCGACACCGGACTGGCCGACGCCGCGCGCGAGGCTCTGGTCGAGGCCCTTGGTACGCTGACCGGCACCGCGGGTGGCCTGCCCCGGGTCAAGGCGGCGCTCGACCTGCTCGACCAGCTGGGCGAGGCGGTTCCCTTCGACGCCCAGGCCCGGTTCGCGGCACTCATCCGGTCCGGGATTCCCACCCGGCTCAAGCCCCTCGCCGAGAGATTGGGATTCGAAGCCGAGTGACGTGTGACAAGTGACAGGTGACAAGTAAAAAGTGACAAGCAAAGATTGACGCCTCTCTCCTTGTCACTTGTTACATGTCACTTGTCACGGTCTAGGGCGTCAGCCTTTCCTCCTTCGATTCCAGCCGCAGCACCCACAACCCGCTGTTGATATCCGGCACATAAATATTGCCGTTCTTCACCACGGCGCCCCAGGTAAACGTGGCGCGGGGCTTCGACCCCATCGAGTCCGCGGTCGAGATCCAGCTGATCTCCCGGCCCTGGGTCAGCAGGTTGCCCTTGAGCTCGCCGGAAATATCCAGCATCCGCGCACCACCCTGGTACGTCCCCATGTAGAGCGTATCACCCTCCACCCAGACGTTGTGCACCCCGCCGTCGGTCGGCTCGTACCAGGCGACTTCGTGCGGATGGTTGATGTCGGAAACATCGATCACGTGCAGCCGGCCGAAGGTCAGGTCGTTGCCATCCTGCATGCCCTTGTAGCCCCGGGCCGCATAGACCTCGTCCCCAATGAAGACATAGTTGCCGTGCCGCCAGGCGGTATGGGTGCCGCGCGCCGAGAGTCCCCAGATCTGGTTCACCCGGGCATAGGTAGCGTCGAGGTCGTACTTGAACTGGGAAACCAGCACCGGGTGCTCCGGGCTGCCGCCCTTCATGCCGTTGCCTACGTCCAGGATGATCAGGCCATCGTTCCAATAGGCCAGGTAGGCGAGACCGTCCACCACCATCACGTCGTGGAGGTAGCGGCCGATGTCGGTCTGCTCGGTTTGCCAGCGCGCCACTTCCTTCGGCGTGTAGGGGTCACTGATGTCGATCACCCGGAGCGAACCGGTGGCGTCGTCGGTGAGATAGACATGGTTCTGGTACACGTAACTGGAGTGCACCCCGCCCGACACGGTCTCGGTGTAGGCCGAGATCGGCTTGGGATGGCAGGGATCGCTCGCGTCAAACACCACGATGCCGTTCTTCCGGTCCGACGCGCCCTCGCGGGAGAAGACGCCGTACTTGCCGTCTTCGGTCGTCATCACGTCGTTCGCGATCCGCGAGTTGGCCATCATCGAATCGACGATCTTCGGGGCCCCCGGCGTGGTCACGTCGATGGCGTAGACCCGGTCGGAAATCGTGGACAGGTACACGCAGGTCCCCGCCGGATGGGCCCATACCTCGGCCGCCCGCTCCTTGATCGGCACCCGCCCCACCACTTCGACGCCCCGGGTCACCCGGCGCGGCTCCACCTTCACCACCGCGTCGGTGGAGAGGCTGCCCAGGGTCGCGGTGACGGTGTAGAGGCCCGGTGTTTCCGCGACAAATCCGCCCTCGGGATCGATCTGCGCCACGCCGCCGGTGCCCGCCACGGCCCAGCGAACCGGGAACCCGGTGACCGCACGACCGGCGCTGGTCCGCGCGTTGACCGTGAACCGCACCACGTCACCGGTGCGCACCGACGGCGAGGCCGGCTCCAGCGAGAAGCGGGCGATGGTGTTGGCGACGACCTGGATCGGCAGCGCCTGGGTCGCGGCACCGGACCGGGCGGTGATCGTGGCCTGGCCCGCAGCCAGGGCGGTCAACCGGCCGTCGTTGGTCACGGTCGCGACTCTCGGATTGCTGGAGGTGAAAGCGATCGCGTCGTTCCGCTGGTCGTTCTGCGCGCTGAAGGCGGTGCCCACGAGGCTCAGGCGGGTTCCGACCAGGAGCCGGGACGGCAACGGGGAGATCTCGATCCGGGAAGCCGGCTGCGGCACGACATGCATTTTGAGCCGCTCCACCACCCGGCCGGTCTTGCCGGGGACCGAGGCCAGGGCGATGATCTCGAGCCCGCCCATGTAGGCGCCCCGGACGACACCCGATGAATCAACCGTACCTTCGCCGTTGGCGTTCCACCGGATCCGGGCATTGGGCACTTCCTGGCCGGCGGAGTCGAGGGCGCGGCCGTGCAACTGGAGCGCCGAACCGACCTGCACCTCGGTGGTCATGGGGGTTATTTCGATCCGGGCGATGCCGGATGTCGGGATGGCCGGGGAGGCAGGCTGCTGCCCCTGCTGCGCCAGCATCAGAAGAAGATGGAGCACCATCGAACCCTCGCGATTGGGGATGACAGAAAGCCGGCGGATGTACCGCTAGAACGGAGCAATACCGGCAAAAGTTGCAATCTTGAACACCGCCACTAAAACAACCAACGCGAAGGCGCCAAGGCGCAAAGAAAACCATGAATATCCTTCGCGACTTCGCGCCTTTGCGTTGGCAGTTGCGTTCAACCTCAATCAGACGGTGGAGAGCGGCGAATCACAAAATCAAAAGGAGCCCGGATCACGATCCGGTAGGAGTACTCCCACTTGCTGTCGAACAGGGCCTGGCTCTGCTCGTCGTCTACCCGGTGGAGTCGGAACTCGGCGTCCAGCCAAACCCGTCCGTCGATCCGGGTGCGGCGGATGGCGCCCAACTCGAAATAGCGGCGGCGGGAGCGGTAGAAGGTGTCATCGGAGCCGAGCGAATTGTAGTTGGGATCCCCTTCATCGGTGTGGAAGTCTCTTCCGGCCCAGTAGATAGAGAATATTTCGAGGTACCCGGCGGGTTCCGCCGATGCGCGAAGGTAGAGGCCGTGCCCGCGATCCGGAAGGGAGGCCGGCAGGGTGGGGTCGATGAAGCCCTTGCTCGAGACGTAGAACCCGGCGACCGAGCTCTGGCCCAATCCAGGCAGCCGGTGACCCAGCCGAACCCCGATGGCACTCACCTTGTTATTGCTGACCGGCACGCCGGCCTGGAAGAGCTGGCCACCATGGTGGAGACCGTGCATCTGGATTTCGAGCGTGAGGGCCGACAGCGGCCGCGCCCGGAGGACCATTCCGTAGTTGAAGATCTCCCGGCTCTTCGGGGTGTTGAGTCCCTGCCAGTCCAGGAAGACATCGAGGTCCCAGTGCCGGTGCCGCTGGATGAGTTGGCCGCCGTACTCGATGGGCCGAGTGAGCTCGAGGGTGGTCACCTCGAGCGGCTCCAGGTAGCCGTGGCGGTTCTCGGTCTCGAGGGTGCCAAGCACCGCGAGCGTTGCCGCGGTCTGGTAGCGGAAACTGATGATCGGCTTCACCGGGTCGAAGAACTCATCGCTGCCGAAACGCTGGTCGCCGAACACTCCCGCCCGCACCGATGTGCGCTCGCTCAGCCCGATGTCCATGAAACTCTGCAGCTGGGCGCCGAGGATGGTCTCGCCTACCCGGAACGGGGTGAAGAACTCGGTATTATCCCCGTAGAAGGTGGCGCGATTGCGCCAGGTGACGGATTGGGCTTGGGCCGCCACCGCCATCACCACAAGCAACACCAATGCAAGAGGAGCAATCCTTGAAGGTCGAGACAGATAGATTCCTGAGATAGGGGATTGCAGGACCAGGATTATCGCGCGGCCATCAAGATCTCATTGAATGCCCGACTCCGCAACGGTTACAGCTCACCACGGAAGCACGGAATTCACGGAGGCTGCACGGAAAGGCCGGCAAGATCTGTTCAGGTGGAAATGCACAGTTTGTCTACAGCAAAGTCTTTCTACAGTATGCGCGCTACCGGGGCGCTTCGGTGTAACCTCCGTGCTTCCGTGGTGAGGCTGTCAATCCATCATTATCATTGAGCCATGTCAGAATCCAGGGTCATCAAGCTCGGCCTGGTCCAGATGAGCTGCTCGCCCGACCCGGCCGCCAACTTCGAGAAGGCGATCGCCGGCGTGCGCGCGGCGGCGAAGCGTGGCGCCCAGGTGATCTGTCTCCAGGAGCTGTTCCGCACCCAGTACTTCTGCCAGGTCGAAGACCACCAGTACTTCAAGCTGGCCGAGCCGATTCCGGGGCCCAGCACCGAGCGGTTGGGCAAACTGGCGTCCGAGCTGGGCGTGGTGATCGTCGCGTCGCTGTTCGAGAAGCGGGCCGAGGGACTCTACCATAACACCGCGGCCATGATCGATGCCGACGGGTCGCTCATGGGCAAGTACCGGAAGATGCACATCCCGGACGATCCCCAGTACTACGAAAAGTTCTACTTCACTCCGGGCGACCTGGGGTTCCGGAGCTGGAGCACCCGGTTCGCCAATGTGGGCACCCTGATCTGCTGGGACCAGTGGTACCCCGAAGGCGCCCGGCTCACCACCATGCACGGCGCCAACATCCTGTTCTTTCCGACCGCGATCGGCTGGCTGCCTTCCGAGAAGTCCCAGTACGGGGTCGCGCAGCAGAACGCGTGGGAAACCATGCAGCGAAGCCACGCCATCGCCAACGGCGTGTTCGTGGCGGCGGTCAACCGGGTCGGGCACGAGGGCGACGCCGGTGGCGGGATCGAGTTCTGGGGGAACAGCTTCGTCGCCGATCCCTACGGGAATGTCCTGGCCCGGGCCGGGCAAGGCGAGGAGACGCTGGTCGTAGAGTGCGATCTCGGGATGATCGACACGGCGCGGACGCATTGGCCGTTCTTGCGAGACCGGCGGGTCGACGCGTACGCCGACATTGCGAAGAGGTTCATTGATTAGGAATGTGGGAATGCGGGAATGTGGGAATGTGGGAACGGTCCCCAGTGGATTGGTGATTCTGGAGGGCGAGAAGACGATTGCGAGCTGTGCAGCGACTGGCCACGAAGATCGCCGTAAGTTCGCTGGATTCGTTCCGGAGTTCTCCAATACTCTGATTTCTGAACAGCCCCAGATCCTGTCCAAACTCCATCCAGAACTCTGTTTCGTCACATTCTTCGATCACGATGCTCATCTTGGCGATAAACTCTTTTCGAGATCTGGCTCGGTTCGCGGCCCTGTAGTTGGCCGCAACCGAAGCAGCGGCTCGCACCAGTTGTCGGCGGACATACTGTGATTCATAATTGGCATTCAAGCTTCGGCAGAGCCGAAATAAGCCTATCGCAAATACTTTGGTTCGACGAAGCAGGTCATGCCTATCCGATGAATTCGCATCCACGACATCTATCCCTTGTTCAGTATCCGATCTACCCTACAACCCTTGGCAGAGGAGCGGTAACCAAAGGAACGCACCCAGGACCGAATTTACTGCGGACCCGTTCCCACATTCCCGCATTCCCGCATTCCGTCATTTCATGAATTCAGTTCCCAGCGCTCTGGGCTACAGAATGCCCGCCGAATGGGCCCCCCACCGCGGCACCTGGCTCTCCTGGCCGCACAAGGAAGCCACCTGGCCCGGCAAGTTCGCTCCCGTCACCGCCATCTTTGCCGAGTTTGTCCGCCACCTGGCGCCCCGCGAAGAAGTCCACATCAACGTTGCCGGGCCGGACGAAGAGGCGGCGGTCCGCGACCTGGTACGTCACCCCGATGTTCCGCAGGGCCGGATCTTCTTCCACCACAACCCGACCAACGACGCCTGGTGCCGGGATCACGGTCCGATCTTCGTGCAGCGGGACGGACCCGGCGGCCGGGAAGAAGCCATCATCGACTGGGACTACAACGCCTGGGGCGGCAAGTATCCGCCCTACGATCTGGATGACGTGATCCCGACCAGGATCGGGAGGGAGCTCGGCATCCCGGTGTATCACCCGGGGATCATCATGGAAGGCGGTTCGCTCGACGTGAACGGACGGGGAACCCTGCTCACCACCGAGGCCTGCCTGCTCAATCCCAACCGCAATCCCGCGTTGTCGAAGTCCGAGATCGAACAGCAGCTCCGCGACTACCTGGGAGTGCGAAATATCCTGTGGCTGGGCGACGGGATCGCCGGCGACGATACCGACGGCCACGTGGACGACCTCACCCGGTTCGTGGATGAGCGAACGGTGGTCACCGTGGTCGAGGAAGACCCAACCGATGAGAACTGCGAGCCGCTGGTGGAAAACCTGAAGCGGCTTCGCGCCATGAAGGACCAGGACGGCCAGCCGCTCCGGGTTGTGACGTTGCCGATGCCGGAACCGGTCTATCACGAAGACCAGCGGCTGCCCGCCAGCTATGCCAACTTCTACTTCGCCAACGGCGCAGTGCTGCTACCCACCTATCGTTCTCCCCGGGACGAGATCGCCCGGCAAACTCTGCAGGACCTCATCCCCGGCCGCCAGGTGATCGGGATCGACTGCACTGACCTGGTCTGGGGTCTGGGGGCCTTGCACTGCGTCTCCCAGCAATGGCCCGCACTGGAGAAACCATGATACGCGCCGCCCTGGTGTCCGCCGGCTTGCTCGCCCTGCTGGGATGTGGGGCCGGCCACGAGGCCGGGCAGACCGTGCCCCGCTGGCGCTTCAGCGAGCAACCGATGATGGATGTTGGAGTCGCCGAGGGGGACGAGCCCTATGAGCTGGACGGCGCGGCGAGCTCGCTCCGGCTGGCTGATGGGAGGCTGCTGGTGGCCAACACCGGGTCGAGCGAAATCCGGGTGTTCGATGCCCAAGGCCGCTTCCTGGCCCGGATCGGACGCAAGGGATCGGGGCCCGGTGAATTCACCGGGTCAATTCTGTTGACGGCGAGGGATTTGAACGGGTTCGCCGCGTACGATCGGGGGGAGGGAAGACTTTCGACCTTCGACTCCGCCGGCGCCTATGTCGATGCCCAGCGGATCGAGGGCCCGGACACCTTTACCTCGTTCCCGCTCTGGGTCTGGCTCTATCGCGCCAACTGGATCGTGGGACCGGCGGACTCGGGCGGGCGGGCCGGGGTCGCCAAAGCCCTCCTGGGCATGGGCGATCCGCCCGCCGGGTCGTACCGGTACGTGCAGCTCGCCAGCGACGGCCGGATCTGGAGCCAGGTCCGCCTCCCGGGCGACAGCGTGGAGGCATGGCAGGTCCATTCCCCGGATGGCACCCTCATCGCGATCGCGGAATTGCCCCGGCGGTTCGAGATCCATCAGATCGGCGGCGACTTCGTCCTGGGCCGGCGCTGGGACGCCGCTGATGTCGAGCACATCTCGGCCTACCGCCTGATACCCGACACCACTGCGGCCGCAGTGACCGGAACCACCCACCAGGATTCAACCGACCTCGCGTCGCTGAGCGAGCCGCTCAAACTCTCGCTGCGCAACCTGGTCGCGGCCCAGGAGATGTTTTACGCCGATTCCAACCACTATGCGACCGTGAGCGGGTCGCTGAATTGGGAGGTGGAAAATGGGGCCATTCTCCACCTCATGGAGGCGGATCGGCGGGGCTGGGTGGGATTGGTTGTGGACCAGAAAGCACCGGTCATTTGCGGCATGGCGGTGGGTAACAGCACCCCTCCGGGATGGGGGGAAGGGAGCCCCAAATGCGGTTCCTGACATGGCATGCGAAATGCCATTTCAGACCTCCGGTAGCACTCGTAACTTCCCCCCGGGTAGCCACATAGCAGGTAAGTGCGGGGAAATCATCGTGCGACACGGAGTCAGGGGAACCTATGTCGTTGCTTTTTCGCTGCGCCTGGTGTGGCGACACTCTCGAGGGGTTCTCGGATAGTTCCGAGGTTTCCCACGGGATTTGTGAGCCGTGTGCCCGGCGAAGCGGGTTCCTGGACCAGGAGACCCTGAGCAGCCTCAAACCGGAGGACCTGGCCCGGTTGGGGCTCCGGTTCGTGGGGCTCGACGGGAATCCGCCGCTCCGGATCTTCAAACCGGCATCTCCATAGCTCCGGCTTGTGAGAACCAGTAAAGGCGGCCAGCATGGGCCGCCTTTTTCGTATCCAAAACTGCGAACTTCAAACACAAAGGCGCAAAGCCGCCAAGAGATCCAGTCAAACCGCTCATCCAAGTCCAACTTCCTACACGTCCTTCGCGACTTAGCGGCTTCGCGTTAGCGGTTCAGTTGTCGTCCGCCTACCTGAGTGTCTGGTAAAGCAGCCCCGCCACCCCCGCCCCGATCACCACCGGCACCACGTTCCACTTCCAGCGCGTCAGCCCGATCCACACCACCAGTCCCACTGCCAGTGAGAAGAGGTCCAGCTTGCCGTCCGGCGCCAGCACGTGGCCGCCGAACCACACGGCGAGGTTGGCGACCACACCGACGACAGCCGCGGTAATGGCCGCGAGGGCGCCACTCAGCACTCGGCTGCCGTAGAGGCGTTCGACGAACGGGGCCCCTAGAAAGATCCACATGAAGCAGGGGACGAAGGTCACCCAGGTCGTGAGCAGGGCGCCGGCGGTGGCCATGCCGATCGGAGTGAGCGGAGCCGGATGCTGCCAGCCGGCGAGAAACCCGACAAACAGCACCACCATGATGAGCGGCCCGGGCGTCGTCTCGGCCAGCCCCAGTCCGCTCAGCATCTGCGACGCCGACAGCCAGCCAAATTTCGAGACCGCGAGTTGAGCCACGTACGGCAGCACCGCATAGGCTCCCCCGAACGTGACCAGGGCCGCCTTGCTGAAAAACACTCCTTCCCGCACCAGCAGATTGTCCCACCCGAGCCAGAGCCCGGCCCCGATCACCGGGAGCCACCAGAGCAACAGGCCAAGCCCGATGACTCTGAGACTTCTCCCCCAGCTGGGGCGAGCCCGCGATTCTTCGGAGTACGCCACGGCCGGCTCGGCGGAATCCCGGGATGGCATGAAGGCCGGCAGCCGCATCAGGCCCCCTGCCAAACCGACAAGACCCGCGCCGAGGATGACGAAGGGGAACGGCACATTGAAGACGAAGAGGGCGACAAAAGAGGCGACGGCAAGGGCAATGAAAACGGCAGACTTGAGCGAGCGCCGCGCGATGCGGATCAGCGCGTGGGCCACGATGGCCAGCACCGCGGCCTTGAGACCATAGAAAATGGCGGCCACCCAGCCCAGGCTCGCGTAGGTGGCGTAGAGCAGGCTCAAGCCCCACAGAATGAACACCGACGGCAGGACGAACAGCACGCCGGCGATGAGGCCGCCGGGTGTCCCATGCAGCAGCCACCCGATGTAGATGGCCAGCTGGGCGGCCTCGGGGCCGGGAAGGAACATGCAGAAGTTGAGCGCGTGGAGAAACCGGGACTCCACGATCCAGCCCCGCTCCTCGACCAGCTCGCGGTGCATGATCGCGATCTGCCCGGCGGGACCGCCAAAACTGATGAAGCCCAGCTTGAGCCAGAACCGCGTCGCTTCGGCCAACGAGGGTCGCATGGGAACAAAATAAAGCGCCGGGAGAATCCCGGCGCTTTTTTGGATCGACCTCAGGTCGCGGCCCGACTCAAGATCGGCCCACCTGCACGTCAGTTCCTGGTTGGCCTCTAATTGGCCGCGGTGGTCGTAGTCGTCGTGGTGGAGTTACCCGCGAAGTCGACCACCAGGGCAACCCGGCGATTTTCCACTCCCGCATCCCCAGGTCCCTGGGCATCCGGCACCACCTGGCGGTTCCGGGCCTCGCCATAGCTGACGGCCTTGAGCGTGGCCGAGCTGAGGCCGGCTGTTCCGCTCAGGTAGCTGGACACTGCTTCGGCCCGTTCCATACCCAGGTGCTGGTTATAACTGGCGCTGCCGGCGGGATCGGTAAAGCCCTCGACGGTGATAGTCGAACCGGTGTAGTACTTGCCGACGACCTGCGCGAAGCGGTCGAGCATCGCCCGGTCGGACTCCCGCACGGTGGCGTCATCGAAGTCGAAATGCACCGGAACATTGAACCGAACTGCGGTTTCCATGCGCTGAATGCTGGCGTTGAACTCGGTGCGGAGCGCCTGGAGATCGCGCTCCAGGGAATCCAGCCGCGAGGTGAGCGCCGTCACCCGGCCGTCGGTGGCCGTGATACGTCCGGAAAGTGCGCTGTCTGCTGTAGTCATTTCGGAACGGACGGCGGTCAATTCAGTCTGCAACTGCTCGGGGGTAACCCGCGCACACCCTGCCAGACCGACCGCGGCCAGGAGACCCATGACGGCGGCCCGGCCAGACTGAAGGCGATTGGGGGACATTGGAACTACCTCCTCAGGCTGAGTTCATGAACTGCTCTACATCCTTTGATGGGGCCAAGATGGTCACATGCCTATACTTGAAGCGGTGACACAAGTCACCCGGAAGTGTCGACTTTCGAGCCACACCCCCTTAGCGTCCTACCCTTTGTTCGCCCCTCCAGGAGATTCGAAGTGGAAGCATTCTCAGAAGATTGGGCCCGGACCTGGTGCCAGGCCCTGAACAGCGATCCGGCATTCCGGGACGCGGCGGCCACCTGGGCCGGCGACGTGACCCTGGTCATGACCCAGTCAGCCGCCCCTCAAGCGCCTCAAAAGGCGGTGCGGGTGGAAATCCACCATGGGCAATGCCTCACTGCGAAGCCGGCGGAGGAGGGCGACCTTACCGAGGCGAGCTATGTCGTGACCGCGACCGGAGCGGTGTGGAAGGAACTGCTGGCCGGACGGCAGAGCCCGCTTACTGCGCTGATGACCGGCAAGCTGCGGCTGACCCGGGGCAGTCTGGTGGCGCTCCTGCCCTACGCGGCAATGGCGCGAGAATTGATCCGACTGGCTGTCGAAATGAACGCGTCGATTCCCGGGGGATGGGGGTAGCGGAATTCTGGAGCTAACGTGGGCCGAGTTGCTGAGCTGAGGTTCCTGCTTCGAACGGTGCGCGGGGTACTGGTCCTGGCCCTGGCGCTGTTTGTCATGCTCGCGTGCCGGGCCGACGAGGGGCTGGTGGGACCGGTCAACCTGCGAGTCGCACCGGTCGATAGCGTGCTCGAGCCGGGCCGGCCGCTCCACCTTCGGGGCATCGACCTGGCCGGAATCAAGGTCCGGATCGGTGGCCTGAACGCCAAGGCGCTCGAATCGAGCTCCACCGATCTGGTCGTGGACGTCCCCGATTCCCTCTTCGCCCCCTGCCTCCGCAGCGGTGTGCGTTACGACGTCGAGCTGCGCCGGGGCCGGCAGCGGGCCGTCGTGAGCATGGCCGCGTCGTCAATTCCGTACCGGGTTTCGCTGGATCCGGGGGAGCATGTGCTGGCCACCGCCGCGGTGTCGCGCGGCTGCTCGGTGGAAGTGGCGGACTCCGGAGTGTACCTCGCGATGCCGTTTGCCTGGGACCAGGACAGCGTCGGGGTCCACCCCGAAGAAATCCGGGCCCAGGTCACGATTACTCCCGAGCACCGGCCCGCCAACCGGAAACTGGTGAGCCGGCAGCGCTCATTACCCAAGCGGCCTTCGCCCCTGGTGGACCGGCCGGCCTCGGCCGGCCTGAGAGAGACCTGGCTACCGGGCGCGCACCACCTCGAGAGTGACCCGTGGGACACGGTGCTCCCGGTGGAAGCCGCGTGCTCCGCGGCACCGGCCATTGGCGATTCGATGCTGCTGGGCACCGCCCGAGCGCGGAACGGGCGGTTCCTCGGTCTTCACGGCCCCGGTCGGCACCCGGAGTATTGGCGAGTGGTCGCCAGTTCCGCCCACCTGGTGGTGTTGTTCGATCGGCCGACCCTGCGGAAGGCGAGAAGCAGCAGCGGCGCGGTGAAGGATCGGCTCTTGAGCTTCCTGAACGACTACGAGTCCACGGTCCGGCCCTTCTTTGCCGCCACCCTCCCGCGCTGGCAGCGGCAGGAACGGATCCCGATTCTCATGACCGACACCAGCGCGGCGACGGCACGGGGGTATGCCTACCCGGGGTGGGATGCCGGCCCGGGTTGTGATGGCGCCCCCGCCACCAGCGACTTCGTCTGGCTGGATGGCACCGCGCTGTTTCGGGGTAGCGCGGTACGGGAGGCACGGCTGCTTTCCACCGCGGCCCACGAGACGGCCCACCTGGCGGACTTTGCCAGGGAGAGAAACGGCTCGGACGTCGTGCAGCGCCGGGAGTGGACGACCGAAGGGTATGCCGACGTCCTGCGTCACCTCTGGGTGCTGAATGGCCATCCGAACCCGTTCACCAGCAATCTCGGGCTGTCGCCCTATACCACGACGCCCGAGGGCGCCCGGGTCTATTCTCTGTGCGGACTGGCCACCGACCGGCCTAGACCGCGCGCCGTCTCGGGTGCGATCGACTATCCCATGGCCTGCCGGATGGTCAGCAGCCTCATCTCCCACGCCGTGGCCGCAGGCAAGCCCGAGGAACGGGTGCTGGAGGAATTCTCCGGGCTCGCCAACCGGCAGACGTTCACCCAGATCAGCAATGAATTGAGCGGGGAAGCGCGAACCCCGAACCAGGCGGTCGGTGAATGGCTGCTCTCCTGGTACGCCGACGAAATGCCCGGTACCAGCGCGACGATCCAGGACCCGATGTGGAACCTGCGGGGTTTCTTCCCCAGTTCGGCGCTGGTGGATGCCTACATCTCGACCGGCGGCGGGGTCACCAACCTGGTCCTCGACGAGCTCGATGCCCGCTACCTCGAGATCCAGGCCGGCCGGGACGCCCGGATCGCCTACACCGCGCCGGGCGGCGCTCCCCTCTCTACCGCCCAGACCGATATGGCTCTGCTTCGAGTGCGATAACTGGTCATCCAGCCAACGGCTTATGGCATATGGCGTATAGCAGATCGTAGTCGAATCAGCCATCGGCTGGTAACCCAAGCGGTCAGCCAGCCTCCAGTTGCCATAAGCCATCTGCCATACGCCAGGTGTTTAATGCGACAGTGAGTCCACTCGTGCCTTCAGTGGCGGGTTGTCCGGCTGCAGCTCGAGCGCCCTGCGGTAACTCGCCACCGCGGCATCCCGCCGACCCAGGGCCAGGTTGGCGTCTCCCTGCAGCTGAAACACCGAAGCCGCCTCCGGATTCAATTCCAGGTTCACGTTCACGATGGTAAGCGCGTCCTCCGGCCGATTCTTGCGCAGGAGGTCGAACGCGACGCTGTTGAGCGGCCGTTCCCGGAAGTCGAAGGTGTAGCTGCCGTAGTAGCGGCGCTTGAGTTCGCGGTAGGCGGTAACCGCCGCCGGCAATCCACTATCCGCCACCAGCTCGGTCATCACCGATTCCATCATCTGGGGACGGGAATTTCCCCGATGGCAGGTGGCGCACTGCACCTCGATATGATCGGCGTGATCGTGATCGCCGCTCATGGCCATGTGGTCGGGGCTGATGGTATCGAGCTGGGAGAGGTAACTCTCGTTGATATCGTGCACCATCCGGAGCATCACCCGCGCGGTCCGCTTGGTGGGTTTCTCGTCCGATTTGAAGTCAAAAGTCGACAACGGCTGCCCTTCCTCCCCCACATGACAGAACTGGCAGCGGACGCCGAGTCCCAGGGCGAAGCCCCGCATGACCTGCAGCAGCTGGGGCCGGGTGATGTCGGCCGGCAGGACCTTCAGGTTCTCGAACTTCTCGGGAATCTGGGCCCGGAGGGGGAACCCCAAAATCACGAGGAACGCCAACACAATGGCAGTGCGCCGGTTGCGCATGGTCGCTCACTCCTTTGCATGGTTGCGTGGATGTGCTGTGACCCGGCAGGACTTGCCGTTCCTTCCAACAGACGGAGGAATCCCGGAAATGGATTCCCGGCCAGGTATGGACGGAAGGTAGCCGACCGAGTGACGGCCCTGCACCCTGAACCCGGCACGCTTTAAGTTGTGTCCCCATGCGTATCGCCGTCGTCTTCGACACCCCCTGGTCCGGGTGGACCCCGGCCCAGCATTGGGAGCAGATGCAGAAGGAAGTCGTGACGTGGGATGACCGGGAACCCGACATGGAGTACCAGATTGCGGACGCGCTCCAGAAGGCGGGGCACGAGGTCCACCTGGTCGGCATCCATGACGACATGCAGGAGCTGGCGACCTCCCTCGCCCTGGTCAAGCCGGAACTGGTCTTCAACGGTGCCGAATCGTTCCACGAAGCCGCCGACCTGGACTACCTCTTTGCCGGAATGATCGAAGCGGAGGGCTATCACTATACCGGCTCTCCCCCGCTGGCACTGCTGGTTACCCGCAACAAGGCGATGAGCAAGAAGGTCCTCGCCTATCACGGAATCCCGGTCCCCGCCTTTCAGACCTGGCGCCCGGGGGAAAAACCTCCCAAGGCTACTGATCTCCGGTTTCCCCTCATCGTGAAGCCGCTCTCGACCGACGCCTCGGCCGGGATCGCCCAGGCCTCGGTGGTGACCGACGTGCCTCTCCTGGCCGAGCGGGTGGCCTTTGTCCATGAGCGGTTCGGGCAACCGGCGATCGCGGAGGAGTTCATCGACGGGCGGGAACTGTACGTGAGCATCGTCGGGAACGGGGACAACCTGGAGATCCTGCCCATCACCGAGATGATATTCGACCGGCGGCGCACCCGGCCGGAAGAACGGATCGCCACCCAGAGCGCCAAGTGGGACGAGTCCTACCGGGACCGGAAGGGCATCAAGAACGTGTTCGCCCGGCCGATCTCGAAGGCGTCACGAAAACGAATTGAAGAGATCTGCCGGACGGCCTATCGCGCGCTCTGGCTCCGGGACTATGCCCGGCTGGACGTGCGGCTCACCGAGAGCGGCGAAGTCTGGTTCATCGAGGCCAACGCGAACCCGTTCCTGAGCTGGGGACACGACGTGGCCAACGCGGCGGAAAAGGCGGGCATGGATTACCCCGAGTTCATCAACCGGATCGCCCGGGAAGCAATGGAGCGCCATGAGTAACCTACGCCGGGTGCACCGGGAGCCCACTCCGCGGCCGGAGCTGCGCTGCATCTGCGGTCACCAGCTGCAGCGGTTCTGGTCTTTCTGTCCCCATTGCGCCCGGGCCCAGCGCTGGGGTGATGGCGGCCAGGTGACCGGCGCGGAATGCTACAATTGCGGCTGGGTGGTGAGCGACTCGTTCTCGACCTGCCCCTGGTGCGGCGTCGATATCTACGAGGAAGCTGTGTCGAGCGAAGAGCCGCTCAAGGCACCCAAGGGGTTTCGCATGGACGCCCGCTGCGACTGGGGCTGCGGCGGCGGCGTGCAGTATCCGATGCCGTATTGCCCCTGGTGCGGCCGGGAACAGGAATGGAACGAGGACACCAGGTACGAGGGCGAATGCCCCCACTGCGCGCGCGGGGTGGACGATTGGATGAACACCTGCCCCTGGTGCGGGCACGACGCCACCGGCCGCGACCTGATTCCCCGGGCGCTGACCCGGGTGCGGCGACTGTTGCTGGTCAGCCGGATCCTGGACTGGGGCTATCGCATCCTGCTTCGGCCCGGTATCTCCGGGGTTGACCCGAGGTATCCCAAGATCGTGGAGATCGAGCAGCGCTACGTGGTGGGCCAGGCCCGGCGGGAGGAAATTCCCTGGACCATGCTGGTGGGGCTCATCACCCACGAGCTGGGACACAGCTTCCTGTACCATCACTGGGCGTGGACCAAGACCGAGCGGTTCAAGCGGGCCTTCGGCGAGGTGGACAAGGCCTACCGGGGAATGGACGACACCTGGGTGTATTTCCAGCGGAAGCGGGTCGCGATCGCGCCGGCCAATCACGTCACCGTGTATGCGTCACGCCACCCGCAGGAGGACTTCGCTGAGACGTTCCGCTTCTACGTCACTCGACGCGGCAAGATGCGCGAGCTGTTCTCCGAGTTCGGACAGAAGCGAAAGGGCGTGCAGGTCTATGAGAAGTTCCTGGTGCTGCGGGACTATCTCAGGCAACTGAGAGGGTGGACGTAACTGTCCCGCGCCGAAGGGGCGCAGCATTCAACGAGGTCCAGCTGTAGGGGCCGATCTCAGATCGGCCCCTACACAAGCATCGAGAAAACCCGAGGCCGCTACGCGGGAAGGGTCGTCAACCAAGTATCCGGTCGGCGACTTCCTTCACCAGCTTGGCGGCGACCCGCGCGGTTAGACCGGCGGGATCGTTCCTTGGGTTCAGCTCCACAATATCGGCGCCGACGATGGGCACTTCGATCTGCTGAATCGCGGTGATAAGCTGGCGGGTGGTGCAGCCGCCGGGTTCCGGATGGGAGAGACCGGGGGCAAAGGCGGGGTCCAGCACGTCGAGGTCGATGGACAGGTAGACCGGGCCTTCCAGTTGGGGCACCCAGCCCCGGTTCCATTCCTCGGGCGACACCTGCCGGACATTCCATCGCTTCACCGATTCGGCCTGGATACCGCTCAGGGTCCGGATGCCGACCTGGGTCAGGCCGGTGGCCAGTGATTCTTCCATGATGCGATAAAACGGGCAGGCGTGACTGAACCGATCGCCCTGGAACTCGGGGTAGAGATCGGGATGAGCGTCGAAGTGGAGGATGGAGAACCGGCCACGCTCGCGATGCACCGCGCGGACCACCGGCAGGGTGATCGAGTGGTCGCCGCCCAGCACCAGCGGCGTCAGGCCCCGGGACAGTTCCTCCCGCACGGCCTTTTCAACGTCCGCCAGCATGGTGGCATCGGTCAGGGCGACATCGCCGGCGTCGGCGATCATGCCGGGCAGCCTCAGGTCGCGCAGCGATTCGGTCCAGGTATTGGTGCTCTCCGACCAGAGCGCCTGGCGGATGTGGCCCGGCGCCTCGGCGGGGCCGCGCTGGAAGGATGAGCTGGCGTCGTAAGGGACGCCAATGAGCACTGGAACGGTTGGCATTTTGGGTAGATAGTAGTGTGGATGGCAGGGTACCAGTGCGAACGACGCTTTTCATCACGAAAACGCGAAAGAGCGAAAGCGCGAAGAGGATTCACTTTTCACGTCGGGTTTTCAAGTGATGCACATGACGAATGGTAGACGCCTATTCGCGCTTGCAGCTGTTTTTCGCGCTTTCGTGATAGGCAGTTGTTGCTCCTCGATCGCTGCCGCCCAGGCCATCCACGACACCAACGTCGCCATCCCCATGCGCGACAGCGTACTGCTCCGAGCCGACGTGTGGCGCCCGGCCGGCGATGGCAAGTTCCCGGTGCTGGTCTACCGCACGCCCTACGGCAAGCAGGCCGCCGAGGATGACTACACCACGTTCTCCAAGGCGTTGGACCGGGGGTACGCGGTGGTCATCCAGGACGTGCGGGGACGTTATGCGTCGGCGGGCGAGTTCAATCCCTATCGCAACGAAGGACAGGACGGGTACGACACCATCGAGTGGGCGGCGACCCAGCCGTGGTCGGACGGGCGGGTCGGCAGCTTCGGGCTCTCCTATCCCGGCGCGGTGCAGTGGCTGGCCGCGGTAGAGAGTCCTCCTCACCTCAAGGCGATGGTCCCCGCCATGACCTTCTCCCGCCCCGAGACGTTTTTCTATTCCGGCGGGGTCTGGGATCTCTCCTGGATCAGCTGGGTCTGGTTCAACATCGCGCCGGATGCGCTGGAGCGTCTGGGCCGAGCGCCTCGTACCGATGAGCAGGTGGCCGGGGACTGGGAGGCGAACAGCAACAAGTGGCTGCACTACCTGCCGCTCAATCAGCTGGAAGCCCTGCACGACGCGGCTCCCTGGTATTACGAGTGGCTGGACCACCCGCCCGCGGACCCCTGGTGGGACTGGGCCGACCTCACGACCCGCTATCGCAAGACCACGGCCGCCGTGCTCAATATCTCCGGCTGGTACGACGAGGGCTATGGCCCGACCGGCGCGATCGAGAATTTCCAGGGTCTCAGGGCCGCGCGCGCCGGACGGCCGTCCCGGACTCAGCTCATCATCGGCCCCTGGCCCCATGGGGTCGGCGGCATCGGCCGCAGCAAGGCCGGCGATCGCTCGATGGGAACCAATGCGTCGCTGGACTACGACGAGCTGGTGCTGAGCTGGATGGATCGCTACGTGCGGGAAATCCCGAACGGAGTCGATACCCTGCCCCGGGTCCGGGTCTATCTCATGGGCGCCGATGAATGGCTCACCGGCAGCCGCTGGCCATTGGCGGGAACCGTCCCCATGCCGCTCTACCTGAGTGGGGGCGATTCGATCGCGCCGGACGGACGCTTGCTCAAGACTCGCCCCCGCGAGGACGAGGCGTTCAGCGTCTTCTTTTCCGATCCGGAACACCCGCTCACCGATCCCTATGGTGACGCCTCGGGCGCCCACGACTACAACCGGCTCACCGGCCGGAGCGACCTGCTGAGCTTCGACACCGCGCCGCTGGACAGCGCGGTGGACGTCGTGGGCCCGGTGAGCGCCGACCTTTACTTCAGCGTGGACAACCGCGACACCGATTTCTACGTCCGGCTGCTCGACGTAGCGCCCGATGGCACGGCGTACAACCTGATGCACCCCGGGCTGACCGTCCAGCGGGCCAGCGCCCGGAACGGCACCATGAGCCCGGAGCTGCTGGTTCCCAACCGGGTGTATCGACTCCGGCTCACCAGAATGCTGACCGGCAATCGCTTCCTCCCCGGCCACCGGATCCGGATCCAGATCTCGGCGTCCTTCTTCCCCTGGTTCTCGCGCAACCTGCACACCGGTTACTCGGATGTTACCGGCGACGTCATGGCCCCGGCGCGAATTACGGTGTACCATGATCGGCTGCATCCTTCGAGAATTACTTTGACGGTAAGACGGTAGGACGGCAGGACGGTAACAGTCATTCACTGGAGAGTCAGAACATGGGCATCGCTCAATCATTGCTGCCGGAGTTTGATAACGAGATGAAAGGGACTCGCGCCGTGCTGGAGCGGGTGCCGGAGGACAACCTGCTGTGGAAACCGCATGACAAGTCGTATCCCCTGGGCTACCTGGCGACCCACATCGCCCAGCTGGTCTCCTGGACCCATTCGATCTTCGAAGACACCGAATTGGATCTCGCTTCACCCGAACTGCAGAAACAGCGGCCCCAACCGCCGAAATCCCGGCAGGAAATCATCCAGCGTTTCGAGAACAGCCTCGCGGTTGCCAGATCGGCCGTGCTGGCGCTGCGCGATGCCGATGCCATGGTGCCGTGGACCCTCCGCATGGGGGAGAAGACCATCTTCACCCTGCCGCGGGTCGCCGTTTACCGGTCGATGGTGATGAACCATATCATCCACCACCGGGCCCAACTGACGGTGTACTATCGAATGGTCGGCGTTCCGGTTCCCCCGCTCTACGGTCCGACCGCCGACGAACCAATGTGATGTCCGTCGCAGGAGATGGCCCCGGCCGTGGCATATCGTGTCGGGGCACACTCAGAAAGGCGGATGAAATGCGAAATATCAGGCTCAGCGGGCTGGCCCTCGCGCTGGTGGTGGCTGCCTCGAGCGGCTGTGTAGCCGCCGCGGCGGGAGGGCTCGGCGCCGGGATCTATTACTCGGACCGGGGTGCCCAGTCCCTGGTGGTCGCTCCGATCGACAAGGTGTTCAGCGCGGCGCAACAGACCTTTCAGGAACTCGGCATCACCGAGACCAAGAACAGCACAGACACCGGCGACGGCACCACCGAGCGGCAGCTCAAGGGCACCGGCAACGACCGGGACGTGACCGTAACATTGAAGACCGAAGGAAGCTCCACCCGGGTCGAGGTCGTGGCCAGCAAGTCGGCCGTGACGTGGGACAAGGACCTGGCCAAGAGCATCCTCGAGAAGATCGTACAGAAATCGAAGTAACAAATTCACCACGGAGTCACGAAGCTCACGGAGGCTGCACGGAGAAAGCTTAGAAATGCTCTCCGTGCAACCTCCGTGTTCTCCGTGGCTCCGTGGTGAATTGCTATTGCTTGACGCTGTCTTGCGTTACCCCACTGACGCTATCGATTTCGATCGGGCGCGGCACCAGGTTGTCCTTCCACATGCCGACCTGGATCCGGAACCCTTCCGCCCGCTCCTCGATGCTGAAGCTGTCAGTCGAGTCCACCACCAGTGCGGTCACCCGGTCCAGGTTGACCTTCGCCTTGCTGTAGCTGCTGTCGGACGCCAGCGCGGCCTCATAGGCCTGCTTCGCCAGGATCACGTGTCCGGTCCGCTCCAGCGCCATGCCCAGGTTGTTCTGGAACACCGGCGCGGTGCCGCGCAGCTGCACGGCGCGGGCGAGGGGCGGGATCGCCAGGTCGGGATCGCCCTCATCGAGATAAAGCACGCCCAGGTTGTTCATCGACCACACGTCCTGGTCGTCGATGGCCAGCGCCTGCTGATAGGCGCCGATCGCGGAGTCCACCTGGCCCTGGGCCTGGAACACCCGGGCGATCACCCGGCGGGCATCGCTGGAGGTGGAGTCGAGCAGCAGCGCCGTGCGGGCCTCTTCCAGGGCTTCGGGCTTTCTGCCGAGGTCGATATAGACCCGCGCCAGGTTGATGTGACTCTTCGGGTTGGTCGAGTCGAGCGCGATCGACTGCTCCAGGGCCTCCGCGGCCCGGGCAAAGTCGCCGCTCTTCCAGGCCGCCAGGCCCAGCATGTAGTGGCCGAACGGGTTTTCCGGCCGAGTGGTCACGTAGGCTGCGAAGATGTCCCGGGCATCGCTGAAGCGACCCTGGGTGTAGGCGGTTTCGCCGTCCTCATAGTTCGAGGACACGGCCGGCTGGGAGCCGCTGGTCGCGATGCCGGGGGTAGGAGTGTCCGACCCGCCGGCCGTAATCCCGGGGACCGACCCGGTCTGGTCGGAGACCACGGTGTCCCTGGACTTGCCCTCGCAGGCAACCAGGGTGAGCGACAGGGCAAACAGGGCGGCGAAGAGCCGCTGATCGGGGGACAGCGAGATGGTGCGGGTCATACTTTCCTCCTCATGGGGGCGCCGGAGCGCCGGTGTAGTGGAACGGGGCCGGCGTAGAGGAAGGCAAGTGGATGACCAGCGGGAGGCTGACGGGGGGTGAGGTGGGAAGTTCTTGATGGAGCGGGAGGTTAGCCGGTGCCACGGAAACGAGCGGAGGCCGCGTTGTGTCCAGTCGAACACGAACCGGTCAGGTGCCAGGTGTCCAATCGAACCCATCCCGCGATTTTTGGGTTACCACGTTCAATCGGACCAGGGCGATATTCTTTTTCAGGGGGGCCCCCGCAGCTTCGCAGGCGCCTCCTGACTGCTTCCGCGAGAAGTGCGACCGCGAGCCCTCTGTTCGTCTCTTCCTGGACTATCCACCGGACTTCGTCTTGCCCCTGTCGAAAAACCTCGCCGCGCTTTTCTTGCTGATCGCTCTCGCGTCCTGCAGCGGCAACGACGCGACCGGCCCCAACCCCCACCCCCAGCCGAGTCCGAACCGGTTGGCGCTGGGGAACCGGCACGTCTGCGCGGTCCGGGCAGTCGACATCGCCTGCTGGGGGCGCGGCACCGAGGGTCAACTCGGTATTGGAGTCACCCCGGTCGATACGACTCCGGCGGTGATCGCGGGGGCGCCGGCGCTGATCTCTCTCGTGTCGGGACCGACGCACACCTGCGGGCTCGAAGCCACCCGCGTGGCATGGTGCTGGGGATCCAATACCTATGGCGAGCTGGGCAGCAGCAATGCGGACCAGCAATGCGGAGCAACAACCTGCCAGATGTCGCCGGTGCCCGCGGCAGATGGGATGTTGTTCAGCGAGTTGGCCGCTGGCCTGGATTTCACCTGTGGCCTGACGATGGTGGGGACGGTGTATTGCTGGGGGTTGAACGATACGGGGCAGCTGGGGAATGCCTCGACCGGCTCGGCCTGTGGCGGACTTCGTTGTTCACTCGCACCCGTCATTGCTGCGCAGGGCAAGACGTTTCTGACGATCACGGCCGGACAGTCTCACATCTGCGGCCTCGACCAGCAAGGCGTCGCATGGTGCTGGGGATACGAAGCACTCCCGATCCCCGGCGGTCACCCCAACCCCTCATTCCTCCCCAATCCCCGCAAGGTCACTGGCGCACCGGCGTTCAACCGCATCAAGGCCGGTGGTTACCATACCTGTGCGCTCACCGAGTCGGGGGCTGCCTGGTGCTGGGGCATCGACGCCCTGGGGGCGGGAACCAGCAAGCTGGAAAGCGCGAAACCGGTCCCGGTGAGCGGCAGCCATCGGTTCGAGGAGCTGGCCGCTGCCCGCTTCAGCAGCTGTGGCCGGACCGCGAACGGCCAGGTCTTTTGCTGGGGACCTAATCCGGACGGTGAGATCGGCAACCTGCCGGTCGGATCCACCAGCAGGTTCGACGTCCCGACAATCATCCAGGGCGCCATGGTCTTTCAAACGGTGGCCGGCGGCGGGAGCACGTATTGCGGGGTCACCGACCTGGGACAGACGGCGTGCTGGGGGCGCGGGATCGAAGGCCAACTGGGCAGCGGCCACGCCAGCAGCACGGCACCCGTCCTGGTGCCCTGAGGCAGCAGTCAGGCGGCCGCGGTCAGTCGGTTGCCACCTTGGCTTCGATGACCTCATCCGATGCACCAAATTTCATGACCAGCCATTCCGAATCAGTGCTCACCCCGCCGTGTTTCGGTCCAAGCCAGTACACAAAATCGTAGTCGCTGAAATACTCCGATCGCGGGTCCTCGCCGAGCAGAGCGATTACTTCGGTGCGACTCAGGCCGACCAGCTTGTGATGCGCCAGCAGATCGTCGACCATGCACCCGCGAGGCGCCAGCTTGGAGTACACCGCGAGGGTGTCTTTCCATATCGCGGAGTCAAAACGATCACGGCCGGTACATCGGTTCTCAGAAACGTGGACGTTGCTCGAGTGGAATACCGGCCACACGACAAAGTACCCGAGAGCCACAAGCCCCAGGAAGCCCGCCACCATCATGACCTGGCGTGTCTTTTGGGAGATCTCCATGTGGCTCGGGTCAGGTGACCCGTTTCGAAGTGTGGGACTGAGGGATCCGGGACTACGGGAATAACTCTAGCGCGATTCCCAGAATCCCAAAGTCCAGGGTCGCACATTTCTGATCACCGGCCAGCCCGCGCGGCATCCCGCGGTGACCCGCCCCACTGGCGACTCCAGGCCCGGCGCAGCTGCAGACCCGACCGGAAGCCGGCGACCTCGGCCGCGCGGGTAACGCTGGCCCCGTACTCGAGAGACTGCCGGGCCCGCTCCAGCCGGATCAATCGCAGGTAATGCAGCGGGGCCACGCCGGCGTGGTCGATGAAAAGCCGGAGCAGGTGGCGCGCCGTGGTATGCCCGACTGACGCCAGCGCGGCCATGTCCCAGTCGCGTTCCGGCTTGGCGATAATGGCATCCTGTACCCGGTGCACCGACGCGTGCAGATGGCGGCGATGCACCAGGAACGGCGATAGCTCGGGGTCGCGCGATGAACGCCGCAGGTACACTACCATGTCCTCGGCGACGCTGGCCGCCAGCGCCTCCCCGCATTCTTCGGCAATCAGGTGCAGCGCCAGGTCGATGCCCGCGGTGATGCCGGCGCTGGAGGCAATGGGCCCATCTACCACGAACACCCGGTTGTCGATTACCTCGGCCTGCGGCGCCAGGGCCCGTAGCAGGGGCAGCAGCTCGTGGTGCGTGGTGCAGCGGCGGGTGCCGAACAAGCCGGCCCGCGCAACGAGCAGCGCGCCCGAGCAGATCGCGAGCACCCGGTGCGGGGTGTCCGCGACAAGCAGGGGTTCGCGCAGGGTCTGGCTCAGCCACTGTGCCGTGGCGAGGATCGCCGGCGTGGCCTTGCTGACGTGCGCGGCCGGCTGGCCGACCAGCACCACCCAGGTCGGGGTGCTCAGTCGCTCGGGCAACGGCACGAGATCGACCAGCTGGAGCCCGACCGAGGTCGGCAGCGTCGCCACAGGGCCGGCGAAGCTGAGGCGAAAGCGTGGCGGCAGGCTGCGCCGCTCGCGATGCAGGTTCGCGAGGCGAAAGGCTTCCGCAGGCCCCGCAATGTCGAGCAACAGCGAGTGCGGGGCGATGACGAACAGCAGGTCGATCAGGTGAGCGCGTGCGATCATTTTCAGGGATCGGAATAATGTCCGAAACTGCTCCAAACCTGTCCGACTGACGGCGCGACAGGAGACGGTGAATTCCTTAGCTTAGCCACCTTCCTGTTCAAAGGTCGCGCTCATGTCGAGAGTCACGTCCCTGGGCGGCATGCTGTTCGCCGCGGTACTCGTGTGGTGGCCCAATACTATAGCCTCCGCGCAGACCACCAACCAGCCACATTCGGACCTCGAAAGCGGGGTGGACCCGAGCATCAGGCCGGGCGATGACTTCTTCGCCTACGCCAACGGTGGCTGGCTCAAAACCAGCGAGATCCCGGCCGGCATGGATCGTTGGAGCGCTGGCTCCGAGATCCGCGAGTTGACCCGGCAACAGATCGCGAAGCTGCTGGACGAGGCCAGCGCCGCACCGACCGGATCGATCGCGCGCAAGGTGGCCGATTTTCGCGCAGCCTACCTGAACGAGGCCGCCATCGAGACCCGGGGCCTCGCGGCGCTCAAGCCGCTGCTGGATAGCATCGATCGCGTTCGGGACAAAGCGGGGCTGACCAGGCTCCTGGGCAGTGGTCTCGGAGCCGATGTCGACCCGCTGAACTGGGGCGTGTACCGATCTTCCCATCTGCTTGGTCTGTCGGTGGAAGAGAGCATCCATGGCGAGAAGACCCACGTCGCCTTCCTGGTGCAGGGTGGGCTCGGCCTGCCGGACCGGGAACAGTACGTCAGCACTGAGCCCGCCATGCAAACGCTCAGAACCACATATCAGGCGTACATCGGCCGCCTGATGACGCTGGCCGGCTTCGACCATGCTGACCAGCGGTCCAGGGCCGTGATGGCGCTGGAAACCGCCATGGCGGAAGCCCAGGCCACGAGCGAAGCATCGGCCAACGATCACAACGCCGATAGTGTATGGACTCGTGCCGACTTCGCGCGCCGGGCACCGGGTATGGACTGGTCCGTTTTCTTCGATGCGGCTGGCCTGGCCAGGCAGGAGACGTTCGTCCCCTGGCAGCCCACCGCCCTGACGGGTTTGGCGGCGCTGGTCGGGTCAGAATCGGTGGAGACGTGGAAGGACTACTTGCGCTTTCATGTCCTCGATCGCTACAGCGACGTGCTGCCGCGTGCATTCGTCGATGCGGCTCTGGCGCTGCATGGCGCGGCGACCGGCCAGTCCGAGCCGACTCCGCGCGCCCAGCGCGCGCTTGCGGCGACCCAGTCAGCGATGAGCGATGCCTTGGGTAGGATGTATGCCGAGCGCTATTTCCCGGCCGAGCAGAAGGCCCGGGTGCAAGCCATCGTGGCCAACGTCGCCGCTGCATTCGTGCAACGGGTTGAAGCGGCAACATGGATGTCGCCCGCCACAAAAACGCAGGCGCTGGTGAAATTGAAGACGCTGTACATCGGTATCGGTTATCCCGACAAGTGGCCGGACGATGACCTGGCCGTGGATCCCGCGGACGCGGTGGGCAACCTGCGCCACGTCGAGGACCGGGATTACCGCCGCGCCCTGGCCCGGCTCGGCCAGCCCGTAGACAACACCGAATGGTGGATTGCGCCGCAGCGGGTCGGTGGGATCCTCGTGTTCCAGCTGAACGCGTACGAGTTTACGGCCGCTCTGTTGCAGGTACCCAAGTTCGACCCCGCGGCTTCGGACGCCGCGAACTATGGCGCCGTCGGCGCGGTCATCGGCCACGACATCAGCCACTATGTTGACCTGCTGGGCGCGGAGTACGACACCGATGGCCGGATGCGCCACTGGTGGACGCCCGAGGACCTGGAGCATTTCCAGGCCTTGATTGAACCGCTGGTGAATCAGTACTCCAGCTACCAGCCGTTACCCGGCTTGAGCATCGACGGCAAGCGGACCCAGACCGAGAACATCGCTGACCTGGCCGGCCTCGCCGCGGCCTTTGACGCCTATCGCAAGACCCTGGGGAGCCGGGCTGGCGACAGAGCCTACGTGCGGCAACAGGACCGGGAGTTCTTCATCGGCTACGCCCGGAGCTGGCGCAGCAAGATCAGCGAGAGCGCGATGCGCACGGTGGTCGCCACCGACATTCACGCGCCGGATCAATACCGCATCGCTACCGTTCGAAACATCGACGCGTGGTATGACGCGTTCGACGTGCAGCCGGGGCAGCGGCTGTACCTGGAGCCCAAAGCGCGCGTGCGCATCTGGTAAGCGGCGGAAACACCATGCGCGTCACCGTGTGTGAGCTCCCCCATGAACCTGGTGCCCTCGCGACCGCATGGGACGGATTGTCCGAGCACATTTCGCGCAATAGCTCCGAGCTGGTTCTCCTGCCCGAGTTCGCCCTGGTTGACCCGGTGTGGGAGGCAGAACACTTCGACCCTGCGCGGTGGTCCGACGCCCTGGCCCAGAGCGATGCCCGGCTTCACCTCCTGGCCGAGCTGGGCGCCGAGCACGTGGTGGGAACCCGCCCCGCCAGCATCGAGGGCCGGCCCTATAACCAGGGTTACCTCTGGTCTGCTGCGGCAGACGGCCTGACGCCATTGCGCAGCAAATTCTTCCTGCCTGATGAACCGGGCGGATGGGAAGCGCGCTGGTTCGACCGGGGCGACCCGGGCTTCCCGGCATTTCACGCAGGCACCCTGTCGTTCGGACTCAACATCTGCACCGAGCTGTGGGCGCTGGAGACCTACGCGGATTACGCCGATCGGGGTGTGCAGGTCATCATGGCACCACGCGCCACGGCAGCAGCCACGACGGCCAAGTGGTTGTCGGTGGGCGTAGTAGCCGCCGTGCGTTCAGGCGCTTTCAGCCTGTCGTCCAACCGGGTGGATCCAACGGGCGCTTGTGGCGGGGTAGGCTGGATCATCAGCCCGGACGGCCAGATCCTGGCGAGCACAACATCCGAAACGCCATTCGCCACGATCGACATCGACCTTGCCGACTCGGCCGCGGCCCGTGACGGCTATCCGTGCTCGGTGTTCAGCGTTGGCGCGCGATAGGATGACGGCAGCGCCTATTCACCGACGCCCGGACCGAGCGGCTTACCGATCTCCCAGTGGTGCCCGAAAGGATCCAGGACGCGGCCCATGAACCAGCCGTTCTCCTTGCGCACCGGCCAGATCTGCTTCGCGCCGGCCGCCACGGCCTTCGCGTGGACCGCTACCGGATCACCGACCACCAGGACCATGCGTACGGTGCTGCCGTTGAGTGACTCCGGGCTGAAGTTGAGATGTTCGGGCGACTCATCCGCGACCCAGAACTTCGCGCCCTGCACCGCCAGCTGCGCCACGACATGACCGCCGCCACCCTCGATCTTGAATAACTCCTGAGCGTCGAAGGCATTCTGGTAGAAGGCGACCGCCTCGGCACCACGGCGGACGGAGAGCATGGGGGCAATACTGGCCTGAGGCGACGGATTGGTCATCGGGCTCCAACCTCTTGATCAAGAAATGGTGAAAGGCTGCGTTATCATGGATGGCTTGTTTCCTCGGGCTCGGGGGCCCCGCTGCCGAGGTAGGCACACGCCTCCTTGTACCACGCGGTATTGCCCACCACAACGACAGCAACGGAGGCCGCGGCTTCAGGATATGCGTCGTCGGGGACAGCGGAGTGGGTGGCGAACCAGAGCGCCTCTTCCCACGACTCATTGGCATGCGATGTCGTCATCACGACTGCATCGAGCGGGCCGAGTTCGTAGCTGCATTCGTCACACACATCGTGGAAGCGTTCGCAGTCGGGCCCCCAGCAACAGATATACCTGGCACCGGTCCCCAGCAGCCCCTCGGCGGCCCGGGCCATTTCTTCAGCCGGGAGACCGCGAGCATCTGCCGCAACCAGCACGATGAACTCGGCACTGGGGGCCCGGATGCCGGTTGCGAGGTCCTTCACGCTTTCAACGATGCGCACCTGCCAGGGCTGCCGGGTGGCGGGATTGTGAAAGGTCGCGAGGGTCATGTGGAGGAAGAGTAGCAGGTGGCCTAGGAACAATAAAACGGCAGGGAATCGTGGACCACCTCGCCCGCCGCGACCCGGACCGACCGGTCTGCCCAGACGTATCCATTCACTACTCTGGCACCCAGCGTATGCCGACCACTGTTTATTTCGAAACCGGCTGACATTGTGTGGTCGGGGGCAAGATTCACCCGGAACGTATCGGCACCGACCTGGGTGTTATCGATGAAGAACTGCACCGGGATGAGGGAACTGCACAGCGGCGCATCGATGACGAAGTAGACCGTGGCCGGCGGCGCGACACCGTCAGCATCGCACGCCGCCAGCGCGATGATGCCGAGCCCATACCACGCCAGGCGGAGGTTCACGCTCCAATCGCCGAGCACTGCTCGTACCGGATACGCCACCTCCCGCTGGAACGGTCGCAGATCGTCACGCAGCGATGGTCCTCGACGAAAGTCTGGCCCCGAAATGTTGCCGTCCCCCGCCACCGATGGCGCACCAGCGCGGCGCCTTCACCGAGCATGATGACAATCATCTCCGTGTGCGCGCCGTCGGTCAGCCCGTAGCTCGGGTCACCGACGATTCCCAGGATGGCCGCCCGGTCCATGATCGCGCCGTTCGGCGCGACATAGACATAATCTTCAGCCATCATCTGCGCGATAGCGGGCGCGTCCTTGGTGAACCAGGCGTCCTGCCATGCGGCAACCAACCTATCCAGTTCGTCTCGCATAGTGGCCAGACTCGTGGTGACGGTCTACTAGACGGCGGTGTCACGATACGATGCCCGCCACACTCGCCTGCCCAGATAACAGATTGCAATCCCCAGTACCACGATCGCTGCCGAACCATTTTGCGAAGCAGGCGGGCCGAAGGGATCATCGTCGTCGGACATCTTGCTTCCGACGGGATCCATCCAGGCTATCGCCCCTGCCATAAGGCTGAGAAGGCCGACGACAATCATCTCCGTGTGCGCGCCGTCGGTCAGCCCGTAGCTCGGGTCACCGACGATTCCCAGGATGGCCGCCCGGTCCATGATCGCGCCGTTCGGCGCGACATAGACATA
>DASYPP010000066.1:0-34573 GCA_036006525.1 Gemmatimonadales bacterium
TCATCGCCCGGGGACCCGACCACCGACAAGTTCATTGCCGGCATCCCGTCCGCGCCCAGGCCAGCGGGGACCGAGACCTCCGGTAACCCGAGCCAATTGTTGTAGGAGAGCGTGGTGGGGATGGCGGGCCACTTCTCGCCCAGTCGCAGAGCGTTGAACGGCATGGTCGGCCAGATCATCGCGGCGATGCCGGCCGCGCGCATGGCCTCCACCAGCCCGGCTACGACAGTAGCCCGCGAGCGCGCGAACGATTGGCCCGCCGGGTCCTTCTCCATCGGCTGCTCCAGCAGCGGCTCGCACTGCTCGAAGGTTTCCGGCAGCACGTCGTAGAAAGCGCGATAGGCCGCATACCCTCGGCGCACCGCCGCGCGGGGGTCGTCGCTCCTTCCGGCGAAATAGCGATAGAGCGCGTTGGCGGTGGGCCCGGGCGAATTGTCATTCACCGCCAAGTCCCCCCGCGCGGTCGCGGCGGCCGCAAAGAGATCGCGATAGTTGGTGGCGACCACCGGGCTGGCAAAAAGCTCGACCGTCGCACCGGCGGCACCCACGTCTGCGACCGCGCGATCCCACATGGCGAGCGCCTCGGCCGACATCTTGGCACGCGGGATATTCCCCTCGACCAGACCGATTCTCACTCCGGCGAGCGCCTCGTCGCGCAGCGCATAGGGGCGGGTCTCAGACCCGCCAGTCTCTGACCCGACCGAAAGCGGGTCCGATGGATCGGCGCCGGCGATGGCGGCCAGGGCGAGCGCCGCGTCGGCTACCGTACGCGCGAGCGATCCGTGGGTGTCGAGGTAGGGCCAGGTTGGGATGACACCGGTGCGCGGCACCAGGCCGAACGTGGGCTTGATGCCCACCACACCGGAGAACTGCGCCGGGATGCGGTTGGAGCCGCCGTCGTCGGTGCCGAGTCCCGCGAACGCCATCCCGGTGAGGACGGCGATCGCCGATCCGGCGCTGGATCCGCCCGGCGTGCGGGTGCCGGTGGGGTCGTGCGGGTTGACCACTTGCCCGGTGTGACTGCTGGTGCCTCTGCCGTTGTAGGCGAAGTCATCGGCGGCGGTCTTCCCCAACACAATGGCACCCCCGGCGCGGAGCCGGGCCACTTCGATCGCATCCCGCCGCACCGGTTCGGGGAACAGGGCGGCCCACTCCGAGCTCGACCCGGTGGTAGGGAGGCCGTTCACGTCATAGATCGATTTGGCGAAGACCGGCACACCGTCCAGCGGTCCGCGCACCTGGCCGGCCTTCCGGCGTTGATCAGATGCTTGCGCCTCGGCGAGCGCCGTGTCGGCCAAAGCGTCAATCGCGTGCAACGCCGCGCCCCTGGTGCGACAGCGTTCCAGGGCCAGCCTGGTCACCTCGGCGGCGGTCCACTCGCCGCGCCGGAGACCTGCCTGGTAGTCGGCGATGGTCCCGCCGAGCGGATCGGGACTGCTGAGTCCTCGGAGCGAGCGCGGCATGGCGGCCATGGCGGTGAGGGCGGCGAGTTGGGCGAGCGTTTCGCGGCGAGTGGGGGACATTGCTCGAAAATAGCGGGGAGGCGGGGGAAGCGAAGGAAGGGAAGCGAGGGAAGCGAGGGAAGCGAGGGAAGCTCTTGGCGTGCCACGGGATATGGGGTTAGATTGGGATCTCCTCACAACACCGCTCCGGGAAAAATTGGGTTGTGCTCGGGCCCTGCTTCGAGTAGGTCTGTCGAAGGCCCTGAGCATCGCCTCTCCCGGCAAGTACGCCCATGACGACGGTTGTTGACCGACTCTCGATTGCACTTGCCACCCGCTACACGATCGAGAGGGAGATCGGGCGCGGGGGGATGGCGACGGTCTACCTCGCCCAGGACCTCAAGCACGACCGGACCGTAGCGATCAAGGTCCTCCAGCCGGAACTCTCTGCGACCATCGGGACCGACCGATTCGACCGCGAAATCCGGGTCGCCGCCAAGCTGCAGCACCCCCACATCCTCACTCTGTACGACTCGGGCGACGCCGACGGCCTGCTGTATTACGTCATGCCCTTCATCAGTGGCGAGTCGCTGCGCGGCCGCATGGACCGGGAGCACCTGCTTCCCATTGATGATGCACTGCAGATTACCCGGGAAGTCGCCGATGCCCTGGGGTATGCCCACAGCATGGGCGTCGTTCATCGCGACATCAAACCCGAAAACATCCTGCTTACCGGTGGCCACGCCCTGGTGGCGGACTTTGGGATTGCCCGCGCCGTCAGCTCCGCCAGCTCCGAAAAGCGGCTGACCGAAACCGGGATGGCGCTGGGGACTCCGCTCTACATGAGTCCGGAACAAGCGGTGGGCGATGAGGTCGGTCCGACCAGCGATCTCTACAGCCTGGCCTGCGTGCTGTACGAAATGCTGGCGGGAACGCCGCCCTTCGTGGGACCCAATTCCAGGGCGATCATGGCCCGCCATGCCATGGACCCGGTGCCGGGGCTGCAAGTCATCCGGGACACCGTCCCCGATGAAATCGAAGATGCCGTGATGTTCGCCTTGGCCAAGGTCCCCGCCGATCGGCCCCAGACCGCCTTGCAATTCACCGAGGCTCTCGGCGTCCCGCTGGGTATGACTACGGGGCGCCGGACCGCCGCCTCCCGGATCACGATGACCCGGAGAACGGCCCGGAGCGGCGCGATAACGCAGGTGACCCCCACCGGCCGCAGGACCTGGCTCTGGGCCGGTCTTGCCGTCGCCGGGCTCGCCGTAATCGGATTGGTGAGCTGGAAATTGCTGGGCCGAAGCCGGACCGGCGCGGGCGATGCCGGCGGACTCGACCGGCACCATATCGCGGTCCTCTATTTTGAGGATCTCAGCCCCCAGCATGACCTGGGATATCTCGCCGACGGGTTGTCGGAAGGCCTTATTACCTCCCTGGGAAGCGTCAACGGGCTCTCCGTGGTTTCCCGCTCCGGTGCGGCACTGTATCGCGGCAGTCCCCTGGGTCGCGACAGCATCGCTCACGCTCTTCAAGTCGGTACCCTGGTCACCGGTACGGTAGAGCCGGAGCGCGATTCGATCCGGGTCAGTGTCCGGGTCACCGACGATGCCGGCAACGAATTCGGCCGCACCACCTTCAAGGCGGGCAAGCAGGACCTGATTCAGCTCGCGGATAATCTGGCGCAGCAGGCGGCCATCCAGATCCGCAAGCGAATCGGGGAGGAAGTCCAGGTCAGCCGGACCCGGGCCGGGACCCAGAGCGCCGACGCCTGGGCGCTGCTCCAGCGGGCCCAAAGCGCCCGGCGCAAAGGCGACTCGCTGGCATTGACCGAGGGTGGGTCCAGCGGATTCACCCAACAGTACCTGGCAGCCGATTCGCTGGCCGCGGCCGCCGAGCGGCAGGATCCCAAATGGGTCGATCCCATCGTGCTGCGCGCGACACTGGCGTACTGGCGGTCCCGGCGGGCCGGAGAGGATGCCGCGCTGGCGAGCGCCATGATCGACACCGGTCTGATGCACGCCAATCGCGCCCTGGTGATGGACCGGAATGACGCGGATGCCCTGGAGATGCGGGGAAGTCTCAACTACTGGCGCTGGCTGCTCACGCTCGAGCCGGATTCGGCGCGGGCCGCGCGGCTCCTGGCCAATGCCCAGGCCGACCTGGAGTCGTCCACCAAGGTGCGCCCCACCCAGGCCAGCGCCTATGCCATGCTCTCCCACCTGTACGCCAACCTGCCGGACAAGTCGCTGGTTGACGTCATCCTCGCCGCGACCAAGGCGCTGGAAACCGACGCCTATCTATCCAATGCCGACGTGATTATCAATCGGCTCGCTCACGCCAATTATGATGAGGGGAATTTCGCCGCCTCCGACCGCTGGTGCAGCGAAGGCCGCCGGCGGTTTCCCGCCAAATGGCAATTCCTCGAGTGCGAGCTGCTCCTGATGACCTCGCGCTTCAAGCAGCCGGAGCCGACGCGGGCCTGGGGCATTGCCGATTCCATGGTCGCGCTCTCGCCGGCCGGCCCTGACCGGCGCTACCAGCAGCTGAATGCCCAGGTGCTGATGGCGGGTATCCTGGCCCGGGCCGGCCAGCTGGACAGCGCGAGGAGTTTGCTCAATCGCAGCCGCGATGATCCCGAGGCCGATCCGTCCCGGGACCTGGCCAACACCTCGGCCTTCGTCTGGCTGCTGGCGGGAGACACGACCAAGGCAGTGAGCAGAGTGAAGGATTATCTCCTCACCAATCCCGGTCGCCGGCAGGGTTTCGCGGAGAACCCGAACTGGTGGTTCCGGGGAATTCAGAACGACCCCCGGTATCGCGAGGCGGTGCGAGGCGGCTAGGTAGGGCGGAGCCTCGCTACAAGTCGGCACCACACCTGGAGCGGCCGGCCTCAGGCGGTGCGGGGTTTGAATATCCAGGGATCAGGTGATAAATCGTTGTAGAGTAATGTCTTAGTCGGTCGCACCGGGGGGACGATCACACTCGGTGTGTGTCTTGCGGCCGCCCTACCATTTCCAGGGCTCTCCGCACCAAACATTTTGAGCTGTCCGAGCATCTGCCCGTCTGATGTCGGTCAGGGGGGAAAGAACGAAATGCGTCGTTTAGCCGCTGTTTTGTTGTTCGCCACTACTGCCCTTGCCGGTTGCAGCGATGAAACCAGAGACCAGGGAGCCGGCCCCAGTCCGGTTCCAGCTTCGGTTTCCTCCCCGCTGACTTCGGCGCCGGTATGCAATCCCGATACGGCGCAAACCGCCTTGCAGATCGAAGCGCTGATCAACCAACTGTTCAGCGGCGGCAATCTGAACGCGGCACTCCAACGCTGGGATCAGATCAGGGCCCTGATCACCGCGCCACCCCCGCACGATATCGCCGCGGCCCAGTCCAACACCTACAGCCTGGTCGGCTATACCCTGGAGAAGTTCAACCAGGGACAGCTGAATAACCTGGCCACGCCGGGTGGGACGGGCCAGGCGGTCTCCGATCTCATCAACCTGATGTTCTGCTACAGCGGTATTTCGGGAACCGTTGACCCGATCGGGCCGGACGGCGCCGCGGCCCTGTACCAGCCAGGATCGCCACCGTTATTGCTGATCGCTCCGTCCGGATTTGCCGGCATCTCGCTTCCTTCCGGCACCGGAACCGTCACCCAGCCGACCGTCATATCGCTGAACCGTCATCAGCCCGACTTCCCCGGTCCGCTGCTCACTCAGCTCGACCAGTATCCGCTCTACTATGACTTCCACACGTCCTCGGGGGAGACGTTCCTCCAGGACGGCACGATAAGCGTCTGCCTGGCCGACAACGTATCTCCAGCGGATCCGAGCCGGCTCCGGCTGGCCCATAATGTACCGGAGCCCAACTTCACCACGATCGAGATTCTTCCGCCGGCTCCCGGATTCCTCAACTGCACCGGGGCGCAGGCGATCGAGCTTTCATCGGGGAGCAACGCGGGGGAAATCGGCGCCTTTGCCGTGCGGGCGCTGGACAAGATCTTCCACCGGGTAGCCGGGATGCTCGGCCCCCAGCCGCTCTACGCTTCGACCTTGATTGGTACCGGTACCACCGGCACCACCAAGAATCTGAGTCCCTTCGGATCGGTGGATACACTGGCTATGATCGGCGCATTGTCACCGACCAGCGGGCTGAAGGGCCCCGAGGGTGGGACGGTGACGCCTCCGGAAGTCCTGGTGAGCACCCCGACCGATGCACCCATGGCCGGCATCACCGTCACCTTCACCGTAACCGGAGGCGGCGGCAAGCTCACGGCGGTCGGCAGCACGACTCCGGTCACCAGCGTGGTGACGACAACGGATGCGGCAGGCAAAGCGACTGTCGGTAGCTGGATCCTCGGCGTCGGACTCAATACGGTGACCGCGGTCGCGGATGCTCCTCACCTCCGGAGCGGGATCGCGCCAAACAGCGGCGTGGCGTTCACGGCCACGGGTAATCCAGCCACCAAGCTGGCATTCGGTACCCAGCCAGTCACCACGACGGCGGGGAGTTCATTCTCGGTCAGCGTGCTGGTCCAGGATGTCGACGGGAACACGGTGCCGGCTTCGAGTGCCAGCGTGCACCTGACCCTCAATGCGGCGAACGGGGCCGTCCTCGGCGGCACCACCACGGTTGCCGCGGTCAATGGGGTCGCCACCTTCTCCGGCCTCAGCATCACCAAGGCCGGCACCGGGTACACTCTCACGGCCAGCTCGTCGCCGCTCACCAGCGCGACCAGCAATAGTTTCTCGATTACCGCGGGCAGCGCCGCCAACATCACGATCAACGGCGGGAATAATCAGACGGCGCCCGCGGGAAGCATTCTGGGAACGACTGCGGGCACCACGGCTCCATCGGTCAAGGTGACCGATCAGCACGGCAACCCGATCAGCGGGGCCGGGGTGACGTTCCAGGTCGCCAGCGGCGGTGGAAGCGTGGCACCAACAACCGCCACGACCGATGCCGGCGGAATCGCCTCCACGCTCTGGACCATCGTGGCGGGCAGCAATACCCTGGACGCCTGGATTACCGCGCTCGGCAACACACCGTTCGTCGCCTTCTCCGCGACCGGTGGCTCCACATCCACAACGTTGATGAATTGTCTGCCGACCAACGGCTCGAGCGATGATCTGAGTTTCCCGTTCTACATGAAGCGGCCGGGCAAGACCCTCAGCCAGGTGACGGTGTACCTGTCCTCCAACGATCCGCGCCCGGCGCCGAGTCAGTACACCATTCAGCTCATTGTGGGAGCCGACAGCTACGGCTCGACTTTGGCTACCAGCACCCAGACTGTGCTCCTGGTCGGGTCCAGCAGCCAGAACCTGGCGACCAACTTCACGTTCCCCAACACGGCGCTGGGGACCGCACAGAACATCACGTTCCGGTTCAACGTGACCAGCAATCCGACCGGGGCCCGGCTGACCTACAACACCGGCCCCTGCGGACTGGGCAACACCAAGTGCAACTCGCTGCCGCAATCGTGCTCGACGGTCAGCGAGACCTCGGGGACGATCCCGCTGCCGCTTTCCACCTTCCGCCGCAAGGGCGTGGCGGTGAAGCTGATCGGCGGCTGACCCGCGGGTCGGGCAGCGCAGGTTGCTGAAACACGAGCGGCAGGTCCTAGCGGGCCTGCCTCTCGTCGTTTTGTCCCCGGGCGACTATCGTTGTTGCCAGCCGGTTTAGTTTTCAGTCATGCCATCTCTCATCCGCTCCCTCCACCACGTCACCGCCACCGCGGACGACGCGCAGGCCGACCTGGATTTCTACGCCCGGCTCCTGGGCATGAGGTTGGTGAAGAAGACCGTCAACTTCGACAACCCCGGGGTCTACCACTTCTATTACGGCAACGAGCAGGGCACCCCGGGTACCATCTGGACCACTTTTCCCTATAAGGGTATGGGTGTGCCGGTGGGAACCAAGGGCGCGGGCCAGATCACCACGACATCGTTCTCCGTCCCTCAAGGCTCGCTGGATTTCTGGCGCGCCCGGCTGGAGAAGCTGGGGGCGAGTGTCACGGGTCGAGCAACCGGTTTCGGCGAAGACGCCCTCACGGTGATCGATCCGTCCGGCCTGATTGTGGACCTGGTGGCGAATGCCCGCGACCAGCGTCCGCCCTGGGTCCCATCGGACGTTCCCGGCGAGCACGCCATTCGTGGCCTTCACAGCGTGACGCTCACGATCCGCCACCCTGCGCCCACCATCGCCTTTCTCAAGGAAGTGCTCGGGTTCACCGTAGTCAACGAAGCCAGGGACCGCACCCGGCTTGGCGTGGGAACGGGAGACGAGCCGGGAAAAACGGTGGAGATCCTGCACTCGCCCGATGCGCCCGAAGCACGGAACGGGCTCGGCACCGTCCATCACGTGGCGTTTGCGGTAGAAAGCGCCCTGGACCAGGTGAGGAAACGCGAAGAGCTGCTCGAGATGGGCTGGAAGGTGACGGAGGTGCTGGACCGTCAGTACTTCACTTCGATCTACTTCCGCGAGCCGGGTGGAGTGCTCTACGAGATCGCGACGATCCCTCCGGGCTTCGCCATCGACGAAACGGTGCCCGAGTTGGGTCGCGGCCTGAAGCTCCCGCCGTGGGAGGAGCCCAGGCGGGCCCAGATCGAATCGGTGCTGCCGAAAGTCGTTGCGTGATCCCTCCCCATGCGGGGCAACCCGTCCTGACCCGGGGCCGACCCATCGGCCAGGCCGCGGCGGTCATGATCATGGTGCACGGGCGGAACGCTTCCCCCGAGAGCATCCTGGAGCTCGCGGATGCCCTCGACCATCCGGCGTTCACCTACCTCGCTCCCGCCGCCGCAGGCGGCACCTGGTATCCCCTCTCCTTCATGGCGGAGATCGAGAAGAACGAGCCGGGCATCTCGTCCGGCATCTCGGTCATTCATAGTCTCATCGAGGATACGCTAAAGCTCGGCATACCGACCCAGCGAATCATGCTGCTGGGGTTTTCCCAGGGTGCCTGCCTCTCGGCGACCGCCGCGCTTCGTCGCCCGGCCCGCTACGGCGGCGTCATCGGCTATTCCGGAGGGCTGATCGGGCCACCCGGCATCCAGTGGGACACCAGTGGCTCGTTCGATGGAACGCCGGTGTTTCTGGGCTGTAGTGATGTGGACAGCCATATTCCCCGGGCACGGGTTGACGAAAGCGCGGCCGCGTTCGAAGCGATGTATGCGAGTGTGACGGAACGGATTTACCCGGGGATGAGTCATACCGTGAACGAAGACGAGATCGCGTTCACCCGCGATTTGATGGCGCGGGTGGCGGCATAGGCTAAACGGCCCCTCCGGAGAAGGGCCGTTGTCCGGCGAATCCTAGATTTCCAATAGCCCGTGCTGCCGGCCATGTCTAATCGTCATCACTATCTTCGACCTCTTCCCGCCGGGTGCTGCCCTGGCCGCCCTGGCGCCCGCCCTGGCCGCCGCTCTTCTGGCCGCCCTGACGCTCGGTTTGCCCGTTGCCGGGCCGCCCCTTCTGACTACCGCCCGACCCGCCCCGCGGGTTCCCGCTTTCACGATGTGGCATTGCATCCTGCCTTGTTGAAGGTGTAACTCTTCTTGAAACATCAGCTGAATAACAGCTGCAGGGCGAATATGAATTGTCGAATTGCACGTATCCGTGACTTCGATCACGAGTCAGCCAGATCCGTTACCATTTTTGTCGTTGAGTGTACCTTCAAATTGCCTACAATAGTAGAATACGCTGAAACCAAGCCTGACCTCTGTGTACTTAGTGGGATTCGTGATTTTCGTGAGGAACGCTATCCACGCAGATAATTGAATGGGGTCCAGTGTCAGAACCTGTCATCCAATTACCCGGAGCGGCTGGAGCTGGCGGCCTCCCCGCCGTCGGCGGCTCGTTCATCATCAAGGAATGGCGCGGCAGCGGTCCGGCGACCCTGCACGTGCACTATGCCGATGACGAAGCCTGGCATGTGCTGGAAGGCACCCTGGCCTTCCGATTCGCCGATCGCGAGGTCGAGGTGCCGGCGGGTGGCACCGTCTTCGTCCCGGCGGGCGTGCCGCACACCTACGTCGCGCACGAGGCCCGCTACCTTATCATCTTGACGCCGCGCCTGGACGCGCTCATCAAGGAGCTGCAGCAGACTCCGGATCGTGCGGCGCAGGCTGAGGTGTATCGGAGGCATCAGTCAGAGGTGCTGGAACCTTGAGATTCCTCGGGCTTCGCCCCCGGAATGACATCCTTATGTTTCCCCGCTGCCCATCCCTCCCGAGAGATTATGAACGTCCAACTTCTCCTGGTCCCTTACGATACCGCGCGCCGAGGCTGGCGCTCGGGCGCCGGGCCCGAGCACCTCATCAACGCCGGCCTGGTAGCTCATCTGGAGAGCAAGGGCCATATCGTGGCCGAACCCCAGGTCATCGAGGACGATCCGGCCGAACCCGCCGCCGAGATCCGCACCGCGTTTGAGCTGGCTCGGCGGCTTGCCGTTCAGGTCCGCGCCGCGCGGGCTGCCGGCCGATTCCCCCTGGTCCTCGCCGGCAACTGCAATTCTGCGGTCGGGACACTCGCCGGCCTGGCCCCGGCGCGCCGCGCGGTCTTCTGGTTCGATGCCCACGGAGACCTCAACACTCCCGCGACCACGGCGAGCGGTTTCCTGGATGGGACCGGCCTCGCGACGGCGCTGGGCCTGGGCTGGCAAACGCTGGTGACGACGGTACCTGGATTTCAACCGGTCACCCCGGAGCTCACCTGGCTCCTGGGGGTCCGCGATCTCGACCCGGCGGAGACCGATCTGATCGACCAGTCATCCATCACGCTGATTCCCGTCGAGCGGGTTAGAACTCGGCTTTCGGAGATCCTGGCTTCGGCGCCTTTGCAGGGGACCGAGGGATATGTGCATCTCGATCTCGACGTGCTGGACCCGGAGGTGGGGCGGGCCAATTCGCTGCCAGTTCCCGGGGGACTGATGGCCGAGGAGGTCGCTCAAGCCATCGCCGCCATCCGGGCCAGGACGCCGCTCGGTGCCGCGGCCATCACGTCCTACGCGCCGGAGTATGATTCGGGAGAAGGTGTGTGGCGTGCGGCGTTTGCGGCGATCGATGCGATGCTTGACTAGCGGAGGAAGCGAGGTAGCTATCGCCTCGCAAATTTCAGGTGGGTGACTTCCCGCGTCGCGACGGTGCGCACCGGCGTGAGCCCCTTCAGATCCTTCACTCCTTCGAACAGTCGCTCACCGCCGCCGAGCAGGATCGGCACCAGGTGAATCTCCATGTCGTCCACCAGGCCGGCGCGAAGGTATTCCTGGCAGGCTTTGGCCCCGCCGGCCAGCGCGATGTCCTTGCCGCCCGCCGCCTTGTGTGCCTGGCCGAGCGCCGACTCGATCCCATCGGTGACGAAGGTGAAACTGTTCCCGCCTTTCATCTCGAGTTTCGGGCGAGGATGGTGGGTGAGCACGAACACCGGGTGATGGAAGGGCGGGTTGTCGCCCCACCAGCCGTTCCACAAGTATTCCCTCTCCGAGATTTCCCAGCCGCCTGGATGGCCGCCGAACATGTTGCGACCCATGATGGTCGCTCCAATATTGGCGAGCGATTCCAGCATCACTTCATTGCTGGGATTCACTTCCCCGCCCTTTAATTGATGCGCCTTCCGCCAGGCTTCCAGCGCAAACGCCCACTCGTGCAGCCCCTCTCCGCCTTCGCCGAGTGGGTTTTCGAGGCTCTGATTGGGCCCGGCGACGAAGCCGTCGAGCGACATTGAGATTCTCATTCGCAGGCGCTGCATAAGTCGCCGCTCTACGCGTGATCGACCGCTGCCATCACCCCGGATTCCCGGGCGCAGTGGGCGCAGCAATAGTAGGTCCCGCTGGATTCGATGCCATGCCCGATGATCCGGCAGCCGCAATGCTCGCATTCCGGCGCCAGTTTCTGAATGGCGCACTCGAAGCTATCAAAGACGTGCCGGGTGCCGTCCATCACTACTTCGAAGCTGCGCTGGTAGTCGTTTCCGCAAAGTTCACATTTCGCCATGATTGCCACCGGTTGGAGGTCCAGAGGCACCGTAACGGGATTACGCTGGAGGGAGCGGTGACTGCAGTCACAGCGGGGCGACATCCTTCTCCCAGTCGGCAAAGATGTGCTTGAGCGCGAACACGATGTCTGGATGGCGGGAAGCGAGATCGTTGCGTTCACCGGGATCGGCCCCCAGATCAAAGAGCAGGTACTGGCCCCCGTCAATCAACAGCTTCCAGGATCCGGACCTGACCGCCTGCTGCTGGCGAACCGGCCGGTTGACGCGCCAGAACAGCTGGCGTTCGCGGAGCGGCGCCTCCCCACGCAGGATGGGAAGGATGTCGATCCCATCTGGCTGGTAGCCCGCCGGCGCGCCGGTACCGGTCCCCGCAAGGATCGACGCGGTGAGATCCATGGTGATAGCGACTTGCCCGGACGTCTTTCCGGCCGGGAGTGTTTCGGGCCAGCGCATGATCAGGGGTACGCGGATGCCGCCTTCCCACAGGGTTCCCTTCCGATGGTACAGTGGCGCATTGCGCGATAGCCACTCCCCTCCGTTGTCGTTGGTAAAAATCACCAGTGTGTTCCGCGCCAGACTCAACCGGTCGAGAGCAGCCAGGACTTCGCCGACGCCTCGGTCGGCTCGTTCCAGCATCCGCACGTAGTCCTCCCGCGTGGCCGGTACGGAGTCATCGGGCATCTGACGGAGAGGCCGTGGTACGCTTCGTTCCGCCTCGGTGAAATGCCGATCGGGCGGCTCGAACGGCCAGTGGACGGCGTTATAGGCGATCTCGAGGAAGAAAGGGCCTTCCGCGTGGCGGGTGATGAAGCCCAGGGCCCGCCGGGTGATCTCATCCGTCAGGTAGCTGGTCAGCACGACCGGCGTCGTGTTTTCGTAGAGATCCGACCCACCGCCGTCTCCAACGGCGGAATAATAGGAATGGGCCCCGCTCAGGAACCCGAAGAACTCGTCGAACCCATGGGCGTTGGGGCTGAACTCGGGCTTCCAGCCGAGGTGCCACTTGCCGATAAGGCCGGTGGCATACCCATTGGCTTTGAGCAGCGCCGGTAACGAGGTGCCAGTGACCGGCAGACCTTTTCCACTATCAGCCGGAAGGAGCGCCCATTCGAGTCCGACGCGCTGTTGATAACGACCACTGATGAGGGCCGCGCGCGTGGGCGTGCAAACGGCGCCGTTGGCATAGGCATCGGTCAGCCGCACGCCTTCGCGCGCGAGGCGATCGATGTTGGGCGTTCGGACATCCGGCGCGCCGTAGCTGCCGAGGTCCCCGTACCCCATGTCGTCCATGAGAATGAGGATGACGTCCGGCTTGGAAGCAGCGGCACCAGAAACACGCGGGTCGACGAGGCTCGCATTGTGAGTGCTCCAGCCGAGGACCAGCGTCGCGATGACCAGCACTCGAAGTTGCATTGTCGACCTCCTCGCCATGTTAGCCCCGGGGGCGCACCCGGGGGCCGATGCGCAGCTCGCGCCCCTCCTGCGACAACAGCACATCCGCCACCGGGCGCGCGTCCGGCGACGGCGGCCGGTGCATCGCCCACCATTGCTCTGCTCGCTCGGCGGTCCAGGCCGCTGCCAGGGGGACGGCGTTGAGCCGGGTGCTCACCACCTCCGCGCTGGCGGGACGGCGAGCCGGGTCCTTCTCCAGGCATTCCATGAGCAGCTCCTCGAGCTGAGCCGGGATCGGCAGCTCCACCCGGAGCGACGGCCTGGTCGGCGGGGTCTGGGCGTGCTGCACCATCATCTGCATGGCGGTTCCCTCGAACACCAACTTGCCCGTCAGCAGCCAGTAGCCGACACAGCCCAACGCGTACAGGTCAACCCGGTGATCGGCGACGGCAGCGCCGAGAACCACCTCCGGCGCCATGAACGCCGGCGTGCCGCTCGTGCTGCTCTCGGCCGTGAGCTTGGCGTCCTGGTCCTCCGCGCTTCGCGCCGTGTCCAGCTTCACCAGCCCGAAGTCGAGTACTTTGACAAAATCGAATGTGGTTCCCGCGCGGCTGATCACCACGTTGGCCGGCTTGATGTCGCGGTGCACCAGGCCGTTCCCGTGCGCGTCGAAGAGTGACGAGCAGACCTGGCGCAGGATGTGGACGACCCGCTCGGCCGGCACCGGCCCGTACTGCCGGACCAGGGTGTCGAGATCGAGACCATCGAGCAGCTCCATTACGTAGTACAGCCTGCCGTCCTCGGTGGCGCCGAAGTCGTAGAGTTGCACGGTGTGGGGGGACTTGAGCGCGGCGGTGGCGCGCGCTTCCCGCTCGAAGCGCCGCAGGAGTAGCTCAGGATCGCCGGATAGCGAGTCGGGGCGGATGAGCTTGATCGCCGCCGGCCGGATCAGCAGGCGATGCCGGGCGCGCCAGACCTCGCCCATCCCCCCTCCCCCGAGCCTCCCCTCGAGTACGTACTGTCCGAGCTCATTCGCTTCGGCGACCTGCTGCCGGAGTCCGTACAGGACGCGCGAAATGATGGTTGCCACCGTGGTCCCCAGGACGCTCCAGAGGACGGTGTTGAGGGTCATGTGCAGCTTCTGAAACCCGGGCGTAAATCCGGGCAGCAGGTCCACCGGGTGATGGCGCGCAACGCACACGATCACGGTCGGCACGTAGGCCAGGGCCGAAAGCAGCATGGTTCGGCCCGGCCTCGAGGGCAGCAGGATGGCGCGGACCATCACCGTGACCAGGAGCGCCAACAGCACCTGGAGGACCTGCCCCTGGTCCTCCACTGTCATGACGGAGAGGAAGACGCCGGCCAGGACGATGCTCAGGGCATCGAGGGTCCCGAGCCCGATCCGCGAGAACCGGATCCGGCTGGTCAGCAGCCAGACCACGCCCATCGTGGTGCTGGCGCAGAGGTGGCCGAGCGCGACCGGTCCCTTCACCACGGCCCACACTGGGGCGCCCCCGACCAGCACCAGGTTGGCGAGCAGGAAGAGGTAGAAGCCGAACGAGACGAGGAAAAGCGTCTTGGCGAGCAGCGCCAGGCGCTCCCGCACGAAACCCAGGCCGCTGGACGTGTCGAGTCCGCGCCCGAGGAGCGGGGAAGCGGGGGAGGCGAGGGAACCGGAGGAAGACGGGACGCGGGGAAGCAATGACTCGCGGTCTTGGGCCATAGTTGAATTGTAATGCCTCCCTCGCTTCCCTCGCCTCCCCCGCTTCCCTCGCTGGTTGGTGAGATCCTCTCGGTAGTAGTTCCTCACGAAAACCACAGAATCCCCCGAAATCCACGAATAGACAAATTCGTCGTTCTTTCGTGGTTTTCGTGCTGCTGTAATTCGCGGCTTTCGTGAGGACATCTACCGCTGTAATGCTGGCCGTATCGTCATCTACTCGACTCCACCTGCCTCCTCCAACTTGCGCACCGCCATCCGGTTCACAAACAGCCGCTCGCTGTGTTTGCTCCCCGGCAGCGTGTCGGCGTAGAAGCGCCGAGCCCAGGAGAGCGGGGTCACGTCCTTGAATTCGCGGATCCGGGGATCGCCGTGGCCGGAGCCTAACCGCATCCTGATGGACGTGCGGGTATTGGGATCGGCGCCCCGCGCGAGCAAGAGCTCGGTGAATCGCGCGTCCTCCGGCCGATTGGTCCAGCCTTTCTTGTAGTTCATCCAGAATCCGGCCTGCGAGACCACCGAGTTGAACAGCGGGGTGTGCCCGCCGAATCCGTCGGCATCGAGCGCGGCACGCGCATCCGCTTCGGCTCCGCGCTCCAGCAGCCACTCCGCCATGTCGAGCTCGTCCCAGTAGACCGCGAGGTGAAGGAAAGTGCCGCCGTCCACCGGAGTCCCCATGCATTCATACGGCGTATGATGACACCCGACTTCCGGGGGGAAGATCTCTCCAGTGGTGAAGCGCCGGTTGATGAGATCGGGGTCTCGGGCCAGGTGGGCCTCCAGAAGATCGAACCGTCCCCGGTGAAACGCCATGATGGCCGTGTCGGGATAGACATACCCGTGCTCGGCGTAGAGCTCCAGTATCCGGCGCTTGTCGTCTGGCCTCCTGCTGTCTGACCCGATCGCGGTTTCGACCGGGGCCGACTGGGTGCCGTCGTCGAACCGCACCCGGGCACCTACCCGAAAAAGGAACTCGGTGCCCGGGACGCTCAGGGTGTAGGCCGAGCCGCCGAAGGCGTCGTCCGGCGGCTTGGGCCGGCCCATCATCTCGTGGAGCATTGCCGCGGTGCTGACCCGGCTCTGCAGCACCGCCCGATCCATGGCGGTCTCCAGGTCGCGCGCGCCCAGGTCATACAGCAGCCGGATGATCCGGTCGCGGCCGACGTTGGCGGCGTAGCTCATCGGCGGGCCCCAGTTGCGGTTGCCGATGCCGGCATGCTCGTGAAGCAGGTGCGGATTGGCGGTTACGAGTTGGCGAATGGTGTCCGGGTCATCATCCCAGATGGCGTCGATCAACTGGCATGCCTGCACCACCCGGGTCCAGTTGGACGCCCCATAGGATCGGGCCAGTGCGTGCTGCGCGTCGGCCAGCTTTGCGTCTTCCGGCGTGACCTTGGGGTGGAACTCCGTGAACAGCGCGATGGCTTCGGGATCGCCGCGCCGGAATGCGCGCAGCAGATCCTTGGCCTGGTGCTTCACCTGGGTGAGATCGGGACGAACGGGCAGCCGATGGACGGGCATACGAGCCTCCTGTGGTACCCGAGGTCCGCTGGCCCGGGCGAAGGAGGTTCGTGACACAGAACTCTTCGTCCTGCGAAAATCACAGGTGGACTCAGTCCTTCCCGCGGACGGGAGGCACCCTGCGCGCCTGCAGCCACGATATGGTGCAGGCTCCGGGGGGTCAAGCGGGGCGGCAGGGCGGCAGGGCGGCGGGAAAAGTAGGGGTTGTCATTCCGAGCGAAGCGAGGAATCTTGCCGGCCTTGAGAAGATCCCTCGCTTCGCTCGGGATGACAGCCCTGCGAATGCTTCCCCGCTTTCCCGCGGCCCCCGCTATGTCGTCGTCATCACCACGGGCGCATGATCGCTGGTGCCCACATCCGCCTGCACGACGCAGCTCTCCACCCGGCCGGCCACCCCGGGCGAGGCGAGCAGGTAATCCAGCCGCCAGCCGATGTTGCGCTTGCGCATGTCCCGCCACGGCGCCCACCAGGTGAAGAGCCCGGTGTTGTCCGGATCTACAGCCCGCCCTACGTCGGTGAGGCCGGTGCCGAGTAGTTCCTCGAATAGCCCGCGTTCCTCGGCGCTCTGCCCCACTTTCATCGAATTCCGTTCCCGGGGATGCACGTCCATCTCGGTGCGCGCGATGTTGATGTCGCCGCAGAGCAGGAGTTCCCGGCCGGCGGCCCGGAGCTCGCGGGACCACTCCACCAGTGCGTTCAGAAAGCGGATCTTGCCGGGATAGTCCTTCCCGCCGTTAGGGACGTACATCGACGCGACAATCAGCGACCCAAGGTCCGCTGTCACCACACGTGATTCGAGATCGAACGGCGGGTGGGCGTAGACCGGGGCGTCGGGGAAGGTGCCTTTGTTGAGTTGCAGAGACACCCCGGAGTAGCCTTTGCAGCAGTGCCAGAAGGCATGGTAGTCCGGCCGCTGGACCACTTCCGGAACCTGGGTCAACTCCGCTTTTAATTCCTGGAGGCAGACGATGTCGGGCCGCTCCCGCTCCATCCAGGCATGCAGCTGGTCGGCGCGGGCGCGGACTCCGTTGACGTTCCAGGTGGCGAATTTCATGATCGGGAAAGATATGTGAGATTATCTCCCCCCATCAGACGTTTAACCAGAACCGAACGTAAACACTTGAACCCGCCACCCCAGCCCCAGGGAGCTCCCCATGGCGTTACGAATCAATGACATAGCCCCCGACTTCACCGCGGACACCACCCAGGGTCCGCTCAGCTTCCACGAGTGGATGGGGAACGGCTGGACCATCCTGTTCTCCCACCCCAAGGACTTCACCCCGGTGTGCACCACGGAGCTGGGGCACCTGGCGGGCCTCAAGCAGGAGTTTGAGCGGAGAAACTGCAAGATCCTGGGAATCAGCATCGACGGCGTGAGCGACCATGAGAAGTGGTCCAAGGACATCGAGCGGTCCCAGGGGCACGCCGTGAACTATCCGCTGGTCGGCGATCCCAACCTGGCGGTCGTCAAGCTGTACGACATGCTGCCGGCAGAGTCAGGGGACTCGAGCGCGGGACGAACCGCGATGGACAACGCGACCGCCCGCTCGGTGTTCATCATCGGACCGGACAAGAAGATCAAGGCGATGCTCACCTACCCCATGAGCACCGGCCGCAACTTCGCCGAGATCCTGCGGCTCCTGGATTCCTGTCAGCTAACCGCTACGAAGAAGGTGGCGACACCAGCCAACTGGAAGCAGGGTGAGGATGTCATCATCCTGCCGTCGGTGTCGGATGCCGACGCCAAGGCCACGTATCCCAATGGCTGGCAGTCGCCGCTGCCGTATATGAGGATCGTGCCGCAGCCGAAATAGGCGGTCGGGGCGGTCAAATCGGAAGGCTGTCATCCCGAGTGCAACGAGGGATCTTGCTCGTGTTGAGAAGATTCCTCGCTCCGCTCGGAATGACAGCCCTATGCGTTGTCGACCGCTTCGTCCGGCTTGACCGCCCCGCCCGCCCGCCCACCCAGCACCGCGACGTTCCCCACCAGGCAGAGCAGTATCCCCGCAATGAGCGAAGGGTGCCAGCCCAACCCTTCGAAAAAGGCCGAAAAGAGCAGCGCCACGACCGGAATCGCCACGGTGACATACCCCGCCCGGTCCGCCCCGATGCGGCCGAGCAGGGTGAGGAAGGCGCCAAACGCCACGATCGAGCCGAACACCGCGAGGTAGGCCAGCGAGAGCAGGTACCGAGCGGACCAGTCGAACCGGAAGGGCTGGCGAGTCACCAGCGCATAGACCGCCACGATCAGGGAGCCGTACAGCATCCCGAAGGCGTTCATCTGCACCACCGGCAGGCCCTGCCGATGATTGCGTGAGGCGACGATGTTGCCGAGCGAAGCCGTCACCGCGCCGACCAGCGCCAGGACGAGTCCCAGCCTGGGATCACCCTTGCTGGAGCCGCGGCTGAATTCCGGCAGGAACACCAGGATGATGCCGCTGACGCCCAGCACCGCCCCGAGCAGCGTGGCGCGCTTCACCGGAGTGCCGAAGAAGATCCGGGTCCCGGCGATGTTCAGGAAGACGACGAGCGAGAAGACCACCGCCACGAGCGCCGAGGTCACCCGGGTCTCCGCCAGGTAAACACACAGGTAATTGATGCCGAAGAGCAGGACGCCTTGCAGCAGCATCCAGTAGTGCTCATTCCTGGAGAACCGGAGCCGGAGCCCTTTCACCTTGCACCAGGCGAAGAGAATCAGGCTCGCCAGCAGGAAGCGATACACGACCGACACCGCCGGCGGGACCGAGCCGAACTGGAAGGTGATGGCCAGCCAGGTGGATCCCCAGATGAGAACCGAGGTGAGGTACAGGCCCAGAATGTTCATAGCGGTGAGGTCATGGTTCCGCCTCGAGCCGCACACTCACCGCCCGCCGCCTCCCGTTCCGCCCCACCAGCAGCTCCACCGCGTCGCCGGGATGGTGGGCGCCAAGCAGGCGCTCAAAGGCCTCGGTCCCATCGACCTGGGTGCGGTCGAGCTGCAGGATGACATCGTTCTCTCGAATCCCGGCCTGGTCCGCCGGACCGCCCTGGCGCACCTGTTCCACCACGACCCCGGTGTCGTCGGCCAGATTGAATTGGCGCACGTCATCGTCATCAACGTCGCGGACCTCCAGCCCCATGCCGGCTTCAGCGGAAGCGGTATCCGCTGGAGCGGATTCCGAATCCGGCTGGGCGTTGTGGCTGCCACCGCTGCTCGGATAGGTGGCGAACGCGGTGGGCGGATTGGTGCCCAACCGAAGCGTCGCCAGGATGGCCTCGAAGGTCCCGCGCTGGGTGTTGTAGCGGTTCCGCTCGCCACCGACGATCACCCCAACCGCTGTGCCGCCGCCCTTCACACCCATGACCCGCACCGTTCCGGGGGTTCCCTCAAAATCCGTCCCGTTGTAGATGACCCACGAAGTCTGCTGGTCCATGATGGTCAGCTCCCGGCGGTCGATCTCCTGGAGGTCCGTCCACGAGCGGTTTATCCGATCCATGAGCGACGCGATGACCTCCGGCAGAGAACCGCTCGCCGCCATTGGGATCACCTGGAGCCAGACCCCCGGCCCGTAGAACATGACGCCCTCGTCAGCCAGGTCTCGGCTGGTCCAATCCTCGGGTACCTGCAAGGTGAAGCGGTGCTGGGGATCGGCATAAGGCGCGCCCTGGGCGCCAAGGGGCGCCGGCGCAAAGGCGAGCGAGACGAGGAGGGCGGTGAGAATTGGAAGAGAAGGTTTGGACATGGGAGACTGAATGGTAATTGAGCCCGCGGGCTATGCGCTTCCCGACCACGGGCTGAAGGTCGGGCGGGGACGCCCGACGTTCCCAATCGGCCAACTCTGTCGCCAGGAGAGCAGTTGATTCGAGGAGGGTCGCCCCTTCCCCTGTACGGGGGAAGGAGGCGGGGGGTTAGGGTTGCTGAGGCGGACAGGGGTGAGGTGAAACCTCTACCCTCGCTCCCCGTACACCGCCATTAAAGGAGACCTTCAATGCCCACATCGAATCGCTGGCGGCCCGCACTGACGACCTGGTGCGCCGCCTTCCTGGTCGTCGCCATCGCCAGCCAGGCGGGCGAGCCGCTTTACATGCCCCGCGCCGTTCACAACGCCTACACCCACGGTACCCGCTCGCCGGACGGGCGGCCCGGACCCCGCTACTGGCAGAACCACGGCCGCTACGCCATCACCGTCACCGCGACTCCGCCCCTGCCCCAGATCACCGGGAGCGAGCGGATCACCTATTTCAACAACAGCCCGGACAGTCTCCGGACCCTGGTCTTCAAGCTGCTGCTCAACATTCACAAGCCGGGGGCACCGCGGGATGGCGGGGCGGGCCCCGACTACCTCACCTCCGGGGTCCACGTCGACAGTTTCAGCGTGAACGGCAAGCCTGCTGCCTTCCCGTCCGGCGACCGTACGTTCACGGTGGCGCAGGTGCGGCTCCCGACCCCGCTCCTGCCGCACGACTCGGTCCAGCTGGCGATCGCCTGGCACTACGACCTCTCCAGGGAAAGCGGCCGCGAAGGGATGATCGACTCCACGACCTATTTCCTGGCCTATTTCTATCCCCGGGTTGCGGTGTATGACGACTACAACGGCTGGGACCGGATGGATTTCACCGACCAGCAGGAATTCTACAGCGACTTCAACGACTACGACGTGACCATCCGGGCCCCGAAGAACTACGTGGTCTGGGGTACCGGCACCCTGACCAACGCGGCCGAGGTCCTGTCGCCTACGGCGGCCCAGCGGCTGCAAGGCGCGCTCGCGTCGGACCAGACGGTCCACGTGGCGACACTGGCCGAATTGAAGGCGGGCCAGGTGACCCGGCAGGACTCGATCAACGCCTGGCATTTCACCGCGACCGACATCCCGGACATGACGTTCAACCTGAGCGACCACTACGTCTGGGACGCCGCCGGCGTCACCGTGGACGACGCCACTCGGCGCCGGGTGAGTGTGCAGGCGGCCTACAACGACACCGCCCAGGACTACCACTACATGGTGCAGTTCGGGCGCCACGCCCTGGACTGGTTGTCCCATCACTGGCCCGGTGTCCCTTACCCGTACGAAAAGACCACGGTGGTTCAGGGCTTCGCCGACATGGAATACCCCATGATGGTGAACGATGGGAGCACGAACGATACGACCTTCTCCCGCTTCGTGGTGGAGCACGAGATCGCCCACACCTGGTTTCCCTTCTACATGGGGATCAACGAGACCCGCTATGGGTTTATGGACGAGGGATGGGCTACCACCTTCGAGTATCTCATCGGGACGGCGGACCTGGGGGCGGAGCGGGCGTCCGGCTTCTACCAGCAGTTCCGCGTGAACGGCTGGATCCGGGATCCATCTCCGCTGGAGGACCTGCCGATCATCACGCCGGAAGACGTGCTCAAGAACCAGGCGTACGGCAACAATGCCTACGGCAAGCCGTCGCTGGGGTATCTCGCGGTGAAGGACCTGTTGGGAGACGAAGTGTTCGGGAAATCACTGCGGGAGTTCATCAGCCGCTGGCACGGCAAGCATCCGATCCCCTGGGATTTCTTCAATACCATGAACGATGCGTCCGGCAAGGACCTCAACTGGTTCTGGCGCAACTGGTTCTTCAGCAACAACTACATCGACCTGGGGCTCACCGGGGTGATCAGGACCAGCTCGGGATACTCAGTGAGCATCCACAACATCGGGGGCATGGCGGCACCGGTGAATTTCCTTATCAAGTACGGCGACGGTTCCGCTGATACCCTGCACCAGAGCCCGGCGATCTGGGCGGCTAACCAGGTAGACGCGAAGGTCAGCGTGCCGACTCGGAAGACGATTCAGTCGTTAACCCTGGACGGCGGGATCTGGGTAGACGCGGATACCACGAACAATGCCTGGACGGCAGGACGGTAAGCCGATGTGACGTAAGGGGGTGAGGCAATCCTCACCTCCACATGAAGATTGGTTCATTCTCCTTTCAGCCTGCCTTGTGGTCTCCGGTCGTATCCTCCCAATGTCGCAATGGACTCTGCCGGCGTTCGCTGGCCCAGTCCAGCCCCGTTACCCGACGCACCGGAGACCAGCCATGAACGCGAAGACCATGACCCTGACCACCGCAGCGACCCTCATCCTGGGGGCGGCTTTCTGGGTGTCCAGACCCGGCAAGCTTGAAATCGAACGGGTGGACTTTGGCGTGACCAGGACGTCGGTGACTCCGGCGTTCGATGCTGCGGTCGCCCCGGTCTCCCGGGCTACGATCAAGGAATTCCGGATCCCGATGACCCAGGACACCATCGAGATCGCTTCCGGCGTCCGTTACGTCGGCTGGACGTTCGGGGGCACGGTGCCGGGCCCGGTCATCCGGGTGCGGCAGGGCGACCTGGTCCGCATCAACCTGGTCAACCTGTCCGGCGACATGCCGCACTCGATTGACTTCCACGCCTCGAAAATCCCCATGAACACCGCGATGAAATCGATCGCTCCGGGAGACAGCCTCCAGTTCGAGTTCGAAGCCACCACGCCCGGCGTCTTCATGGTCCATTGCGGCACTCCGCCGGTGCTGATGCACATCGCGCAGGGGATGTACCTCCCGATCATCGTGGACCCCAGGAACGGCTGGCCGACCCGGGCCGACAAGGAGTTCGTGCTGGTGCAGAGCGACTTCTACCCGGTGGCGAGCGCGGCGGACAGCACTCTCTTCCAGGGTGACTGGGACGCGATGCTCCAGGCCCGGCCGCGCTTCGTAGTGTTCAACGGACGGGCCTTCCAGTACCAGAAGAACCCGCTGCAGGTGGCCGAGGGGGACCGGGTCCGGATCTTCGTGATGAACGCGGGACCCAACATCAGGAGCGATTTTCATGTGGTCGGCAACATCTTCGAGCGGGTCTATCCCGGGGGCAATCCGGACCAGGTGATCGAGGGGGTGCAGACCTACGATGTGCCGACCGGAGGGGGCGCGGTATTCGAGCTGGCGTTCGCCAAGGGTCTGAGCGGCGAAGGCACCTACGCCTTTGTGACCCACGCCTTCGCCGATGCCAGCAAGGGCGCAGTGGGGCTGATCCAGGTCGGCCATCCCGCGACCATGGCGTCGCACTGATGCTGCCGCTGCCCCAGACCGCCGAATACGCGCTGCGCGCGGTCTGCTATGTCGCCGAGCATGAGAGCGACGGCCCGATACCGGGGCCGGCGCTCGCTCGGGCGTTGAACGCTCCCGCTAACTACCTGTCCAAACTGCTTCACCAGCTGGGGCAATTGGGGCTGCTGGCTTCGGTGCGGGGAGCCCAGGGCGGATACCGACTCGGGATGCCGCCCGAACGGCTTTACCTTGCGACCATCGTGCAACCTTTCCTTCAGCCGTTGGAGAACCGCTGCATCATGGGGCATGCGCGCTGCCGCAACGAGGCGCCCTGCGGCGCCCATGAACGATGGAAAGCGGTCCGGGCCACGACGACGGAGTTCTTCGAGGGACTTACGATGGCGGATCTGCTGCGGGGGAAAGAGCCCATGGGCTGAAGGTCACTAAAGTACTTCCTTCGGTCGCGGGCGGGGACGCCCGACGTACCCAATCGGCGCACTCTTGTCGCTAAGGCGACGATTCTTCGCAGCGCGGTTCACCTCACCCCCTTACCCCTCTCCATTCGTGGAGGAAGGGTAAGGGGGTGAGGCATGGAGAGAGGACAGGGCTGAGGTCTACAGTGACTTCAAGTACTCAACCAGATCCCGCTGCTGCTCCGCAGTGAGATTGAGATGCCGCGCCTTGTCGTAGTGCGCCACGACCTCGGCCAGCGTCGCGGCGCTGCCGTCATGGAAATAGGGCGGGTGCTGCAGGAGACCCCGGAGCGGCGTCGTCCGATAGGCCTTGCTCGGCGTGCGCGCCGCATAAGCGCCGTCCATGCCGGTCTCTTCCGCCTTGTGCAGGACCCCAGTGTTGTTATCCGTCCCGCTTCCTCCTACGTGGCAACTGGCGCAGCTCCGGCCGAACACCACCTGGCCCCGGCGCGCCGCATCGCGATCGAAACTGTCAGCCGCGGGCGAAGGAGCCGGGAGGGAATGCTGGTATTCCCGGAGTGCCGGAAGCTTGGACGTCACCAGGTCCGGCGTTTGGGTGATATTGATGCCCAGCCGCTGGTCAGAGAAATTGCCGTGCCCGTGCATCTGGGTAACGGCGACATAGGCATTCCAGTATGAGATCGGCCCTTCCGCCGTGTAGGTTTCGTTCCTGATGCTCGCGAGCCCGTAAGCCGGCGGCAGGACGAGCGGCGTGTTCTTCCCGTCAATGTTGTATCGCGGGTCGTAGCGGCCCGGACCCCAGGAGCTGTACACGCCTTTCTGGACCGCGGTGAGCGCGGGGGACAAGGCGATGATCGCGCCTACGTTGAGATCGCGATTAGGATGGCCATCCAGCCGCCGACCGATACCCGGCGCCGCCGAATTGTCGACCGTCGAGTGGCAAAGCGCGCAGGTGATGCCAAGCCGGGTAATGTGGTTATTGCTATCGACGGTAGCCTGCACCCCGACGACCGCGTTCAGCTTGAGCAGGGCAACGGTCGTGGCGGGGGACTTGAGGTCAACTTTGGCCAAGATTCCCGGCGGCAGGGCTTCCGCGTCCACCTTGAGTCCGACCTTCAGCGCCGTGGTTGGATCGACGGCGGTCTCGACCACCTGGTTGAGGTGAAGGGTGTCGGTCCAGAACTGCTCATCGCCGAAGGTATCAAAGCGAAAGATCCGCTGGCCATCAGCGACTTTGCCCCGGTCAGGGTTCTCGGCGATGCCGCTGCCCAGGCCTTTGCTGGTCTCGCCGCTGGATGATGGTTTCGGGGCGCAGTAACTGAGGATCAGGATGGTGAGCGCCGCGGGGACAGCGAGATATCTTTTCATAGTTCACCTGCTTCGGTAGAGGCCGGCAAATAGCAAGAATAGTTATCTTAAACATTCATATGATTGTTATGTCGTGACTTACATCACATTTTCCGAGGTGCCGTGAGCCGATTCGGACGGTCCAGGCGGTTGACGGACGGAACGGCCGGCAAGATTGTCGAGCTGCTCCGTCGCGGGCCCATGACGATCGACGACCTGGCCGAAGCCCTGGGGCTCACCCGCACCGGGGTCCGGGCGCAGCTCACCACCCTGCTCGCCGACGGCGTGGTCGAGCCCAGGGGCACCCGGCCCAGTGGCAGCAAGCCGGCCCGGATGTACGGAATGACGGCCGACGCGGAGCTCCAGCTCTCGGCGGCCTATATCCCGGTACTGACTCACCTGCTGGAGGCCCTGACTCGACGAATGCCACCGGAGGAATTTGCCGCCCTGTTGCGCGAGGTGGGTAAGAGCCTGGGTGCCGGCCCGCTGCCACGGGGCGATCTCCGAGACCGGGTGCTGGCGGCCAGCCAGGTGCTGATCGATCTGGGCGGGCTGACGGAAGTAGTCGAGGATGCCGGCCACTTCATGATCCGGGGCCATGGGTGTCCGCTGGCTGCCGCCACCGGCACCTATCCTGAAGCGTGCAATATCGTCCAGAGCCTGCTGGCCGAAATCATCGGCCAGCCGGTGACCCAGTGTTGCGATCGCTATGAACGAAAACGGTGCTGCTTTGAGGTGTCCGCTGGTGCGGCGTGACTAAATCTGGCCTGGGCGGCAAGAAGAGTCCCCTCTCCATTCATGGAGAGGGGACCGGGGGGTGAGGGGACGCCAGACGTACCCTAGGGATGGCGCGGATCGTCCTTCGGGTTCACATAGGTGATCGCGAACGGCCCCATGCCGTGCACCTGCACTACGACCGGCCCCTTGGCCCGCGCGTAGTGATGCGCCATGGCTGGCGCCACTATGAAGCCTCCCGCCGGGAGGGCGACCATCTTTGACGCGTCCTCGACATCTCCCATCCCCAGGTCGAACGTGCCGGAAATGACGGTGACATCCTCATCGGTGGGATGGAAGTGCGGCGCGATGAAATAACCCGCCGGCATCTCGAGCCGAACGGTGTAGACTCCGTCCTTGGACGGGTCTCCCTGGAGCACCACGAAGCGGGCGCCCGCGGGGAAAAACGGAGGAGCCGGGCCCCACTTGATGTCGGCAGGAGCCTGGGCGAGCGCGGCGGTCGACGCGGAGCCGACCAGGAGGAGCGAAAGTAGTCCGATCTTCATGGAACCAGTCCTTGCTGCGGTCAGGGAAGGAAGGGCGCTCGAGCCCGCGCCCGTCGGGCTTGCGACGGGACGATAGGAACGCGCACGGAAATTGGCAAGGTCATTTGACCAACACTCCAATCGCCTCCACCGCCCCCGCAACTTCCCCCTCGGTATTGTAGTAGTGCGGTGAGAGCCGGAGCCCGGTCTCGAATCCCTTTGCATCCATGTCGAGCAACGCCCAGGCCCGGGTGACGGCGCTGGTGTTAATCGCGCGTTGCTTGAGTTTCTCGACCATCACGTTGGCATCCCACCCCGCGATTCCGGCGCTGACGATTGCGCCGAGGCTGGCACCACGATCGAGAACGGTCACGCCGGGAACGGTGGCGAGGCGGGTGCGAGCCAGCGCGGCCAACTCCAAAGCACGCCCGCTCCCCTCGGCGATGCCGACCTCCAGCGCGTAACGCACCGCCGCACCCATCCCCAGGACCAGCGCATGGGGAAACTCCCAGTTCTCGAACCGTTGAGCGGTGGCCGGAAGCACGAAGCGATCGACCTCGTCCCAGGTGGCGCCGCGGCCGTCGAGGTTGAGCGGATACCTGCCCTCCTCCAGCGCGTGGTCCGACACGTAGAGAAACCCCAGGCCGCGAGGGCCCCGTAGCCACTTCCGGGCGGTGCCCGCCAGGAAGTGACACCCCAACTCGACGCAGTTGACCGGAAACTGGCCCACCGCCTGGCAGCCGTCCACGAAGCTGGGCACTCCGGCCTCGCGGCAGAGAGCGACCAGCGCCGGCACGTCCTGGATCAGGCCGGAGTTGGTGGGCGACCAGCAGATGGTGGCCAGCCGGACTCGGGGATGGCGCACCTGGATCCGGAAATCATCCAGGTTGGCGCCACCCGAAGGCGACTCCCTCACTCGCACGACGTCGATGCCGCGCCGTTCCTTCAGTGCGATATAGGTGATCTGGTGCGAGGCGTAGTCGTTGAACGTCGTGACGATGCGATCGCCGGGCTGGAGGTCAAAGGAGGCGAAGGCCTGCCAGAATCCCACCGTCGCGTTTTCGACGACGGCGATGTTCCGGGGCTGGGCGCCGAGGAGTTGGGCCAGTGCCTGGTAGGCTGCGGCGATCTCGGGAGCCTGCTTCGCGGCTGCCTCGTAGCCGCCCATCCGGGATTCGAGCTGGAGGTGGGCGGTGATGGCGTCGAGCACCGGCAAGGGCATGAGCCCGGCACCGGCGTTGTTGAGATGGTTGACGGTCGCGGTGCCGGGAGTTTCGCGGCGCAGGCGGGCGAGATCGAGGGAGAATGTCATACCGGAATCTAGAAGGCGCGCACAGCGTGCGCGCGCTGTTCTTCAGATCGTGGTCTGTTGCGCGGGGTTCGGAAGGATGCGCGTAGAATCGCGCGCACGCTGTGCGCGCCTTCACACGGTGGCGCTAGGGCTGTCGGACTCCGCCCTTCATAACCAATCTCACCCGCCGCAAGGAGCTGATGTCGTGTGTCGGGTCTCCCTCCACCGCCACCAGGTCCGCCAGCAGCCCCGGCGCGATCCGGCCCCGGTCGGCGAGATGAAAGACGCCGGCATTGATACTGGTCGCGGATTTCATCGCCGCCAGCGGTGTCATCCCGTATTCCACCATCACTTCCAGCTCCCGCACATTGTCGCCGTGGCGGAAGACGCCGACGTCCCCGCCGAAGCAGATGGTGACCCCGGCGTCGAGCGCGGCCTTGAAGCTGGCCCGCTTGGCGACCAGCCCGGGCGTGGGCGGCATGCTGCCCTTCTTCCAGCCGTCGAAGTACTGGGCGTATGCCTCCGCCGCCGCGACGGTGGGACAGAGCGCGACACCGTGCTGCTTCATCAGCTGGAAGACTTCAGGGGTTCCGTCGTCCCCATGCTCGATGGTCGTCACTCCGGCCAGCACCGCTCTTCGCATCCCTTCGGCCGTCGTCGCATGGGCCGCAACCAGGCGCCCGGCACCATGCGCGGTCTCCACCAGCACGTTCAACTCGTCCTGGCTGAAGGTCGGCAGCGTTTCACCGTTGGGTCCCCAGCGATAATCGGCGTACACCTTGATCCAGTCGGCGCCGTGGCTGACCTGGCTTCGCACCACGCGGGCAATACCCTCGGGGCCGCTCGCCTCCTCGCCGCCCTGCAGCGGCTCGAACGAGTAGTCGCGGCGGCTGGGGCCGTAACTGCCCGTCGCCACGATGGCGCGGGTGACGGTGATGAGCCGGGGGCCCGGGACGACGCCACCATCAATGGCCCGCTTCAGCTGGACGTCATAGTCCCAGGCTCCTTCGGTGCCCAGGTCCCGCTCGGTGGTGATGCCGGCTTCCAGCGTCGCGCGCGCATGCGCCACCGCCTCGGCCATCCGGAATCCGATCGGCTCGGTGAGGACCTGGGCGTCCCACAGGGTCTCGTCGTAGGGATGGAGAAACAGGTGGGAGTGGCCTTCGATGAGACCGGGAGTCAGGGTCGTGCCCTTGAGGTCGACCCGCTGGGCGCCAGCCGGCACCCGGGTTGAGGCGGCGGGACCCACCGCCGCGATACGATCCCCGCGCACCACCACGACCCAGCCCGGGTGGGGCTGATCGGCCACTCCATCCCAGACGGCATCGGGTACCAGGAGGGTCGTCTTGCTGGTATCGGCACGCTGAGCGGCCAACGCGACCGGCGTTGCGCCCAAGACCAGGCAAAGGCAGGCGATTCGGTTCAGCGGCCTACCCTTTCTTCTTCGTCTTGCGGGGGCGCTCGGTGGGATCCGAGCTGGGAACCATCTTGGGCACGGCCACGCCGAGGCTCCGGAGCGCCAGCCGCGCCGACTTCCACTCCACCAGCGCGCGGTGATACCGGGCCGGATCGTAGGGATCCACCTTGGCGGCCGCGTGCACCCGCTCGGCGGCCTCTTTCTCAGCCCGCTTCAGCTCTTCGATCCGGCCTCGATGCATAACCCCGTCCGAATGTGGGAATACGGGAGTGTGGGAACAGGGGGCTTTATTATGCACCGCAAACCGAAAACCGCTAGTGCTGGATCTGGAATCGATCCGTTCCCCATTCCCTCATTCCCACATTCAAGTATTCCGGTTGGATTTGCGCATGAGCCGCTCCGGGATGTAGGATGGTGAAGCTCTAAACGCGAGTTTGCCATGGTAATGCCCCTCGGCGATGACGACTCCCTCCGCAAGACCACGCCGTACGTCACCTACGCCCTCATTGCGGTCAACGCCCTGGTCTGGTTCTTCCAGCTCTCCGGCGGCGAGCCGTTCACCAACGGCTACAGTACGGTCCCCTACGAGATTACCCACGGAGTCGACCTGTCCGGAATCTTCAACATCGTTTCCGGGGGACAGACCTTCTCGATCCACCTGTATGGCGGCCCTCACCCGGTCTATGTCACCCTGGTGACTGCGATGTTCATGCACGGCTCCTGGCTCCACATCCTGGGCAACATGCTTTTTCTCTGGATCTTCGGCGACAACGTCGAAGACCTGCTGGGCCACGGCCGCTACGTGGTGTTCTACCTGGTGTGCGGCATCGTGGCCAGCCTGGCCCAGGTGTTCTTCGCCCCGAACAGCTACATCCCGAGCCTGGGCGCGTCGGGGGCGATCGCCGGGGTGCTGGGGGCGTATGCTATCAAGTTCCCCCGGAACCGCGTGCGGGTGCTGCTGGCCCGGACCGTGACCCAGCTGCCGGCGATTGTGGTGCTGGGATTCTGGATCCTGCTCCAGGTGTTCAGCCAGGTGGCTTCACCGGCCGGTGAAGCCTCCGGTGTCGCCTACATGGCGCATATCGGCGGGTTCACGGCAGGGGTGGTGCTGGTGCTGCTGATGGCGCGGCGTGTGCCCAGGGGGTAAAGCCCCTGGGTGCTGATGTAACGGCTCCCTCGGGCTGCCACGGCGGTGTCCCGGATTCCGATCTAGCGAAGGTCCGGAAATAGTGTAGAATAGCGGCCGCTCCCCCCGCCCCCCACCACCGCTCGAAAGGACCACCGCCCATGTTCTGTCCCAAATGTGGCACCCAGCTGCCTGATGGCTCCGTGGCCTGTTCCAGTTGCGGAACCACCTTCGGCGGGACCGCCCCGCGGACCATGGTGGCCGGCGGCGCCGGCGACCGGATGAAGGCCGCTTCCTCGGACGCCTTTGCCGCCTTCAAGACCTTCGCCACCAACCCGGTGGGCGGGCTTTCCGAGGCCTACGACGGACTGGGCGCCGGCCGGGCGCTGGCAGTAGGGATCACCTTCGGCGTGGTGTTCGCGCTCTGCATCGTGCTCACCGTGTATCGTATCCTTCCCGGATTCTTCCCCGGCATCGGCGGATTTCTCAAGATCCTGGTGATCGCCGTGGTGCCGTTCGTCGCCCTCTTCGCGTCGGCCGCCGGCGTGCGTACGGTGTTCCGGGGTGAGGGCGCGCTGGGAAGCGACAGCTTCATGGCCGGGGCGGCCCTCTTGCCCTTCGGCGTAGTCGCGCTGGTCATGAGCCTGCTGGGATCCTCCATGAACAGCAATGTCTCGTCCTTTCTGGGAATCTTTGCCATCACCCTCACCATCCTCATGCTCTTCGCCGGGATCACCCGGATCAACAAGATCACGGAGCGCATGGCGACTCTTGGCATTCCGCTCATGCTGATTGTTACTGCGTGGCTGTCCAAGCTGATCTACTCCGAGATGATCAAGGCGAGCTTTGGCGGTGGCGGGTTCCAGGGGATGCCGCCGGGAATGGGGCAGTAAGAGAGGCGGTCAAGGCGGTCAAGGCGGTCAAAACTAAAGGCTGTCATCCTGAGCGTTCCTCGGGATGACAGCCTCATCATTGTCCGCCTTGTCCGCCTACCGCAGTCGATACCGCTCGATCTTCTCCAGCCCATCCGCATCCTGCACCACCGCGTACACGCTTTCCCGTCCCAATGCCACCAGCCTCCGCCCGTTGGGCGCCTGGTAGCGTCGCACCAGGAGCCCCGAGGCGTCAAACACGTCCCAGAGCGGCGCAACGGTCGCCGACACCGAACGCTCCACCCACAGCTCCCCGTTGGGCGCGATGAGCGGCATCGCGTCGGTGAAGGGCGGCTTCAGCGGGGCGAACGGGTTGACCCGGGCCATCTCCTCGATCGCCCTAGTCTCCAGCATCTCCGGCGGAACCGGCGACTCGCCGCTCGGCATCGACGCGCCACTGCCCCGCCCTCCAATCGTCGAGTTCTCCATGAAGCGCCGAGTGTAGGCGATCTTGTCGATCTGGGCGACGGGGATCTTCAGGAACGCATTGGCCGGGCCCCGGGTCTTTCGCCCCTCGGCATCGATCCATTCGATGTGATAGTCATTGCTGCGCGCGACCGCGAGCCGGCCATCGGGCGAGAAGTTCCACACGTCCTCCGGTGAGAACGGGACATAGGGCAGCCCCTTCTTGACCGGGCCGGGGTCGGCCTGGAGCAACACCCAGGTGACCACCTCGGCGGGCTGGCCCGGTCTCGTCACCCGGACAATCGGTGCCGAGTCGCCGTGCACGCCGTAGATGCTCGACGCAGCCCAACGGGGAACCTGGGCGTACATCCGCCCATGCGTGTCGATGCCCCGGGGCGCCACCGTGGTTGGGAGACCCGGCACCGAAAGCGAAAAGCTGCGGTGAATCCTGAGATCGGGCCCGATGATGGCGATGCGCGCGTTGCCCTGGTCGTTCAGCATGATCGAATCGCCCCGCCACCGGCTGAGCCGGCCCGGCATCCGGTATTCCTCGGGGCCTGAACCCTTCCGCCCGACCGGCTGGGTCCGGCCGGTCGCCAAGTCCGCCACCAGGACGGTTTCGTCCTTCCGGTCGCTGACCAGGATTCGCCCGTCCCGAAGCTCGAATACCCCGCCGACCTGGGTGAATTGGTGGTTCAGTACCTGGGGTCCGGAGAGGGGGGTGACCTGGGCAACGGCCTGCCCGTAGGCCGGCTGCATGGCGGCGAGCGCGATGATTAATGAAACGCAGGTTGAACGCATGGGGATCCGGATAGGGGTGCTGGGTAGATGCACCGGCGGTCGGGGCGGTCGCGGCGAGGCGGACGAGGCGGACGGGCAAGGTTTGTCATCCCGAGCATGGCGAGGGATCTTCTCGCCTTCGGCAAGATCAGTGTGCGGCAAGTTCATCCCTCAACCATAGTTAGCCTGGATTGCTTCGCCGGCCACGGCCGGCTTGCAATGACGGACAGGGTGGTCGTCGAATGCGCCTTCGGCGGTTTGGAGTATCCGCACAGTCCCTGCGAAGCAGCATCAAATCCGAGCGACCACGTCATTGCGAGGTCGGCGCAGCCGACCGAAGCAATCCGTACTGACCGGTACGAGAGAGTGGGTAATCGCTCAGAAATTCGAACAAGATCCCTCGCTCCGCTCGGGATGACAGCCCTGCTCGCCCGCTTATATTCCAATCATGCCGTTGCAGCACTTCCATCCCGCCGTAGCCCGCTGGTTCCGAGAGAACATTGGCGAGCCTACCCCAGCCCAAACTCAGGGCTGGGAGGCCATTCGTGCCGGGGATAATACCCTGATCGCGGCGCCCACCGGGTCCGGGAAGACCCTGGCCGCCTTTCTGCACGCGCTTGACGACCTGCTCCGCGAGGGTATCGAGCACGAGTTGCCGGAGGAGACCCGGATTGTCTACGTCTCTCCGCTCAAGGCATTGTCCGCCGACATCCACAAGAACCTGGCCGAGCCGCGACGGGAGATCCGCCAGCTGGCGGAGTCGATGGGGCTGAACCCTGCCCGGATCACCGCCGCGGTGCGGACCGGCGATACGCCGGCCTCCGAGCGGGCGGCGATGATCAAGCACCCGCCCCATATCCTGGTAACGACGCCGGAGTCGCTCTATCTCCTGCTGACCGCAGAGCGGAGCCGGGAGATGTTGAAGACGGTGCGGACCGTGATCGTCGACGAGATTCATGCGATGATCGAGTCGCGCCGGGGAGCGCACCTGGCGCTGAGCCTGGAGCGGCTGGATCACGTGGCGGGGCGCCGGGTGCAGCGGATCGGATTGTCGGCCACCCAGAAGCCAATCACAGTGGTGGCGGATTGGCTTGAGGGTGGTCGAAGGGCGGTAGGACGGTATGACGGTAGGACGGTAAACGACGAGGAACCTACCGTCTTACCGTCTTACCGTCCTACCGTCGTGGTCAATCAGGGCCACAAGCGCACCCTGGATATCGCGCTGGAGCTTCCCGGCTCCCCGCTCGAAGCGGTCATGTCAGGCGAGGTCTGGGAAGAGGTGTACCAGCGGCTCACCGATCTCGTCAGCCAGCACAAGACCACGATCATCTTCGTCAACACTCGGCGCCTGGCCGAGCGGCTGGCGATGCAGCTGGCGGAACGGCTGGGCGAGGATGCGGTGACCGCGCATCACGGCAGTCTCTCCAAGGAGCTGCGGCTGGACGCCGAGGAGCGGCTCAAGGCCGGGAAGCTCCGGGCGCTGGTGGCGACCGCGTCGCTCGAACTGGGGATCGACATTGGGCACGTGGACATGGTGTGCCAGATCGCCAGTCCGCGGCGCATCGCCACGTTCCTCCAGCGAGTGGGTCGCTCCGGACATACCGTGTCGGGCACTCCGAAGGGCCGACTCTTCCCCCTCACCCGGGATGACCTGGTCGAGTGCGCGGCGCTGATCCTCGCGGTACGCAAAGGCGAGCTGGATCACCTGATCGTGATGAACCAGCCGATGGACGTGCTGGCCCAGCAGGTGGTGGCTGAGTCGGCGGCGGAGGACTGGGAGCTGGATCGGCTATTTGACCTGTTCCGCGGGGCCTATCCCTATCGCAGCCTCACCCGCGAGGAGTTCGACGACGTGGTGCGGATGACGGCCCAGGGATTCACCACCAAGCGGGGCCGCCGCGGCGCGCTGGTACACCTCGATGCCATCAATGGCCGGATCCGGGGCCGCCGCGGCGCTCGGCTCACGGCAATCACCTCGGGCGGGGCGATTCCCGAGAACGCGGATTATCGAGTGGTGCTGGAGCCGGAGGGCATCGTAGTGGGGACTCTCAATGAAGACTTTGCCATCGAGAGCCACGCCGACGACATCTTCCAGTTGGGGAACACATCGTGGCGGGTTCTCCAGGTCTCCTCCGGCAAGGTGCGGGTGGAAGACGCCAAGGGCCAGCCGCCGACGATCCCGTTCTGGCTGGGCGAGGCGCCGGCCAGGAGCGCGGAGCTCTCCGAGGCGGTCGCATCTCTGCGAACCGAAGTCGAGCAGCGGCTTCAGGCGGACAAGGCGGTCGAGGCGGTCAACTGGCTTGCGTCCCAACTTGATCCAAATGGAACGCAGGCGTTGTTGACCGCCGTGTCCGCCCCGACCGCCTCGTCCGCCCAATCAGCGTCCGAGCAAATGGTAGCCTACTTCGCTGAAGCTCGGCGCCTGTTGGGGGCCCTGCCCACCCAGGACACCATCGTCATGGAGCGGTTCTTCGACGAGGCC
>DASYPP010000067.1:0-12820 GCA_036006525.1 Gemmatimonadales bacterium
GGTTTGACCCGGACCGACTTGGCGGGGATTCCCACGTACACATGGTAAGGACGCACGTCCTTGGTCGCGACCGCCATCGCGCCCACCATGCCGTTCACCCGGACCCGCACCCCCGCGAGCACGGTGGCGTGGTAGGTAATCCGGACGTCGTCCTCCAGCACGGTGCGCGCGTTGGTGACATCCTTCTGGTCCACGATGCTGTGGGTGTGGCTGTAGATGTTGGCATAGTCCGAGATACTCACCCGGTTCCCCAGGGTGATCCCGCCCCGGTCGTCGAGCAGCACGTGGCGGTGCACCACGACGTCATCGCCCACTTCGAGGTTGTACCCGAAGGAGAACTCCACGTTGTGGAAGCATTTGAAGTTCTTGCCCACCCGGGCGAAGATGTGGGGCGCCAGCAGCCGGCGGAGCCGGATCCCGACGTGGCAGTTCTGCCCGCCCACGAGGGAGCGGTCAAAGCTGTACCAGAGCCAGAGCAGCGGCTTGACCCGCGCAAATTTCTCGGCATCGACGTCGCTGTAATACTCCGGCTCCAGCGTGATATGCCAGGGGTCGCAGCCGAGCAGCACGGCGCGGGCAGAGTCGGGGAGCTCGGGGTCCTGGATCATGCCGTCGTAATCCCGGTGCCCGGGATAGAAGAGCTGGAACAGCGTGTCCCGGGTTATGCGATGCCAGTTCGCATCCGGCGCGGAGATCTGCTCCGACAGCCGTCCCAGCCAGTCCTCGTAGAACCGGCTTCCCTGGACCGGAAGATCCACCTGCTTGAGCGGCAAGTACGCCATGTCTCCCTCCTTTACTATTGCCTGGTGCTGTCGGCGCGCACTCTTCCCAGGACGCGGCTCCGCTCGCGCTGGATCTTGGCGAGCTTGCTTTCCCACGCGTCGGTGGCGACGCCGTAGGAGACGGTGAAGGTCTCGAACACCGGGGCCGGCTCTTCGAAAAGAACGAGCCCGGTGGCCTGTTGCCGCTGGTCCAGCTGCTGGCTGTTGAAGTTAGCGCTGAAGGGGACCACGCCGATGGGGCGGAAGAGCTGGCCTCGCACCTGCAGGTTCAAGTTCGTGGGATCGAACCGGGCGCCCTGCCGCCGGCCGAAGAAGGTCACCAGGAATACCCCCGGCAGCGACACCCCGTTCTGCCGGCTCACGCTGTCGACCTGGGACCCGCGCTGCTGCGCGAGATCGTGGAGCGAGCGATAGGTGTCCGGGGTCAGCAGCTTGAGGACCCGCTCGTCCAGCGGCACCACCCGGATCTCCAGCTCTTCGAGCCGCATGACCAGCGCGATGTCATCCTGGCTCAGGGTGCCCATGCCGGGCGGGATGTCTCCCGCCGACACGTCCACGCTGTCCTGACCCCTTGCCGCGGGAGCGCAGGCCGCGAGCGCCAGTGCCGCCAGAAATGCGAGCCGTCTCATGTCCGCTCCTGGATCAACTGAAGAATACTGGCCCCCAGCTCCGCAACACCCAGGCCGGTCCGGCTGCTGGTCACCTGGACTTCCAGTCCCAGCACGGCGGCCAGCTCCCGGCTCTGCTTCGCCCGGGCACCATGGGCCAGCTTGTCCGCCTTGGTCAGCACGGCGAGCACCGGGTGCTGCTGCTCGCCGAACCGGGCGAAGACCTGTTCGTCTTCCGGCGACGGCTGGTGCCGGATATCCAGCAGCCAGACGATGCCGGCGATGGTGGGCCGGTTTCTCAGGTACCCGGTCAGCATTGCCTGGATCTCGGTTCGCGACTTCTTATCGCCCCTGGCGTAGCCGTAGCCTGGGAGGTCCACCAGGTAGAAGCCGGGCAGCTTGAACACATTGAGCGCCCGGGTCTTTCCCGGCGTGGCGCTGATCCGCGCGATGCCGGGCCGGCCCAACAGGGCGTTCAGCAGGCTGGACTTCCCCACGTTGGACCGGCCGACCAGGCCCACCTCGGGCAGCGGCGGGTCCAGCCTGGTCGTTGGGTCAGGAAACGATCCGATGAATTCGACTGGTTGCTGGGCGAGCGGGGAAACGGCGGAGGGACTGGGAGGTGGAATCAGGCTTCCCGCTTGGTCCGCGCCCGTTCGGTCACTACCAGCGGCGGCTTGCCGTCGGTCACCGATTCGGCCGTCACCACGACCTCACGCACGTCATCGCGATTGGGCAGGTCGAACATGATGTCGGTCATCAGGGTTTCGAGAATGGCGCGCAATCCCCGGGCTCCGGTGCCCCGCTTGAGCGCCTTGTTGGCCACCGCCCTGAGGGCGTCGCTGTCGAAGGTGAGCCCGACGTTCTCCATCTCGAACAGCTTCTTGTATTGCTTGGTAAGCGCGTTCTTGGGTTCGACCAGGATGCGCACCAGCGACTCCTCGTCCAGGGCCTCGAGCGGCACCGTCACCGGCAGCCGGCCCACCAGCTCGGGGATGAGACCGAAGCGCAGCAGGTCGTCCGGCTCCACGTCGCAGAACGGGTTCTTCTTGTCCACGATCTGGGACGAGGTGCTGGCGCTGGAATCCTTGGCGAAACCGATCTGCTGCTTGCCGGTGCGGGCCGAAATGATCTTCTCCAGCCCGTCGAAGGCGCCGCCGCAGATGAAGAGAATGTCCTTGGTGTTGATCTGGATGTATTCCTGTTGCGGGTGCTTGCGGCCGCCCTGGGGCGGCACCGACGCCACGGTGCCCTCGAGAATCTTGAGCAGCGCCTGCTGCACGCCCTCGCCGGAGACGTCCCGGGTGATACTGGGGTTCTCCGACTTCCGGGCGATCTTGTCGATCTCGTCGATGTAGACGATGCCGCGCTCGCACTCGGCCACGTTGAACTCGCCGGCCTGGAGCAGCCGCACCAGGATGTTTTCCACGTCCTCGCCGACGTAGCCGGCCTCGGTGAGGGTGGTGGCATCGGCGATGGTGAAGGGGACGTCCAGGATGCGGGCGAGGGTCTGGGCCAGGAGGGTCTTGCCGGTGCCGGTGGGGCCGAGGAGCAGGATGTTGGACTTGTCCAGCTCGACGTCGCTCTCCCGCCCGCCGCTGCCCGCGTTGATGCGCTTGTAGTGGTTGTAGACCGCGACCGCGAGGGTCCGCTTGGCCCGTTCCTGCCCGATCACGTACTGGTCCAGCACGTCCTTGATTTCGGAGGGCGTGGGGACCTGGGTGATCGCGTCGGCGACCTCGCGCTCTTCATCCTCCGCCAGGATCTCGTTGCAGAGGGTGATGCACTCGTTGCAGATATAGACCGAAGGGCCCGAAATGAATTTCCGGACCGAGTCCTTCGACTTGCCGCAGAACGAGCAGCGGAGGTGCTTATCAGTCGACATCGTAGGGATCGTTCGCCTGTCGGATCGGGGAAGATCGGTGAATAGTGGACCCCAAGGGGGGGAGCGTCAAGAGGCCCGGAACTGGTGCCCCCGGGGAGCCCCTTAACCCTTTGTTTCCTTGCCGTTAACCACCTGACCCAGCTTGGCGACGACCGTGTCGATAATGCCGTACGCCTTGGCCTCTTCGGCGCTCATGAAGCGGTCCCGGTCCATGTCCCGCTCGATGGTTTCCAGCGGCTGGCCGGTGTGGAGGGCGTACAGGCCGTTGATCTTGGAACGGAGGTAGAGAATCTCCCGGGCCTGGATCTCGATGTCCGCCGCGGTGCCCGAGGCGCCGCCCGAGGGCTGGTGAATCATGATCCGGGCGTGGGGCAGCGCGCTGCGCTTGCCCTTGCTGCCGGCCGAGAGCAGGAAGGACCCCATGGACGCGGCCATCCCCATGCAGATGGTGTTCACCGGCGCCCGGAGGAACTGCATGGTGTCGTAGATCGCCATGCCGCTGGAGACGATGCCGCCCGGGGAGTTGATGTAGAGATAGATGTCCCGCTCCGGGTTGTCCGCGTCCAGGAACAGCAGCTGGGCGATGATGATGTTGGCGACATCATCATTGATAGGCGACCCCAGAAAGACGATACGATCCATGAGCAGCCGCGAGAAGATGTCGTAGGTCCGCTCGCCGCGGCTGGAACGCTCGATGATGTAAGGCGGATACAGTGTTGCCGTGGGTTTCACGCGGTCACCTCTTCAACGGTGGACTGCTCCAGCAGAAACTTGAAGGTCTTCTCTTCGGTCAATGCCCGCTGCAGCTCGCCCAACCGGTTGGATTTCTGCAGCGTGGTGTAGAGCTGGCCGGGCGGGACCTGGCGGGCCTGGGCCATGCTGGCGATCCGCTCGTCCAGCTCGCTCTCCGACGCCTTGAGATTGTTGGCGTCGATCACGGCTTCCAGCACCAGCTCGCGACGAACCTGGGCCTCGGCCACCGGGCGGAACTCGCCGGCGAAATTCGGCAGCTGGGGCTCGGGAATCTCGTAGGCCTGGGCATAACCCTTGATGACCCGGTCGACCAGCGAAGCCGGCGCCGTGATGTTGTTGGCCGCCACCAGCTGCTCCACCAGCTGCTCCCGCACCCGGGCGTCGGCTTCCCGCTCGGCGTCCTTCTCGAGGTCGGCCTTCACGGCCTCACGCAGCGCCGCCAGGTTCTCGAACTCGCCCAGTTCGCGGGCGAAATCGTCGTCCAGGGCCGGCAATTCCTGCCGCTTCACCTCGAGCAGCGACACCTTCACCTTCCGGGTCTGCCCTCTGCGAGTCTCATCGGCATGGTCCTCAGGAAACTTGACCTCGCCTTCGGAGGTCTCGCCCGGGAGCATCCCCATGATCCGCTCCTCGAGATCCGGAATGGTCTGGCCCGACCCGAGGACCAGCGAGTACGGCTGCGGGGTGCCCGGTTCAGTATCCGTGGCCGTGGCGACCTCGACCCGGACCATGTTCCCCGGCGAGGGCTTGGCTCCCTCCACCGGCAGCCAGTGGGCCTTCTGCTCCTGCAAGGCGCGGAGCCGCTCGGTCACGTCGGCGTCGCTCACCGGGGGCAGCTGGCGCTTCAGGGTAAAGCCGCCCACCCGGCCCAGCGCGATGGCGGGCTTCACCTCGACATGCAGCTCGAACTCGATGGCGCCGGCGTCGTCGAACTTGAGGTTGTGAATATGGGGTTGGGCCACCGGCTTCAATCCATGGGCCGATTGCGCCGCCTCCCAGCTTTCCCGGATGACCTCTTCCAGCACGCTCTGCCGGATGGCCTCTTCGAACCGTTTCCGGATGACGGCCTCGGGCGCCTTGCCGGGGCGGAACCCGGGGAGCCGGGCCCGTTGGGCGTAGTAACGCACGGCCTTGTCCTCCGCGGCCTTGACCCGGTCCACCGGGACGGTGACCTGGAGTGACGCGGAGGCGGCATCTTCCTTAGTCTTCTGGATGGTAATGTCGGTCATTGGGGGGCAAATTTAGTCGGGGAGGGGGTCTGGGTGAATCCCACAAGGAGCCAAGGATGAGAGCCCGTTTCCGCGGTGCGGCCACGATGGCGGTGCTGGCGCTCGCGGCCTGCAGCAGCGGCGGCACCGGACCTAACCCGGCCGGGTCGGCCGTCCCGATCAGCGACTTGGGCCCCCAGGACTACCTGAGCCGCTTCGAAGGCGGCCTCTATCCCGGAGGTGTCAACACCATGCCGGCCGGCCACGCCGCCGTGGGCCAGGCCCGTGCGGCGAACATCCAGCCCCGGGCCGGCAATGGCTCGCCCAGTCCCAGCGGCAAGTACGTCCTGCTGTCGGTGGGAATGTCCCATGCCACCCAGGAATGGTGCGCGAAGAACGGGACCACGTGCAACAGCTGGTCGTTCAGCGGGAAGGCGGCCGCGGATGCCGCGGTCAACCACGGGACGTTGGTCGTCGCCAACGGCGCCGAAGGCAGCCAGACGGCGCTGTTCTGGGACTCGCCCGCCGATCCGGACTACGACCGGGTGAAGAACACGGTACTGGCCCCCATGGGCCTGACCGAGGCGCAGGTCGAGGCCGTGTGGCTCAAGGAAGCCGATCCCCGGCCCACGACCAGCCTCCCGGCATCCCAGGCCGACGCGTACCAGCTGGAGATCAGCCTGGGGAACATCGTCCGGGCGCTCAAGGCCCGGTATGCGAATCTCCAGGTGGTGTTCATCACCAGCCGGAGCTATGCCGGCTATGCGGTGAGCACGCTTAATCCCGAGCCCTACGCCTATGAGAGCGGCTTCGCGGTGAAATGGCTGATCCAGGCCCAGATTGACCAGATGAATAACGGCGGCACGGTGGTCGACAGCAGGGCAGGCAACCTCAATTACAACACCGTGGCGCCCTGGATCGCCTGGGGCCCGTATCTCTGGGCCAACGGCGATACGCCACGCTCCGACGGACTGTTCTGGGTGCCTTCCGACTTCGAGTCGGATGGGACGCACCCCTCGACCTCGGGAGAGACCAAGGTCGCCAATTTGCTGCTGAGCTTCTTCAAGACCGACGCCCATGCGTCCTGCTGGTTCCTCGCCGGCGCGACTTGTCCCTGAGTGAAAGCGGCGAGGGAGGGATCTTCCTGGCTGGAGCGGGGTGTGAGATTCCCTTGGCCGCATTCCTCACGAAAACCACGAACCTGCCGAAGGCCACGAAGACAAAACGATATAAACCGTATTACGGCAGTTCTTCGTGGGTTTCGTGGAGTTTCGTGATTTTCGTGAGGAGCAGCTCTGCGGCAATCTCCACTGGGGGATTCCCCGAGGGATTGGGGGATTGCAACCGCGAGGCTATCTCTTAGGCAATGCCCACTGTCCTGGTAGTCGACGATGACGCAGGAGTCCGCAGCGCCCTCCGAAAAATCCTGGAGCGCGGCGGCATGACGGTGATGGAAGCCGACTCGGCCCCGGAAGCGTTCATGGTGGTGGAGCGGGGCGAAGCGATCGACGCCGTGGTGAGCGATGTGCTGATGCCGGGGATGAGCGGGCTGGCCCTGTATGACGAGCTGCTGCGTCGCGCGCCGGGACTCAAGGGACGGGTGGTGTTCCTCACCGGCGCGGCCCAGGATCCCAAGGTGTCGGTTCCCATCGAGCAGCGCGGGGTACCGGTGATTTCGAAATTATATGACCTGATGCTGGTGCTGGACGCGGTGCGGCTGGCCCTGCTTCCCAAGTGACATGTGACAAGTAACAAGTGACAAGGAACCGCACTTACTTGTCACCTGTCACCTGTCACTTGTCACTTCTCCCGTGACGATACTCCGAAAATTCACGGTGTTGTGGGTTCCGTCGCAAAACGGCTTGTTCCTGGAAGCGCCGCAGCGGCAGAGGGCGAGGCTGGTCCGGCCCTTGAGGTCGAGCGGGCGGCCTTCGGGGTCGACGATAGTGAAGTCGCCCTCGATGCGGAGGGGGCCATGGGCGTTGACGGTGACTCGGCACATTTCAGATTGAAGGGATTGAAGGGATTGAAGGGATTAGGAGATTGAAGCGGATGCGGCAATCTACCCTCAAACCTCTCCATCCTCTCCATCCCCTCAATCCCTCAATCCCTTCAATCCTTTCTCCCTCTTGACAGATCTGCAGAAAATGTAAACGTTTACAGCGCCCTCAAGTGGTATGCCGCACCGTTCTTCTTTGCACCACCAGTGGTTTCCAAGCTCCAAGCTGCCAGGATGATCTCACCAGAGAGCAGTCCCTATGGCGGGTAGCGCAACCATAAAGCACGTCGCGAAAGAAGCCGGGGTCTCCGTCGCCACGGTGTCCCGGGTGATGAACAAGAGCGCGCTGGTGGCCGAAGGCACCCGCCAGGTGGTGCTCGAAGTCGCCGCCCGCCTGGGCTACACTCCCCACGGCGCCGCCCGCAGCCTCATCACCAACCGTACCTCGACCGTGGGCGTCCTGCTCCCCGACCTGTACGGGGAGTTCTTCTCCGAAGTCATCCGTGGTATTGACCAGACCGCCCGGCGGGAGGGATATCACGTAATCGTCTCGAGCTCGCACTCGGACCAGCAGGACCTCGAAAGCGCCCTGCGCTCCATGTGGGGCCGAGTGGATGGGCTGATCCTGATGATCCCCGATATCCGGGTGGCCGGCATTGCCTCCCAGCTGCCCGACGGATTCCCCGTGGTCCTGATGAACTGCGCCGGCGACACCAACGGGCACGACGCGATCAGCATCGCCAATTACGAGGGCGCCTATTCCATGGTGCAGCACCTGATCGGCAAGGGCCACCGGCGGATCGCGATCATCAAGGGCGCCGACAAGAACTACGACGCCAACGAGCGGCTGCGGGGCTATCGCGCCGCGCTGCGTGATGCCGCGCTGCCCGGGGAGGCGGCGTTGGAAGTGGCCGGCGACTTCAGCGAAGCCTCCGGGTACGACGCCGCCTCCGGCCTGGCCCGGCTCGATCCCCGGCCCACCGCCATATTCGCTTTCAACGACGCCATGGCGGTGGGCGCTCTCTCGGCGATTCGCGAAGCCCGGCTCCGGGTGCCGGAAGACATCGCCGTCGCCGGGTTCGATGACATCCCTATGGCTCGGTACGTCGAGCCGCCGCTGTCTTCGGTCCACGTGGACATCAGTGCGCTTGGTGCCCGCGCGGCCACCCTCCTGCTGGGCGCCATCCAGCATCCCAATGGGAGGGAGAATCGCCGTGAGATCGTCCCCACCGCGTTGGTGGTGCGGCGATCCTGCGGATCCTGAAGTGCCGTCATTTTTTCCGAGGAGGCCAACTGTATGCGGATCCAGCTGTCTGTGAGAACCTTCGGCGCGTGGCTGGCCGGGGTGCTGCTCGTCCCGTTCCTGGCGGGCTCGGCGCTCGCTCAGAACTCGACCGGCAGCATCAACGGCCTGGTCACTGATTCCACCGGCCGGCCCGTCGCCGGGGCCGATGTCGTGGCCCGGAATATTTCGACTTCCGCGGAACGACAGACCACCACTCGTTCCACCGGGGCGTACAACCTGCCGGGCCTGGTGCCCGCGGCTTACGACATCACCGTGCGCTCGGTCGGCATGGGTGCCCAGACCCAGCGCATCCAGGTCGGCATCGGCCAGTCGCTGATCGTCAACTTCCGGCTCTCCTCCCGCACCGTCGAGCTGGAGGCGATCACCATCGCGGCGCCACCGCCGGAAACCCGAACGTCCGAAGTGGCGACCAACGTGACCGAGCAGCAGATCGAGCGGCTGCCCACGCCGAGCCGGAACTTCCTCGACCTGGCGGCATTGGCTCCTGGAATCACCGTATCCGAGGATCGGATCAACGGGACCGGCTTCCGGACATTCCAGGGTGGTGGCCAGAGCGCCAACGCGGTCAACGTCTTCATCGATGGCACCAGTCTCAAGAATGACCTGACCGGCGGAGGCGTCACCGGCCAGGACGCCAGCCGGGGCAATCCGTTCCCCCGGAACGCGATCCAGGAGTACCGGGTGATCAGCCAGAACTTCAAGGCTGAGTACCAGAAGGCTTCGAGCGCGATCGTCACCGCGACGACCCGCTCGGGCGGAAATACCTGGTCGGGAAGCGCATTCTTGAGTTATCTGGGCCAAAGCCTGGTTTCCCTGGACACTTTCCAGGTGGCGGACAAGGCCAATAACCCCACCACCTTCAAGGAACCGGAATTCAGCCGCTACCTGGGCGGGGCCAGCTTCGGCGGGCCGATCATCAAGGACAAGCTGCACTTCTTCGGCTCGTTCGAGGTGAACCGGCAGAATCGCTCCAACCGGGTCGACTTCCAGCCCCCCGCCGGGGGAGCCTTCCCCTCGCTGGATACCGTCAACCTGACCCAGTACAATGGGAACTTCACCTCTCCATTCCGGGAGCGGCTGTTCTTCGGCAAGTTCACCTACGCGGTGAACCCGCGTTCCACCGCCGAGTTGAGCCTGAGCAACCGGCACGAAACCGATGTGCGCGACTTCGGCACCTCGAACTGCAATGGCGGCAACATCTGCGCCTTCGACGAAGCCGTGAACTTCCGGCAGAACGTCACCATCGGCCAGGCCCGCTATAACATCTTCAGCGGCCCCTGGTTTAACGAAGCCAAGGTCGACTATTCCCGCTTCCGGCGGAATCCCAGCCCCAATGAGACCGGACTGCCCCAGCGGGTGTTTCTGAATCTCCCGAATGGGTCGGCGGTTATCGGGAGCAATCGCAGCACCCAGGACTTCATTCAGAAGCGACTCGGCTTCCGGGACGACCTGACCTACTCCGGGTTCCGGGCCGGGGGCCAGCATGTGCTCAAGGGCGGCGCCAGCATTGATTTCGTGACTTACGATATCAACAAGGACAACGATGGCACTCCGAGATTTCTCTACGACTCGGTCGCCAACGGTCAGACCTTCAACTACGATCACCCGTTCGAATTGAACTATGGGACGGGTAACCCGGTCCTCAACAAGAAGAACACCGAGGTCGGTCTCTATCTGCAGGACGACTGGAGCCCGACGTCGCGGCTTACGCTGAACGTGGGCGTGCGGTGGGATTTCGAGACCAAGATGTTCAATACCGATTACGTGACGCCGCAGAACGTGGTGGACACGCTGACCCGGTATAACGACTCGCTCCCGACCCCGCTCGATCTGAGCAAGTACATCAGTACCGGCAGCGAGCGGAAGCCGTTCTACGGCGCCATCCAGCCCAGGTTGGGCTTCTCTTATGCCCTGGATGCCGAGAACAAGACGACGATCTTCGGCGGCTTCGGTATCTACTATGACCGCTCCCTGTTCGACGTCTCGGTGGACGAGACCTTGAAGCTGACCCACCCGAGCTACGACATCAGGTTCCTGGCCCCGGGTCAGGCGCCGACAGCCGGGTTTGTTCAATGGAATGATTCCTACCTGACCGCGGACCGCGCGGTGCTGGATCAGCTGGTAGGAACCTTCGGCACCCCCGAAGCATGGCTGATCTCGAGCGACGTCAAGGTGCCGAAGTCCAAGCAGTGGAACCTCGGCGTGCGACACCTGTTCGGCAGCCTGGCGGTCTCGGTGACCTATGCCGGTGTCCGGGGCGTAGACCAACTGACCCTCAACTGGGCCAACTTCGGGCTGAATCCCAACGGCTCCTGCTGCACCAGTTTCAACCTCGGTGCCCACGGGTTCAGCAACTTCATCTACTCCAGCAACGACGCCAAGACGTGGTACGACGCGTTGCTGGTCCAGATTGACCGGCCGTATCGCCGGTCCAGTGAGAATTTCGGCTGGGGCGCGGGATTGTCCTTCACCTACGCCAAGCGCCAGCTGGAAGGGGTCGACAACCTGGGCGACCTCTTCGCCTTCCCCAACACGATCAACATCGGCAAGCATTCGTCCAACGATGAGAAGGCCCGGATCGTGGCCAACTTCATCACCGATGTGCCGTTCCTTTACGGCGTCCAGTTCAGCGGCCTGATCACGCTGGGCGGAAAGTTCCGCCAGGACGTCGGCTGCCCGGAGCGGTTCTGCGGCTCCGGCACCACCGGGAATCAGTTCCAGCAGGGAGGATTTACGGTGCCCGGGACCTTTCCCTACCAGACTGTCGATCTCCGGCTCCGGAAGGACTTCCCCAGCCTCGGCGGCACCCGGCTCGGGCTCACGCTCGATGCGTTCAACGTTCTCAACCACAATAACTTTGGCTGCTACAACACGGGTAACCGGACCGATGCCAACTTCGGCGACCCGGGGTGCGTTGTGAGTGACGCGCGCAGGTTTGTCATCGGCGCGGAGTACGACTTCTAGCTGGTTCGCAGTATCTTCTAACGGCGGCCGGCCCACTCGGGTCGGTCGCCGTAGTTCTTCCGCCCGTTCTTCCGAGTCCCGCATGAAACCTTACGCGCGCCTGCCGCTCTTTTCGGCCCTGCTCCTCTCTGCCGCGCTCGCCGCCTGCAGCGGCAACGGTGCCGGCCCTGCCGGCCCCGATCCCATCTCGCCCCGGGACCGGGCCTTTCTCGATACCCTGGGCCAGCGCACCTTCGCCTTCTTCTGGGAGCGTACCGACCCGGCGAACGGGCTCACGCCCGACCGCTGGCCCACGCCCTCCTTCTCCAGTATCGCCGCGGTGGGCTTCGCGCTCACCGCGTACGGCGTGGGCGTCGAACGGGGCTATGTCACCCGGGCGGAAGCGGCCGCCCGGGTGCTCACGACACTCAAGTTCTTCCGGGATGCTCCCGAAGGTACCGCGACGAGCGGCGTGAGCGGGTACAAGGGTTTCTTCTATCACTTCCTCGAGCCGGGGACCGGCTACCGCTTCCAGACCGTCGAGTTGTCTACGGTAGATACCGCGCTGCTCCTGGCCGGTGTCCTGTTCTGCCGGGAGTACTTCAGCGGCAGCGACGCCGTTGAGACCGAGATCCGCCAGGTCGCCGATTCGCTCTACCGCGCCACCGACTGGCAATGGGCCCAGCCCCGCCCGCCCGGGATCGCCATGGGATGGACGCCGGAGCAGGGATTCCATAGCTGGGATTGGCGGGGCTACAACGAGGCGATGATCGTGTACCTCCTGGCGCTCGGTTCCCCGACCCATCCCGTCGCGCCCGCGGCCTGGGGTGTGTGGACCTCGCAGTATCAGTGGGGCACCTTCTACGGCCAGTCGCACCTGGGATTCGCTCCGCTCTTCGGACACCAGTACTCCCATATCTGGGTGGATTTCCGCGGCATCCACGACAGCTACATGCAGGGTCACGGCATCGACTACTACGAGAACTCCCGCCGCGCGACGGTGAGTCAGCGGGACTACGCCATCGCCAATCCGGGGCAGTGGAGCGGCTACGGCAAGAACGTCTGGGGACTCACCGCCTCCGACGGACCGGTGGACGATTCGCTCTTCCTGGCCGGCCGGATGCGGCTCTTCTTCACCTACTCGGCCCGCGGCGCCAGCTTCAACGAAATCCGTGACGACGGCACCCTGGCGCCGACCGCCGCCGCAGGTTCCATCGTGTTCGCGCCCGAGATCGTGATTCCCGCGCTGGTCGCGATGCGGGAGCGGTACGGTGATCCGCTATTCGGCCAGTACGGTTTCGTCGACGCGTTCAATCCCACGTTCACCGCCAGCTCC
>DASYPP010000068.1:0-25678 GCA_036006525.1 Gemmatimonadales bacterium
TACTGCCGCGCTCCCTCCAGGTCGTAGGCTCTCTCCAGCTGCTCGATGTCGATCTTCTTCATCGTGAGCATGGCCTCCATGACGCGATCGGCCTTCTCCTGGTCCGGATCGTTGAGCATCTTGGGCAGAATGGTCGGAATAATCTGCCAGGACAGGCCATACCGGTCCTTGAGCCAGCCGCACTCGACTTCATGTCCACCCTGGGTGAGCTTCTCCCAGTATTCGTCGACCTCATCCTGGTTCTTGCAATGCACGGTGAACGATACGGCCTCGGTGAACTTGAACTCCGGCCCCCCGTTCAAGGCCTGGAATTCCTGGCCGTCGAGCTCGAAATTCACGGTCAGGACGCTGCCCTTCGGGCCTGGCCCCGCATCGCCGTACCGCAGAATCTTGCCGATCTTTGAATTCTTGAAAATCGAGGTATAAAACCTGGCTGCCTGTTCGGCCTCGGTATTGAACCACAGGCATGGGGTGATTTTGGGCATGTTAACCTCCTGAATCAAAGCTTAACGATTGGCCTCAACGGAACGCCCAGATTAGGGCGGCCCAACCACCCCGGCTGTGCGACATCTCACCAAAAAACGACCAAAAAAAATACAGGAGCCGATGTGGTATCGACCCCTGCACTCCAGCTATGCCTTCAAGCAGGCCGGGTGGCCTGCGTACCTACGTGGTCAGCGACGTCGTCAGCTTCAGCACGACTCTCGCTCCCGACGGGACCACCACATCGCGATCCGCCGTTTCAACGGCTACGCCGGTCCCAACCGCCGCACCGACTACTCCGCCGATGATGGCGCCCTGCTTGTTCCCGGAAATTACCCGGCCCGCGATGGCGCCGACCGCCGCCCCGGCCCCGACCTTGGCCGCATCACCTGCCGTGACGCCCCGGCCCTGCAGCGTATGCTCCACCGACTCGATGCTCGCATCCAGCGGATAGGACTTGCCCGCGATTTCAACGGTGGCCGGCATCAGCACAATCTTGCCGTCCTTCGCGCTCTTGTTCTCCGCCGGCTCGATCTCGGTGATCGTCATGCGCACGACGGAACCGGCGGGAATGACGACGCGTCCGCGGGAATCCAGGACGTCGGAGCTGACGGTCGCGCTAAGGGTTTCCCCGGCCTTGTTGTTCCGGGAGGTGACCATGGTCGTAGTCGCGGCATTGATAATGGTGCCGGCCGCCAGGGTCCGGCCCGAGGCCGCGGTGCTGCCGCCGGAAGACGTACTGGGAGTCGTCGACCGGGGCGGCGAAGTCGGCCGGTCGTTCAAGGCCGCGCCTGAATCGGTCGCCGCCATCCCAAGATCCCGGCTCAGGCTATCGGCCGCCGCTTCATCCGCCCGGTCCTTGCCGCACCCGACTGCCAGCACAATTCCCAAGACTGCAAGCTGCTTGCGCAACATCAGAAACCTCCCTGGAATTCGAATGGGTGTCCAGAACTATGCGACACTATATGGTGGGGAGGAGAAAAGGGAGGTGATGTGACGGACGCCACAGAGGGTCAAAAACGACAAAGGGCCGAAACCCTGACCCGGCGTCTCGGTCCTTAGTCGCTTGGTGGCAAGGTGTTACATGGCTAATTGGGAGAAACCACCAACTCCTGGGTCAGGGTGAACACAATCGGGGCCCCGGGTTTCACTACCACGTCGCGGTCGGCCGTCTCCACCGCGACACCGGTCCCCACGGCGGCCCCAACAACGGCCCCAATCACCGTCCCGCTCTTGCCGCCAATAACCCGCCCCGCCACGGCGCCGGCCGCAGCCCCGCCACCCACCTTCGCAGCGTCACCGGCGGTAACTCCGCGTCCCCGGAGTGAGTGTTCCACCGAGGACACTCGGCCGGTGAGGGGATAATCCTTGCCCCGCACGGTAATGCTGGCGAGCCGGAGGACCAGGATCCCATCCGTGGCGCTCTTATTCTCCGCCGGCGCGATCTGCCAAACGGTAAAGCGAGCGGTGGAACCGGCTGGGATGATCACTCGGCCGTTCTGATCCTTGACGTCGGCCCCGATGGTCGCGGTGACGATGTCCTTGTTCTTGTTATGGCGCGACGTGATGGAATCGACCATCGAAGCGGTAACCACGGTGCCGCTCGGCAGCGTCAGCGGGGCGGGCGCGACCGCCGGACCGGTGGGCGCCTGGGTCGTTCCGGTTCCCGCCGCCGGAGTGCCGGTACTGGACGGGGGCCGCGGGTTCGAGACCGGCGGACGCGGGTTCGATGCCGGCGGAGTCGTCACCGGCGCCGGCGTGGTCTTCGCGGTGTCGTTGAGCACCGCCGTCGAATCGACCGGCGCCAACTCGAGATCCCGGCCCAGGCTGTCGGCGGCCGCCGTCTGGGTCTTGTCCTTTGGAGTGCAGGCGGCGAGAAGTGCCGCAGCCGCAATCGCCAATGTGTGTATGCGCATGTTCCCTTCCTCAATAAGGATCGGCGCAGCTATGCGCCGCTACTTGCCGGGGTCCAGGACCCCTGTGACATTTCCCAACCCGCTATGCGTCAGTTGAAATCTATCCTGCCCTTCGTCCGGCCCTATACCAGGATCTACCTGGCCGGCCTCGCGCTTACCCTCATTTCCAACGGGCTCAACACCCTGGGCCCCCAGTTCCTGCGCCGGGGTATCGATGCCCTGAGCATCGGGGCGCCGTTCCAGCGGGTCCAGACCGCCGTCATCCTGCTGGTTGCCGTGGCGCTGGTGGGCGGTATGGCGCGCTACGGGATGCGCCAGCTGCTCAACAGCGTCAGCCGCAAGGTCGAGTACGATATCCGCAACCGGCTCTACCAGCACCTGCAACTGCTTCCGGCCGAGTTCTACGACCGGTCATCGACCGGCGACCTCATGGCCCGGGCGACCAACGACCTGCTGAACGTGCGAATGGTGGCCGGTCCCGCCCTCATGTACCTGGTGGACACCGTCACCCGCACGCTGTTCGCCGTTCCCTACATGCTGCTGATCAGCCCCCGCCTCACCCTGCTCTCCCTCTTGCCGCTGATCGCCCTGCCGCCGATCATGATCTTCTTCGGTGCGGAGATCCACCGGCGCACCACCGCGATCCAGGCCCAGTTCAGCACGCTGACCGACTTCGTGCATGAGAACCTGTCGGGGGTACGAATCGTTCGAGCCTACCGCCAGGAGCGGGCCGAAGCCGAGCAGTTCCAGAGACTAAACGAGGAATACGTCTCCCGCAATATCGCCCTGGCCCGGGCGTACGGGGCGTTCCAGCCGATCATGGGATTGATGGGCGGGCTGGGCGCCCTGGCCGTCCTCTTCGTCGGCGGCCGCATGGTGATTTCGGGCGGGATCACGACCGGAGAGTTCGTCGCTTTCGGCGTGTACCTGATGCAGTTGATCTGGCCGATGATCGCCCTGGGCTGGGTGGTGAACCTGATCCAGCGGGGCGCGGCGTCCATGGGACGGCTCAACAGCCTGCTGGAAGAGCAGCCCGCCATCGCCTCGCCCGCGACGCCGGCGCAACTCCCGGCCGCGTCCCGGGCGCGGCGGGTCACCTATGAGAATGTCTGGTTCCAATACCCCAACGCGCGGGAGCGGGGCTGGGTCCTCCAGGACATTTCGTTCACGGTTCCGGCCGGCGGATCGCTCGCCATCGTGGGGGCGACCGGCTCCGGCAAGTCCACCCTGGCCGAGCTGCTGGCTCGCACCTACGACCCGGACCAGGGCCGCGTGTTGATCGACGGTGTGGATATCCGGACCCTGGACCTGAAGGAGCTGCGCCTCGCGGTGGGCTTCGTGCCCCAGGAGACATTCCTGTTCAGCGATTCGATCCGGGAGAACATTCTGTTCGGCGCCCCCGACGACGGGCGGCTGGCCCAGGCCGCGGAGACGGCCCAGCTCAGTGAAACCCTGGAGCACCTCCCCGATGGGCCGGATACCGTACTCGGTGAGCGGGGTATCAACCTCTCCGGTGGCCAGAAGCAGCGCACCGCCATCGCCCGGGCCCTCGCCAAGTCGCCACCGGTCTTCGTGCTGGACGACGCGTTGAGCGCGGTGGACGCGCAGACCGAGACCCGCATTCTCCAGAGCCTCAGGAGCGCCCTGGCCGGACGAACCAGCATCATTATCTCCCACCGGCTGGCCGCGGTGCGCGACGCGGACTGGATCCTGGTGCTGGATAACGGGAGGGTAGCCGAGGAAGGGACGCATTTCGAGCTCATGAAGATTCGGGGGCGCTATTGGGAACTCCTGCGGCGGCAGCAGCTCGAGGAAGAGCTTGAGGAAAAAGAGCCGAGTGAGGTTGGTTAGAAACGAGGTACTCGGACAATCAGCCTACACTGCTTCAACGCGAAGACGCTAAGGCGCGAAGAACCGCTGTTGTAAAACAATCCCTTGGCGACTTTGCGCCTTTGCGTCAAGTAGTTGCGGTTGCAGTCCCGAATCACTCTACAATGTTTGCATGCCCTAGCCACCCTCGATTTCAAGGGGTACTTTGTCCCCCTCTTCGACCCCTGCATATGCCCAACGCCACCGGTGAAACCCTGAACGACCGCCTCGCCCGGGAGCCACGGCTCCCGCCCCGCGAGGCCGTGCGCATCGGCGCCGCGCTGGCCCGGTCCCTGGTGCAGCTGCACCGCCAGGGCATGAAGGACTGCCCCATCATTCCCGCCAACGTCCTGCTCCTCGGCAACGAAGCCCGACTCCTGGAAGAGCAGCCGCTCCTTACCCGGGACAACCAGCCCTACCTGAGCCCGGAAGAAGCCTCGGGGAAGCACGCCGACGAGCTGACCGACATCTACCGGCTGGGCGCCCTCATGTTCCACATGCTCACCGGCTCGCCGCCGCCAGCTCCCCAGCCGATGTCCAAGCTGAGCAGCGCCGCCAAGCTGCGGCCGCCGCAGCCTGCCCCGTCGGTACACGCCGTCCGGCGCGACGTCACCCGGCAGCTCGATTCGGCGATTGCCCGGGCCCTCGCGGTTGAACCCGCCAACCGGTTCGCCCGGGCGGCCCAGTTCGCCGAAATCCTGGAGGACTCCCAGACCGCCCACACCGATCATTCGCCTCATTCCTACCGGCCCTCGCAGGTCGCGATCGTGGACTCGTTCGAGTTCGTGGAAGAAGAGACCCGGTCGGAACAGAAGCGCCGCCAGCAGAGCCGCCGCCGCATCGTGTTCATGTTACTCGTGCTGGGGGCTGTTATCGCCGGGTACTTCTTATTTGGCCGGGGGAAATAAGGGTAGATCGAAGTGCGAAGCGTTCCTCACGAAAACCACAAAATCCCGCGAAAACCACGACGAACAACTTGGTACAAATACAAATTATCCATGTAAACTGACGATGGTTCGCGATGTTTTCGTGGCCTTCGAGGGATTTCGTGGTTTTCGTGAGGAAATCGGCAGGCGATCCCGAATCAGCGCTACCTAAAGCTGCTCTTTCAGGAAATCCGGTGTCAGCTGCTGCAGCCACCCGGCCAGCTTGGTAAAGCTCCCGGTCACCATCAATATCCCGACGATAATCAGCAGAATGCCGCTCACCCGGAGCACCCAGGGGAGGTAGCGGCGGAACTTCTGGAACCATCCGAAGAACCGGTCCAGCGCCACGGCGGCGAGAATGAACGGCAGCGCCAGCCCGGCCGAATAGCAGGCGAGCAGCAGGATGCCGCGGGAGAGGTCCTGCTCCGTCGCCGCCAGCCCCAGCACCGATCCCAGGATCGGCCCGATGCACGGGGTCCACCCGGCTCCGAACGCCATCCCCACCAGCCCGGACCCCAGGAATCCCACCGGTTTGTCTTCGAGGTGGAAGCGTTTCTCCTGCTTGAGGAACCCGAACTTGATCACGTCCAGGCACACCAGCCCGAACAGGATGATCAGCACTCCGCCGACCCGCTGGATCCAGTCCCGGTAGTAGTTGAGCGCCTTGCCCAGGGCGGTGGCGCTGGCGCCGAGGACGATGAAGATGAGGGAAAAACCGGCGACGAACATGAGGGCGTGCAGCACGGCCAGGTGGCGGCGGCTGGTCACTTCGTTCGCCGTCATCCCGGTGAGAAAGCCGATGTAGGACGGGACCAGCGGGAGCACGCAGGGCGAGAGAAAGCTCAGCACCCCGGCGCTGAACGCCACCACCAGGCCCACCGACTGGCCGTCAGCCACAGCGACCTGACAGCGTGAGAAGTAAGAAGTAAGAAGTGAGACAGGAACGACCCGCACCGGCGGGTATCACCAACGCCAGTAGTCCCTTCTCACTTCTCACTTCTCACCTCTCACTGGGAAAGGCCCCAATTCTCGCTCCTGGCATAGTTGGCACACGCCGTAGATTTCCACCCGGTGCCGCTGGACCTGGAACTGGTGCTCGTCGGCGATGATGGGAAGCATGCGCTCCAGCTGTTCATTGGAGAACTCGAGCACCCGGCCGCAGCGGGTGCAGACCAGGTGCTCGTGGCGGCCCTGCCCGGTGACCGGCTCGAAGCGGCGGAATCCCTCGCCGAAATCATGCGCCTTGACCAGGCCGCTGGCGACCAGGATCTCCAGCACCCGGTAGACCGTCGCCAGCCCGATCCGGTGCCCCCGCTCCTTGAGCCGGCGCTGGATGGCGCCTACCGAGAGGTGATCGTCGGCCAGCAGGACGATCTCGGCCACGACATCGCGCTGCCGGGTGACCGGTTGGTGTTGATCGCGGAGGTAGCGGCGGAAACGCTCGAGGAGGGCTTGGCCCTCAGCCTGGCCGACTCGCGGCATCTTCCTCGACCGGGAACCAGGTGGCGGGCTCGATCCGGGTGGGAATCTCCTCATCCGCGCGCTTCTCCACCCCGCGGATCAGGGTCTCCAGCGACTCCGCCGGCCCGCTCCCCACTTCCGCGATGGTGGCGCTGAACCTGCCGCGCTCCTTGCCCTTGATAGTGTGGACATAGCGGGCGGTGTAGATCCGGCGCCGGTCTCCCTCGACCCGGGAAAACACGGCGGTGCCGAATTCGCGAAGGTCCTGGCGGATCGTGCGAAACACCCAGACCCCGTCCACATCGGCGGGCGGGACTTCCTGCGCGGCGGTGCTTGCCAGGCGGGCCCAGGCCTGCCCCAGCGGAACGTTCAGCTCTTCCCGTGTTCCCATTGATCCGTGTAGAAGCGGAGGACGTGCATGAAGTCCTGGGCGTTGGTGACCACGCCGTAGGCCTGGTGAGTGCCGCGGTCCTTGAGCTTGTTCACCACGAACTCGGTTTGGTCCACGCAGATGGTCATGAGCGGCGTGGGCACACCGTCGTAGTGGGTATGAAAGGCCGGCAGCATGTTGCCGACCGCGATCGCATGGAGCGCCGACGCCACCAGGATGGAACCGGTGGCCTTGACCGTGATCTCCCGCATCGCGTCCTGCGCGGCCAGGGTATCGGAGTAGACGCCCGGCAGCGGCCCATCGTCCCGGATGGACCCGGCCAGCACGAACGGCACCTTGTGGGTCACCAGCGCATGCATGATCCCGCTGGTGATGAGACCGGACTCGACCGCTTTCTCGATCGAGCCCAGCGCCCGGACCTTGTTGATCGCCCGCATGTGGAGCCCGTGGCCGCCTTCGGTGGGCTGTCCGGTGTTGGTCATGCCGAGGGTGGTGCCGAAGATCGCCGCCTCGATATCGTGCACGGCGACCGCGTTCCCTGCGAGCACCGCCTGCACGTAGCCGTTCTGGATGAACCACTCGAGGTCCTTACGGGCGCGGGAGTGGACCAGCGCGGGGCCGGCCACCCACACCAGGTACCCGCCCCGCCGCTTCTCCTCGCCCAGCTTGGCCGCGAGTTCTTCATAGTTCACCGGCCGCTCCCGGCTCACCTCGGTCGACATGAAGCGGAACTCGTTGGCGCTGTGCGCGCCGGCCAGGAATCCTTCGCTGTGGACGAAGATGCCCTTGCTGCCGTCCTCCTCCTCGCCCATGGCGATCTGCTCGCCCTTCTTGAGGCGCCGGGGCTCGATGGTCTCCAGCCCATCGCCCCGCTTCACCACGACGCAGTCCATGCGGGGACGCGCCGGCATCAGCCAGCGGGAGCCGACCTTGATGTACGTCGGGAGGTTCGAGGTGGAGAAGAAGCCCTCGGGCAGGGCGCCGTCGGCGGGAAGCGGCTCGAAACGCGCCTGGGGCGCGCCGGCAAACCGGGGTTGGCTGAAGTCCGGAGCCTGGTAGGCGAAGTTGGCCATAGAGGGCGGAAACCTACCCCGTTTCATGGCTTGGTTTCAAGCTGCGATGTTGGAGACCGGAACTGGTCCTAACGGGTATATTGCATGGGGGACAAGGAGTCGGATCCTTCGCGGTTCACTGGAGGGCGTATGACGGTACGCGTCACATTGCTGGTGACCCTTGCGCTCCTGGCCGGGTGCTCGTCGGATAGCATGACCAACGACCATATGCCCTTCGGCGCCCGGATCAACCTGGTCAACGGGGCGACCGTGGCGGGAACCCTGAAGTTCTACCTGGATGGGGAGAGCGCGGGCACCGTGCCCGTTGCCCAGTCGTTTACGACAAACATCGATCCGGGCGATCACACCATCGAGGTCCGCCTCGGTAATGGCAGCCTCGGGTTTTCCCGCCAGGTCACCGTAGCCCGCAATCACTCCGTAACCGTGGTCGCTTTTGATTCCGCCGGACTCCTGCGGCCCGGCGTCCTTGCCGATACCAATGCGATCGTACCCGCTGGCGCAACGAAGCTTCGGGTCGCGCACTATGCCCAGGCCTCGAGCAGCATCGACATCTGGCGTACCCAGCCGGACTATAGCACGCCGATCCGGGTCCAGTTCCCCTTCAACTATCTCGACGTGTCGCCCTACCTCCAGAGCACCGTTGGCGACTGGCAGGTGTTTGTCTCGACCCCCGTTGCCGCCCCGAACGATCCGCTTCCCGACACGCTGGCCGTGACACCGATGGTGGCCATTCCCGACGGGCAATCACGCACTGTAGTGGTGGTGGATGGGCCGGCAGGCGGGGTAGAGCTCGTAGTGATTTCCCCCTAGTTCATGAACAGCTTCGCCAACCTCGGCGTGGCCGAGATAAACGTGTAGTCACTGTTCACCAGCAGCGCGATTACCAGCTTCTCCTTGGGGAAGATCTGCAGCGACGCGGTGCCGCCCATGGCGCCGCCGGTGTGCCCGACCCGGACTCGGCCGGTCGAATCGGTCGAGACGCCCCACCCGATCCCGTATCCGGTTTCCTTCCCGTCCGTAGTCTTCTGCGAAGTCCACCACAAGTCCCTGGTCGCGGGCTGCAGCAGCTTCCCATCCAGCAGCAACTGACCGAAGTGGGCCAGGTCTTCGGTCGTGGAGAGGAACCCGCCGCCCGCCCACTTGTAGCTGTTGTCCACGTACTGGGCGTTCACCACCGGGCCGACGCTGTCGCTCCTGGTGTAGAACCGGGCCCGGAAGGGGATGATGCTGTCGTTGAACTCGGGCACGGTGTGAGTCATGCCTGCCGGTCCGAACACCCGAGTCTGCATGAAGGTGAGAAATGGCTGGCCCGATGCTCCTTCGATCACGGCGCTCAGCAGGTTCCAGCCATACGAAGAGTACGCGTAGCGAGTCCCCGGCTCGAACAGCAGCGAGTCGTTCCTGAAAATTGAAAGGCCCGAGTCCACGGTCGGGTAGTGGAGCATGTTCTCGAACTCGCCGTCGTTGTAATGCCGGATGCCGGCCAGGTGCCCCGCCACCTGGCGCACCGTGATCGGCCAGCGTTTCACCGGGAAGCCGGGAACGTAGCGCTGCACCGGCGAGTCCAGGTCCAGTTTTCCTTCTTCGTACAGCAGGCCGAGCGCGATCGAGGTCAGCGGCTTGGAGACGCTGCCGATCCGGAACCGGGTCGCCGGCGTGACCTTGACCTGCTGTTCGACATCGGCGTAACCGAACCCTTCGCTCCAGATCACTCTCGCGTTCCGCATGACCGTGATGGAGGCCCCCGGCGCCCCAAGGACTTTCATCGTGTCCTGGATGAACCGACGGGCTTCGGCAATGGCTTGCTCGACGGTGCGCGGTCGAGCGGCAGTGGTTGGTGTTTGAGCCTGGATTGGAAGAAATGGGACCAGCAGGAGAAGGCCAAGCGGCTGCTTCATCCGGAATGCTCCTTTGCGTGCTGGTTCATCGTGCTGATTTCCAGTAACGAGTCGCTTTACCGCCGAGAGCGCCAAGAATAAAGAAAGGATCGCCGACGGTTACTTGTCGGCGTTCCTCGCGGTTGCACTGCGTTCTCGGCGGTAAAGCGCATCGAAGCTCAAACTACCGACGATCTCAACGCGCGTACTGGACAGGCATCCCCTCTACTTCTTGCCGAGAAACACCTGGTCCGCCCGCTCCACCACCTGGCCGACCAATCCGTACCGGATCGCGGCCTGGGCATCGAGCCAGAAGTTACGGTGGGTATCCTCTTCGATCCGCTCCAGTGGCTGGCCGGTTTCCCGGGCAAATATCCGGTTCAACCGGTCCCGCATCCGGAGGATCTCCTTGGCCTCGATCTCGATATCGCTCGCCGAGCCGCCGGAACCACCGGAAGGCTGGTGCAGCAGGAAGCGGGTGTTGGGGAGACAGAAGCGGTGTTCCCGGGGGACGGCCACGTAGATCAGCGCCCCGGCGCTCGCCACCCAGCCGGTCCCTACCATGATGATTCGCGGCTTCACGAAGCGGAGCAGGTCGTGGATGGTGTCGCCCGCCTCCACGTGCCCGCCTTGCGAGTTGATGTAGACCGTGATGTCATCGTCGGAGTCGGCGGCCATGGCCAGCAGCTGCGCCATCACACTGGCCGCTACCCGCTGAGTGATTTCACCGCTGATGATGATCGTCCGGGCCTTGAGCAGCCGCTCGGCGAGGGCATCGGGGGGCAGCATGCGGACTTCGTCCGCGGCTTCATCGCGATCCATCAAAACTCCAAGAGAAGGGACTAAGGACTGAGGACTAAGGACCACGGGAATTGAGTACTTAAAGGTAGTTAACTCGGCAATTTCAGAAAGCGCCCCAGGTCAAGGTCCTTAGTCCTTAGTCCGGTCAGAGAAGCGATACGGGATCCCGGTCGATGACCACCCGTACCTGCTTGGCACCGGTAATCCGGGGCGCGGCGTACCGCACCAGCTTGCCGATCTCTTCGCTGGCCCCGCGCACCAGCACATGATAGCGCCAACGATCCTTGATCCGGGTAAGCGGGCAGGGCGCCGGTCCCAGGATCTCGAGCGGCAACCCGAACCGGGTGACCAGGCCGGTACACCAATCCGCCACTCGCACCGCCTCTTTCGAAACCGCGGCCTCGGACTCCCCGGAAATCACCAGGTTGGCCAGCGCCGTGGTCGGTGGATAGGGCGGCGAGACTCGGCGGCTCACCTCCTCCGCGAAGAACCCGTCCGGATCGTGACCGGCCGCGAACTGCAGCGCGTAGTGCGCCGGCTGCCGGGTCTGCACCAGCACCCGCCCGCCCCGGGGTCCCCGGCCGGCCCGGCCCGCCACTTGGGCCAGCAACTGAAAGGTTCGCTCGGCCGAGCGAAAATCAGGCAAGTGCAGCCCGGTATCAGCATCCACCACGCCGACCAGCGTCACGTTGGGGAAGTCCAGGCCCTTGGCGATCATCTGGGTGCCCAGCAGGATGTCCACTTCGCGCTGTTCGAAAGCGCTGAGGATCCGCTGGTGCGACCACTTGGTGCTGGTGGTATCGAGATCCATGCGGGACACCCGCGCTTCGGGAAACCGGGCCGCCAGCACCCGCTCCAGTTGCTGGGTGCCGACCCCGCGCATCCGCTGCACCTGACCGCCGCAGGCCGGGCAGGCGTCCGGAATCGGCTCTTCGTGGGCGCAATAGTGGCAGCGGAGCGCCGCCGGTGTGCGATGCACGGTGAGGGCAATGTTGCAGCGGGGGCATTCCTCAACCTCGCCGCAGGCGGGACACTGGAGAAAGCTGGCGAACCCTCGGCGATTGAGCAGCAGCAGCGCCTGCTCGCCCTTGCTCAGCGCCGCGGTGACCGCCTGGTCCAGGGCCAGGGACCAGGGCACGGCGCCGGTTTCCTGAACCATTGGGGCGGTCTTCAGGTCGATCAGCTCGACCGGCGGCAGTGGCCGCTCCCCGATCCGGCTGGACAGCTTCACCATGCGCACCGAGTCTCCCACCCGGGTCATCGTCTCGGGTGAGGGTGTCGCGCTGCCGAGGAGAAGCGTGGCCCCTTCGAGCCGGGCACGCACCGCGGCCACTTCACGCGCGTGATAGCGCGGGGCTTCCCCGTTCTTGTAGCTGTGCTCGTGCTCCTCGTCCACCACGATCACGCCAAGGTTCTGCACCGGGGCAAAGACCGCGGAGCGGGCGCCGACGGCGACCCGGCGCTCGCCCCGGCGCAGCAACCGCCAGGCATCGGCCCGCTCGCCCTCGGAGAGTCCGCTGTGGAGGACCGCCACCTGGTCCCCGAAGACGCCACGCACCCGGCTCACCGTCTGGGGCGTGAGGCCGATCTCCGGCACCAGGAAAATCGCGCCCCGCCCCTGCTCCAGCGCGTGCCGGATCAGCTCCAGGTAGACGAAGGTCTTCCCGCTTCCGGTCACCCCGTAAAGCAGCCCGGTATCTCCGGGCGCCAGGGATTCCAGCTGCTTCAGCGCGGCGGCCTGGTCGGCGGTGGGACGCTCCGGCGGCGGCGTGGCGGGGAAGGCCGCGAAAGGATCCCGGATCCGCTCCGCCTGCTCGACAGTGACCAGCCTGCGCTTCTCGAGCGCGGCGATCACCCCATCTGAGAAGTTCAATTGCTCTTTGAGATGCCGGGCCGGCGCAGTGCCGCCCAGCTCCTCGAGCGCCTCGTAGAGCCGCCGTTGCGCCGGGGAACGGCGGAACAGCGCTTCCCGTTCCACCAGGGTGGGTCGCTCTCCAGCCATTGCGACCACCCGTTCGCTCGCGGCCGATGCCTCGGTCTCCGGAGCTTCCACTCGAAGCTCGATGGCGCCGACCCGCGCCATCCGGTCCAGCGTATCCCACACCGAGCGCTTCATCGCGCGCTCCAGGGTGCCGACCGGTGCCTTCCCGCCCCGTTTCTCCAGTTGCGCCAGGACCTGGGCGCCGAGCCCACCGGGAACCAGCGCCGGGTTCCGGAGGACGGCGATGACCCGCGACTCGCCCCAGAGGCTGGACGGCAGGATGCTGCGCAGCGAGAGGCCGAGCGGCGCGCCATAGTAACGGGCCATCCACTCCGCGGTGCGGAGCAGCGGGAACGGGACGGCGGGCTCGTCATCGGGAGCGGCGAGAATGTCGCGGGCTTCAACGGACGGGGCGGGAGCATCTATCGCGGTAACGATCCCTACCATTTCACGGCGGCGAACCGGAACCACGACGCGGGCACCCGGCACAGCCCGGTCCGCCAGGGCCACCGGGATCCGATAGGTATAGGGTTCGGCGAGCGGGAGCGGAAGAGCGACCAGGCCGAAGCCTGTGGTCATCTCGGCGACAGGCCCAACCCCGGACCGGTGGGCAACTTCACCTGGCCGCCGTCGATGGTGGCCCCGGTGAAGGGATCCGACGCGAGCAGGGCGGCGCCATCCAGGTCTACGATGTCAACCAGCGGAGTAAAGTGGGCCGCCGCGGTGATGGCGATCGAACTTTCGATCATGCAGCCGACCATCACCATGAGCCCATGGGCCCGCGCGATCGCGATCATCCGGAGCGCCTCGCGCAGGCTGCCGCACTTGGCGAGCTTGATGTTGATCCCGTCCACTTTGCCCACCAGCCGCGGAATGTCGTCCGCGGTCTCACAATCCTCGTCCGCGATGAGCGGGATATCGGCGTGCCGGCGGATCTGCTCCATGCCGTCCAGCTGGCGCGGTGGCAACGGCTGCTCCAGTACGGTCACCCCGAATTCCTTGAGCACCGGCAGCATCCGGATGGCCTGTTTCACGTTCCAGCCGCAGTTGGCATCCACCCGGATTTCCCGGTCGGTGACGCTGCGAATGGCCTGCAGGATCTCCAGATCCCGGTCGCTCCCCAGCTTGATCTTGAGAATCGGGTACTGCGCGGCCTCCTTCACCTTGAGCTGGATCCTCTCTGCCGTGTCGATGCCGATGGTGAAGGTGGACTGGGGGGCCTTGGCCGGATCCAGTCCCCAGAGCTGATAGACCGGGACTTTGAGCCGCTTGCCGACCAGGTCGTGCAGCGCGCTGGACAGGGCGGCCCGGGCGGACGGATTGCGCCGCAGCATGGTGAACCAGGCCAGCTCGGCGTCCTCGATCTTGAAAGGATCCTCAGGCAGCACGGTCGCGTAACTGTTGAGCGCGGCCAGCACGGTCTGAGTGGTCTCGCCATAGAACCTGGTCGGCGCAGCCTCGCCCCAGCCCTCCACGCCATCCTGGTCGATGAGCTTGACCCAGACCGTCTCGTAGTTGCTCTGCCCGCCCCGGGCGATGATGAAGGGGTGCTTGGTCTTGAGAGGTAGGATTTCGGCTTGGAGTCGTAGGCGGGACAAGAGGACCCTCTGGATTTGGGTAGGAAGAGGTCCAAAATCTAGCAAGGTAAGTCACTCCGGAGGAGTGAAGGAAAGATAGCCGGGGGCGAAAGCCCCCGGTGAGGTATTTCGGCAACCAAACCCGCCCTGAAGGGGCGGCGGAATTCGTGAATTGTCTGAGGTCCCGCGCCCCTCCAGGGCGCATGATGCGCTTGCTCATCCACCGGGGGCTATCGCCCCCGGCTAACAATCCGTCGTCCCTTCGGGACGGCCCTCATCTAACGCAACGCTCTCACGTGGGCCGCCACGCCTTCGGCGACCCGCGTAGGCGCGTAGCCGCCTTCCAGCATCGAGACGATGGGCGTGTCGGGCAGGTGCTCCCGGAAGCGGCTGGTCAACCGGGCGAAATCCTCCGGCTCCAGGGTAAACCCGCCCAGCGGATCGCCCGCCATCGCGTCGAAGCCGGCCGAGAGGAGCAGGATGTCCGGCTTCCAGTGCCTGGTTGCGCTCACAAAGGCATCCCAGAGATCGGCAACGTACTGCTCCGGGGGGAGGCCGGGCGGCCGGGGCACGTTGAAGATGTTCCCGGTCCCGCGCTCATCCGCCCGGCCGGTACCCGGATACCAGGGCCACTGGTGGAGCGACACGTAGCGCACCGAGGGGTCGTCCTCCACCAATGCCTCGGTACCATTGCCGTGGTGCACGTCCCAATCGACGATCAGCACCCGCTCGCGGCCAAGGTGCCGGGCCTCGCGCGCGGCAACCACGATAGTGCTCACCAGGCAGAACCCCATCGCCCGCTGGGCCAGCGCGTGATGACCCGGTGGCCGCACCGCCGCAAAGGCGTTCCCCCGGCCCTGGTGAGCGTGGTGGATCCCGGCCAGCACCGCCCCCGTCGCTCCGAGAACCGCGTCCCAGCTCGCCGGGTTGAGCAGGGTGTCGGGGCCGGCGGCACCGCCACCCCGCTCGCTGGTAAGCCGGACAAAGTCGAGATGAGGCTGGGGATGTACCCTGAGCAGTGGCTCCAGCGTCGCCAGCGGAGGAACATCAACCAGCTGGACGGTGGGTTCCTGCTGCATCCGCTCCAGGACCGCCTGGAGCCGGCGCGGCGTCTCCGGATGACCAGGGCCGGGATCGTGCTGGAGGCACGCCTTGTTGGTGAAGACAGTTGGCATCAGCCTATTGCCCGATCCCTTCATGGCATTCAAGCGTCAAACATATCCTCACGAAAACCACCAAGTCGCACAAACCCCACGAAGGGCAACGACTGGCTGAATCATATTCTTGCAAGCTGTATTTGTGGATTTCGGGCAATTTCGTGGTTTTCGTGAGGATATGTTGCAGCACTCACAGCCGGCACAGTTTCTCCGGCCGCACTGCTACCCCTCCTTCCTCTCCTGGATCAACCGCCGCAACTCCTGCGCCTCCGCCTTGAGCGCGTCGCGCGCCCGCATCACGTCTTCCAGGGCCTGCTGGTAGCGCCGCCAGTAGACGACCACCGCGCCCGCCATGGCGAGGAACGCCGCGCCCAGGACACCAAGCAACCAGTTCCCGGCCCAGAAGGCCGCGATCAACAACAAAGCGCCGTCGAGCAGGAGCAGCCCGACGGCGAACGTCGTCATGGTACGCTTGCGGTGGATGGGGGCAGGCATACGGGCGGGTCCCGGACCCGCCCTATCGGACCGGCTGACGGCGCCGGTTCAGCACGATGAGCGGCGCGTTCTTCACGATGCCCGCCTGGGCGAGGCTCTGGCTCTCGTCCAGCACCCGGGCGCCGCGGTACTTGACGATGTACTCGGCGGGATCGCCGGTCACCGAGCACAACTCGAGAGCACGCTGCTTGAGGCTGGCGACCGGCGTGTCGGGCGGCAGCTCGAGGCTCACTTCGTCCCAGGTGTCGGTGACCATGACGCGGACCGGCAGCGTCGCGCTCATACCCCGGCTCCGGCCGGCACGGGAAGGGTCGAGAGGAATCGCGACACCGCCTGGTCGAACAGCAGGGTGGATGCCCGGATCCGGGTGCCCTCGGGCGACCCCGTCACTGAGAGGGCGACCTCTTCCCCGCCCTGGCCCCTGAGCACCAGGAAACCGGGGCCTTCCTTTTCGGGATAGGCCGCGGAAAGGGGAACCCGCTCGGCGAAAAACGACTTCGCCTGGGCGATGACTTCGGAGGGAGCCAGCGTCGTGAGATAGGTCTGAGTCATGATCTCGGTTATTTCCGGAGGACGGTGATCCCGGTCGGCTGGCTCGGCACCGCGACGGTCGCCACGACCTGCTTGGTCGAGAGGTCGATCATGTCCACCGACCCGGGATCGGCGCCGATCGATTCCGCCGAGATGTAGGCGTAGCGGCCGTCCGGCGAATAGGCCACCCCGTGCACGATCTTCTTGCTGGTGGGGATCCGCGCCACTTCGGTCCAGGTCCGGGTGTCGATCAGGCTCACGCTCTGGGCCTTCTTGTTGGTCACGATGACCAGGTTTCCGTCGGGCGAGGGCTCGATATTGTACGCCCCGGTGCCCACCGCGATCTCCCGGGTCATCGTCATGCTGGCCGCGTCCCATACCTGCACGCTGTTGCCGTAGTTGCAGGCGACGAAGAGCGTCTTGTCGTCGGCCGACACCGACACGAACGTCGGCGCGCACTCGTGGCCCCCGGCCGGGGCCGGCGGGGCGGGCGCCGGGGTGCTGCTGCCGGACATCCCGGCCATCTGATGGGTGTCGCCGGCCGCCATCTGGTGCCCGGTACCGGTCGGAGCCCGGCGGCTGATCCGGAGGTCGCCGACATCCAGCTCCAGCAGCTCGTCGCTGTGCATGCAGGAGATGTAGACCTTGGACCCGGCGTGATTCACCTTCACCCCGTGGGGCATGTCGCAGGCGGCGATATTGCTCACCGTGGTCATGCTGGGCGTGTGCACCACCGAGACCACGTTGGTCCGCGGGTGGTCGCCGTAGAAGTCCGAGTTGGCGACAAAGGCCAGCTCGCCGTCCGGCGTGACCGAGATCGTGGTGGGGAACATTTCCAGCGGCGCCCGGCCGGCCAGCGTGTCGCCCTGCACCGCCATCTTCCACAGCGACCCGTAAGGCGTCCCGTGGGCGACGGAGACGTAGTAGAACTGCATGTCGGGCGACATCGTGATGTTGTGGGGCCCGTCGATATCGGCCGGCATGACTCCCACCGGGACCACGTGGTCCACCGTGAGGGAGTTGAGCCCGGGCTGGAGCCAGGTGACGATGTCGCCCGATTCGCTGACGATGCCGAGCTTGTAGTTGAAGCTCGGGGCCGGTGCCTGGGCCGCCGCAGTTGAGCTGGCGAGCGCTGCGGCAAGGAGCGTCAGGGTGAATTTCATGGTGTGCCGTCGCTTTCTCTGGACGTTCAAAGATACCCGACTGGGACTCCGCTTTACCATCCCCACCCTCGTCCGAGACGCGCCCCGGTCGGTCAAAGGAGTGTCCCGTCAGTTACCTCTGGGAAGCCACCGTTTTCAACTCGAGACTCATAGACTCAGAGAAGCCGCCCATAGCATATAGCACATGGCAGCGACTTGTGATTCTGCTGGCCTTGCCAACCAATCTGAATCCTGCCGGGACTGCTATCTGGCATGAATCAAATGCCGTTCGGCTCTGAGTCGCCGTGGCTCTGAGTTGAAAACGGTGGCCCCGCAAAGGACGCCGGCGGGCGGCTCCGGATACCAGAGCCGTCATGACGCAATCCGCTCAGCAAGGTACGCGACGAGTTGGCCTTCATCGACTCGAACCTGACCCATGGTATCGCGATCCCGGACCGTAACGTGGCCATGGGTCAATGTCTCACCGTCGATGGTAATCCCATACGGCGTGCCCGCCTCGTCCATCCGGCGATAGCGCCGCCCGATCGCACCCGCGTCGTCGTAGAAAACCGGGAAGCGGCGCTTCAGGTCGTGAAAAATGGCGTCGGCCCGCTCCGGCATCCCGTCCTTCTTCACCAGGGGGAACACGCCCGCCTTGATCGGCGCGATGCTGGGATGGAACCCCAGCACCACCCGGGTCTCGCCTTCCACCATTTCTTCCCGGTAGGCGTCCACCATCACCGTGAGCGTCACCCGGTCCGCCCCGGCCGAGGTTTCCACGATGTTGGGGAGGAAGCGCTCGTTGGTGGGCTGGTCGAAGTACTCCAGCTTCTTGCCGGAATACTCCTGGTGCCGGCCCAGGTCGAAGTCTCCCCGGTTGTGAATGCCCTCGATTTCGTTCCAGCCGAAGGGAAATTCGTATTCGATGTCGTACGCGGCGCGGGCATAGTGGGCCAGCTCATTCCCGGCGTGCTGGTGCCAGCGCAGCTTCTCCGGCTTCAGGCCCAGCGCCACGTGCCACTCCATCCGAATGCCGCGCCAGCGCTCGAACCATTCCATGTCGCTGCCCGGCTTCACGAAGAACTGCATCTCCATCTGCTCGAACTCCCGGGTCCGGAAGATGAAGTTGCCGGGGGTGATCTCGTTCCGGAACGCCTTGCCGATCTGGGCAATCCCGAAAGGAATCCGCTGCCGCGAGGCCTGGAGCACGTTCAGGTAATTGACGTAGATCCCCTGGGCGGTCTCCGGGCGCAAATAGACCACCGAGGCCGACTCCTCCACCGGCCCCATGAAGGTCTTGAACATCAGATTGAACATCCGGGGTTCGGTGAGCTGACAGGCGGTGTGCTCCCCCGGGTGCTTGCTGGGTTTCTGGGGGCAGGCCGCGTCCATGATCTGGTCGGCCCGGAAGCGGGCCTTGCAGGTCTTGCAGTCGACCAGGGGATCGGTGAACCCGGCAACGTGCCCCGAGGCCTCCCACACCCTGGGGTGCATCAGGATCGCGGCATCCAGGCCCTCGATGTCATCCCTGGCGTGCACCATGGCCCGCCACCAGCGGTCCTTGACGTTTTTCTTGAGTTCAACGCCCAGGGGACCGTAATCCCAGACCGAGCCGAGGCCCCCGTAAATCTCGGAGGATTGGAAGATGAACCCGCGCCGCTTGCTGAGCGACACGAGCTTGTCCATCAGGGTCTGTTCGGCCATGGAGAAATCGCGTTTCGGTCGAAAAGGGGCGGGGCGGTGGTGGGGGAATATAAGCCAAGTCCTTGGTTTCTTTCAGATTGCCGTGGCGGTGCCGCTGCAAAGGCCAGCGCGGCAAAGCCCAAGTACTGTTGCGACAAGGGATTAAAAATCGTAGCTTGGGGGTGTATTTCTTGCCAAATTCCCCTTGCCTGGATGAGCCGAGCGGCCGGATCCCTGGCCCCGGGTACATCCAGAAAATGGCAACCGCCGGCGACGCGGAGCGCAGAGTAAGGGGTCTCTCGTAGATCGCCCTGCTGCCTGGAGATGACGATGGAGCGACGTCGTGGCGTCACACTCATCGAATTGCTGGTCACCGTTGCCGTGATCGCGATCCTCGCCGCGATCGCCCTGCCCCGTATCGACATCGACGGCTACAAGGTCAGCTCGGCGGTGCGCGAGGTGACTACTTCGCTCACCTACTCCCAGCGTCTGGCGGTCAGCCTCCAGCACGACGTGCGGGTCTCGTTCGACTCCGCGGCCAACCGAATCCGAATCCACGAGGACGCCAACAACGACGGCGTCATGAACAACGGCGAACGGGTGACCTACAACTCGCTCGACGGGGCCATCGTCTTCGGCCGGGGCCCGACTCCCGCGTTCACCTTCGGGGCCAACACATTCAATTTCACGGGTGTCCAGGCCGGCCTCCCGATGATCGTCTTCCGCCGGGACGGATCCGCCAGCGAAAGCGGCGGGTTCTACCTCAACGCCCGGAAGGCGGCCTCCCTGGGCCAGACCCAGAAGTGCCGGGCCGGCGAGATCATCCGGTCCAGCGGCAGAATCATCTGGTATTCCTACGGCAGCGGCGCCTGGACCCGGGGTAACTGACCATGAAAAACCGTCGGGGCTTCACCCTGATCGAAGTGCTCATCGCGATGATCATCCTGACGATCGTCTCGGTGGGTATCGCCAAGTTCGTGGCCACCTTCCTCCACACCGTGGGCACCACGACCGCCAAGACCGTGGCCACCGCGGTCGCCCAGGAACAGGTGGAGACCATCCGCGCCGACCCGTCCTACACGACCCTGGTGGCGACGTATAACGGCAACAGCGTGACCGGCTTCCCGGGGTACGCCGCGATGAACCGAACCACCCGCGTGGTGCGAACCCAGGGTAACGCCCCCACCCGCGACTACACCACCATCACCGTCACGGTTTCGGAGCCAACGATGGGCACCCCTGTCAACGTCACGATCGTGGTCGCCGCCCCATGACGACGACACCTGACCGCCGCCTGGCCGGCTTCACGCTCATCGAGCTGCTGATTGCCATGGTGGTCCTCAGCCTGGTGATGGCCGCTGCGCTCACCGTGTTCCGCTCCCAGAGCAAGAACTTCCGGGTGGGCGGCACCAAGATGGAGCTGACCCAGAACATCCGCTACGCCGTGAGCACGGTGGACCGGCTGCTCCGCACCACCGGAGCCGGCACCGCGCCGAACCAGCCGATGTTCGTGTACGGTTCCAACGACGCCCTGGTCTTCAACACCAATTTTTCGACCGACATCGCGGACGGCAATGCGGTCTACGTCAATCCGAGCCTGCCGGCCGGCGCGATCAACAGCATGACGACCGCGCTCACCATGACGATCCCGGGGACCGCCATCGTGTACCCCGGCGCCAATTACTTCTGGGGCGCCGCGACGCCGAGCCGGGCCGAAACCATGGCGATCTATTTCCGGCCCGATTCCTCCACGGCGGATCCCAACGATTTCGTGCTGCTCCAGCGGGTGAACGCGATGCCGTCGGAAGAAATCGCCCGGAACATCAAGGCGTATCCCGGTCGGCCCTTCTTCGAATACTGGTACGACAGCACCAACGTGGCGGGCGTGAAATTCTCCCGCCAGCTGGCGGCGGCCCGCCTGCCGGTGCGGCACTCGTCCAATTTCCACGGGGACCCGCTCGACGTCGGCGCCTCGGCGCTGGCCGACAGTATCCGGATGATCCGGATCAACCTGGTGGTAACCAACGGCCTGCTGACGGCGGACTCGTCCAGCCGCCAGCTCTCCAGCATGACCCGGATTCCCAACAACGGGCTCATGCAGCTCAATACCTGCGGCGATGTCCCGATTCTGACCAGTGCGCTGGTGGCCATTCCCAATGCACCGGCCAGCCCCCCTACGGTTTGGCTCCAATGGAACCCATCGGTGGACGAGCTCTCCGGCGAGCGGGACATCACCGGGTACAACGTGTATTTCCGGGTCGCGGGGGTGCCGCCCTGGGCCTCGTTCATGACGTTCCCCGCGGGCCTGGTCACGTATGACAAGCCGGGGCTCAACAACGGCAGCCTGGTGGCCGGCGTGACCTATGAGTACGCCGTGGCGGCGGTGGACTGCTCCCCAGCGGAGTCGCCGCTCATTGTCAGCGCGCCGACCATCGTGAACCCATGATGACCCTTCACCGTTCCCCACCGGAGCCTCGTATGTTTACGGGCCGCACGAGCGACGAGCGTGGAGTCGCGCTCATCCTGACTCTCTTCCTGTCGATCGTCGTCGCCGGCATGGCCGTCGGCGTGATCCTGATGGCGAGCAACAGCAACCTGATCAGTAAGTTCCACGCCAACGAGGCCATGATGGCCGCGGCGGCCGATGCCGGCCTGGAGAAGGGCCGTGATACCTTGAACGGAACCCCCAACATCGTCCCGGTGGGCCTCGGGTTCGTCACCCTGGAGAGCAACGCGGTGGTCCGCGATGCCAACGGCGTCGTCATCCCCGGCTTCACCCGCTCGCTGTACGCCGGCGAGAACGGCGATACCACCGGCCAGTTCGGCAGCTTCGCCAGCGTGATCGCCGTCATCAGCACTCCCCGGGGCGCGGTGGTGGTCCGCCGCATCCAGCTCAAACAGGATTCCTTCTCCCGGTTCGCCCGGTTCTTCAACACCTGGACCTGTTGCATGTGGGGTAATACCGAGGTGTTGTTTGGCCCGGTCCATTCCAACCAGGGTATGGCGGTTCAGACCGGGGCGCCCGGCACCACGTTCAACGGGCCGGGGGGAGTGACCACCGTCGGCACCATTACGAACCAGGCCAGCGCCACCTTCAACGGGGGCGTTACGACCGGCGTGCCGGTCATCCCCTTCCCTACCGTGGCGACGCTGGCGAACCTGCAGGGTTTCGCGGTGACCAGCGGGACGGTTGTCGCGGGGTACCCCACCATTGCGGCGAATGATCCGGATACCCGGATCGAGTTCATTCCGGTGGACCTGAATAATGACGGCGACTTCGCCGACGCCAACGAGGGCTTCTTCCGGGTCTTCAAGATGACCGCGGGCGGCACCGCGGCGCAGCTGCAGGCCAAGCGCGCTTATGTCACCGCGCGCCGGTGGCAGTGGGGCCGCTACGCCTCGGGTATTCCAGGCGCGGGCTATCCGGCCCCCGCCACCGCCGCCAACGATCCCAACGTGAACTCTCCGAATTGCGGAGGCACCTACGATCCGAACGGCGCCCTTCCGCCGGCACCTGGCTTCTATCCGGCGGATTCCATTTTCTTCATGGCGGGTGGTGGAGCGGCGGGCGTCACCGCGGTCCGCACCGCGCTCAACTCGGCGGCACGTCGCTGCTATCTGGGTGGCGATCCCCGGCTTACGGCCGGCCTGAACTACCTGGTCAACGGCTACGGATCGTGGCTGCCTTATGCTGGTTGGGGTGGGGCTCCCCCGGCGGCACTGGTGGCGAGGATCAATGCCAACCCATTGATATATCCCCTGCCCGCGGGCGTGACGGCTACCCAGCTGGCCAATACCTTCTGGCCCATCACCCGCGCGATGAACCCGAACTTCAAGGGCATCATTTACGTCAACGGCAGCGTAGCCGTGAGCGGATTGCTTCGGGGCCGGGTCACGATCGCAACGACCGGTGACGTGTCGATGGCGGACGACATCAACTACGTCACGCCGCCCAACACAACTTGCGCCGACATCCTGGGCGTGCTGACCCAGACCACGGCCTGGATCGAAAACAACAGCGTCAACACGCCGTTCAATAACAACGCAGTCTGGACGGCGCCGTTCGACGACACCCCGAACGAGATCTTCGAGGGCTTCTTTCTGACGCTGGGTACGTTCCAGGGCGAGGCCTTCGCCGGCGATCCCGCGGTCAGCCCCAACGAGAACTGCGGCGGCAAGAGCCGGGGCTGCAAGTCGATCCACGGTGGCACCATTCAGCAGGGCATCGCGGCGACGTTCACCGGCAACAGCGGCTGGGCGGAGCAGGACACCTACGATGTCTGCGGTTTAACCTCACCGCCCCCGTATTATCCGACGACGGGCCGGTTTACCAAGAACCGGTACTACGAGATGGACCCGGTCGGCTTCAGCGTGGCGCAGTGGTTTATTAACAACCAATAGGTGGGTTAGTGGGACGGTGGGTAAGTGGGAATATGACGAGCGGTGAGTCCGGAAATCGGGCTCACCGCTTTTCATACCCACCGACCCACTGACCCACTGCCCCACTAACCCACCTTCTTACACTTCTATGATCTGATCGCGCCGGGTACCCACGGAGACGTAGCGGATCGGCGCGCCGGACAGGTCCTGCAGCCGGTCCAGGTAAGCCCGCGCCTCGGGTGGCAGGTCGGCCAGCCGGCGAGCGGCCCCGGTCGGGCGGCGCCAGCCGGGCAGCACTTCATACTGCGGCGTCACCTGCTCCAGCCGGCTGACGTCGGCCGGCATCTCCTCGCAGCTATCCTTGCCGATCCGGTATTCGGTGCCGACCGGGATCTCCCCGAAGCCATCCAGCACGTCGAGCTTGGTCACCGCGAGCCCGGTGAGCCCGTTCACTCGCACCGCATAGCGCACCACCGTCGCGTCGAACCAGCCGCAGCGGCGGGGCCGCCCGGTCACCGCGCCGAACTCGGCGCCCACCTTGCGCAGCTGCTCCCCCGATGCGTCCAGCGACTCGGTGGGAAGCGGCCCGTTGCCGACCCGGGTGGTGTAGGCCTTGACCACGCCCAGCACGCCGTCGATGGCGGTGGGGCCGATGCCCGCGCCGACCGAAGCGCCGCCGGCGGTGGTATTGGAAGAGGTGACGAAGGGATAGGTGCCGTGGTCCACGTCGAGCTGGGCGCCCTGGGCGCCTTCCAGCAGCACCCGCTTGCCGGCCCGCAGCGACTTGTGCACCAGCCACCCGGCGTCCGTCGCCAGCGGCAACAGCCGCGGCGCCATGCGCTGCAGCAGGCTGGTGTGCTCCTCGAGTGACGCCCGCTGATCGGTCCCCAGGAGTCCCAGGATCTTGTTGGCCCGCTCGACCCGGTCGCCCAGCAGGTCGGCGATGCCCGCGACGTTGCGCAGGTCGGCGACCCGGATCCCCCGCCGCCCGTACTTGTCCTCGTACGCCGGGCCGATCCCCCGCCCCGTCGTCCCGATCTTCTGGGATTTCTCGCTGGCCGCATCGAGCAGCTTGTGATAGGGCAACACCAGGTGGGCGCGCTCGGAAACCAGGATCCGGCCGGTGGTATCGATGCCCCGACGGGCCAGCTCGTCCAGCTCGGTGAAGAAGGTCTCCGGGTCGAGCACCACCCCGTTGCCGACCATGCAGGTCACCCCGGGGTGCAGGATGCCGGAAGGAATCTGCTGGAGGATGAACTGGGTGTCCCCGATCACGACCGTGTGACCGGCATTGGCGCCACCCTGGTACCGCACCACCATGTCGGCCCGCTCGGAGAGGACGTCGACCAGCTTGCCCTTCCCCTCGTCCCCCCACTGGGCCCCCACCACTACGACGCAATGGGTCTTGGGATCAAACATGCGGCCTTTCGCGCCGGGTCAAACAAAAAGCCCCCAAGTGGGGGCTGAATCCTCGGACAAGTTTACCAAGAACAGCCGTATTCGTCAAATACTTGTGGACACCTCCAGAACTTCAACTGCTCCTCGCGGAGGCCGCGATGATCCGCGGTGACCGCGGCGTACACCCCGTCAAAATCTGCCATCTCGGTACACGATTCTCTTTCGATTTCACCGCGTCCGCCGCGCTCCACCGCGTCCACCGCGAGGAGCTTTTCTCCGTAAACTCAACCGATTGGAAGACTCGCAACAACCTCTCCGGCCAGCCGGCAGGATTCGAACCGAAGTCCATCAACAGTATCCTGGGGCGTATGAACCAGCTTAAACGTCTCCCAGTCCAGCCGCGCAATCGTCACGGCGCGGGCCCCGGCTTTCGCCAGCGGCAGGCTATCCACGAAGATGCCGATGGGAAGTCGGTGCTGACGGAGCGAGTTCGGGGCGAACTGCCGGGCCAGGGCATCTGCCAGCGGATGGGCCGGC
>DASYPP010000069.1:0-79450 GCA_036006525.1 Gemmatimonadales bacterium
CTGTTGCCGGACTCGCGCCACGCACCGACTCGCAGTCCCCTGCAGATGATACCTAGACAGAGCGCCGCAAGCGACGTGACAGCCAGCTCTGTACCGTCGCCAGGTTCGCCCGGACGTCGCCCGTGGTCGGTAGCAAAAGGACCCGAACCGGCACGCCGGTGTCCCGGGTAAATCCCGCCACCTTGATGGTCAGCAACCCGATGTAGACCGCGCTGGTCACCGCCGCCGCGCCGGGTGCGCCGTAGCGGGGAACCACCAGGAGATTGAGACCGACCTTGGCGATCAACGCCAGCGCCACCGACCAGATCGAGATCGGCGGGAAGCCGCGGCCGGCAAACCAGGAATCCACGATCAGGTGCAGCGCGATCGCTGCCATGCCCGGAAGCAGGAGCAGGAAGAGCCAGCTCGCCGGGCCGTACGATGGACCGTAGAGCGTCACCACCAGCCAGCGACCGATCACCAGCAGCACCAGGGTGACCGGCAGCACCAGCAGCACCACGGCGCGCGCGGCCCGGCAGATCTGCCTTACGACCTCGGGTCCCCGGTCGGCCGCCGCGGCCGCAAACAACACGCTGGCGAGGATACCCGGGATGTACCAGAGCCACTCCGCGAGATAGGTCGCCACCGAGATCTGGCCCACCGTCGCGAGGTCGAGCAATCGCCCCAGCATCCAGATATCACTTCGCACCAGCAACAGGGTCAGCGTGATGACCGTGACGGCCCGGAGTCCCCGCCCCAGCGTCCCCATCCAGCCGTCCCGGATCACCGGCCAGGTGATGGTGACCGGATCCGATCGCCGCCAGATCCAGATCGCGCTGGCCAGGATGCTCAGGGCGGCGGCCAGCGCCCAGCCCAGGGTGACGCGCACCAGCGTCAACCCGATGAACGCCGCGCCAGCCGCCACGGCCAGGAGGTAACCCAGCCGCTGGATCAGGGTCGCGAGATTGTAGGCGGTAACGTGATGCTGGCCCAGGTTGATGCCCCGGGCCATCAAGGCGACCACCTCCAGGGCCAGCACCACGGCGAACACCGTGGCCAGCGCCTGGGTCTTGAGGTTCACGATGGAGGAAATCCAGGGACCGACCGCGAGGAGAATTCCCAGCACCAGGAGCCCGTGCAGCAGGGCGCGAACCAGCAGGACGCGGCCGGCGGTGGCCCGGCCCTGCGAAGTGAGCACGTTGCTTTCGAACTGGCCCAGGGTAGCGATGGTGCTGCCCAGCCCGATGCCGGCGGCAAACACCGAGTAGGTGCCCTGCCCCGCCGGGCCCAGGGCGCGCGCGATCAGCACCCCGGTGGCGATCGAGGCGACGGATTGAAGAAGCTGGGTGCCGAAGGTTTGAACGAAGGCCGAACCGACGCGCATCTTTGGTTAGCCGGCTGCCGGCAGCCGGCGGCGCGAGGCGAGGAGCACCACCAGCAGCAGTGGGTAGGCCAGCCCGGTGATGGTAGAGGTGAACATGTTGAGTTGCCCAATCTGCGCGAAGATCGCGGCAACGGCAATCATGGCGACGAATACGCCCTGCACGCTTGCCGGATCCAGCCGCTGGCTCCGCCGGTCGATCCACGCGATGAGCAACCCGTACAGCAGGGCGCCCACCAGGCTGCCCCACCACCCGAAATTCATGAAGAACTCGCCATACATCCCGATACGCTGGCCGGTGTCGTATCCCATCGCGTCCGCCATCACGTTGGCGCTATTGTCTTCGAAGACCACGTCCTTGTCGACCCCGAAGAGCGACCACATCTTCCCCGGCAAGAGCGGCACGACCACGCTGGGAAAGGTGTTCCCGTGGGTGAAGCGCTGGCTCCCTTCGAAATAATCCATCGCCCAGGCGAGGTCCCTGAACTCGAGAAAGGACCCGTACAACGCCGCCCCCAGGGGTGATACCCGCTCGATACTGCTGCTGCCCTGCCGCAGTGCCCCGAGCAGGGCCAGGACAATGGTGACCGGAACCAGGACGATTCCGAGGTGGAGCAACCGGATCCGGCGGCGCACCAGGTCCCAGAGCACCAGGCTCACCGCGAGCGGATAGACCACATAGAACCGGGCTCCATAGACGCCGAGGCAGATCAGGCTGACGAGCCCCGCCAGCCAGGTCCAGCGGTTCGCTTTCCGCGCGGCCACCAGCACGGCGACGATCAGCACCGGCAGGCCGCCCATGGCGGAGAGCCGGAACCAGATCCCGGCGATGGCGGGAAATTCCACCCGTTCCGAGGTGGGGTCGCCGGTGATGGCGGGGATGTAGCCGATTCGCTTGAGCGACATCATCGTGGCGATGACGACCACGATCGTCAGCCCGATCGCGAATACCTGGAGCCAGGGCCACTCCCAGTCGAGGGTGAGCCGCGGCGGGGGGCGACGGGGGCCGGAGAGCACCCGGACCGCCCAGACCGTGGCCAGGCTTACCCCGGTGCACAGGGCGACCAGGATGGCGGCGAGCTCGATGGGGACATGGTAGGTCGGATCCAGCAGGCGGGTGACTCCGTAGCTCCCGGTTCCCACGACGGTCATGGTCAGGGAGAATGCGGCGGAGATCATCGGCATACGGCCGAAATGGAACTCGCCGCCGACGCCATAGACCAGGATAAGGAGGTTCAGGCCCCAGAGCGCGGCGGCGAAGAGCCCCTGGCGCCATTCCAGCCACTCCAGGGTCAGCGCTCGAGGCTCGATGATCGCCACCAGCGCGAGCAGGGCCCAGAAAACCAGCACCGCCACCGCGGTCTTCAGCGAAGCCCTCCCCTCAGAGGTAGCGCGCCAGGTCCACCGCGCCCGACTTGAGAACGTACACTTCGCGCATCCAGTCGCAGGTCTTGGGAATCCCCTGGGCCAGGGCGATCAGCGGCTTGTGGCCGAGATCGCGCACTGCCTTGTCCAGGTCCACCTTCTTGTCCCTGGTCGTAAACGGTTCTTCCGGCAGGTACTCCACCAGCCGGTCGCTCTTGCCCAGGTACTTGAGGATCAGATCGGAGACGGTCCTGATGTCGTGGTACTCGCTGCCGCCGATGTTATAGACTTCGCCCGGCTTGAAATTGTCGATGATATTGGCCAGCGTCTCGCAGGTATCCGTGATGTAGGACGAGGTGCGGTGGTGGCCCTCGTACACCTTGTACGGGATATCGAGCAGCGCGCGGTAGATGAACAGGCAGATCACGCTGCGGTAGCTGCTGTAGTACTCCCCGGGGCCATAGGTATTGAACAGCCTTACTCGCACGCTCTCAGTGCCGTGCATGGCGGCCGAGTTCTGGATCTGGGCCTCGTTGACCCACTTGGTGAGGGCGTAGTCGTTCAGCTGCTTGATCTCCACCTGGTCCATCACGTTTTCCCGCATCACCCCGTCGTAGTCGCCGTACACTTCCGAGCTGCTGAAGTGAACCAGCCGGAAGCCGTGTCGCTCCTGCATCCGCAGCACGTTCTTCATGCCGACCGCGTTGGACATCCACAACCGGTCGTAGTAGTCCTCCCCGTTCCAGCGCCCGAACTCCGCCGCCAGGTTGTACACGAAGTCGAACTTCCGGGTCTCGAAGACGCGGGACAGCTGCATATGGCGGGCGATGTCACAGCGCACGTAGTCCGGATCGTGATTGTGCTCGAGGTCGAGCACCGTCACCTGGTGCCCGCGGCCCCGGAGGGTGCGCACCAGCACCATGCCGACGGTTCCCAACCCGCCCGTCACCAGAACATTGGCCATGTCGGAATCGATCTCCAGCTAGGAGGAAGGGGAAGCCAGGCGTTGCTCGATCAACTCGGACATGTCGCGCCAGCGATCCGCCCAGGTTTGCTTGAGCCCGAATTCGGAGAGCCGGTTCCGCTCCGCCGGGGTGTCCGCGGCGATCGCCTGCTCGATCTGCCCGGCGAACTGGTCCGCGGTCGCCCCGATCCGCAGCAGTCCCTGCGATTCGAGCTTGAGAAGGTCGGCCGAGAACGGCGTGCAGACCGGCATGATCCCGGCGGCCAGCGCCTCGAAGATCTTGAGGGGCACGATCCGCTCGGTGAGCGGGATACAGCGAAAGGCGACCAGGCTCGCCGCCGCGCGCCGCAGGATACCGGGGATCAGCGAGCGGTCGCGCCGGCCCAGGAAGTGGACGTTGGGACGGGCCTTGAGCGCCGACGCATCCACCCGCACTGGCCCGACAAACAGGAACTGGACCTGGGGGAGCCGGGCGGCCGCCGCGTCCAGCAGCGGCAGGTCGCACCATTCGTCGAGTACGCCCACGAAGACGACCCGGGGCGCGGGGACGCGGTCGATGTCCGCAAAGGCTTTGACCGGTGGTTCGTTCGCGAAGGCCGACGCATCTATGGCATTCCACACCGTGTAAGCGTTGGGATTCAGCCGGGCCTTGTGATCCCGCAACTGTTCCGCCGCCGCGAAGACCATGTCTACCCGGCCCAGCATGTCCGCCTCCAGCCGCTGCATGATCCGGACGTTGCTCTCCTTGAATGCACTCGGCTCGTCCGCGACATGATAGATCGAGAGGGACTCCGCCATCGATCCCGGCACGCAGGAAAACATCGGGTTATCCATCCACAGCACCCGGCCGCCGTCCGGAGCGGGATCCGCCCAGTGACGGATCCAGCGACGCTGGATCGCCCACTCCAGCCGGAATAGCCAGGGCACCTGGTGCCCCAGGTGAAAGAGCGGGAGCGGAGCGAGCACCCGCAGGTACGGCCCCAGCGACCGCGCGCCGGACATCCAGGTGAACAGCCGCTTCCAGAGCCGAGGATAGCGGAGAATGGTGAATAGCGAGACATGCCGCTCCACGTAGAGCACCGGCGCGTGCCGAGCGATCTGGTCGCAGGTTGGCTGCTGAATGATCCAGAGGCCGTCCCAGAAGTTGCTGGAGAGATACACATGTTGCCGCATCGGACTGCAAGGTAGAAATGGCGGCACCCGAACGGAAGCTCAGGCCCCGGTGGCAGCCCGGTAGACCTCGGTGATTTCCCTCGCCGTGGAGGCGAGGCTGAGGAATTGGGGGAGGTAGCCGGTGGTTCCCGGTCGGAGATCCAGGGAACCGATCGCCGCGGCGAGAGCGGCCGGGTCCGCCGTCGCCATCCTGGTGTGTTCCGGGACCTCGCTCAACAACTGCACGTCTCCAACCGGCACCGACACGACCGAGAGGCCGCAGGCCAGCGCCTCCTTGGCGCTGCTGGGCCCGCCTTCGCTGGCCGAGGTCACCAGCATGACGTCCGCCGCGGAGTAATACCACGGCATCTCGTCGGGCGGCTTGCCGTTCACGATCCAGAGCTGGGCCTTCGGCACCGTCCGCTTGAGTTCTTCCACTGCGGCCCTGGCCAGTCCGACCCGCTTGGTCGGTTGCGAAGCATCGTGGGGGAACAGCACGAGAAACGCCTCGGGATCGGCACCGAGCCGGCGGCGTGCTTCGTCCCGCGGATGGGGGTGAAAGAGCCGGGAGTCCACGGCGTCTCGCACCACCACCGTGCGGTCGCGGAGCGAGGCAAGCCGGAGCCGGTTCCTTAGCGCGGCGGACACCGCGATCGCGCGGCGGCTTCTCCAGGCGGCGTAGTGCGAGATCAGGATCCCGACCCGGCTGGCGAGGCTCTTGCCGCCGTCTTCCGTCCTGGTGCCGTTCAGGTCGTCACCATGGAACGAGGTGACGATGGGGACAGGCACCCGGGGAACCGCGAGGATGCTGTACCCGAAATGCACGTGCACCAGCTCGGGGCGGAACTCCGTCACCGCCTGGCGCACCAGCCGCCGGGCCTTGAAGTAGCGACCCGGCCCCCGTTGATCCGAAAGCCGAACCCACCGGATCTCGTGCCCGGTTGCTTCGAGCGCCGCCGCCAGCCGCTGGATGATGACGCCTCGCAGCGGAAAGCTCGGCGTCGGGTGCATACCGGTGACGAACAGTACCCTCAATGGGTGGCTCCGGTCGCGGCCCGCAACCAGGTTTCCAGCACATAGAGCGATAGCAACTGCCTCTCCCGCGGCTGCCCCTGGTTGACCTCGGTCAGCACGGGACGAAGCAATTCCGGCCGCAGGTATTCCGGCAGCAGCGATTCCGGCCCCAGCAGGTACGGCTCCGCCTCCCGGGTCGCCCAGCGACTGAGCCACTCGTCGACCGGCGTGGTGAACCCGAGCTTCCGGCCCATTCCCCCGCCGATCCCGCCCATGCTCGACTGCAGCGCAGGCGGAAGCAGCGGCGTGACCGCCCGGCGATAGAGCCACTTCCGCTCCCCCATCGGGGAGATCTTGAACCGCGACGGCATGCGCTCCAGCAGCGCGAACAACTCGAGGTCGAGAAACGGCACCCGCAACTCGACCGAATGACTCATCGCCATGTGGTCCGCCACCAGGAGAAGGTCGTCGGCCAGCGAGAGCCGGGCATCCACCGCGAGCAGGCTGTTCACCGAGTCGCCATCGGAGTCCGGGGGGAGCCATTGGCGGACGGGGTTCACCAGCGCGTCCGGGTCGCCGGAGGTTCGACTCATCTGGCTTGCCAGGGCCGGCGAAAAGACCGCCAGGATTTCGGCGAAGCGGCGCGCCTGGTCCGGTTGGGCGGCGAGCCGGCGCACCCGCTTCACCCGATCGCTCCGGGCCCAGCGTTCCGGCACCAGGCCCAGCAGCGGTCCGGATCGCCGCATCCAGGGATACCACCGCTCCCCCGCGTGACGAGGGTAGCCACCCAGCGGTTCATCCGCTCCCTGCCCGCTGAGCACGACCTTGTGAGTGCGGTGCACCGTCCGGCAGAGCTGCTCCAGCATCAGGGTCCCGCTATTGGCGATCGGCTCGCCCATGGCCATCACCTGCGCGGGCCAGGCCATGAGAAACTCCGCCGCGGTCACCGACACCTCGGTGAGAGGGACCTGCAACGCCTGGGCGGCACTCCTCGCTCGAGGTAGTTCATCCAGCGGGCCCGCCCCGTCGATCCCGATCCCGAACGCTCGAGGAGGGCTGGGCAAGCCTTCCTTCATGAGGCCGGTGACCACGGTCGAGTCGACTCCGCCGGAGAGCAGGCTGCCCACCGGCACGTCCGACATCAGCTGCCGGGTGACGGCCACTCGCAGTCCCTGCCGGATCGCCTCCTCCCACTCGGCGCGAGTATCGGGAAGCTGGGACGGCGCGAACTCCGGCTGATATCGCACGAAGGCCGGCGCTCCGGACAACTGGTCCAGGGGCAGCCGGCAGTAGTGCGACGGCGGGAGCTTCCACGCATTCTGATAGAAGGTTCCCGGCGAGGGGACGAAGCGATACACCAGGAACTCGGCGAAGGCCTCGGAACGCAACTCGGGCTCCAGCAGGCCGGCATTCCGCGCCGCGGACAACTCGCTGACGAACCACCACTCCGAGGGCGTCCGCCCCAGGTACAGCGGCTTGACGCCAAGCGGATCGCGCGCGAGCCAGACCGTGCCGGGAGCGGTATTTCCGTCATACAGCGCGAATGCGAAGATGCCATTCAGTTTGCCGAACAGCGCGGTGCCCCACTGCTCCCACCCGTGCACCAGCACTTCGGTGTCGGACCGGGTGCGGAACCGGTGGCCGGACTGCTCCAGCTCCTGGCGCAGTTCGCCGTGGTTATAGATCTCTCCGTTGTAGGTCACCCACACCGAGCCGTTCTCGTTGGACATCGGCTGGTCGCCGGTCTCCAGGTCGAGAATGCTGAGGCGGCGGTGGCCGAACCCGGCAGAGCGGTTGTTGAAGTACCGCATCCCACAGCCATCGGGGCCACGGTGGATCAGCGCCCCGTTCAGCCGCTCCAGCCTGAGGGTGACATCGGTCGAGGCGACACGCCCCAGGGCGCCGGTGATTCCGCACATCAGCGAAACCGCTCCGGGCCTTGATAACTCACCTTCGCCGCGCAGTATTCAGGCACCATGAATTCTTCCTCCGTGAGTCGCGGGAAAAGTAATCGGTCCCCGACCTCGCGCCGTCCTTTCGACATCGTACACATCACCCAGTCGAAATTTCCGGAGGATCCCCGTCCCCGCCGCGAGGCAGGCATCGCGACTCAAGTCGGGGAGCGGGTCGTGGTGATCGCGCTGGGAGCTCGGGGGAAGCTGCCGGAGGTGGGCCACTACGGCCGGGTCGTGGTGGTCCGGCTGCCGGGAGAGCGGCGGCGAGGATCGGCCTTCAGCTACCTGGTGGAATACTTCGGCTTTCTTCGTCGTGCGCGACGCCTGGTCGCGAGCGACGCCCGGTTTCGCCAGGCCCGGGTCTTTCACGTGCATACCCTGCCGGATTTCCTGGTCGCCGCCACCGGGCCTGCCCGCAAGGTCGGTGCGCGAGTGATCCTGGACCTCCACGAGCTGTTTCCCGAGTTTATCCGCTCCAAGTTCGGATCATGGACCGGGGCGATCGGTGAGCGAATCGGGCGCCGGCTCGAGCGATGGTCCCGCCGGAGGGCCGATCGGGTCGTCACGGTCAACGAAGCGGTGGCCGACCGGTTGAGGACCCGTCCGGCGCGGCCGGGAGAGACCATCTCGGTCGTCCACAATTTCGCCGACCCCGGTGAGTTCGGCCCGGGCGGACTCACCGACGGCCAGGTCCAGGGGCCCTTGCGACTGGTGTACCACGGCACCCTGACTCCGCTCTATGGTCTCGACCTGGCCATCAATGCCGTGGAGCTGGCGCGCTCGTCGGGGGTCGACGCCAGATTCGATATCTATGGCGACGGCCAGAGCGCCGAAGAGCTACGCCAGCAAATCCGCGATCTCCGGCTGGACAGCTTCGTTTCACTCAAGGGAGTGGTGAGCCACCACGTGCTGCGCGACCGGCTGCCCGGCTACCACGCGGGCCTGGTACCGACCCGGCTCGACGTGATGACGCGTTTCTCGCTCTCCACCAAGCTGCTCGAGTACATCCACCTCGGCATCCCGGCCATCATCCCCGCGATCCCGACCTACCTCGACTACTTCCCCGCCACCTCGGCCTGGTACTTCACGCCGAACTCCGCTCCCGAAGCCGCTCGCGTGATTGCCCAGTTCGCCTCGGCCGACCCGGCGGAGCGGGTGCGCCGCGCCCGGGAGGCTCAGCAACACGCCGCGCGCCGGCTGGACCCGGTTCGAGACGCCGAGGTTTTGCGCCAGGTTTATCGGAAGCTGCTGAATCCACCGTAACTCCTACTCTTGCAGTGGATGGATGAGGCCGCGTTGGCGGATCTGGTACAGCGAGGCGAGCTTTGCAACATATCCTCACGAAGGCCACGAAATCGCGCGAAAGCCACGAACAACAAACTATGTCTTTTCTTCTGTGGTTTCTGTGGGATACTGTGGCTTTCGTGAGGATATTTTGCAAGGTTTAACCATTGCGGTAATAGCAAACACCGGGCGCAATCTGAGCGATCAGGCGCCGCGATAGAACTCGCGGATGGCGTCGGCCACCATGCCGACCTGCGCCTCGCTCAATTCGGGAAACATGGGAAGGCTCAGGATCTCGCTGACAGCTCGCTCAGTGACTGGAAGGGACCCTGGGCGCGTGCCGAGGTGACGGTAAGCGGCCTGCTGATGCAGCGGGAGCGGATAATGCAGCCCGGTGCCGATCCCGCGCGCGGTGAGATGGGATTGAAGCTGATCTCTCCGTTCGGCCCGGATCACGAACAGATGGTAGACGTGATAGGCATAGTCGGCTTCCACCGGGACCCGGATCCCGGGAATGTCCGCCAGGGCCTGGCGGTACAGCGATGCAGCGCGGCGCCGGCCCTCATTCCACCGGCTGAGATGGGGCAGCTTGACCCGGAGGAAGCCGGCCTGAATCGCGTGCAGTCGCCCGTTATAACCTTCGATGTCGTGGTAGTACTTCCGGCTCTGGCCGTGCTCCCGGAGCTGGCGCACCACTCCGAGCTTTGTATCATCGTCACCGGTGACCGCTCCACCCTCCCCCAGTGAGCCCAGGTTCTTCCCGGGATAGAAACTCCAGGCCGCCATGGCCCCCATGGTGCCGACCGGCCGGTCCCGGTAGCGCGCGCCGTGCGCCTGGGCCGCGTCTTCCACGATCCACAGGCCGTGCCGCTTCGCGAGGGCCAGCAGCGGGTCCATGTCACATGGTTGGCCATAGAGGTGGACCGGCACGATACCCACGGTGCGGGGAGTGATCGCTGCTTCTACGGCCGCGGGATCCATCGTGAGTGTCGCATCGTCCACATCCACGAACCGGGGGACACCGCCCACCTGGGTGATCGATTCCGTCGTGGCAATGAATGTATGAGAGACGGTCAAGACTTCGTCCCCCGGTCTGGTGCCGAGCGCGTGATAGACGAACCGGAGCGCGTCGGTCCCGCTGTTCACCCCGACGCAGCCCTTGGCGCCGGCGAAGGCGGCAAACTCCCGCTCGAATCCCTCGACCTCGCTCCCTCCCACGAATGCCGCCCGGCCCAGAGCGCGGCGCAGGACATCGAGGAGTTCGGTTTCGAGTTGCTGGTGGGGAGTGACGAGATCAAGGAAGGGAACGGGCATGCCTCCAAGATATTCAGTTCATGATCACCGTGGCAGTCGCCAGCATGGGATGGCCGCCGGCATCCTTGCGGACAAACACGAGGTGTTCGTCCACCAGCGTGGCATACCAGAGATCGGTGCCCGGGGCGCCCATCAGCTCGCCTTCGAATTTCCAGTGCGAGCGGTCGGTGCTGATGGCGGTCCACAACCGGCTCCGCCCGCCGGGGGCATGGCGGTTGTCGCCGGCAAAGATCATCCGGAACAGGCCGGGGGCGAACTCGCGAATGGTCGGGCTGTAGATAGATGCGTTCGACTCGGCGGGCATGTCCCGGGTGGTCAGAAGCGCACCGACATAGCGCCAGTTCAGCTGATCCGGCGAGCGCCACTCGACGATCTGGAACTTGTCCACGTACGGCTGAAGGTGTTCGTATCCCCCGGTGAGCATGCGCCATTCGCCACTAGGCAGTTGATCCACGTCCATGCCTTCGCCCACCGGCCAGGGCGCATACACTGGCGCCGCCGGCGGCTGGGTGCCGCCGTTGGAGAGTCGGACGCCCGGTTCCCTGGTCCAGTGCACCTCATCGGTAGACACCGCAGAAAGCACCTGCCAGCCATAACACGGGTCCGTGCCCCCGGCATAGAACATCCGCCATCCGGGTCCATCGTTGCGGGGCAGGATAGCGATATTCTCGATACCCCTGCCATCGAGCGCGCAGATGTCGGGGTCATGCCTGAGCGCAACGCCGGCGTAGTGGAAGTGGAGTCCATCGCTGGAGGTCAACCGGTACAGGTCGCCGCGAGTGTACCCGGTCGAGTCTGGTACGTTGGAATAGCCCGAGTAATAGACCTCGAGCTGATTTAGAGAATTTCGCCGCATCGATGGCGACCAGTATCCCTTGCCACTCCGGGGATTGTCGATCGCCATGAACTCGCCGACCGGTGATGAGACCTGGGGCCGGAGCACCAGGGTGATCGGGACCCGCACCGACAGGCTGCCGGTGGTGATGGTCAGGGTATCAAAGCCGGACCGCGCGGCCACCACGTTGGGACACACCGCGGGAGTGATCGTCCCGCGGTTACCCGGAGTCACCACCGGCACGGTCGCAAGCGGGTGCCCGTTGCGATCCACCGCCCGGCAGGTGAGCGGTACCGGATCACCTTGTCTCAAGTTCAGGATCCCGCCGGCATTGGCCAGCCAGACCGCAAGCGTGTCTCCCTTCTCATTCACGACCTCCGTCCCTGGACGGGGTTCCACTGCCCGGTCGGCACAGGCCAGCGCCGCCGCACAAGCCAGCGCGAGACCCAGGGCAACCTGGCCGGTCAGCCGAGGACGACGCGGGGTTGGCATCAGCGGGTCAGCACCGGGACGGCGCCCAGGGACCGCGCGATGCCGACCGGTTGGCGGATGAATACCAGGGTGCCATCGACGAACGAGCTGTAGAAGAAATCAGCGCCGGGTTGGCTCACCAGGACTCCCTCGTTCTGCCAATTGCTGCGGTCAATGCTCACCGCGGTGTAGATGCGGCTGCGGCCGCCGGGGGAGTGCTCGTTACCCCCGGTGAAGTACATCCGGTAGAGGCCGGGAACCACCTGGTGCACCGAAGGACTGTACACCGACCGGCTGGCGGCCGGCCCCACCTGGTGGGTGGTCAACACGGCGCCCCGATAGCGCCAGCTGATCTGGTCCGGCGAGCGCCACTCGACCAGTTGAAATGTATTCACGGCCGGCCTGATGTTCTCGTATCCGCCGGTGATCATTCGCCACTCGCCCTCCGGGGTCCGGTCGATCTCGATGCCTTCGCCCACCGGCCAGGGCGGTGCGACCGGCCGCAACGGTGGAAAGGTGCCTCCGTTGGAGACCCGCACTCCCTTCTCCGCCGTCCAGGTTCTCTCGTCGGCGGACACCGCCGAGTAAATCTGCCAACCGTAGGAATCGTTGCCGCCGGCGGCAAAGAACATCCGCCACCCCGGCATTTCGGCCCGGGGCACGATGGCGATATTCTCGATGCCGGTTCCCCGTGGGGCCCGGGGATCGGGATCCCTGGTGATGGCAACCCCGTCGTAACTGAAATGGACGCCGTCGACCGATCGCAGGCGATGGAGGTCTCCGCTGGAGATCGTCGAAGAGGACGCGTCACAGTAGCCGGTGAAGTACAGCTCCCAGTCTCCCGTCGAGCCGTGCCGGAAGGTCGGCGCCCAGGGCTGGCAGCCGGCCGGAATGCTATCGGCCAGGAGGGGCTGGTCCGGCGGGCCGAGCAGGGCCGGCCTGATCGCGACGGTGACCGGGATCGTGGTCTGGTGTCCCCCGGCCTGGACCCTGAGGGTATCCGGCCCGGAGTGGCGTGCTCGCAGGTCGGTGCAGGAAGTCCCCACGAACGCGCCGGTCGCACTGGCCACGGTCGTGGCCGCCGCGATGACCGCGCCCGCCTGGTCGAAGACCCGGCAGGCGAGCGGCAACAGGCTGTCATACCCGATCGAGAGGATCGGCGTGTGGGGATCGGTCGCGACCACCAGCGAATCGAGAACCTGGGTGACCGAAACCGCGATGCTGTCCGGCGTGCCGAGGTCGGCTGCCGCTACGACCCAGGTGGTCCCGCTCCCGGCCGCGCGGACCAGGCCCCCGGCATCCACCGTCGCGACCGAACTGTCCCGGCTCAGGAAACCGAGCCCGGTGGGGAATCGCGTTCCGTTACGCACATCGATGAGGCTGACCTCGAGCGAAACCGTGTCACCGGTGGTGGGGAACGAGATACTGGATGGGGAGAAGATGCGGACCGAGACTGACGCGGAGCCAGGCTCGGAGATCCGGTCGGCGCAACCGGCCAGCAGCGAAACCAGGACAGGAACGGCGATCCGGCAGGCCCTCATCTCAGGGTCGCGGTCGCGACGAGAGAAGCCGGGCCGGATTGCCGACGACCGTCGCCCCGGCGGGCACGTCATGGGTCACCACCGCGCCGGCGCCCACGATGGCCCGCTCCCCGACAGTCACCCCGCCCAGCAGCACCGCCCCGGTGCCGATCGACGCGCCCCGCCGCACCAGGGTCGGCAAGACCTGCCAGTCGGCATCGGTCTGCTTGCTGCCGTCCGCATTGGTCGCCTGGGGATAGCGGTCGTTGATGAAGTTGACGTTGTGGCCGACGAAGACTTCGTCCTCGATGGTTACCCCTTCGCAGATGAAGGTGTGGCTCTGCACCTTGCAGCGGGCGCCGACCCGCGCCCCTTTCTGGATTTCGACAAAGGTGCCGATGGAGGTTTCGTCGCCGATCTCGCAGCCGTAGAGATTCACGAACGCGTGAATCCGGACGTTCTTGCCCAGCCTGACGTCGGACGCGATCCGGCAGAACTGCCGGTCTCGCTCCTCGGCGGAAATCATGCCTCCGCGACCGGCGCGGGTCCCGGCACCGGGATCCGGGCGCCGTGCTGGTCGATGGACTGCTGGGCCGCGTCCAGGATCTGTACGACCCGGAGGCCGGCCGGCCCATCCACCACCAGCTGGTCCTTGCCCAGGATGGACTGGATGATGTTGTCGGTCTCGCTGGCCAGCGCCTCGCGGGTCTCCAGCTTGGGTGCATGCATGTCACCCGAGCGATAGGAGATCATCCACTCGAACTCGTTCTCCGGCGAGGTGTCGTGCGAGATCAGGACGCCCTTGTCGTACACCTTGAGCTTCTCGCTGGGCTCCATGTCATCGTAGATCATCATCCGCTTGGAGCCGCCCACGATGGTGCGGCGCACTTTCGCCGGCGCCAGCCAGTTCACGTGGATGTGCCCCAGCAGCGATTTGCCGAAATGCACGTTGACGTATGCGATGTTCTCGGTGGGGCTGCCCCCGTGGCATGCCCCGGTGGCCGACACCGCGGTCGCCCGCTGGCCGATCAGGTGGTCCATGATGGAGACATCGTGAGGAGCCAGGTCCCAGATGACGTTCACGTCGGTCTGGATCAGCCCCAGGTTGATGCGGACCGAGTCGAAGTAGTAGAGTTCGCCGACTTCGCCGGAATCGATCAGCTCTTTCATCTTCCGCACCGCGCCGGTAAACACGAACGTGTGGTCCACCGCCAGGAGGCAGCCCTGCCGCTGGGCCAGTGCGCACAACTCCTCGGCATGGTCCACCTGGGTGGCCAGCGGCTTCATCACCAGGACGTGCTTGCCCGCCAGCAGGGCGTCGCGCGCCAGCTCGTAGTGGGTGAATGACGGGGTCGCGATCACCACCAGATCGATGTCCGGGGCGCGCAGGATTTCGGTGGCCTGGTCGGTAATGGTGGGAACCCGGTACTCCGAGCCGGTACGAGTAGCGCGCTCATACCGGGTATCGCACACGGCCTGGACCTGGGAATGGGGATGCCGGGCGAAGTTGCGGACCAGGTTGGGTCCCCAGTAGCCCAAACCGATGACACCGACTCTCACAGCGCGCAATTTGGGCTCCTCTTTGGTACTGGGTACTGGGTACTGGGTACTGGGTACTGGGGGCGCAGGGAGGTTTATGCAGCACCCAGTACGCAGTACCCAGTACCTCTACGATGCTCTCCCAGAATTGAAAAGTACTACTGGAATCGTCTTCAGCAGGATTTTGAAATCCAGGTACAGCGACCAGCACTTGACGTATTCCACGTCCAGCTCGCACATCTGCCGGTAGGTGAGCAGGTTCCGCCCCGATACCTGCCACAACCCGGTGATCCCGGGCCGCACTTCGAGCCGGTCGTACTGCCAGTGGTCGTACGCTTCGAACTCGTAACTGAGCGGCGGCCGCGGCCCCACCAGGCTCATGTCGCCCTTGAGGACGTTGAATAGCTGGGGGAGTTCGTCGATCGAAGTACGGCGGAGAAATGCCCCGAACCGGGTCACCCGGGCGTCGTTGGCCAGCTTGTAGACCTGTTTCCCTTCCGCGTTGGTGTGCCCGGTGCCTTCCTGTCCGACCAGCATCCGGGTCACCAGGTCCCGATGCGCAGCGTCCGAGGCGTTGGCCTGCATGGTCCGGAACTTCCACACGCTGAACCGGCGGCCACCGGTCCCGATTCGCTCCTGGCGGAAAAATACCGGCCCCCGGGAATCCAGCTTGATGACCAATGCGGACAGCAGCATCACCGGGCTGGCCAGCAACAAGCCGGTCAGGGCACCGGCCAGGTCCACCAGCCGCTTCAGCACCAACTGCTGGCCCTTGAGGCTCGGTGTGCTCAACTCCATCAGCGGCTGGCCCTGGCGCCACACCACGGAGGGCTGCACCCCGGCGATGGAGATGGACCGGGGGAGCGAGAGCAGCTGGCATCCCGATGAGAGCGCCGCTTCCGCCACGTCGTGCAGGTGGTGGTCGGGGAGGTAGCCGCAGGCCACGACAGTTTCCGCCCCGGTCTCGTGCAGCAATCGGCGAAAATCCAGCACATGACCGAGCGCTTCGGGGTCCGGAGGCATCGCCACGTCCACGAAGCCCAGGTTGCGGTAGTCTCCAGAGTCTACCAGGCCGGGATTCCGAGCGGCGACCCGGCAGTCATTGACCGGCCCCACGAAGATGGTCCTGGCCGCGTGCCGCTCCGGTGAGGAGATCCGCTCGACCAGCTTGTCGATGAGCAGCCGCTCGGCGACAATCACGCCCCACACGACCAGTACGGTCACGCAGTACTGCAGCAGCACGATGCCCAGGCCCTGGGTCCAGAGCGGCATCCAGAGCGGCAGCGCCACGGCCAGCGCGCAGCCGGCGAACACCCGCCGCGGATCGCGCCGGTCATCGCCATGGCTGTAGTTCCCGGTTACCCAGAGGCCGAGCACCAGCGCCGACGCGAACTGCCACCCGCCGAGGTAACCGTTGGGCAGCTTGTCCTGCAACGCCCCGGCGACTGAATTGCCAATGACCGCGTTGTTCCGGATGGCGCGAAAGACCGTTCGCATCAGCTCGAAGGCGACCAGGTCGGCCAGCACCAGGACCCCGACCCGTCGAACACCGCGCCTCAGGTGGTTGCGGAAGTTTCTGGCCGCGCGCTGCTGGAGACCGAGGCGGACGCCAAGCGGCGTCTCGTTATCAGGGGTGGGAGAAACAGGCGCCGAAGGGGGTGCTTCGGCGGAGTGCACCGGAGTGGGGTTTACCGGAGTGCGTTCGGGGGACGCCGTAGAGGTAATGGACTGTCCTGGCATGAGATAGAACGCCTGGGGTTTCCCAGGCTCCAGCTAAACCTAGTAGAATGGAAGCCTTCCGGCACTCCCCCGGAGCGCCTATCCAGTCACTCCACCTTCTGATCTTACCGCGGCTCTCCCCGCGGCCACCCGCTGGTAGAGAGCGAGGTGTTCCTGCACCATCCGGCGGCGGCTGAAAAAACGCTCGGCCCGGAGCCGGCCCGCCTCTCCCATCCGCGCCCTCAGGTCAGGATCATGGGCCAGGGTATCCAGCGCCGCGGCCAGCGCGTCCACGTCCCGGAGCGGTACCTCGAGACCGGTCTCGCCGGCGAGGTTCACTTCACGGACTCCGCTGGGGAGCGCGGTGGTCACCACCGGCCGGCTCGCCGCCATCGCCTCGATGACGACCAATCCGAACATTTCCTCCACCGTCACCGAGGGGAGGACCAGGAAATTGGATTCGGCCATGCGGCGAGGGAGGTCTTCGTCGGGATACTCGCCGAACCAGCGAATGCGGTCAGTGATGGCGAGCGCGCGGGCCAGGGTCTTGAGCCGTGGCCCTTCGGGTCCGCTGCCTACGACGTCGAGCCGAAGGTCGGGCACCCGTTCCAGGGCGCGGAGCAGAATGTCCAGCCCCTTGTAGCGGACCAGCCGGCCGATGAATAATGCCTTGGGCGGCGCTCCGACCGGCGGCTCCGGCACGGTGATCCAGCGCTCGATGTCAACGCCGAACGGGATCACCGAGACCTTGCTCTCGAATCCCACCAGCTCGGAGCAGAGCGCGACGTGGGCCCGGCTGGGGACCACGATGGCCCCTGCCCCGCGCAACGCGGCACGCGAGAGCCAGCCGGCCATCTTCCCCTTGGCGTCGGCGTGCTGAGTGATGACCAGCGGAGTCCGGCGGAATCGCGCCAGTGCGGTGAAGTCGGCCAGCGGGTGGGGATGATGCAGGTGGACGACGTCGGCCCCGCGCCATGCGGCCTTCAGGTACCCCGGCGCGATCTCCTGGGCCCCGACCGTTCCGAGCGACCAGACCCGGGTGACCTTCGACCGCTGGCCCCGTCCATCGCCCCGGCGGCCGTAGGCCACGACCTGGACCTCGTGACCCAGTGCCGAGGCACCCTCGGCGAGGTCCTGCACCACCCGCTCCATGCCGCCGGAGTGGGGCCAGTAATGCTTGGCCAGGTGCAGAATTCGCATTGGACGTCCATTGATTTGTGGGTCCCTTACGCTGGACTGAGGACTAAGGACTAAGGACTTACTGACACACAGTCCTTAGCCCTTAGTCCTTAGTCCCTATTGCATTTCCTGTCTGGCAATTGGGCCGCCAACCCAAAGATAACAGATAACTGCAGGGTCGGTTTCATGCCGAGTTTGAATCGGAGACCTACCCCGCCATTTTATAGCACCAGAAATGGCCCGGCCGCGCCCCTTCTTCATTAAGGCCCGATGATAGCCCTGTGTTACGGAACTCGTCCCCAGATCATCAAGGCGAGCATTCTGCGACGCGCATTGGAGAAGGCGGGCCCCCTGTTCACGGTAGACACCGGTCAGCACTATGACTTTGTGATGAACGGATTACTCTATCAGCAACTCGGCGTGTCTCCCCCCGATCATTTCCTCGAGGTTGGATCCGGAACCCACGCGCGGCAGACCGCGGCGATCCTGATCGGCATCGAAACTCTCGTCATCGAACGGCGGCCCGACGCCCTGGTGGTCATCGGGGACACCAACTCGACCCTGGGCTCCGGGCTGGCCGCGGCCAAGGCCGGAGTACCGGTCGTTCACGTCGAGGCTGGCCTCCGGGCCCAGGACGCCGGCATGGCCGAGGAGATCAATCGCCGGTTGGTTGATACCATCGCGGATCTCCTCTGTACTCCGTCGCGCGCTGTCACGGAGCGGGTTCGGGCCGCGCGCCCCGATGCCACGGTGGTGGACACCGGGGATGTCGCGCTGGACGTGCTCAAGGCCTGCCGGGACCGGTTGCCCGATGTGAGCTCCCTGATCCCGGAAAACCACGGCAAGGGCTACGTCTTCGCTACCCTGCACCGGGCGGAGTTGACGGCCGACCCGGCGGTGCTCAAGGATGTCGTCACTGCCCTGGGGAACCAGGACTACCCGGTGCTGCTCGCGCTGCACCCGAGGACCCGTGCCGTCCTCGATGACCTGGGCGAGACCCGGACCCGGATCGGGCAACTATGGATCCGGGAGCCGGTCGGCTACCTCGAGAGCCTGGCGCTGATCGGCCGGGCGGCCGCGGTCGTGACCGATTCCGGCGGCGTCCAGCGCGAAGCTTACTGGTCCGGGGTGCCCTGTGTGACCATCCGGACCGAGACCGAGTGGCTCGAGACGATCGAGGCCGGCGCCAACGTGCTGGTGCCGCCGCGGGACGCGGTCGCCGGCCTGGCAGCCGCGCTCAACGGTCAATTGAAACGCTGGGCCCACGCGAGTTGGGACCGCGGCGCCTATGGACAAGGCAACGCCGGTGACAAGGTCACCCAGGCGATCACCAGTTGGCTGGCTGATTAACCAGATTTCCCCGGAGATATGCGCGCCGTCATCCTGTCTCGTACCTACATCAACCCGGCATACCGCGGCAAGCTCAGGGAGCTGGCCGGCATGGGCTGCGCCCTGGCCGTCGCCGTCCCCGAGCACTGGAACCAGCCGATTACCGGTACCTCGCTGACCGCGACCTGGGGTGACGATTCCGGAGTTCGCGTCGTGCCGGTCAAGGTGCGGACCCTCCCGGGCCGCCAGGGCACCGCGGTGTGGGATCGCTTCACGATTCGGAAACTGCTCCGTGATTTCCGGCCCGACATCCTTCACGTCGAGGAAGAACCCTGGACCCAGGCCGCCACCGTGGCGACCGCGCTGGCGGCGCGACTCCGCATTCCTTCCATCCTCTTCAGCGCGGAGTCGGTCAGCCGGGCGTACCCCTTGACTCAACGCTGGCGCCGCGCCCGCTCCCTGGGTCGCGCCCAGGGACTGATCGCGGCCAACCGGGTGGCCGCGTCCCTGCTCGCCCGGGCGAGTCCCAAGACTCCCACGACCACGATTCCCCAGCTCGGCGTCGGCATTCCCCGGATGCTGACCCCGGTGCCCCACCAGGGCTTCACCATCGGGTTCGTCGGCCGCCTGGTTCCCGAGAAGGGGCTCGACCTGTTGCTCCGCGCCTGCGTGCGCCTCCTCGGCCGCTGGGACCTCCTGGTCGTGGGCAGCGGACCCGCGCAGGAAGAACTCGAGTCCATGGCCGAGCGGCTCGGCATCGCTTCGCGGGTGACGTGGCTGGGAGCATTGCCGTCGGAAGATCTTTCCATGATCTGGCCCCGGCTCGACTGCCTGGTCGCACCGGCGCGCACCACCCGGCAGTGGGTCGAGCCGCACGGTCGCGCGGTCATCGAAGCGATGGGCAATGGTGTGCCGGTGATCGGGAGTGATTCAGGAGCGCTGCCCGAGATCATCGGGCCCGCCGGCGTGGTGGTTAAGGAAGACGACGTACCGGCCCTTACCGAGTCAATCACCCAGCTCATGGAATCCGCCCCGCACCGCTCGGCACTGGCCCAGGAGGGACGCCGCCGGGTGATGAGCGAGTTCGTGGACGCCGCGATCGCTCAGAAGACCCGGGCTTTCTGGCAGAAGGTTCTGGGGGTATAATCCCAATCCCGGCCGCGTGCCATCCCCCGCTCGGTGCACCCCGCGAGGACCTAGCAACGCCTATGCTCGGACCCGTCGTACCCCGAGTTACCCGAATTATCTGGATCCTGCTGGTCGCCGGTCTTACCGCGCTGCCGCAGGTGCTGTCCGCCCAGCAGCCCAGCGCGGAACAAGCCAGGCAGATACTGCGAAACCGCCCCGACCTGGTGACCCAGCTGCGGCAGCGGATCGGGGCCAGCGGCCTCACCCCGGACCAGATCCGCGCCCGGCTCCGCGCTGCGGGATACCCGGAGACCCTTCTCGATGATTACCTGAGCGGCGCCGATACTACCCGCGTGGTGACACCGAGCACCAACGTGCTCGAGGCGGTCCGCCTGCTCGGCATCACCAGCAGCGAAGAGCTCGACTCGCTTACCGCGGAGTCGGGATTTGTCGACACGACCGGCGTGGATACTCTCGATTTCGTGGCAATGGACTCGCTCACCCGGGACTCGGTGCGGAGGGGGCTCGTGCATCCGGGGCTCAAGCTGTTCGGCCTCGACGCGTTTCGGGGCCGGACCACCCAGTTCGAGCCGGCGCTGGCCGGGCCGGTAGACGCCAACTACCAGCTGGGGCCGGGTGATGTGCTGGTGCTGGTACTCAGTGGCGAGGTCGAGCTGGCCCATACCCTCGAGGTGAACCGGGAGGGCTGGATCTTCATCCCCCAGGTCGGCCAGCTCTATGTGGCCAACCTCACGCTCGGGCAGTTGGAGGATCTGTTGTATTCCCGGCTGGGACGGGTGTATTCCGGAGTGCGGCGCGGCGCTAACGCGACGACCACGTTCAAAATCACGGTCGCCCGGCTCAGAAAAAACCAGGTCTATGTCGTCGGAGAAGTAACGCGGCCGGGGTCCTACCAGGTTTCAGGCGCCGGCTCGGCGTTGACCGCGCTCTATGCGGCGGGCGGTCCCAATGACCAGGCCGGATTGCGACGGATCTACATCCGCCGCGGTACGGCGATCGTGGATTCGCTCGATCTCTATGATTACTTCCTGCGGGGCGATACCCGCAGTGACGTCCGGCTCCAGACCGGCGACGTGGTCTTCGTCCCGGTGCACGGCCCCCGCGTCGAGGTCACCGGCCAGGTGGTGCGGCCCGCGATCTACGAGATGGCGCCGGGCGAAACCCTGCGCGACCTGATCCAGGCCGCCGGCGGCTTCGAAGCCGACGCCCAGGGCCGCCGGGTACAGATCCACCGGATTCTCCCGGCCGATCGCCGCTCTCCCGGCTCTGCCGAACGTGTGGTGATCGACCTGGGCGCCGATCAGTTCGTCACCGCCACCGGTCCCGCGTTTCCATTGGTGGCGGGAGATTCGGTCGAGGTGTTCGGCGTGTCCAGCCGGGCTCGCGGGTTCGTGACGGTGCGAGGCAATGTCTGGATGTCCGGGACAGTCGGCTTCAGCCCCGGCATGCGGCTCAGCGACGCGGTGCGGCTGGCCGGCGGCCCCAAGCCGGACGTGTACCTGGGCCAGATCCTGGTCAGCCGGCTGCGCAGTGACAGCACCAGGATCCAGCTCCGCTCCGCATTCCGCGACTCGACCGGCGCCGTGAGCGAAGACCTGGCGCTGGAGGACGAGGACGAGATCCTGGTCTTCTCCCGCACCGACTTCCGCCCGGTTCGCTTCGTGTCCATCACCGGCGCGGTGCGCCGACCGGGTCGGCTGCCGTTTCGCGACGGGATGACGTTGCGCGACGCGGTCCTCATGGCCAACGGGGTGACCGAAGACGCCTGGCTCAAGGAAGCGGAGGTTGCCCGCTTGCCTGAGGACCGCGAGGGCGGCGTCGTCGCTACCACGATCCGGGTTCCGCTCGACTCGACCTACCTGTTCGAGCGCGATCGCGACTCGGCCTACCTCGGTCCTCCCGGCCTTCCGGCCCTGGCCGGCGGCGCCCCGACGGTCGAGCTCAAGGCCTATGACAACGTCCTCATCCTGCGCCAACCGGACTGGGAGCTGCAGCGCACCGTCGTGATCCAGGGCCAGGTGCGCTATCCGGGCCGCTACGCCCTGCTGACCCGCACCGACCGGCTGCTCGACATGATCCATCGCGCCGGTGGCCTCACCAGCGAGGCGTACCCCACCGGCGTCCAGTTCTACCGTTCGCTGAATCGCGCCGGGCGGATCGGCGTGGACCTCCCGCGAATCATCCGGGATCCGAAGTACCGCGACAACCTGATCCTGGTGGGCGGCGACTCGGTCTTCATTCCCGAGTACAACCCTGTCGTCCAGGTGGGAGGCGCGGTCAATTCCCCGGTGGCGATCTCCTATGCGCCGGGCCGCGACGCGGACTACTACGTCTACTCGGCGGGCGGATTCTCCAGCCGGGCCGACAAGGGCCGCACCTACGTGGTTCAGCCGAATGGCAAGGTTGAGAGTGTGAAACGCCGGTTCCTGCTTCCCGACTATCACCCCACCCCGCTCGCCGGCGCGTTCATCTTCGTACCCGAACGCGATCCAGCGGACAAGAAGGACTATGTGGCCATCGTCGGATCCGTCGCCCAGATCCTGGCCAGCCTCGTGGCCATCGTGGTCGTTCTCCGGCGATAACGAAGTGCGGAGTACGGGTGCAGAGTGCAGGGTGCAGAGTGCAGGGGAACCAGCTGCCAAGTGCAATGTGCAGGAAGACTCGGGCAGGGCACCCTGCACCCTGAACCTCGCACGCTTTTCACCCTGCACCCTGCACCTTCTTGACGGCGCATATCTTGTATGGTGGACCGTGCGCTTTCGCCTGTAGCCTGAACAGACCCCGAAACGATCAGGAAACACCAATGGCCACGACGACCCGCCCCGGGACCGGTGTCAGTTACCCCGCGGCAGATATTGCAAAACTCTTCGCCCCGCCCGAATCGGAGCACCCCAGCGACAAGCTCCGGCGGTTGCTCAAGGAGGCGGCGGCGTCACGCGGGTACCTCCATACCGCCGGGGCATACGACGCCTTTACCGCGGCCATCATGACCCGGGCCGGGTTCAAGACGTTGTACGGCAGCGGATGGCAGTTGGCCGCCACCAAGAGCATGTTCCCCGACATCGGCGTTTACGCGTCGCACGACATGGTCAAGCTGGTCCACGAGCTGTGGATGGGGATCGAGGGCGCGCGCCACACCCACTTCTACGACTCGGGCGGCAAAGACGTGCTCCAGGTCCCGCCGATGTTCGTGGACATGGAAGCGGGGTTCGGCGGACCGGGCCAGACCTTCTCCCTCGCCATCGAGTTGATCCGCGCCCGGGCGGGCGGTGTCCACCTCGAGAACCAGGATCCAGCCGATCGCACCTGCGGCCACATCGTGAAGGTCGGCGCTCAGAAGCGCGCCAAGGTGCTGGTGCCGCGCAAGGCCTGGATCGGCAAGCTCAAGGCAATCAAGGCGGCGGCCCAGGTTACCGGGGTCGACGTGGTGATCATCGCCCGGACCGATTCGGTGGATGGCGCCATTCCCGGCCAGTCGGCCGGCGGGGTGCAGGGAGCTATCGAGGACGGATGGGAGGCGGCCGAGCTGGGCGTGGACGTCGTGTGGCCGGAGTTCAACAATACCGAGATCGATCAGCCCCAGGAATTCGCCGAGGGCATGCGGAAGTACTATCCGAAGCAGATGCTGGGATTCAACCTTTCGCCGTCCCTGTACTTTGGCCGGGCCAAGAAAGCCGGCACCATGATCAGCAACCAGCAGCTCGCTGACCTGGGCTTCGTGCTGCAGTTCTCTACCCTGTTTAACTTCAGGACCGCGGGGATGGCGCTGGAGCGGGGACTGAAGAAGTTCGCGTCCGGCGGGCTCGATGCCCTGGCCGACCTGCAGAACGAGGAAGACGAGGCGAGCGGCGGCGCGCCCAGCACCAAGATGCACCAGAAGTTTGCGGGGATGGACCGCTGGCTCTTACTCGAGCAGCTCTTAAGCGAGTAAGCAGTAAGAAGTGAGCTGTAAGCGGGATTTGGTCGCGGCCACCGATAAGGTTTTCGGCAACATTGCCAGCATCGGTCCTGCTTACTGCTTACTGCTTACCACTTACTGCTAACTGATTTCCACTCCCAGGTTCCGCAGCCGCTGGATTTCGCTGGGTTCCATCCGCACCTTCAGCTCGAACACCCCGTTCAGCTGTTCCCGGGACATCACTTCGCCGATCCGGTACAACTCGGCCAGCCGCGCGCCTTCTCCGATGGGAACCCGTACCGTCACCGCCGGGTGAGCCCGACGTTCCCGCTCCCGTAACCGCAGCTTCAGTTCGTCCAAACCGCCCGGCGTTATCGCGCTCGCGATCACCGCGTCGTCATAGAGTTCCCGGACCCGTGCCGCTACCGCCTCGGCATCCTCTACCGCATCCATCTTATTGAAGACCAGCAGGGTCTCCCGCTCGCCCACGCCCAGCTCAGCCAGCACCTCCTGCACCACCGTCATCTGCTCTTCCCACTCCGGGTGGCTGGCATCGATCACGTGCAGCAGGAGGTCGCCTTCCCGCACTTCCTCCAGGGTGGCGCGGAAACTCGCCACCAGGTGGTGGGGAAGCTTGCGAATGAACCCGACAGTATCGGTGACCCGCACCCGGACCCCTTCGCCCAGTTCAGTTTCGCGGGTGAGGGTGTCCAGGGTGGCGAACAGCCGATCCTCGACGAACACGTCGGATTGGGGTGACAGCGCCCGGAGAATGCTCGACTTGCCGGCATTGGTGTAGCCGACCAGGGCTACCGATAACAGCGGCTGCCGGCCGGAGCGCACCGTCTCCCGGTGCCGCTCGACATCCTTGAGCTTGCCGCGAAGCAGGCCGATCCGCCGCCGGATCATCCGGCGGTCGGTCTCCAGCTGGGTTTCACCGGGCCCCCGGAGACCGATACCGCCGCGGATTCGCGACAAGTGGGTCCACATCCGGGTCAGCCGGGGGAGCATGTACTCCAGCTGGGCCAGCTCCACCTGCAGCTTCGCTTCGTGGCTGCGGGCCCGGGTCGAGAAGATGTCCAGGATGACTTCGGCCCGGTCCATCACCCGGACCTTGAGTTCCTTCTCCAGATTGGAGCCCTGCACCGGCGTCAACTCCTCGTCGAAGATGGCGAGGGTCGCGCTCGACTGGGCCAGCAGCGCCGCCAGCTCCTCGACCTTCCCTTCGCCGATCAGCGTGGCAGGACTGGGAGATGCGATCTGCTGGGTGAGGGTTCCGACCACTTCCGCGCCGGCGGTGTCGACCAGCCGGCCCAATTCTTCGAGGTGCTCAAGCATGTGTGCCACGTCCGCCGACCCTTTGCGCGGCGCGGCCACCAGGATGGCGCGCTCGACCGGCGGCTGGACGGTGATTAACGAGCGAACGATGTCAGGCCTCGCTTTCCAGGCTGTGCATAAACATGATTTCGTATCAGGCTCAGGGGCGCTTTAACGCGAAGACGCGAAGACGCGAAGACGCGAAGACGCGAAGACGCGAAGACGCGAAGACGCGAAGACGCGAAGACGCGAAGACGCAAAGTAGAACATTGTTCATGATGTCCTGGCGTCTCTGCGCCTTTGCGTTGAGGCGCACCGAAGCTCACGTCCACGGCAGTTCCGCCGCACCAGCTTACCAGACTCACCCCAACCGACTAATGACTGGGGGTGGGCGCCGGCCGGTTGCCATTCACGGCCACCGTACCCGATCGCGTGAACGGCACCAGCGAGGTGCCAAACGGGGTCTGCATGCTGGCCGTCCCCTTCAGCGTGTACTTGACGGTCCCATAATTCAGCGCCGAGCGGGCGGCTTCACCGACGCCGGCCCAGACGAAGCTGAGCGGGACCACCACGGTCACTGTCTGACCCTTGGGGAGGTTGAACGCGTCGTTGAAATCCACATCGCCAAAATGGGTGCTCTCCACGTCGAGCCCGAGCTGCAGCCGGGTGCCGCGGACATCGAAATTATTGGGATTGTTCACGTCCACGTACAGATCCACCGATCCGCCGAGAAGGCCGAGACTTCTCACCTGCACGCCCTGGAGCTGAATATCGGGCTCCTGGAACTTGGCCATGCCGAGGGAAGCACAGGCGCCCAGGATCGCCACCGCACCCGCCACCAGGAAGGCGCGCACCGGGTGCGCGCGGAACATTCGCATTGCGTTCATCCCTCTCCTCCGATGTCTTCGCCGGGGACCTTCTCGCTCCCGCGCCTGATCCGGTCCCAGTAATCCAGCCGTTCCTTGATTTTCTTCTCGAACCCCAGCTCGCCGGGCTGGTAGAACACCTTCCCGGTCATTGCGTCCGGCAGATACTCCTGGGGGACGTATGCATCGGGAAAACTGTGCGCGTACTGGTAGCCCTTGCCATATCCCAGGTCCTTCATCAGTCCGGTCGGCGCATTCCGGATGTGCAGCGGTACCGGGGCCGCCGGGCTGTTGCGCGCCGCCTCCAGCGCGTCCCCATAGGCAAGATAGACCCGGTTCGACTTGGGCGCGGTGGCCAGGTATACCACCGCCTGGGCGATGGCCAGCTCGCCCTCCGGCGAACCCAGGAAGTGAAACGCATCCTTGGCCGCGAGGGTGACATTGAGCGCCTGGGGATCGGCCAGGCCGATATCCTCCGTCGCCATCCGCACCACCCGGCGCGCGATGTAGAGCGGATCCTCGCCGCCCTCGATCATGCGGGCCAGCCAGTAAAGCGCGCCCTGCGGGTCGCTGCCGCGCACCGCCTTATGCAGGGCCGAGATCAGGTTGTAATGCCCTTCCCCGCCCTTGTCGTACATCGGGACCCGGCGGGCCAGCACGTCGACGACCAGCTCGGCCGTAATCCGGCCGCCGGCACCCACCTGCTGGGCCGCCGCTTCGATCACCGCGAGCGCCCGCCGCGCGTCGCCGTCGGCCTGCTCCGCCAGGAGCGCGATGGCGCCCGGATCGGCCACCAGTTGGAGGCTGCCCACTCCACGCTCGCGGTCGGCGAGCGCGCGCTCGATGAGCTGGGTCACGTGCGCGGCGGAAAGCGGCTCCAGTACATACACCCGGCAGCGGGAGAGCAGCGCCGAGGTAAGCTCGAAGCTGGGGTTCTCGGTCGTGGCGCCGATCAGGGTGATGACGCCGTTTTCGACGTGGGGCAGGAACGCGTCCTGCTGCGCCCGGTTGAAACGATGGATCTCGTCGCAGAAGAGGATGGTGCCCCGCCCCGAGATGGTGCGGCGTTGCTCGGCTTCCTTGATGATCTCCCGCACCCGGGGGACGCCCTCGGTCACCGCGCTGAACGCGACGAATTCCCGCTCGGTGTACCGCGCGATCAGCCCCGCCAGCGTGGTCTTGCCGGAGCCGGGAGGGCCCCAGAAGATCGTGCTGCCGACGTCGCCCCGCCGGATCGCGTCGCCCAGGGGCTTCCCCGGGGCCAGCAACTGCTCCTGGCCGACCAGTTCTTCCAGGCTCTTGGGACGGAGTCGGACGGCGAGCGGCTCGGCGGAGACAAAGAGAGAGGGTGCGGGAACCGACTTGGGCATGGGGGGAATTTAGTCGGGTGCGGGCAGGTATTCCGCCAACGCCTCCCGGTCCCTCCGCGACAACTCCTCGAACGCGAGCACCAATTCCTCGCTCCGGCTGGACCCGAACCGTCGGGCTCCCGCCTTGAGATACTCCATTACCTGGTGGATATCCCGGATCCCGCCCGACGCCTTCACCTGGCACCGCCCCTTCACGACCTCGTGCATCAGTCGTACATCCTCCACCGTGGCGCCGGTGGCGGCAAAGCCGGTGGAGGTCTTCACGAATTGCGCGCCGGCCTGGGCGATCCATTCACAGGCTCGCCGCTTCTCATCCTGGGTCAGGTAGCAGTTCTCGAGGATGACCTTCACGGTTTTTCCATGGGCCGCCAGCACAACCCCCTCGATGTCGCGGAGGAACAGCGCCATCTTGCCGCCCTTGAGCGCCGGGATGTTCATCACCATGTCGATTTCATCGGCGCCGTGGTCGAGGACTTCCCGGGCCTGGAAGGCCTTCATGGCCGGCGTCTCGTTGCCGTGCGGAAACGCAATCACCGCCCCGACCCGGACCCCGGTCCCCCGCAGTCGCTCGGCGGCGAACTGTACGTAGTGGGGCTGAACGGTCAGCGTGGCGGTGCCCAGCCGGATCGCGACCCCGGCGAACCGGCCGACCTCTTCCGGACCAGCATCGGGTCGAAGGATCGAGTGATCGAACAGGCGGGCGAAACGGGCGACGTCTAATGGTGGCACACCGACTCCCTGCTACCGGATCTCGCTCATCAGCGCCAGGAGGTTGCCATCGGGGTCGCGAAAGAAGGCCATCCACAACTCGTGATCCGGCAGCTTCGCAATGAGGTGGGGCTCCCCCTCGAAGGTTACCCCCCGAGCCGACAACGCCTCGAAGGCTACCTGGATGTCATCAACCTTGTAGTAGATGACGGAGCTGTTTCCAGCCTGCGCCTTTGCGGGGAGGTCCAGCATGAGGCGAACCCCGCCGCAGTCGAAGAAACCAAGCCCGGGGGGAGCCTGGAAGAGAAACCGCATTCCCAGAACGTCGCGATAAAACGCGACGGCCCGATCAATATCACTGACCGGGACTGCGATCTGGCCGATGGCGGCCAATTGAACGGCAGGAGCAGAAGTGCTCATCGAGTTCCTCTCCGCAGGTACACGTACTTACGAGACCCCCGCCGCCTTCAGCACCAGTTCCGTCACATAATACGCCGCCGCCCCACCAAAAAACGCCAGCGGCATCCGGAATCCCCGTCGGGTCTGGAAAGTCGGCACCAGGTCCGAGGCAGCGACATAAATCGTGACGCCGGCCGAGAGCGCGAGCCCATACTCGGCCAGCACGCCGGCGCGGCCGGTCACCACCACCCCGAACACGGTCGCCAGCCCCAGCAAACCCGCCGCCCAGACCGCGCGCTTCTGGCCTTGCCCTCCCGCCATCATGATGCTGGAAATCGCGACACCCTCGGGAAGCTTGTGCAGCAACACCGCGAGAAACAGCAGGATGCCGAGCCGCCCGGAGATCAGGAAGCCGCTGGCGATCGCAACGCCGTCGAAGAAGGTATGGATCGAGAGGCCGACCAGGGCCGAGATGCCGGAGCGGCGGCTCACCTGGTGGGTCTCTTCGCCATAGTGGAAGTGGGGGGCGAACACGTGCTGGGCCAGGTGCACGGCGAGGTAGCCGCCGAAGATGAACAGTGCCGGGTGGGCGTTCCGGGCGAAGGCCTCCGGCAACATGTCCAGCATGGCGACCGAGAGCATGAAACCCGCGCCGAACGCGACGAAGCTGTCGATCAGTACCAGGCTGCGCTGTTCCCGGCGAACCACCGCATAGGCGCCGGCCAGGTTGCCCAGACCGGCGGCCAGCGCGAACAGCAGCGGTTTCAGGGAGCCTCCTTCGCCAGGCGAAGCAGAGTGTCGGGCGTGTTGAGCGTGGGATCTTCGATGACCCGGGCCAGCAGGTGCTGCAGTATCCGCCCCAGACGGGGACCTTGCTCGAACCCGGCGGCGATGAGATCCTCGCCCGTTATGGCCAGGTCCCTGGTCCGCACCGCTTCACCGCGCTGAAAGATCACCTCCGCCGTGCTGGCCCAGAGGGGCCAATTCCCCCGGCGCAGCCGCCACACCTCGGCGAGATCCCTCCAGTGCTCACCTACCTGGGCCAGCCAGCGGCGCACATCGATCGGATCGGCGCTGATTGGCGTCGCCGGGCTCCGGTCCAGCGCCTCGGCCCTCGCGATTTCGGCGTTGGACGCCTTGAGCCGGGTCAGCACCGCTCCGGGGTAGTGGCACAGCAATGCGGTCAGCAGCACCGGGTCGCGCGGAATATCGCGCTCCCGCGGGTTGTGGAGAATGTCGATTTTCTCCCGCTCTTCGGTCATCAGCAACTCGGGAATCCAGATCGGCGCGGCGCCGATCCGCAACCAGAGGCCCGCCAGCCGGTCCAGCGACCGGGTACTCTTGAGGCTCTTGAACCACTCGTCTCTCACCCGTTCAGCCGACAGCATCCGGAGACCCGGCGCCGCGGCCACGGCCGCCTCCCAGGTGGGCTGCACCACGGTGAACTCCAGCCGCCCGGCAAACCGGGCACAGCGAAGAATCCGGAGATAATCCTCCTGGAAGCGCAGCGCCGGATCGCCCACCGCCTGGATTTTTCGGCGGGCCAGATCGATCGCGCCCTCGAACGGGTCGCGCCATTCCTGCCGGAGGGGGTGATAGGCGAGCGCGTTGATGGTGAAGTCCCGGCGGGCCAGGTCCTCGTCGATAGAAACACCATACTCCACCACGGCCCGGCGGCCATCGGTGCTCACATCGCGGCGAAAAGTGGTGACCTCGTGCAGCTGGCGCTTGTCATCCAGCACTCCAACTGTGCCGAATTGAATGCCGACCGGCACCGTGCGGCGAAAGATCTGCTGGACCTGTTCGGGAGTCGCGGAGGTCGCGATGTCGTAGTCGGATTGCGGGGTGCCGAGCAGCGCATCTCGAAGCGCGCCACCCACGCACCACGCCTCGAAACCCGCGTCTTCCAGCCGGGAGACGACCTGGACCGTTTCCGGCGGAACCGTGAGGGAGGTCGGCAATTCCATGCGTTAGAAGCTCAGCCGCAAAGGACACTCCCGCCGTTGACGTTCACGACCTCGCCGGTCAAGTGGCGCGCCAGGTCGGAACAGAGGAAAAGGATGGGGCCGGCAATGTCATCGGCGGTCGCAATCCGCTTGAGGGGAATGGTCGCGGTGATCCGCTGCTCTCCACCGTCACCATAGGCCGTGGTACTCATCTCGGTGAGGACCCAACCCGGCGCCACGCAGTTCACGTTGATCCGCGGGGCGCATTCGATACACAACGACTTGGTGAGCGAAATGATCGCCCCCTTGCTGGCGGCATAGTCGCTGTGAAACGCCTCGCCCCGTTGCCCCGCGGTGCTAGAAACCAGGACCACCGACCCGCTTTTCATCCGGCGCAGCGCCGCGCCGGTGGACGCGAAGATCGACTCCAGGTTGGCTCCGAACGTCCTGCGCCACTGGGCCGGCGTCATTTTCTCGAGCGGGACTTCCTCGGGCAGCCAGATGCCGGCGTTCCCCACGAAGATGTCGAGACCGCCGAGCGCCGAGTGACACTCGTCCACCAGCCGCAGGGCGGTGGCCTGGTCGGCCAGGTCGCCACCACCGGCATAGGCCTTCCGGCCCAGGGCGCCGATCTGCTGGACCACCTCGAGCGCCGCGTCCTCGCGGTTGTGGTAGGTGATCCCCACGTCGGCACCGGCCCGCGCCAGCAGGATCGCGGCCGCCCGGCCGATCCCCCGCGAGCCCCCGGTGACCAGCGCCTTTTTCCCGGTGAGTGAGATCATACTGGCTGCATCATTTGCTCGACCAGTTCGACGATGATGTGCTGCACGGCGAGATGGACCTCCTGGATGTGACTGGTGATTTCGGAGGGCACCACCAGCGAGTCATCCACGCCCCCGCGAAGGGCGCCGCCCCCCTTCCCCAGGAATGCGATGGTGCCGACCTGGCGCTGCCGCGCCGCCTCGGCCGCGCGCACCAGGTTCACGCTCTTGCCGCTGGTGCTGTGCAGCACCAGCAGGTCCCCGGGCCGGCCCACCGCCCGGATCTGGCGGGCAAACACTTCGGCGAACCCGAGGTCGTTCCCGGCCGCCGTCAGAAGCGAGGTGTCCGTGGTGAGCGCGATCGCCGCAAACGGCCGGCGCTCCGCATCGTAGCGCACCACGTACTCGGTCGCGAGGTGCTGCGCGTCGGCCGCGCTGCCCCCGTTTCCGGCGAAGAAGAGGGTTCCCCCCTGCTTCAGGGTCTCGACATAGCGCTCGGCGATGCGCTGGATCGTGGCCGACTGGGCTGCCATCCCCAGGGCCAGGTCCGATAGCGCCCGCAGCTGCCTGGCGATGTGGTCGCTCATGTCGGGGAGCGAAGCCATGCACCCTCCTGGTTACTCGAAGACCGCGCGGATCCGGTCCCACCACGAAGCACGCAGCGGCAACGGGGGGACCGGAAGAAGCTCCTGGTCACCCAGGATGCGTTGGGGATTATGCCGGGCCAGCAGGTCCGCCTGGAATTCGCCGCCCCGTTCCTTCAGGATATGAAAGGCGATGGAAATCAGCCGTCCATCGCCATGGTTGTCCGCGGCCATGATGTCGATCAGGCCGTGGGAGACCAGCTCGCGGGCCCGCTTGCCGCGGGAACGGGAGGACAGGAGCGTCGTCGCGTCCACCTGGGTGCAGGCGCCCAGCGCGCGCCAGCCCCGCACCGTGTCCGGGTCACAGCAGCTGTACCGCTCCGGGTGCGCGATAAGCGGCACCAGGCCGATCGCCACGGTGGCGCTGAGCGCGCTCTGCACCGCGGCGCGCGTCACCATGTGGGGGAACTCGACCAGGATGTAGCGGGAGCCACCAAGGGTTCCCCGCCGCCTGGTCGCCACCTCTTCCGAGATCACCCCGTCGATCATGACCTCGAGTCCCCGCGTGAGAAACGGCGCTTCGGGCGCTCGCGCGGTCAGGGCGGCAAATGCCCGGTCGTAGGCGGCAGGGATGCCCTTGTTGAGCTGGGACACCGGGAGATGGGGCGTGAGGCAGACGCCGGCCACATCGTGCCGCGCCATCTCCTGGAGCACCGCGACCGACTGCTCGACCGAGCGGGAGCCGTCGTCCACCGCGGGCAGCAGGTGGCAGTGAAGGTCAATCACCGCGACCCACCGGGTGCTGCAGAAGATCGGTGGCGAAACCATCGAGGCCGGACGGCCGCTCCTGGGCCTGGGCCAGCAGCGCGAGGGTGATCAACGCGTCCGCAGCCAGCAGGTCCAGCGCGACCGGGCGACCGGCGGTCGGGTCCCGTTCTACCTGGCGCAGGGCCTCGCGGCTGGCCTCCGCTAATGTCTCGGCGACCGAGTTACCCGGAGCGACCGATTGCACGTGTTGTCGCACGCGCTCCCGGAGAGCCGCCGGTGCCCGCGCGGTATGGCGCGCCAGCCAGGGCCCGGTCGGTTCCAATCACCCGCCCCCGTTCAACCAATCGGATACCAGCCCGGGAACCGCGGACTTGAGCTCCGCCATTCGGCTCACGTCACCCACACCGGCCGACGCGAACTGGGGCCGGCCGCCGCCCTTGCCCCCGGCCAGCGCGGCGATCCGCCCGGCCAGGTCGCCCGCTTTCTTTCCCGACTTGACCAGGTCGTCGGTGACGGCCACGTGGACCGCCCCGCGCCCCTCAGTATTGAAGAGGACGAGCACCGCCTTGGCGCGCCCCTGCCGAAAACTGTCGGCCACCTGGGCGACCTCCTCCCGGTTCTCCAGCGCCGTGTCGCTTACAGTGACGGATATACCGCCGACGTCGAGCGTCTGTCCCTGGTCCGGCGCGCCGCCACCGCCCTTTAACGCCTCGGCGAGCCGGGCTTCCAGCTTCGCCTTCTCCTGCATCAGCTGCTCCGCCCGGCGCAGCGCCTGGTCCGGCTGGCTGCGCAGGAGCTCCGCGATCTGGCGCAGCCTCTCCTGCTGCTCTACGACCGCGCGGTATGCCCCTTCGCCGGTGACCGCTTCGATCCGGCGCACCCCGGCCGCAACTCCGCCCTGGCTGCTGAACCGGAACAGCCCGATCTGGCCGGTGGACCGCACGTGGGTGCCGCCACACAGCTCGATGGAGTCACCCATGCGAACCACTCGCACCACGTCCCCGTACTTCTCCGAGAAGAACGCCATCGCGCCCAGCTTGATCGCTTCCGGGTACGCCATCTCCCGGGTGTCCACTGGCGCGTTGGCGAGCACCGCGTCGTTCACCTCGTGCTCGATCTGCTGGAGCACGCCGGCTTCGATGGGACCATGGTGACTGAAATCGAAGCGCAGCCGCTCCGGCTCGACCAGGGACCCCTGCTGCCGCACGTGACCGCCCAGGACCTTGCGCAGCGCAGCGTGGACCAGGTGGGTGGCGCTGTGGTTGCGCTCGATGCTGCGGCGCCGCGGCGTATCCACGTGCGCCGCGACCGGCGTCGGTTCGAAGGTGTCGCCGAAGTTACCGGACAGCATGGTCCCCTGGGGCCCCTTCTTCACCGCGTCTACCAGGAGGGCCCATCCCGCGCCGCTCAGCCCGCCAACGTCGCTTACCTGCCCGCCCGATTCCGCGTAGAAGGGATTCTCCCGGAGTATCACGTCTACCCGGTCTCCCTCCTGGCGGAAGGCCAGGATGTCGGTCTCCGTTTCGGTCCGGTCGTACCCGACAAAGGCCTGGGGTTCCGGCTTGAGCACCTGCCAGTCGCCCCGGTCCTTCGCGGTGTGAACGGCCGGCCCGGTCCGGTCTCGGCGGGAGCGCGCCCGCTGCTCCTCCAGCGCCTTTTCGAAGCCGGCGTGGTCTACCGTCAGCCCCTTCTCGGACGCGATCAGCTCGGTCAGGTCGATGGGAAACCCGAACGTGTCATAGAGCTTGAATGCTTCTTCGCCGCCGATCCGCCTGGTGCCGGTCGCGATGATCTCCTCCATCCGCTTGAGGCCGCCCTCGATGGTCTCGAAGAACCGGTTTTCCTCGTTGCGGGTGACCTCGGCGATATAGCCCGCCTTGGCCGTGATCTCGGGATACACCGAGCCCAGGGAGGCCACCACCTGCGCCGACAGCGGCGCCAGCGTCGGCTCGCGCCGGCCGAGCAGCCAGGCATGGCGCACCGCGCGGCGGAGAATACGGCGCAGCACGTAGCCCCGGCCCTCGTTGCTGGGGTACACGCCGTCGGCCAGAAGGAAACTGACCGCACGGGCGTGATCGGCGAGCACCCGGAACGACACGTCGTCGCCCTGGGCGGTGCGGCCGTACTTCCGTCCGATGAGCGTCTCGGCCTGTTGAATGAGAGGAAGAAACAGGTCGGTATGAAAATTGTCATCCTCGCCCTGCATCACCGCCGCGATGCGCTCCAGCCCGGCGCCGGTATCGACGGAGGGCTTGGGCAGCGGGGTCAGGGTCCCGTCGGCCGAGCGATCGAACTGCATGAAGACCAGGTTCCAGATCTCGAGAAAGCGGCCCGACTCGGCCAGCTCTTCGAATTCCGGCACCGATAGAGACGCCGGCGAATTGCCGGGGCGCCAGTTCAGGTCCACGTAGATCTCGGAGTTGAATCCGCAGGGCCCGGTATCGGCCATCTGCCAGAAATTGTCCTTGTCGCCGAGCCCGTAGATCCGGCTGTCTGGCAGCTTCGCGATCTCCCGCCACAGGGCGCGGGCCTGGTCGTCGGTATGGTGGACGCTGACGTGAAGCCGGTCAGGATGCAGGCCGAGGTACTTGGAACTGGTCAGGAATTCCCAGGCGTAGGCAATTGCTTCCTTCTTGAAGTAATCGCCGAACGAGAAGTTACCGAGCATCTCGAAGAAGGTGTGGTGCCGGCGGGTGAGCCCGACCTGTTCCAGGTCGTTATGCTTGCCGCCGGCGCGCACGCAGCGCTGCACCGTCGTCGCCCGGGTGTACTCCCGTTGCTCCTGGCCCAGGAAGGTGCGTTTGAACTGCACCATGCCCGAGTTGGTGAACAGCAGCGTGGGATCGTCGGCGGGAACCAGCGACGAAGAGGGCACCTCGCGGTGCCCTTGCGTCATGAAATAATCGAGAAACATCCGCCGGATGCGGGAGGATTGCATCCTCGGAATATAACTTGTGTAAGGGTCGATCTCAGATCGACCCCTACGTCAGGGGCGATCTTAGATCGCCCCTACGGATCGCCCCCTACTGGTTGAGGACCTCGGAGACCATCCGGCCGACCTCACTACCCTGGAATCCCCGGCGCGCCAGGAAGGCGAGGAGACGCCGGCGCTTCGCCGGTCTCGGAATATCCCCCAACTGTCGGGCCCGCTTGTTGGCGAGCGCCCGGGTCGGATCGCCCGTCTCGGTACGTTCGGCCCAGGCGGAATCCACCGCTGGCTGGGCCAGCTCCCGGGCCACGCCCATGGCGAGCAGGTCGCGCAGCAGCCGCGCCGGCCCCCGCCCCCGTTCCGCCTTGGCCGAGGCGAACTGCCTGGCAAAGGCGCCGTCGTCGATCAGCCCTGCGGCCACCGCGCGGTCCAGCGCTGCGGCGGTTGCCCGGGGCGCGTGGCCTTTGCGAACCATGCGCCGCTCCAGGTCCCGCCGGGCGAAGCCGCGGCGGCCCAGGGCGGCCACGATGTAGCGAAAGGCGGCTTGGGCATCGGCGGCCTCGCCCAACCGTTCCCTGAGGTCGGGCGTCAGTTCACGCCCGGGGCGCAGGTCCAGCTCCCGGGCTGCGGCCGCCGGCACCGTGCAGAACCAGCGGCCATTGACGCTCACCCGGACCGCCCCGATGCCCCGGGAATCCGGCTCAACCGAGGTGAGTTCCTCGAGCATCACCGCGACCGGCACGAGCGCCTCAGTCCTCGCCCTCGTCGGCCACGGCGGTGGTCGAAGAATTCTTGACCCCGAGGTAATCCTTTACCTTCTGCTCGATCTCGACGTGCAGGCCGTTGTTGTCCTTGAGGAAAAGCTTGGCGTTCTCCCGGCCCTGCCCGATCCGCTGGTCCCCGTAGGAGTACCAGGCGCCGGATTTCTGGATGATGTTCGCTTCGGCCGCGAGGTCTACCAGCAGCGAGGTGTGGCTGATTCCTTCGTCGAACATGATGTCGAATTCGGCCTGCTTGAACGGCGGGGCCACCTTGTTCTTCACCACCTTCACCCGCACGTGGTTGCCGATCACGTTCTCCCGGTCCTTGACCGGGCCGATCCGGCGAATGTCGAGCCGGAGTGAAGCGTAGAACTTGAGCGCCTTGCCGCCGGTCGTGGTCTCCGGGTTGCCGAACATGACGCCGATCTTCTCGCGCAGCTGGTTGATGAACACCACCGCACAGTTGGAGCGATTGATGGCACCCGCCAGCTTGCGGAGCGCCTGGCTCATGAGCCGGGCCTGGAGACCCATGTGGCTGTCACCCATCTCGCCTTCGATTTCCGCCTTGGGGACCAGGGCCGCCACCGAGTCGATCACCACCAGGTCCACCGCGCCGGAGCGCACCAGGATTTCCACGATCTCCAAAGCCTGTTCGCCGGTATCGGGCTGGGAGACCAGCAGGTTCTCGACGTCCACGCCGAGCTTCCGGGCATAATCCACGTCGAGGGCGTGCTCCGCATCGACATAGGCCGCGACGCCGCCGGCCCGCTGCACGTTGGCGGCGAGATGGAGCGTGAGCGTGGTCTTGCCGGACGATTCGGGTCCGTAGATCTCGGTAATCCTGCCGCGGGGGACCCCGCCGATCCCGATCGCCGCATCGAGGTTGATCGCCCCAGTGGGGATCGCGGCCACCCGCACCCGGGGGGTATCGGTCCCCATCCGCATGATGGACCCCTTGCCTAACTGCTTTTCAATCTGAGAGATAGCCAGGTTCAGGGCTTTCTTGCGGTCGGCGTCGAGCCGGCTTTCATCGGCGGCCATTGGGATGATCCTTTGGTTAGGCAGGTGGCTGAAATTGCTCCACAATAACAGTACATACGATACTACCGAACACACTCCGAAGCAAGAGGTAGGGGTCGATCTCTGATCGACCCTACACAACCAGCCGCCGGCGCCGCCGCTGACTGGCCGCTTGCAAGCTCACAATCAGCTTGCCGAGCATTCGATGGATCTCCGAGGTCCGCCGGAGCAGGCGATCACCGGAATCCCCGTCGATCCAGGCTCGTCCGCATCCATCGATGAGAAGTGGTTCGAGCCCATCCACCAGCTTTCGCGCCCGATGGAGATGATGGAGATAGGGAGCCAGCTGCTGGAACTGGTAACCCCGCTCGATTTCATAGGCGATCGACTCCGCCTTCCGGCGAATCCGCTTGCCCAGGGGCGTCGCGGCCTCCGGAAGTGCCGAGACAATGGCCAGGCACTCGTGGGCCAATCGGGTTGCCTTGCGCCAGACCCGAAGGTCCTTGTGGCTGCTGATGTCCTTTTTCATCGTACCAGTCTCCACGCGTCCTCGACGTGCTGGATCATGACCTTGCCATCGCTGGATTCGTCGACCGCAACCAGGTCAAAGCGATAGATGTCTTCCGGGTGGCCGAACCGGATTCGCCAGAGGTCTGCCACCTTGGCGATCGACTGCTGCTTTCGCCGATTCACCGCCTCCAGCGGCGACCCGAAGGCATGCCCGCGCCGCGTCTTCACCTCCACGAAGGCGACCACTTTGCCCCGCCGGACGATCAGGTCGATATCGTGCCGGCGCATGCGGTGCCGGTGGGCTTCGATCTCATAGCCACAGGAGATGAGATAGGCCATCGCCTCTGTTTCGCCCTTGAGACCGAGAAGCTGCCGCTCGTCTTCCCATTCCTCGGTGGGAGTGAATTTCCGGGTACGCATGGCCCCCAAGATATGGGCCGGTTGAGGAGGGGTGGTAACCAGAATTACGCAGCACGGGGGGATAGAAACGCGTCGAACATCCTGCTCGTAGAACCACTACCTATCACGAAAGCACGAAATCGTGAAAACACGAAGAGCCGGCAGGCACTCAGTTCACAACTCTTCGGACCTTGAGGACTGGCTCATTAAAATTGATGAGCAGACCTACAGGCAACTTGCTCGCCTTGAGATAGGCACGAATCTGGGCAAAATGAAGATCTGAAAGCGCCTTGACGGACTTCAATTCAACAACGACCTGGTGCCCCACAACCAGGTCGAGCCGATATTCACCAACTTCGATGCCTTCAAAATGAACCTTGATTGTCCTCTGAGTTTCAAAGTCCAACCCACGTCTCCCCAAAGCAACGCACATGGCGTTCTGATAGGCGGATTCTGTGAACCCCGGCCCCAGCGCCTTATGAACCGACAGGGCAGCCCCGATGACTTTGGCGGACAGTGGCTCAAACTGATGGCCGTGACGAACAGAGTACTGAGGAGGAATGAACCGAGGCATCGTCCAAATATGATGCTATGTTCTTTCAACTAGCTAACCGAAAATAATGCAGGAGGGTGCAACAAAACGCGAATAAATTGGCGCCGATCCTGTAGCTGCTCGTGTTTTCCTCCTTTCGTGTTTTCGTGATTAGAGAATCCGCTATTAAGTGGCCTTACTGAACAGAGCCTACCCCGCGTACTCATCCAACTGCGCAAACCCGATCAACACCTCCCGCGGTTTACTCCCATCCGGCGGCCCCAGGATTCCCGCGTAGTGCAGCTGGTCGATAATCCGGGCCGCGCGGCCGTACCCTATCCGGAGCTTGCGTTGCAGCAGCGAGGTGGACCCACCCTGGTTCTGGATGCAGGCTTCCGCCGCATCCCGGAACAATTCGTCCCGGTCTCCCTCATCGGCACCCGGGCCCCCCTCCCCGTCCTCCGCCGCCTCCTGGGCCCGCACTTCTTCCAGGATGTCGGATTCGGGCCGCTCCGCCGCCTTGAGCTGGGCCCGCCGATCGGCGAACCAGTGCATCACCTTTTCGGTCTCTTCCGTCCCGATGAACGCACCTTGCAGCCGGAGCGGCTCGCTCTTTCCGGGTGGCAGGAAGAGCATGTCGCCGTTGCCCAGCAGTGCTTCCGCGCCATTCTGGTCCAGGATGGTGCGGCTGTCCACCTTGGACGCGACCCGGAACGCGATTCGGCAGGCAAAGTTCGCCTTGATCAGGCCGGTGATCACGTTCACCGAGGGGCGCTGGGTGGCGAGGATGATGTGAATGCCGATGGCGCGGGCTTTCTGGGCCAGCATGGCGAGCGGGGTTTCCACTTCCCCCTGCACCGTCATCATCAGGTCCGCCAACTCGTCCACGATCATCACGATCAGCGGCAGCGCGCCCTCGGTGTACAGCTCGTCCTGGGGCGGCTCCGGCGGAGTATCGGCCGGCTCCGCGTTGATCGCGGTAAGCGTGAGCTTGGGCCGGGCCGGCATTCGCATCGGCTTGCCCTCTTCGGCCTTCTTGTTGAAGTCCGCCAGGTTCCGCGCGTTGTTGGCGTGGAGCAGCTTGTAGCGCCGGTCCATCTCGCCCACCGCCCACTTGAGAATGGTGGCCGCATCGTGATTGTTGGTGACCACGGCGTGCCGGAGGTGGGGCAGGTCGTTGTACATGGATAGCTCGACCATCTTGGGATCCACCATCAGGAGCCGCAGGTCCTTCTTGCCGTAGCGATAGACCAGGCTGGTGATGATCGTATTGATGGCGACCGATTTGCCTGAGCCCGTGGCCCCCGCGATCAGAAGGTGTGGCATCTTGGCCAGGTCGGCGATGACCGGCTTGCCCTCCAGGTCCCGGCCCAGCGCGATCGGCAGCACCGCGCGCGACTGCTGCCACTCTTCGGTCTCGAACAGCTCGCGCAGGGTGACCATCCGGGCGACCGGATTGGGGACCTCGACGCCGACGGCGCCTTTGCCCGGTATCGGTGCAACCCGGATCGACGGGGCCCGCATGGTGATCGCCATGTCGTCGGCCAGTGCGGCGATCCGGCCCGCCTTCACCCCCGGCGCCGGCACCACCTCGAACTGGGTGACCACCGGGCCGGTGGTGCGCCCCGCGATACTCGCGTCCACCTTGAAGGTCTTCAGCGTGTCGATCAGCTTCTGGCCCAGGCGGTCGAGTTGCGCCCCATCGGCCACCAGGTCGGTAGAGGTTGGCGGATGCAGCAGGTCGTTCTGGGGAAACAGCACCTCCTCGTCCCCGCCGGCGGCTTCCGGCTTCGCGGCCGCTTTCTTCGGTTTCTTCTCCTTGCGGCTCGCGGGGACCGGCCGCTCGAAGATCTCGTTGTCCTCCGGCTCCGGGTCCGGCGCCTTCGCCGACTTGGTCAGGAGCGCGGGGACCGGCAGAGCATCCTCGGCCCCTTCGACCACCTTGCCGCCTTCGAACCTCTTGAGGGGATGCCAGGCGATAGTCAGCAGGGTGAGGGCCGACAGGGCCAGGAAGGCGAGCAGGAGGCCGCCGGCGAACCCCACCAGGTTGTACACCCCGGTCGCCAGGAACCCGGGGATCACCCCGATGGCGCGCGCGGTGAGGGTCCATTGGGCGAGGGGCGGATCGAACGACGCGGCGGTGACCCTGGTCAGGACGCCGATAGTGTACGGCACCAGCAGGCTCAGCCCGCCCAGCAGGAGCGCCGCCTGTTTCATGGAGACCCGGGGCGTTCGGTCCAATCCGGCCAGTGCGAGTCCCAGGCCGAGCAAGGGCACACCCACCGCGCCGGCGCCGAGGGCGCGCCAGAGCAGCCGGCCGACACCGCCGCCGATGGGTCCGGTGATCTCCAGCGGCAGCAGGGTCAGGCCCAGGAACAGCCCGGCGACGAGGGCCGCGATAGCTCCCAGTCTCCGGCGGGCTTCTTCGCTCATGGAGTCGGCGCCACGACGGTCACCCGCCGCTCATGGAAGTGCGCCAGCACCGGGTAAGCATCAGGGCGAGCGGCATCGGCCACATCGTCGGCGAAGCCCAGCTTGGTCAGCTCGCGGCCGGCGCGACTGAAGCGAAACGGGCGATCCCAGTTGGTGCCATAGCGCCGCACCAGGTCGAGACAGGCGATCGCGGCATCGTTGAGGCCCTTCCGGCTTCGCCGCCCGCCCATCGCTGCCACCGCCAGGCGGCCGGCGCAATAGGCGTCGTCCAGAGAGAAGGCGTTCTCCCGTCCGCAGCACACGATGAGCAGGTCGCGGTCGCGGAGAAACACTTCCCGCGCCCGGGCCCCCACCAGGCTCAGGTTGGCGGCCGCCGCGGGGTAGATCGCCGCGGCCCCGGCAATCGCCAGCATTGCCGGCGTGCCGTTGGTCGTCCGGAGCACCACCTGCTTTCCCTTGACCGCCTCCGCCGTCATTTCCCGGGGACTGTTCCCCAGGGCAAACCCGGGGATCCGGACGCAGTTCTGCTCCCCGGCCAGCACCACATCGTCGCCCAGCGTCTGGGCCAGCTTCAGCGCTTCTTCGGTGGAGGCGACCGGGATTACCGCCCTGGCGCCGTTGGCGAGCGCGGCGCACATCGTGGTGGTGGCCCGGAGGACGTCCACCACCAGCACCGTGCGGCCCCCGGTCTCATTCTGGCTGAGGCCGAGAGGAGAAAAGATGATATCGAGTTTCATGCTTCGGGCCGGAGGAGTTGCGACTCGCGTTCGAGGAACTTGGTATCGACCCGGCCGGCGGCAAAGTCCGGATGCCGGATGACGCGAGCGAGGAACGGAATGGTGGTCGTGACACCCTCGAGAATGAAGCTGTCCAGCGCCTGGCCCATGCGGCCCAGCGCTTCCTCCCGGGTGTTGCCGTGCACGATCACCTTGGCCAGCAGCGAATCGTAATATGGCGGGACGTTATAGCCGGCGTACACGTGGCTGTCCACCCGAACCCCGGGGCCGCCCGGCGGATGAAAGGCGGTGATGTGTCCCGGCGAAGGCTGGAAGTTGCGGTAGGGATCTTCCGCGTTCACCCGGCACTCGATAGCGTGACCCCGGAGCCGGCTGCCGTCGCCCTTGAAACTGAGCGGCTCATCGGCGGCCACCCGGATCTGCTCCTTCACCAGGTCGAAACTGGTCACCATTTCAGTCACCGGGTGTTCGACCTGGATCCGGGTATTCATTTCCATGAAGTAGAACTTCCCGTCGGTATCCAGCAGGAACTCGATGGTGCCGGCCCCCGAATACTCGATGGCCGACGCCAGCTTGACCGCCGCAGTCCCCATCGCGGCCCGGAGCTCGGTGGTGAGTGCCGGGCTGGGCGCTTCCTCGATCAGTTTCTGGTGCCGCCGCTGGACCGAGCAGTCCCGCTCGCCCAGGTGAGTGACCCGGCCATGGTTGTCGCCCATGACCTGGATCTCCACGTGGCGCGGCCGCGCCAGGTACTTCTCGACGTAGACCGCCCCGTTGCCGAATGCCGACAGGGCTTCGTTCTGCGCCAGGTTGAAGACCTGGGAGAACTGCTCCGCGTCGAGCGCGATCCGCATGCCCTTCCCGCCCCCGCCCGCGGTCGCCTTGATGATGACCGGGTAGCCGATCTCGCCGGCCACCGCGAGCGCCTGGTCCAGGTCCTCCAGCGTGCCGGCCGACCCGGGGACGGTGGGCACCCCCGCCTCCTGGGCCAGGCGCCGCGCGGTCGCCTTGTCGCCCATGGCCCGGATCTGGTCGCCGGTAGGTCCGATGAAGACGATGTTGGACGCCTTGCAGGTGTCGGCGAACTCGGCGTTCTCGGCCAGGAACCCGTAGCCCGGGTGGATAGCGTCGGCGCCGGTGATCTCGGCTGCCGCGATGAGGTTGGGGATCCTGAGGTAGGAAAGCCGGCTCGGCGCCGGGCCAATGCACACGTCGTCATCGGCAAAGCGGACGTGCAGCGATTCGCGGTCCGCTTCGCTGTAGACCGCGACGGTCTGGATCCCGAGTTCCCGGCAGGCGCGGATGATCCGCAGGGCGATTTCCCCGCGGTTCGCGATCAGGACCTTGTTGAACATCAGGGTTGGAACTGCTGCGACAGGTCGTCCGAGGACTGCGGCCTGGGCGTCCCGGCGATTTCGCTGAACGTCCGGTCCGACGCCGAATCGATACCCGACGCCCGGAGCGCGAACTCGCTGGGATTGGACGAATAGAACAGCGCGCTCTCGTAGGAAATGATCTTGTCCCGGTACCACCGCATGAGCGACTGGTCGAAAGACTGCATGCCGTACGACACCGTGCCCTCGGCGATGAGATCCGGAATGTTGAGCGCCTTCTCGATGTCCCGGATGTTGTCGGCCACCGCGGCGGAGTTGATGAGCACTTCGGACGCCGCCACCCGGCCCTTGCCGTCGGCCCGGGGCACCAGGCGGAGACACACCACCGCCTGCAGCGCGGTGGAGAGCAACGAGCGGATTTCCTGGTGCTGGTGCGGCGGGTAGAACGAGATGACCCGGTTGATGGTCTGGGTGGCGTCCGTCGTGTGCAGCGTGGAGAACACCAGGTGTCCGGTATCGGCGGCCTTGAGCGCGGTGTCCAACGTCTCCATGTCCCGGATCTCGCCGATCAGGATGACGTCAGGGTCCTGCCGCAATACGTGGCGCAGGGCCGAGCCGAAGGAAAGGGTGTCGCTTCCCACCTCCCGCTGCGAGATATTCGCCTGGATGTCCCGGTGCAGGAACTCGATCGGGTCTTCGATGGTGATGATGTTGACCCGGCGGTTGTGATTCACGTGGTTGATCAGCGCCGCGAGGCAGGTGGACTTGCCGGAGCCGGTCACCCCGGTCACCAGGACAAGGCCCCGGGGCCGCAGCGCGATTTCCTCCAGGACCTCGGGGAGGTACAGCTCCTTGACCGTCTTCACCTCGTAGGGAATCGCCCGGAAGGCAAAGGCGAGGGTGCCGCGCTGCTGGTAGATGTTGGTCCGGAACCGGCCCACCCCGGGAACCCCGATCGCGAAGTCGGCTTCCTTCTTTTCGGAGAACTCCTTCACCTGGCGCGGCGTCATGATCTGCTCCGCCAGCAGTTTCAGGTCCTCCGGCTTGAGCGGCTGCATGGCCAGGGGAGTCAGGTCGCCGTTGACCCGGATGGTGGGCGCCCGCCCGACCTTGAGCAGCAGGTCGGAACCGTTCCGCTGCACCATCTGGGAAATCGCCTGCTTGAAATTGAAAGTGGGCTGGCCGGGTGCGCCGGCGGTTGGTTCAGCCATTGGGATCCACCCGGAAGAGGACGGTGCCGAACTCGACCGGCTGGGTATCCTCGACAGAAATCTCCCGAACTACGCCGGTTATTTCGGCCTCAATCTCGTTCATGATCTTCATCGCTTCGATGATGCATACGGTCTGCCCCGCGACCACCCGCGATCCCACCTTGATGTACGGCTCGGCGCCCGGCTCCGGCGCGCGGTAGAAAGTGCCGACCATCGGCGACTTGATTTCCTTGAGCGCAACGGTCGGGGCGGGCGTTTCCGCCCGGGGCGGCGCGTCAGGGGCGGCGTGGACGTGGCCCAGGTGGGAACCTGGCGCTGCCGGCGGGAGGTGGTAGACCGGGGCGGCCGCCGGGGCTACACCATAGCCGTTGCGGGTGACGACGAGACCCCGCCCGAACCAGCCCTTGACCTCGATAGAGCCGAGCTCGGGATGGTCCCGGAGAATCTGGGTGAGACGTTCGATGTCGTCGATGTTCATACGCGGGTCAGGTATTTATCCTCTCGGCGGTCCACCCGGATGACCTGTCCCTCTTCAATGAAGAGAGGGACCTGCACGGTGGCCCCGGTTTCCAGGGTTGCGGGTTTGGTCCCCCCGCTCGACGTATCGCCACGAACTCCAGGATCGGTCCGGGTGACCGTCAACTCGACGAAGGCCGGAAGATCCACCATGATCACTGTCTCGTTGTGCACCAGCCCCTCGCACTCCATGCCTTCCTTCAGGTAGCGAAGCTGGTCGGCCCCGATGACATCCTCCGTGAGCATGATGTCGTCGAAGGTCTGCTGATCCATGAAATGATAGAAATGCCCGTCGCCGTAGGAGAACTGGATCGGCCGGCGCATGAGCCGGACATCGGTTACCCGGTCCCCCGCCGAAAAAGTCCGTTCCAGCACCAGCCCGGTGCGCACGTTCTTGAGCTTGGTCCGGACGAAGGCCCCGCCCTTGCCCGGCTTGACGTGCTGAAAGTACGTGATCTGGTACAATTGTCCATCAATTTCCAGCACCAGCCCGTTCCGGAAGTCTGCTGTCGTCGCCACGGCCGCCTCAAGTCAGTTCGATAAGCTCGGAGGCGCCGCGCGAAAGCAGGGTGGCGCCATCGTTGCCCAAGTGTATGTCCTCCTCCAATCTCACCCCGCCCCAGCCCGGAAAATAGATCCCCGGCTCCACCGTGACCACGGCATCCCGGGGCAGGAGATCCTCGGCCTGGGCCGAAACCCTTGGCGCTTCATGCACTTCCAGCCCCAGCCCATGGCCCAGCGAGTGGCCGAATGCGGGGCCGAATCCGTGTCCGGCGATGAAATCCCGGGCCAACGCGTCGAGCTGGCGTGCCGGCATTCCGGCCCGGCCCTGGAGGATCGCCCGTTCCTGGGCGCGGCGCACGACGTCGTATACCGCACGCTGCCGTTCATCGGCCGGGGCTCCCACTACGAACGTGCGGGTGAGATCGGCACAATACCCGTCCACCTGCGCGCCAAAATCCAGCAGCAGCCAATCGCCTGCGCCCAGCACCCGGCGACTGGTCCGCGCGTGGGGCAGGGCCGAGCGGGGACCCGACGCCACGATCGTAGGGAACGGGTGCCACTCGCTCTCCCGGCGCCGCAGGCTGGCTTCCAGTTCCGCCGCCACCTCGTACTCGGACTGGCCCACCCGAATGCGGGGGAGCACCTCGTCGAGGGCCTCGTCGGCCAGCAGCGCCGCGACCCGTATGGCGGCGATCTCTTCCGGCGTCTTGCTCGCCCGGAGCTTCTCGACCACGTCGGTCGTGGGCACCAGCAGCGATCGGGCTCCGGCCAGCCGCTCGATGTCACGCAGGGTCGCAATGTGCGCCTCGTAACCCAGGCTGGGGAGACTCAAGTCCCCGATCACCCGCTTCAACCGGTCCCACACGCTCACCGAGTCGATTTCCACCCGGGCTGACCTGCCCACTTCCTGTTCAGCCTGGGTGGCGTAGCGGAAATCGCTGAACAGAATCGTTGCGTCGGCCGTGATCAGCAGCAGCGCCGCGGAGCCGGTGAACCCGGTGAGATAGCGGATGTTGGGCAGGTGCTGCACCAGCAGCCCTTCGAGCTCCAGCACCTGCAGCGCGGCTCGCACGGCGGCGAGTCGCTCGTCCCGCCGGTCAGCCACGGAGTCGCTGGGCCAGCGCCTGGAGGCCGAGGGTGTAACTCTGCATGCCGAAACCGGCGACCACCCCGATCGCAAGGTCGGCGAGCAGCGAGTGCCGCCGCTCCGGCTCCCGCGCAAAGACATTGGAGAGGTGAACTTCGACGAACGGAATCCGGACGCCGAGCAGCGCGTCCCTGAGCGCGAGACTGGTGTGAGTCCAGGCCGCCGCGTTCACCAGCGCCCCGGCGGCGGTTCCCTCCAGGCGGTGAATCGCCTCGATCAGCTCCCCTTCATGGTTGGTCTGGACCCAGTCGATCTTCAGTCCCAGCCGGTCGCCCTCCGCCCGAACCGCGCGCTCGATCTCGGTCAGCGTGGCAGTCCCGTAGATCTCGGGCTCCCGCCGGCCCAGAAGATTCAGATTGGGGCCATTCAATACTCCGACCAGCATTCAGCGCTTGAGCCCCTTCAACCATTTATGGAATTGTTCCAGGTCGTCCTGGTCGCCATCGGAATGGCGGATGGTGCGGACACGGGTACCGCCGGCCGGCGGCGCGGGGCGCTCACCGAAGAATTCATCGAAGGAGGATCCCGGCTTCCGCTCGGCCGGCTCGGTAGCCTCGGGGCCTGCCACCACGGGGGGGACCGGGGAAGAATCCTCTCCGAAAATCGCGCTCAGGGAAAGCGGTCCACTCGCGGGCCGGGTGGGCTCGCCGCTCGAGGATCCTTCGGCATCGTTGAAAGCCTCGTCCATGGTTGGAGTGGAATCACCATCGGCGGGCGCGGATGTCTCGGCCGCTGGGGCCACGGCCGCACCGTTGCCGGATTCTTCAAGCCGCGCCGACAACAAGTCGCCGAAATATGCGGAAACCGACTGCCCCCCGGTTTGGGCCGCACCGAACCCGCGCGGGGACTGGACCGCCGGCGGTGGCGAAGCTCGGCGCTGCAGTCGGGCAACCTTGTCCTTGAGCCCGTCATCATCGGGGGAGCGAACCAGCAGCTGGCGGTACACTTCGAGCGCTTCCGCGTGATGGCCCTGGGCGGCGTACACGTCGCCCATGGTCTCGGTGACCAGCAAGTCGGACTCCGGGCTCACCATTTCGACACCGGCCGGCTCTGGCTCTTCCATCGGCTCTTCGGCCTCCGGCTCCAACTCTTCCGGCACCTCCTCCTCCATGTCGGCCGGCGCCGCGGCGGGTGGCACGAACGGTTCGAAGTGTTCCAGGCTGGGCGGCGCTACTTCTTCCGGTTCAGGACTCGACGCGTCTTCCGGGGAGGGCTTCCACAACCCGGCGGGGGAGGCCGACTCGTCGGCGGTTTCCTCGGGCTCCGGGTCCGCGGGAGCCATGGAAGCGGGCATGTCCTCTTCAAACCGGGGCGCGAAACCACCGCTGCCCCGCCCGCCCAGCAGATCGGCGTCGCTGGGAACCTGGTACTCCGATGTGGAGCTGGGACGGAGCACGATTTCCTCGTGCCGCTCCACCCCGACGGCGAAGTCCTCGCCGGGCGGCTCGTCCGACGCTGCCAGGGCGGATTGCATCGGGTCCTCACCCAGTGGTGGGACCTCCGCCTGTGGGGCTTCCTCCCGCTGCTCAGCCAGCGCAAACATCTCGTCCAGGTCGGGAGCGTCCAGCGCCTCCTGCATCGGCTGGGTGACTTCTACTTCCACGACGGGTGCCTGCGGAGGAATCTCGACCGTCTCCTCGAGGTCCAATCGGATGGCCGGGGTCTTGGCGGTGACCGGTTCAGAGCGGGCAGGTGTGGGTGCTTCGGCTGGGACCGTCACGACCTCCGCGGTCTTCTCCGGAGGCGGTTCGGAAGGAAGGTCGAGCGTGGCCATCTTGTCGTGCTGCTCCCGGATGATGCTCAACCGGGTGAGTTGCAGCCGGGCGTCTTCGTTGCTGCCGTCGATCGACAGCAGGTAATTGAGCCAGTCCTCCGATTCACCGAAACGGACCTGCCGCTCGGTAATGTCCGCCAGCGCCTTGATGGCGATGACGTTTTCCTTGTCCAGTTCGAGTACGCGGCGAAAGGCCGTCTCAGCGCCGGGAAGGTCTCCCAGGTCGAGCTGACAGCGGCCCAGGACGATGCTCGCCGAGAGGTAGTCAGGGTGGAGTTGAAGCCCGTACTTCAGGATCTCAAGCGCGCGGGGCACATCGCCCGCCTTGCGATAGGCATCCGCCAGCGGGGCGAAGGTGCGGCCTTCGGGATTCTCCCTGTGACGCCTTTCGAGCTTGTCGATCTCGCTGGTGTAGGCCATCCCGGGGTTCCGTTAGCTAAGTTGTTGTCAGAATTGGACTAAACGTAAGGGTCACGGGCGGTACTGTCAACAGGCCCGAACCGATGTCGGTCCTTCGGGCATCTCACCACTTGGCGATCGGAGCCGGGGCAAGTCGCTTGAGATTCGGGGTCATGACCCTTAGAATTCGAGGTTCCTTACTTCTCCAACCAGCTGGTGTTACTCGTTATGATGCAAGCATTTCGGAACAGCGCCAAGCTGATCGCGGTGTTCTTTGGTCTCATGCTTCTGTTGTGGCTGCTCGACCTCTCCGGTATCACCGGCGGGTCCAAGCTGCTCGGCTCCAACACGACAGTAGGGCGGATCAACGGACAGGGGGTACCGACCCGGCTCTACGAGGAGCGGGTGCAGGAAGCGACCCGGCAGCGCCAGGAGCAGAGCGCCGCGCCGTTGAGCCTCGAGGATATCCAGAGCGTCCGGGACCAGGTCTGGGAAGAGTTCATCCAGAACCGGATTCTCCAGCAGGAGATGGATCGCAACAACATTTCGGCCTCCGTCGATGAAGTGACCCAGGCGATCCGCAGCAACCCGCCCCAGCCTATTCTGGCCGACTCGTCATTCCAGACCGATGGCAAGTTTGACCCTTCCAAGTACGAAGCGTGGCTGCTCTCGACCAGCGGCGCGGCAGCAATGCCTTACCTGGAATCGACCTATCGGGACCAGATCAAGCAGGCCAAGCTTTGGGGTATCGTGACGGCGGATGTCTTCCTGTCTGATGGGGCGCTCTGGCAGCACTACCGCGACGAGCACGAGCAGACCAAGGTCCGGCTGATGCCCATCGTGCCGCGGGCCGCCGTGCCCGATTCGGCCGTGACGGTGACGCCGGCGGAGGTCGACCAGTACTACCAGGCGCACCGCGATGAGTTCACCCGGCAGAAGACCGCTTTCCTGAGCTATGTCGCGCTGCCCCGTACCATCACCAGCGCCGATTCCGCCGCGGCGCTGGCCCACATCAAGGCAGTCCGGGACGAGATCGCCGGCGGCACCCCGTTCGCGGAAGTAGCGCGGCGCGAGTCGTCCGACACCGTTTCCGGGAACCGGGGCGGCGACCTGGGAGAATGGACCCGGGGGGACTTCGATCCGAAGTTCGACTCCGCAGCCTTCTCCATGCCGCTGAACACCCTGTCGCAGCCGGTGCTGTCCCAGTTCGGCTATCACCTGATCGAGGTGACCAGCCGGACTGGCAACAAGGCGAAGGGCCGTCACATCCTGGTGCCGATCGAGATCGCGGGCAGCCACCGCGACCAGCTCGACGCCCAGGCCGACTCCCTGGAAAGCCTCGGTGCGGAGCGAATGGACCCGGCGGCACTCGACACCGTGGGCCGTGCGCTGAACCTGCCGGTGCTGCACTCCGGTCCGGTGCAGGAAGGGACCCGGGTCCAGGTGGGGCGCACTGTCGTCCCCGACGCGGGAGTCTGGGCCTTCGAAGCTCAGCAGGGCGAGATCGGCCCGGTGATCGAAATCCCGGAGGCATTCTTCCTCTTCCGACTCGACAGCCTGCAGCAGGGAGGCACGCCTCCCCTGGAAAGCATCCGGCCCGCCGTGGAGGCGGCCGTCCGGGACCAGAAGAAATGGGTCGTGGCGCGCGACATGGCGAAAGGCGTGGAACACCGGCTCGGCGAAGGCAGCACGCTCGCCCAGGTGGCCGACGCCCTCAAGCTTCCCCACCAGGATCTCGGCCCATTTACCCGGCTGAGCCCGCCGCTGCCCAATCCGCGCCTGGTCGGCGCTGCGTTCGGAGTCCCCAAGGGGCAGACCAGCAAGGCGATCGACACGGATGAGGGGATCTACTTCATCGAAGTGCTGGACCGCATTCCGGCCGATTCCGCCGAATTCGTTCGCACCATCGACGAAACCCGGGCCCAGGCCATCAAGCTGGAACGGCAACAGCGGATCCGGAACTACATGACCGCGCTGCGCCAGCAGGCGAGCATCAAGGACTTCCGGGCCGAGTTGTTCCGGACCACCGCCCAGGCGGAAGCCGCCGCGGAACGGGTCCGGGCTCAGACGGGACAGAACAAGGGCCAATAAAACTACGTAAGAAGTGAGCAGTGAGCGGTAAGCAGGAAAACGTCAGCGGGACCGGAATGGGAGTGCTTCCCGATCCGATCCCGCTTTCGCTTGTCCCTCTCACTGCTTACCGCTCACTTCTCACGCTGTTTCTACTGGCTGAGTCTTTTTGGCTCGCCGCCGCTGGGAGGGGTGGTGGGTGGAGCGTCGAGCTGACGGCCGGAGGAGACCGCGCGAGGATCCTCCGGCTTCATCACCGCGTCCTGGGTATCGGTCAGGCTCCGCTTGAACTCCCGGATTCCCTTGCCGATGGATGAGCCGATCTCGGGCAGCCGCTTGGCCCCGAAGAGCAGCATCACCACCACGAGGATCAGGAGGATTTCCCACACGCCAAGATTGCCGAACATATTCTCTCCTTAGAAGAGCGATCGCGCCACCAGGTAGGCCAGCACGACACCGAGCAGACTCAGGATCGAAACATGGATGCCCAGGGGCCCCAGAGTCAAATTTATCACCAGCAGGTCCAGCGATACCGGCCCTACTGACGGGGATACCGTATAAGTAAACACCTGTTTGGCGACGCTGTCAGGCAGGAAGTGCTCCAGCAGCGCCGTGAGAAACCCGCCCACCACGAAACCCGCCGTGAGCACGCCCAGGTAGAACGCCGGCCGGCGCGGACCTCCCGCCATCAGCTCCTCCGCTCCAGCACGTACGCGATACTGGCCCGGAGCGCCTCGGTCGCCGCGTTGGACGGCAAGGCGTCGAGCGCCAGCTCGGCGTGCCCCGCCAGTGCGTGCGCCCGCTCCCGGGCATAGTCCAATCCGCCCGCGGCGGACACCGCGCGGATAACCTCTCCGATCATGTTGTCGTTCGGCTCCGGGGTGGCCATCAAGCGGTTCACCATCCGTCGTTCCGAGTCGCTCAACCGGGGCAGCGCGGAAATGAGCGGCAACGTCACCTTGTGTTCTCGAAGATCGGCGCCCCGCGGCTTGCCGGTGACTTCCTCCGGCTCGGTATAGTCCAGCAGGTCGTCGACGATCTGAAACGCCATGCCCAGGTAATCACCGAACCGGCGCAGGGCGGCCCGCTCTTCGGGCGGGGCGCGCAGGGCGCCGACTTCGCAGGCCCCGGAAAGCAGCGACGCGGTCTTCGCCCGGATCAGAAGATCGTATTCCGGCTCGGAGAAATCGAGCGGCTCGTGAGACAGCAGCTGCCGCATCTCCCCCACGGTCATCTCGTTGGTGACCCGGCCCAGGACCCGGAGCGGGTCCAGGTCGTCCAGCGCCACCAGCTCGGTCACGGCCCGGGAGTAGAGGTAGTCTCCCATGATGACCGAGATCTGGTGGCTGAACAGTGAATTGATGGTCGGCATCCCCCGGCGCAACACCGAGTGGTCGACCGAGTCATCGTGCACCAGCGTCGCGAGATGGATCAGCTCGACCACGGCGGCCAGGGTCGCGGTGCGGGTGTCACGCGACCCGGTGGCCTGGTCGGCCAGCAGCAGCAGGGTGGGCCGGAACATCTTGCCCCGCATCTGGAACAGGTGCGCGTTCACTTCGGTGATGAGCGGGAAGTCGGACCGGACGATCCGGTGCAACTCCTGGCTCACCCGGTCCAGCTGGTCGTGAATCGGGGCCTGCAGCTCGCGGAGGGAAACCGGCGCGGTTTGCGAACTCACCCGACCCGCCCGGCGTTAAGTGCGCTGACCCGGTCCGCCAGGTCGCCAAACTGGATATCCACCGCCATGACCCGGCGGTAAATGCCGAGCGCCTCCTCGACCTTGTTCTGGGCTTCGAACGAACGGCCCAGCCAGTAGAGCAGGCCGATCTTCTGGTCGTCCCCGCCGGCCTGAGAGTCGACCGCGCGGCGAAGAATTGCCTCCGCGATGGCCGGCTGGTTCTTCTCGAAGAAGCAGACGCCGAGCGCCTCCGAGGTCCGGAGCCGGTTCTCGGGCGAGCGCAGGGCTTTCTGGAATTCGGCGATGGCTTCGTCCAGCAGGCCCATCTCCTTGTACGCCACACCGAGATCATAGTGCGACTGGAAGTCTTCGGAATCGAGGTTCTGCTCGATCCCGCGCTTGAACTGGCTCAGCATGTCCTTGAAATCGCGTTCTTCGTCGCCGGTCGGCTCCTCGTCCTCCACCCGCATCCGGGTGTCCTTCGCGGCGCCGGCCTCTTCCCGCACCAGCATTCCAAGATCAATGAAATCGCCATTCTCGACCGGGGCCGGAGCGGATTTCGGCGTGGCGCGGGAGGTGGAAGCCGGCGCCGTGGGCACCGGTTCTTCCGGCGGCGCCAGCGTCATCAACGCGGTCTGGGCCCGGGTGTTGTCGGGTTCGTGCTCTGCCACGCGGCGATAGACGGCGAGCGCCTTGTCCAGCGCGCCGGTCCTGACCAGGGCGTCACCCAGCTCCAGGTACGCGACGATCAGGCGGTCCTTGTCACCAGTGCGGTACGCCACCTCCACCCGCTTCTGGTAATAACGCACGCTGGTCGGGTCCACCTGGATGAGTTCCCGGATCAGGTCCAGGGCGTGCTCCCAGTCTTCCCGGTTCTCGTAGCCCAGCAGGGCGAGGTCGAGCTCATCGATGCCGCGGACCGAGTCCCCCGCCGCCAACAGGGCCTCGCCCAGGGCGCGGTGACTCTCCGGATTGTCGGGATCGTCCAGGATCCGGTCTTCCAGTTCCTCGATGCTCGGCTGGACCGGCTCCTCGACCTGGAGAAAAGCCAGGCTCGCCTCCGGCGTCCCGTCGACCACCGTCGCCGCGACGACGGTCTCCGGCTGCTGCACCAGCTCCTCCGGGATGTCCCAATCGGTGCCGTCATCCAGTTCGGCGACATCGAGGATCTCGTCGGCGACATCGATCATCTCGCCGCTCGACTCCTCCACGATCAGCGCGTCGCTGCTCTCGACTCCCTCGAGCTGCTCCACCGTGGCATCGAGAGTCGCAGGGTCATCGAGGATCGAGGTCGACTGCTCCAGGTCGAGCGACGCCTCGGAATCGACCAGCAGCCCGTCCATGGCTCCGATCGAGTCCGCGGCATCCCCCGCCTCGAAAATCGTGGGCTCGAGATCTGGCATCACTTCGGGCGGGGCCACCGCGTCATCGGCGCGCAGCAGGTCCGACATCGCTTCCTTGGTGCTCAGCGACGCCAGATCGAGATCCTCATCGGCCAGGCTCGAGGTTTCGATCTCCAACGGAGCAGGCTCCGCCTCCGCGGCCGGCGGGGACGGTGGAGCGGGTGACACGATGCCGTCGTCGATCATTACTTCGGGCGCAATCATCGGCGTCGTGCGGACTGTCGGCCGGGCCACGCGAACGGTAGACCGGCGCGGAGGCGGCGGGGGGGTCGCGGGCTTGGCGGGGGTTTTCACGTCCACCCCGATATCCAGGAACACCAGGTCGTTCTTGCGTTGCCGGATTTTCGGCTCTGCGTCTTCTTCGTTGATGGCCTGCAACCGTTCCCGGGTCCGCCGGGCGCCGATGGCGTCGCCCCTGGCCTCCAGGTCCTCGGTGAGCTTCTCCAGCTGTTCCCGTGCTTCCGTTGTGCGCGACGAGGCGCGCAGGAGATCGCTCAACATGAGCCGGATCTCCTGGTTGCCGGGGAACTGGTCGGCGAACGCCTTCACCGCCTTGAAAGCCTCTTCGAGCTGGTGCACCTGGTTCATCCGCTCCAGGTACTCGATCAGGTTCTTCTTGGCGTCGTGCACCACGTTCTTGCGGGCGTGCAGCTGGGCCAGCTTGAGGTACGCCTGGATCCGCCCCGGGTTCACCCGGAGAATCTTGCCGCAGAGCGCGATGGCATTGTTGAGGAAACCCTGGTCGCTATAGAGGTCCACCGCCCGTTCGTACGCCTGCACCGCGGCGGCCGGGTCGTTGGCCTTCATGTACAGATCGCCGACCCGGTTGTAGATCGAAAGATCGGGGTTGGGATCCTGCCCCGATTCGAATTCAACGATGGCCTTCTGATAGACCTCGATGGCCCGCCGCCAATCCTCCTTCTGCTCGAACTTACGGGCCGCGTCCTTCAGTTTCTCGAGATTCATCCGGCTCGGCAGGTATTAGGGAAGCGGTGACGGGGCAATGAGTTAAAGATAGGCCTCAGGGAAGAGGCAAGCAACCCAACAACCGGGTGACGGGTACTGGGTACTGCGCCTCCAATACCCAGTACCCAGTACCCAGCACCGTTTTAGGCCGGATCCAGGCTGCCAGCTGCGACGAGCCCCGCCAGGCGAGCCAGGTCCGGGGCCGGACTCCGGTCCTCGGTGAAGGTCTTGATCGGCGGAGTTGCCTCTCGGATCCGGCGGTAGAGGAGGGCGACCCCCCGGCCCGGCTGCAACGGCTTCAGGAAGTCGAGCCCCTGAGCCGCCGACAGGAGTTCGGCCGCCACGACCCGCTGGGCGTTCTGGAGTATGCGACGAGCCTTGAAGGCGGCCGCCATCCCCATGGGGACGAAATCTTCCTGGTTGGCATCCGTCGGGATCGAGCCGATACTGGCCGGCATGCAGAGGGTCCGGGACTCCGCAACCAGGGACGCCGCGGTGATCTGAACCATCATGAATCCGGAGCTCAGGCCCGGATCCGCAGTCAGGAACGCGGGCAGGCCCTGGGATAGATCCGGGTTCACCAGCCGCTCTACCCGGCGCTCCGAAATCACCTGGAGCGTGGTCAGCGCAACCGCAAGAAAGTCCAGCGCCTGGGCCACCGGTTGGCCATGGAAATTGCCGCCGGACAGGACCTCGCCGGTCTCGAATACCAGCGGATTGTCGGTGGAAGCATTGAGCTCGATGCTGGCGGTCTCGGCCGCGAATCGAATGGCGTCCCATACGGCACCCAGGACTTGTGGCGTACAACGCAGACTGTAGGCATCCTGGACCCGGGGATCGTTGTCCCGGTGCGACTCCCGGATCTCACTCTCCGCCAGCAGGCCCCGCATCAGGGCGGCCGCGGCGAGTTGTCCGGGATGGGGGCGGTTCGCGTGGATCCGCTCGTCCAGCGGAGTCGGAGTGCCGCGCAGCGCCTCAAGACTCATCGCCGCCGCCGCGACCGCGGTGCGCCACAATACCTGGCTGTCGTTCACCAGGAGGGCAAGAAGGGCGGTCTGCGCCTGGGTCCCGTTGATGAACGCGAGGCCCTCCTTGGGAGCGAAGCGGAACGGCACCAGCCCGTGGCGTTGAAGCACCGGCCCCGCGGGCGTGGCAGCACCGGCCTCGCCCAGGACCTCGCCCTCGCCTATCAAGACCTGAGCGATATGGGCCAGGGGGGCCAGGTCTCCGCTGGCTCCCACGCTGCCCTGCTCCGGCACCACCGGAACTATCCCGGCGTTGATCAGGGCGACCAGCGCATCGGCCAGCGCCGGGCGTACGCCGCTGGTGGGCCGGAGAAGCACGTTGGCCCGAAGCAGCATGGCCGCGCGCACCACGTCCCGGGGCAACGGGTCGCCCATGCCGGCCGCGTGACTCCGGATCAGGTTCAGCTGGAGCTGGTCCAGGCGGTCCGGCGCGATGCTCACGTTGGCCAACTTGCCGAAGCCGGTATTCACGCCATAGATCGTCCGGCCTTCTCCGAGCGCCTTCTCGACCAGGCCGCGGCTTCGACCCAGCGCTTCGCGCGCCTCGGGCGCTACGGTCACTCGAACGTCGCCATTGCGGGCGAAGCGAACCGTGTCCGCGATCGTGAGATCACGGCCGGTGAGCATCAGCGTTGTGGTCGGCATGGGCAGGAAACTAGGCGGCAGGGCGGCAGGACGGCAGGGCGGCAGGCGGGATGGCGGAAAAAACGGTGAGCGATGTTCTGCCCACCGTTCCCCCCACGCACCATCTATGTAGTTCTGCCGACCTCGGGTCGGGCACGGAGGCCCGACCTACACCTGCCGGTTTATCTAGCCCGGATCAGCTCCGGATTCCCGGGATCGGTCTGGAAGGCCCAATCCAGGATCAGGTAGTTCTGGCCCACGTGAGTCACCCGGACGGCACCGTAACGGAAGAAGCCGTCGCCGCCATCCATCTCGAACACGTAGCCCCAGCCGGGCAGCGCCTCAACGCCGGAAGTGGGATAGTTCCCGTTGGCCGCGTAGTCGATGCTGGTCAGATCCTCGACCGGGACGCTGCCGTAGACGTTGACCCCGGTGCCGGCCCGAACCGGCGTCAGGAAGAGGATTCCCGAGACATCCCGCTCGACCGAGAAGTCGTTATCCGCCAGGCTGCCGGAACCGACCATGCCCAGTTCGTTGGCATCGCTGAATCCGTCGTTGTCGAGATCGCGCCAGAAGCGGAAACCGCTACCAGTGGTCGAGAATTGCCGGGCGTAAACCAGGATGTTCCGCGCATCCGGGCGCGGTGTATCCGACCGGATGGGGGACCACAGGCTTTCGAAACCTTCAACGCTGATCGCGGAGACGGCGAAGCAACGGGGCGAGCCGTTGGTCAGCGCCGCGGAAATGAACTCCGGAGCCACCGTGGCTCCTTCGAGCGACCAGGTTGCGCCGCAGAGACCCAGGTCCAGGTCGTAGGAAGCGCTGTAGACCCGATAGGTAGCAAAACCCTGAGGGTCCGAAGTGTATGCGTTGTCGGACCAGCTGAGCGCTATCGCCCCGTCGAGGCTGGTGGTGACCAGGGTGGCCGGTTGGTCGAGCGCCAACCGCTCGTCAATGGTGACCACGTTGCTCGGATCGCTCTCGCTCCCGACATCATCCTCCGCGGTCACGTAGTACTGGAGGTGCGGAATGCCGTTGTCGTGGTAAGTGTTGGACGTGGTGGACCCGCGCAGCTGGTAGGAATCGCCGGTACTGCCTCGGGAGTATATGTGCCACACCGCGAGGGCTGGATCATTGCTGAAGTCCCAGTGCAGCAGCACGCCGGATGGACTCCCCGGTGTTCCGCTCGGTTCGACGGTGTAACTCAGGTTGGTCGGTGGGTCGATCAAGGGATCATTGACGAAGACATCCTCCCGGCACGCCACCGTCGAGAGGCCGAGTACCGCCAACACAAGGTAGGGACGCATGGGACAGCTCCGGAGGGGATACCGGTGCTAGGGCAGACGGTATGCCACTCGGGCTTGATCGCCTATCCCATTACCAGTCAATGACTTGAGATTTGAGGTCGAGGCGAGCGATGTCCGGGAGGACGGACACACCGGCTTAGCGTTCGATCGTGGACTGATGGTAATCGAACTTCACTTCCGGCAGGTCGCTCAGGAAAATGCTGAAGAAAAACCCGAAGTTTCCATTGGCCCCGCGGGTGAAATTGAAGCTCGCTTTCCATTCGTGAAGGTCGCGGGTGAGCCGCAACTGGTGGGATTCGAAGCGGCTCAAGGTAACGTTGTACTGGGCCGACCAGTCGAGGGTCCACAGTGGGGTCGGCGAGAAGCTGCTGAAGATCTGGAGGTTCTGCTGCGGCTTGGGATCCGCGATGTTGTCCCCCGGAGTGGGACGCGACCGGCTCAGGGTATAGGAGAAGCGAGCCGAAAAGCCCTGCCCCGTTCGGCCGATACCGTACTGACTGGTATTGTAGAGCCCGGGCGAGCGGCGGCTCGGGTCCTGTAGCGAGCTCCCGTTTTGCTGCGACCGGTTGGCGTTACCGGTCGCCGGTGGCGGCGCATGCGCCAATCCGAATACGGAGAGCAGGGTGCGGAACGTGTTGCCCGAGATCTGAAAGCCGGCACTCATGTTGGAGAGGAAAGGCTCGAACTTCGAGCTGTCGAAGCCTACCGCTCCACGCCACAAATCGTGGGTCAGGGTCAGGTCAAAACTGGGGAGCAGGTCGCTCTGAAAGGTGTTAGTCAGGCTGCTGGTGGTCCACCCGGTGCGACCTGGTTTCTTGGCCTGCTCAAAATCGTAGGACAGCCCGCTGGTGTTGATGCTCAGGATCCGGAATTTGCGCAGGTTGAGGTCGTCCGTGGTGTCTCCCGCGGCGCGGCGCGCCTTCCCCTCGAACACTTGCGACAGGCTGATCGTGGCGATCTGGTTCGGATCGCTCCGAAGCACGGGGGGACGCCCGGGCTGGGAAATCGCATCGGCGTAGTCCGCGGGTACGTCGGCTGCGGGACGGTAGGTCCAGCTGAATATGGGCGACAGGCTATGACGGATCCGGCCAATCGGTCCGAACCCCGGGAAGAAGCCGAACAGGGTCGGGGCAGCGCTCATGCTGAAGGAGAATCGCTTGCCCTGCAGGACCCAGTTTCCGGCCGTGTTTCGATTCCGGATGGCGAAAGGCGAGCCGCTGACGATGTTGTCCACCCCCAGGACCGGCTGCACCTTGAAGCTCCCTCGAAAAAGGGTAGGCAGGTTGATTCCCGTATCCCAGTCGAAACCGGTGGAGAAGTCACCATCCACGGTGCGGGTCACCGTAATGGAGTCGTCGGGAATGCCCGGAGTATTCGGGTTATCAATCTTGAACGTGGAGGTCTTCCGGCCGCCGTCCAGGCGATCCGCCATGCGCACCGAATTCCGCCAGTTGAACCCTCCGATCCGGAGCGGCGTATCCAGGGTAAACGAGGTCAGCCTGGTGTCGGCCGTCGCGCGGATGGTGTCTACTCCGCCCAGCCCGTTGGCGACAAAATAGACCGGCACCGCGCTGTGCAGGGTCTGGTCCCGGGTGAAGGAGAAGGATGGCGACCAGGTGATGCTGCGAGAAATGTCCAGCGGTTTCGGACTGATCGTCAGCGATGGCAGCGTTTGAGTGACTGCGCGGGTGGTGAGACTCTGGTTTCGCCGGCCGCCCAGTGACAGGGATCCCCAGCTGAACCGCTTGTTGAAATTGAACGAACTGCGGATGTCATGGGTGGACAACGCCGGATCGAGGGCATTGCGGCTCTGAATCAAGCCCTGGCTCTGGTAGTTGAAGTCCAGGCTGAGCGAGGTATTGAGATTGAAATTCTGCCGGTGATTCCAGAGGATATTGGTGTTGGTCTGGCCGGTATTCTCTGACTGCTTGCTGTAGCCGAAATTCCCGTTTATGAACCGATTCAGCCAGCGATACTGCCCCTCGATGCCGTACTGGGTGTAGCGGTTGGCATACCAGTCGAGCCGGGCCGTCAGGTCGAAATACTCGTTGGGTGCCCAGTAATACCCGATGTTGGTGATCTGGCGGTTATACCCGGTATTGGGACGCACGATGTCGTTGATGCCGAACTGGGGAATCAGGATGCCGGACCGCCGCCCCGGCCGGGCGTCCTGGAAAATGAACGGCAACCAGAGAATGGGAACATCGCTCACATAGAGCACTGCCGGCCGCGCGACCAGCACGGTCTTGGAGATCCACTTCACCTCGCGGGCCGAGAAGTGATAGTGGGGCACCGGGAGGTCGCAACTGGTGATCTCGCCGGAGGAGGCGTACAGCCGGCTGGAACTGGAATCCTGGGCCAGGGTGCCCCGCAGGAACCAGGTGGTACTTCCCTCCTGGAAATTGGTGAGCGCGTTGGCGATCACCGCCCGGCGGAGGCAGTGGTTGTAACTGATCTGCTGTGATAAAACGACCGACGCGCCATCGAAGAGCCGGGGGCTGCCCCGGGCGACCATGAGGCAGTCATCGTCGTCATAAGTGATCGTGCTGTCGGCTTCCATGATCGACGTACCCCGCTGGGTGAGCCCGGCCCCCCGCAGTTCGATGCGCTTTTCCGGCGCCATCAGGGTCGCGGAGTCCGCCATGTACCGGATGGACTGGTAGCGGGGGAGCTTGAGCAGCTCATCGATGATCGAATCGGAAGTCGGAAACTGCCGGCTCGGCCCCGTCGGGAGTCCCAGCCGCGCGGCGGTAGCCGTATCCAGCTGGTTGGGCAGGCGCGTCGAGTCACCCTGCCGGAGGCCCTGCCGCAGGGCATTCGCCTTGATGCGGGCGATGCTGTCCGCCGACGGTGGGGTTATCGGTACCTGCGCCTCCGCCCGGGTGGCGCCCGCCCCGAAGAGGACGGCCACCAGTACCAAGGCGCTGGTGGCGTTCATGGCCCGGCGCTTCCGGCGGCGCTGGACCAGGACCGATCCGGCGAAACCAACCTCGTACAGGAAAATGAGCGGGATCGTCATCATGATCATCGAGATGACGTCGGCGCCGGGGGAAAGAATCGCGCCGGCGCAGCAGGCCAGCACGATGGCAAAGCGGCGGAACTTGTTGAGCGCGGCCGGCGTGAGAATGCCGAAGATCGAGAGCAGGATGATGATCAGCGGCAATTCGAACGAGATTCCCAGCGCCAGCACCACCTGGAGCAGGAAGCTGAAGTAATTGTCGTATGTAATGAACGGGGCGAGGGCTTCGGACTGGAAACTGAACAGCACTCGAAGCGTCTGGGGCACCACGTAGATGTAGCCCAGCAACGCGCCGGTCATGAAGAGGAGCAGGCCGATCAGGAGGCCGGGCACCAGCGCCTTGCGCTCCCGGGCGTAGAGCGCGGGGGAGAGAAAGGCCCAGATCTGGTAGATGATGACCGGGGAGGCCAGGACCAGCCCGACGGTGAACCCCAGCTTGAGCACGATCATGACCGGCTCGGTGGGGCCCAGCACGATGAGTTTTCCACCGGCCGGGAGGTAAGGCTCGATGGGCTTCTTGAGGAGGACAATGAGCTGGAACCGGCTCACCATCCATAATCCCAGCAGCATCGCCGCGATCAGCGCCCCGGCGGACTTCAGGATCCGAAGGCGCAGCTCCTCGAGATGATCGAGGAACGGCATCTCACCACCGGGGCTCGCCATCGGATGGGAACGCGGGCTACTGCCCGAGCGCCCTCAGCTTGTCGGGAACCAGGGCCGCTTCTTCCGAACGGGGATAGTCGCGGGCCACTCGGCTGAAATACGCCCGGGCCGCAGGTATGTCCCGCCGGCGTTCAGCGAGCAATCCCAGCTTGTACAGAGCCCCGGGCGCCCGGGTCGAGGTCGCGTATCCGGTGACCACCTGTTCATAGTAACGGGCAGCGGAATCAGGAGCCTCGGTCGCCCAGCTTTCCCCGATGAAGTAGATCGCGTCGGGGACCTTGGGGCTGGTCGGGTAGTTCTTGAGCAATTGCTGGAAGCCCATTCGCGCGGTGGCGACGCTGCCCCGGCGAAGCTGCTGGAGCGAGGCCTCGTACATCTGGTCGGCCGAAGGCGCGGACGGATTGGTCGGCGTGACTGCCGCGCCGGTGTCCGCCGCCACTTCCTGGCTTCGGTTTTCCAGCTGGGTGCGCAATTCGCTCAGGCGCTGCTGGCTCTGGCCGGTCAGCTCCTGGACCTGCACCAGCTGCTGCTGGATGCGATAGAGGTCCTCGCTCAGGGCGCCGCGCACCGCGGAGATGGTGTGCTGAGTCGCCACGACGCTGGCACTGAGCGAATCCATGATGGCCTGTTGCAACTCCAGCATCGCCTGGAGCCGCGCGGCGCGAATGGAGTCCTGCTGGGCCGATTCCAGCCGGAACGTGGCCAGCTCGGTCTCCACCTTCTTGACGTCGCTCTTGAGCGCGCAGCCGGCAAGCAATCCGACCACGAGAAACGCCAAGCCCCCTCTCCCGTTTCGGGAGAGGGGGTTCAGGGGTGAGGGCCTATCTTGGCGCGACAAGGTTGTCTCCACCGGACACGATTTCGAATTCATCGCGGCGGTTCTGGGCCCAGGACGCCTCGTCGGCTCCCATCGCCACGGGCCGCTCTTCGCCGAATGACACAATGGCGATCCGGGCATCGGCGACGCCCTTGCTGACCAGGTACCGCTTGGCCGCCGCAGCGCGCCGGTTGCCCAGGGCCAGGTTGTACTCGTCGGATCCCCGATCGTCCGCGTGTCCCGAGATCCGGACCTGGACATTCGAATTGGCATTGAGGATCGCGGCCTTGCGGTCCAGGTTCGCCATGTCGCCACTCATGATGTCAGACTTGTCGAAGTCGAAGTGGATGACCGACGCCAGGTCCGAAGTCAGCCCGGCACGGGCCGCCGCGGCGGCTCGATCGGCCGCTGCACGGTCGGCGGCCTCACGAGCCAGCCGATCGGCTTCGGCCCGGGCCCGGTTGGCGGCATCGATGGAATCCTGACGCGCCCGCGCCCGCGCACCATCGCCAGTCGTATCAGCCGCCACAGGTGTTGGCTGTTCGGCCGGCGGCTTACCACCACAGGCGGCCGCCGTGGCTACGGCGGTGACCAGCATCAAGAATCCAAGGGATAGGCGCATTCATCAACTCCTGATCTGAGGTTAAGGTGCTGCGGTCCCGATTCGGCGGGACCATGAAGGCAACCGGACCGCCCCAGGCGTACGCAACTGGCGGATCCGTCCGGTGTCCATGTCGATCACCCACAATTGCCGGCGTCCACTGCGGTCCGAGACGAAGGCGATATGGCGCCCGTCCGGAGCCCAGGTGGGATCCTCGTTCCGCCCGGAAGACGAGAGCTGGCGAACCCGCCGGCTGTTGACGTCGAGGACAAAGACCTGCGGGGCGCGGGAGACATCCCGGTGGAAAGCCAGGCTGGCGCCATCGGGCGACCATTCCGGGCCATTCGAACTGCCGGTCACTCCATAGTCGAAAGGAGCCAGCAATTCCTGGTCGGTGCCATCGGCGCTCATGACATATACCTGCGGGGCTCCGGCGCGGGTAGAGACGAACGCGATGCGCCTGCCGTCGGGCGAGTACGTCGGTGACAGATTATCGGCGAAGCGCCCCGCGGTCAAGCGCTGCGGAGCACTACCCGCCGCGAGATTCACCTTGAAGATATCGGTTCCCCCTTCATCCACCCGGGCGAAGGCGAGCCACTGCCCGTCGGGGGAGAATGATGGGGTGATATTCAGGGCGCTGCCGGTCCCAGCGACAGTGGTCCGGTTTCCCCCCTGGAGGCCCTGAATGACGAGGGGACCGGTCCCGTCATTAAGCCAGTGGGTGAAGGCAACCCGGTTTCCGTCGGGCGACCAGGCGGGGGAGAGGGCCTCATTTGGCCGAGTCATTGCGACCGCGTTGGCCCCGTCGCTGTCGATCCGCCAGAGCTGCTTGTCCACCAGATAGAGGAACCGGGTCGCTGCGATGCCGGGAAGACCGGTGATCCAGCGAACTACTTCATCGGCCAGCTGGTGCACCGCCATGCGGAATTCCGGCGAATCCGCCGGGGGCAAGGTCGCCCGCTGTTCCTTGCGAACCGAACCGGCGTCCAGGTCATGGAGCCGCACCAGGAGACTGGCCCCGGCGCCGGTCACCTCGACACCGTAGCTGGCGCCCAGCGTCCGGTAGAGCCGGTAGTTGATGCTGCCGCCGCCGCCCCGCGGGACCTCGCTGGCGGGAAGGGCGACCACCTCAAACCGATCCGAGTAGTCCAGGTCGCGCTGCAGGATCGCCCGGACCGAATCAAGCCCGGGACCCGGCAGGATGATGAGTCCGGGCCGGGTTCCCGCGCTGTAGGTAATCCCCAGTCGGACACCAGCGGAATCCTGCGCTGCCAGCGGCCCCGCCAATCCCATCAATAGCGCCACGCCGGCCAACGCCTTCATCGACCCGCCGAGGGAGCGAAGAAGAAGCTCACCAGCAGCACGTCGGCCTCATAGCCATCGGGCAGGGGGCCAAAGGCGCCGGCATTGGCCGCCGCCTCGACGGCGCCCTGGGCACTCAGGTCGAACGAGAAGTTTCCGGAAGAGGTCGAGAATTTCAGGTCGCGCACCGATCCATCTCGCATGAGGAGGAATGTCACCTCGGCTCGGAGCCGGGAACCCACCGGCCGGTCCCACCGGCGGTAGATCTGGTTGATGATGTTCTCAAGATAACCGGGATAGGGGAACGTTAGCCCGGGTGTCTTGATGGTTACCGCGTCGGTCCCGGTGCCTGGCGTTTCGCCCGGCGCCGGCGGAGTGGGCGACTGGGTCCGCGGCGCCGGTTCCCGCTTTTCGGGCGGCGCCTGGGTCCGGGGTGGCGCGGGCCGCGGCGTCTCGGCAACCGGTTTCCGGGTAGTCGTCGGCACGGCGGGCGGCGTCGGATCCGCCGGCCGCTCGACCGCCTGCGGCGCGGGTCGGGTATCGGGCCGGGGCAGCGGCGCGGCCACCAGGTTCACCGCATAGACCGGGGGAAAATTGGTGGCCGGTTTGACGGTGAACCACATCAGCCCGATCGCGGCGGCATGCACCACGATGGTCCCCGCGATGCCGAGCGTCGCGTTACCGGAGATCGCTGGGGAGGTTCGGTGATGGCGCATGATCCCGGCCTTGAAGGTCCCGCCTACTGCTGGTTCTCGTCTTCGGCGACCAGTCCGACGTCATTCACCCCGGCCGTCCGAATCACCGCCAGCACCCGCACCACGTCGCCGTAGGGAACCCGCGAGTCGGCCCGAAGATAGACGCCGGTCGGCTTGCGCGCGGTGACCAGCGACCGGAAGGTCAGCCGGAAATCGTTGTAGCTCACCGGGGTCGCGTCGACGAAGATGCGTCCCTCCCGGTCGACTGACACAACCATCCCCTCCTTGGCGGTGAGCGGCCTGGCTTCGGCGCGGGGCAACTGAACGTCCACCCCGCCCTGCATCATGGGGGCGGTGATCATGAAAATGATGAGCAGGACCAGCACGACATCGACCAGCGAGGTGACGTTGATATCCGCCATCAGGGGAAGGTTGCCCCGGCCGTAACTCCCGCCGCCGCCCAGTGTAAGGGACATCAGATCACCCCTTCCCGTGCCATGGTACCGATCAGCTCATTGGCGAAACCTTCCAGCTCCCCGGCAAAGATGCCCAACCGACCAGCATAAATGTTGTACCCGATGACCGCGGGGATCGCCGCGGCGAGGCCGGCCACCGTGGCCACCAGCGCTTCGGCCACGCCAGGGGCCACGGCCGCGATGTTCCCCGAACCTCCCTTCGCGATTCCGATGAAAGCGTCCATCACGCCAAGCACGGTTCCCAGCAGGCCCAGCAACGGGCTGGTCGAGCCAACGATCGCAAGCCACGGAATAAAAAGGGCCATCGCGTCGCGCTCCGCGGCGATTTCCTTGGCCAGCACCATCTTGAACGCTTCGAGCTGAGTGGTGGTGAGACTGCCCTTCGCCATCCCCTGCCCGGCCGGCGCCGGCCGGAGGTCGGCGATGAACGTCATGGCCTCGCGGAACAGGCGATTGTAGGGCGAGGGGGGCAGCCGCATCACGGCGTGGTAGGCCTCGTCCAGCCGGGTGGTCCGCTCCAGCTCCTTGAAAAAGCGGTCGGCCTGGCGCCGGATCCGGCGGAATTGCCACCACTTGTAGATGATGATGAACCAGGAGACCAGGGAGAAAACGGCAGTGATCGCGAGAACCACCTTGGTTTCCCGGCTCGACGTCGCGACCAGCTCCCAGGCCGATCCGGGAACCGCCCCGCCGACCTGGAGCATCATCGGGCACCCCCGCGGAACCATTCGACGGTTTCCCGGAGACCCTCGTGGAAGCTGACCTGGGGAGACCAACCGAGCACGGCGCGCGCCCTGGAGATGTCGAGCGAGCTGCGTTGCAGCTCGCCGGCCCGGGCCGGCGCGAGGTCGATCTTCGGTTTCAGGTTCATTACCTCGCCCACCGCGGCAGCGAGGTCGAGCACGCTCTTCTGGGTGCCGGTGGCCACGTTGAACGCGATATCGTCGTGCTCGTTCACCGGTGGCAGCCTGGCACTGCTCGCGGCGACGTTGGCCCGGGCCACGTCCTTGACGAAGACGTAGTCCCGGGTCTGCTTGCCGTCTCCAAAGACCGTGAGCGACCGGGCTTCCAGCAGGTAGGAAATGAAGATCGACACTACGCCAGCCTCCGACTTGGGATCCTGGCGGGGTCCGAAGACATTGGCGTAGCGCATCGCGACACACTCGAAACCACGGAGACCGGCGAGCGCCCGCAGGTAATGCTCACCGGAGAGCTTGCTCACTCCGTAGGGCGAGATCGGCATCTTGGGCGAGGTCTCCGGGGTGGGCAGGACTTCGGGATCGCCGTATACCACTCCGCCGCTGCTGGCGAAGACCACGCGGCGAACATTCCCCGCCGCCGCCCCTTCCAGCATGTTCAGCAGGCCCATGAGATTGGTCCGGGCATCGACGTCAGGGTGGGACACCGAAACCCTGACGTCGATCTGCGCCGCCTGGAGGTTCATCACGTCGAAGCGGCCCTCGGCAACCGCCTTTCTCGCCTCTGGCGAGCCGACGTCGGCCTTCACCAGCGGAATTCCGGGGGGCACGTTGCTCTCCCGGCCGCGGGAAAGGTCGTCCAGCACCGTGACATCCCAGCCGGCCCGCTGGTATTCCGCGGCCAGATGTGACCCGATGAACCCGGCACCACCCGTCACTAGGACCCTGCCGCTCATATCCAACCTCGTAGAGGAATTGCTGAAGGATAAGTGGAGATTGAAGGGATTGAAGGGATTGAGGGGATTGAGGGATTGAGGGATTGAGGGGATTGGAAATGATTGAAGGGATTGAAGGATTGGTTTCAATCCCACAATCCCTTCAATCCCTTCAATCCCATCAATCCCATCAATCGTCTAGCTTGGGAGCTTCGCCACCTGTCGGGCCGGGGTACCGGCCGGCATGTCGGGATAGATCACGTTCAGGACGCGAGCGGTCGCATGGTGATCGCCGACTCGCACCACCTGCACCACGCCGAGGATCTCGGGAGTGGTATTGGAACCGTCGGGACGGGGGGCGGGCATCCGATGCATTTCGAACAGATCGCCAGGGGAAACGCCGTCCAGCTTGCCCTTGGTCAGGAAGATCACGTCCTGGGGACCCTTCAACACCTGGAGGTCCCGGCTCTCGAGAAATGCGGCCTCCACCCCATCCGAAATCGGCACCGGTCGCACGTGGCCGGGATCATTGAACTTCTCGACCAGCAGGGTCTGCTGCCCGGTCCGGATCGGCCCGTACACCGCGATAATCTCCGCCACGTTCTCCGGGCGGCTCACGTCGACCACCCGGACCATGCCGGTCGGCACGATCACATCACCATAGTGGGGAATCCGGCGATCGATCCGCACGACCAGCAGGCTGTCACCCACCTGGTAGGCCCCGCCGGTGGGAGGGGTGAGGGCGACTTTGCTGTACAATGCGACCGAAGCGGAACTGGTGGTGGCCGCGATCTGGGACGGAGACACCGGGCCCCGGAAGTTGCCGAGGGGCAGCTTCTGGTCTTCGCTCAGGAATCCGGAAGAATAGAACTCGCTCCGCCGGAGCGGACGATAAGGCTGCTGGGTATAAGCCTCGAGAGTCTCCAGCATCTGCTGGCCGCGCCGGCTGGTCCCGAAGAGGGGTGACATGTCGCTGGGCGCGGTATCACGGGCCGAGAGATTCAGCACGCCGCTGACCGAGTCGGCCGGCAGGCCCACCGCGACGACGACGGTATCGCGGCCCACCATGACAGTCGACGGAGCCGTATCGGGAACCACCGGCGTTTGCACGGCGACCGTGGGCGGTGTCTCCTGGGGGAGAACCGCAGCTGGGGCCGGTGTGTCCTGGGTGGGGACCGATGGAGCCTGCGCGGTGCTGCCGGAGATTCGAAGCACTTCGCCGGGATAGATCCAATGCGGATCCTCCACGACGTCCGTGTTCCGCCGGTAGATCTCGGGCCACAGCACCGGGTCTCCCAGGTACTGGCCGGCGATGGCCCAGAGGGTATCGCCCGTCTTGACGGTATGAGTCTGGTCCTGGGCCACCGCGAGGCCGGTCCCAAGGACCAGGCCGGCGAGTGCCAAAGGAAGGGGCCGGAGGTGTTTACGCTGCCTGCGAAGCATTGGAGTCGTCCCCCAAAGCGGGTAACAGAACGAGGGCGGAAGTGGCTACCGTCGGGTTAGAAATGCACCGCGACAATATATAACCCGAGCAAAATCAACGCCATACGCGACCCACCTCAAGTATTGTCTCGCAAAAGGGTGTGGCCAGCAGACTTAAGACGTTTGGGGGGAAGCGGTTAGGGGCACAATTCGCGGGGAATGGAGGGGCGGAAAGCGAGAAGCCTAGAAGTTTGAGGGGATTGAGAGGATGAAGGGATTGAGGGGATTTGCGCCTTGGCCTTCCATCCCATCAATCCCCTCAATGCCTTCAATCCCGTCACTCTCAGAACGGCAGATCGTCTTCTTCGCTGTCCAGCGCCTCGGGGAAATCCTCGAAGTTCTCGGGCTTGGCGGGCGCCGCGGCGGCGGCGCCGACCTTGGGAGCCGGGGTGTAGGAATCGCTGTCCCCCGGCGCCTGGCGGCCGGAAAGCATAATGAGCTCATTCCCGATGATCTCGGTGGTGTAGCGCGTCTGACCCTCGCGATCCTGCCAGGAGCGCGACTCGATCCGGCCCTCGACGTAGAGCTTATCGCCCTTCTTGCAGTACTTCTCGATGGTCTCCACCACGTTATTGAACTTGCTGCTCCAGAAGATGACCCGGTGCCACTCGGTCTTCTCCTGCTTTTCACCCGACTGGGCCTTCCAGTTGCGGCTGGTAGCGAGGGACAGGTTGGCCACCCGACTCCCGTTGGACGTACTGCGCACTTCGGGATCGGCGCCCAGGTTGCCGATCAGTATCACTTTGTTCAGGCTTCGGCTCACGACGACCTCCTACGGGGAATGCAGGGTGGGACGGAACGGTGCGACCAATCTATGTGAAAAACCGTCCATCGTAATAACCAAAAAGATACCCGCGGGTACCAGAAAAGCGCACTGCCAGGGAAGTCTTACCGGTCGCCCAACGCCCGGCGCAAGACCATCGCATCTTCCACGGGTTTCCGGTAGTACTCCCTTCGCCGGCCCATGGGCCGGAACCCGTGGGCCAGGTACATCGCGATGGCCGGCTCGTTGGATGCCCGGACCTCCAGAAAGACATCGGCCACGCCTCGGGTCTTCAACGCATCGAGCCCCGCCTCCAGCAGCCTGCCGCCCAGCCCGTTGCGGCGGCGTTCCGGGGCCACGGCGAGGTTCAGAATCTCCCCCTCCTGGTCTACCGAGCGGGCGACGAGGTAGCCGCCCAGTTGCCCCGACTTGAGTTCCGCCAGCAATCCGAAGCTGTAGGGTGATTCCAGCATCTCCTGGAATCCGCCCGGCGACCAGGGATCGCTGAAGCAACGGGGCTCGAGCCGCGCGAGCTCCGCGACGTCAGCGAGCAGTGCCGGCCGAATCTGGTAAGCGACGGCCATGCAGGGCCTCCCAACGCACCTGTGCTTCCGCGGGTCTACCGTATTCCGGTTCCCAGGTCCCCAAGTCGACGATTTCCCGGGTGGCGCCGGCCACACCGACCAGGTCCAGGAGCACCGCCGCCCGCGGTTGGGCGGCTTCGCCGTCGACCAGGTCCGGCCCGGAGAAACCCGGCAATGCGAGCTCACTCACCAGCAGATCGGGCCGCGGCCACTCGGCCAGCATCGCGGGGCGGCCCACGGCCGGTTCCCGGAGCACCGAGATACCCGCTGCTGTGATGTCGTACAAGGCGGCATAACACTCACCGCGGAGGGCCTCGGTCACCGCCAGTATTCGTCGAGCGGTGGGCTTCGATGTCCAGCCACCGTACGCCATGACCAGGAGTGCCGACGCCGCGCGCACCGGGATATTGCCGGCATACGCCAGCCCCTTGGCTACGGTAGCCCCGATCCGGAGCCCGGTGAAGCTCCCCGGCCCGTCCGTCACCAGGATGCCATGGATGCGAGACAGGGGGATCCTTGCCCCGTTCAGCACCCGCTCGATGGCGGGCACCAGCTCCACCGCGTGACGACGCGCGCCTTGCACGATCTCCTCGGCGAGAACAACACCGGCCGAGCCCACGGCCACCGAGGCCTGGTCTCCACTGGTGTCGATGGCGAGCCAGGGCAGCGGCGTCATCCAATCTCCAGCCGCCGCCGGGCGGGATCGGACTCGACGTGGGCCAGGGTACAGGTCAGCGAAGGCGTCGGCAAGTAAGCTCCGGCCCGCTCGGGCCATTCGATGAGCACCGCATCGCCATCCTTGAGCAGGCTCTCCCAGTCCAGGTCGGCGGCCTCATCCGGGTGCTTCAACCGATAGCAGTCGAGGTGAAACACCGGCCCGCGGGTTCCCTGGTAGCGGTGCACCAGGTTATACGTCGGGCTGGTGGCGTGCCGGGTGACGCCAAGCCCGCGAGAGATCGCCTGCACCAGCGTCGTCTTCCCCGCGCCCAGTTCGCCGACGAAAAAAACTACGCTCCGCGGCGCGAGGCCCCTCCCGATCGCTTCACCCTGTTGCAGGAGTTGGCTTTCACTCAAAGTCAGTGTCGTCATTCCGCTCCCGGGAAGGCATCACTGGCAACCACAACTGCCAACGCAAAGGCGCGAAGACCCAAAGACTCATCCGGTTGAATGGTTGATTCCTCAGTAAGAGAATTCAATTTGTCCTTTGCGACTCCGCGACTTTGCGTTGGCAGTTTAACCGGCCCGCCGGCGCGAGCGGCCCGGTGCCGTGCGCTTCGGCTCGATCCCGCCGGCAGCCTTGAGGTCGAGGATCTGGTCGCGGAGCAGGGCCGCCAGCTCGAACTCCAGGTTGGCCGCCGCCTCTTTCATCTGCTGCTCCAGCGCGGCCAGCGCCTTGGCGCGGCGGGCCGGGTCGTGCAGGTCTCCCGACATGAGGCTCTTCGCCGCCGGGGGCCGCTCGGTCCTCGCGTCGGCGACCCGGGTGGAGAGCCGCACCTCCTCCAGCGACTTGATGATCGATACCGGCGTGATACCGTTGGCATCGTTGTATCGCCGCTGGATGTCGCGGCGGCGGTCCATCTCGGCGATCGCCCGCTGCATGGAGCCGGTCATCCGGTCGGCGTAGAGAATCGCCTTGCCGTTGAGGTGCCGGGCGGCGCGCCCCGTGGTCTGGATCAGGGAGCGGTCGGAGCGCAGGAACCCCTCCTGGTCGGCGTCGAGGATGGCGACCAGCGACACCTCGGGAAGGTCGAGCCCTTCGCGCAGAAGGTTGATCCCGACCAGCACATCGAAGTCTCCCAGCCGGAGGCCGCGCAGGATCTCCATCCGCTCGATCGCGTCGATGTCGGAGTGGAGGTAGCGCACCAGTACCCCGGTCTGCTGCAGGTAGTCGGTGAGGTCCTCGGCCATGCGCTTGGTCAGCGTGGTGACCAGGACCCGTTCGCGCCGGCCGACCCGTTCCCGGATCTCGTGCAGCAGGTCGTCCACCTGGCCCTTGACCGGGCGGATGATCACCTCGGGGTCGATCAGGCCGGTCGGCCGGATGATCTGCTCCACCACGTGGCCTTCAGAGAGCTTGAGCTCGTACTCGCCCGGGGTGGCGGACACCGCGATCATCTGGGGCACCAGGCTCATGAACTCATCGAACATGAGCGGCCGGTTGTCGAGAGCCGAAGGGAGCCGGAAGCCGTACTCTACCAGGACGTTCTTCCGGGCCCGGTCTCCGTTGAACATCCCGCCGATCTGGGGGAGGCTCACGTGCGACTCGTCCACCACCACGAGGTAATCGCTGGGGAAATAGTCGATCAGGCATGCGGGGCGCTCGCCGGCGGCCCGGCCGGTCAGCGGCCGTGAGTAGTTCTCGATGCCGGCGCAGGTCCCGATCTCCAGCATCATCTCGATGTCAAAAGTGGTCCGGGACTCCAAGCGCTGGGCCTCGAGCAGCTTGCCCGCGGTCTTGAGCTCGAGCAGCCGCTCGGCCAGCTCGGCCCGGATCAGCTTCACCGCCCGCTCGATGGTGGCGCGCTGGGTGACGAAATGCTTCGCCGGGTAGATGGCCGAGCGGTCCAGCTGCTGAATCACCTCGCCGGTGAGCGGGCGGATCTTGGAGATCCGCTCGACTTCATCTCCCCAGAGCTCGATCCGCACGGCGACTTCGTCGTAGGCGGGAAAGACTTCGATGGTATCTCCCCGAACCCGGAAGGTACCGGGCTCGAAGGAGACATCGTTGCGCTGGTACTGAATGCGCACCAGGTCGGCCAGGATGCTATCCCGGCTGCGCTGTTCTCCGCGCGCGACCCCGGCGATCTGTCTCCGGTATTCGACCGGGTCTCCCAGGCCATAGATGGCGCTGACGGTGGCGACGATGACGACATCGTCCCGCTCCGACAGGCTGGTGGTGGCCCGCAACCGCAGGGACTCGATGTCCTCGTTGATCGACGCGTCTTTTTCGATGTAGACGTCGGTCTGGGGGACGTAGGCCTCAGGCTGGTAGTAGTCGTAGTAGGAAACGAAGTACTCGACGGCATTATTGGGCAGGAACTGCCGCAGCTCACCATAGAGCTGGGCCGCGAGGGTCTTGTTATGGGAGAGGACCAGGGTCGGCTTGCCGACGTTGGCGATGACATTGGCCAGGGTCATGGTCTTGCCGGAACCGGTGACGCCGAGAAGGGTCTGGTACCGGGCGCCAGCCCGCACTCCGGCCGTCAATTCCGCGATGGCGCGGGGTTGATCTCCAGCCGGAACAAATGGCGCGATGACTTCGAATTTCGGGCTTGGCATACGGGGAGCAACTTAATGACTACGGCGTTTGTTCGGTAGGAGGCTCATCGAGGCTGCCAAATCGGGTACAGCGGTTGCCGGGGTGCCCGGTGCACCTGGCTGCCGGTCGAGAATCTGCCGAACCACTTCGGCCAGCGCGTCACCATTGAACGGTTTCGCGATGAAGGGATCCTGGTCGGTCAACAAGCCACGGCGAATGACGTCCACGCCGGTGTAGCCCGACATATACAAGATGGGAAGATTGTAGCCGCGCTCCTCGAGAGCCCTGGCCAGTTCGCGGCCATTCATCTCCGGCATGATCACGTCGCACACGATCATGTGAATCGGGCGCGAGGCTTCACCGATCAGCCGCAGAGCTTCGCGCCCATTCTCGGCTTCCAGCACCGAATAGCCGTGAGTCTCCAGAATACGGCAGGACAAGTTGCGCACCGCGGGCTCATCTTCAACCACCAGTATGGTTTCAGTCCCGGAACTCTCCGCCAGGGGTGCGGCGCCGTCCGGGGTGATGTCGGCGGTGACGGCGGGAAGGTAAATCTTGAATGAAGTCCCCAACCCCGGTTCGCTATAGACCCAGACGTACCCATCGGACTGTTTGACGATTCCGTACACCGTGGACAGCCCCAGGCCGGTGCCCTGCCCCGTCGGTTTGGTAGTAAAGAAAGGCTCGAAGACCCGGCCCGCGGTTTCGATCTCCATCCCGGGCCCGTTGTCGCTCACCGAGATCATGGTGTAATTGCCGCGGATTACCGCCGTCGGCCAGTGCCGGGCGGCATATTCATCGTCCAGGGTCACGGCCGCGGTTTCGAAGGTGACATGGCCATGAGCCTGGATCGCGTCGCGGGCATTGAGCACCAGATTCACCAGCACCTGCTCCAACTGGCCTCGATCGGCCCGCACCGGGCGAAGCCCGGGCGCCATCCGGATTTCGAAGGCGATGTCGGCGCCGAGCAGCCGGGCCAGCATATCACGGGTGCCCTCGACAACCGCGTTGACATCGAGCAGGGTTGGCGTCAGGACCTGGCGGCGCGCGAAGGCGAGGAGTTGGCGTACGATCTCGGAGGCCCGGCCGCCGGCCTTCAGGATTTCCTCGACGTCCCTGGCCTGGGGATGATCCGCCCCTAACCCTTTCTTGAGGAACTCCGCGAATCCGATCACCACCGCCATCATGTTGTTCACCTCGTGGGCGACACCGCCGGCGACCCGCCCGACGGCTTCCATCTTCTGCGCTTGCCGGATTCGAACCTCGGCCTGGAGCCGGTCCGTGATGTCATGGACGAGGATCAGTTTGGCGAACACGCCGGCCCAGGGGATCGCCTGCCAGAGGACTTCGACTTCGATCGTGCTTCCGTCGGCCCGGCGGTGCTGCATCGGCAACCCGGTCGCGGAGTAGGGCTGGCGGCGCAGGGCAGCGATGGAGGGATCGTGCGGATCGGGGAGCAGTTCAGGCAAGATCATCCGGCGAAAGTCGTCAGCGCTGTATCCGTAATGGGCCCGGGCCGACGGGTTCACCTCCAGAATGGCCAGCGACTCGCCGTCGCACACCAGCATCGGCGAGGGATTCCGCTCGAACAGCAGGAGGTATTGCTCGGCCTGGTCCCGGGCGGCGTATTGGCGGCGGCGCGCGCGGAGGGCGGCTTCGACATTGCTGATCAGGGTAGTCGACTTGACGGGACGCTCGAGCAGGGTCGCGCTGGTGCGGGCGCGCAGCGAGGGTACCCGGATACTGTCCTGCGACCCGCGCGAGGTCAGCAGAATGACTGGAAGATCCGACCAGGGCGGTTGTTCCTCCAGCAGCCGGATAAACCGGGGTAGCTCACCGGTTTCAAGCGCTTCCTCGGCAACCAGCACCGCGGCACATCCCAGTTCGATTGTGTCACACAGGCGGGCCAGGCTGGGGCAGGTCCGGGTACTCAGGCCCTGCCGGCGGAGCACGCCGGCGGTCAGTTCCGCGTCGCGACCGGTGGGCGCGAGGAGGGCGATTTCCTCGCTGGACGGCGAGAAGACCGGCGCGCTCTCAGCGAGACTCATCGGATGGACCAGCCCGGGGCTTTTCCCCTACGAAGACCGGGACTCCGGTCAGCACGCCCCGGAAATGCCGCAACGGCTCGCCCACGACCAGGCCCTCGGGCGGTCCGACCCGGAACTCCCGGATCGTGGTCTCGTGGGGGCCGCTCCGCTTCTTCATCACGGAAATGGCCTTGTGAACCTCGCCCTCGGCCTCGAAATATCTGAGCAGCAGCACCGTATCGGCCAGGTAGCTGAGATCGGTCTGCTGATCACCACCCATCGACGCTCCGAAAAACCCTCGCTGAGCCAGGGTGACCAGGGTCAGCACACCCCGTTGCGCGAGGAAGCCAAAGAGCTCATGCAGGTGAATATCCAGCAGCTTTTCGTCCGGCATGGCATTGAGGTAGCCGTTCAGGCTATCGATCAGGAGGACTTTGACGTCGCGGCTCTCTACATCCTCAACCACCCGGTGGGCGAACTCGCCGGGGGAGAGCGCGGAAGGATCCACCTGGTAGGAGCGGATCAGTCCGGTTGCGAGGTGACCATCGAGGGAGAGCCCCACCTGCCGCGCGCGCTCGCGAAAGAGGGCCGTCGACTCATCGTAATTCCAGATCGCAACCGGTTCACCACGGTCCGCGGCAGAACGACAATACTTGGTTGCCAGGACTGACTTGCCAACCCCGGGCGGCCCCAAGATCAGCGTAGTAGCGCCCGCGTCGAGGCCACCTCCGATCAGCTGGTCCATTGCGGCGGAACCGCTCGGGAGCTTGCGCTGGTTGAAGGCATGGTCGTGCTCCGACGGCACCAGACGGGGATACACCGCCAGGCCGCCGGTACGAATCGCGAAATCGTGATTTCCACCGCGATAGCGCTGGGCGCGATACTTGACGACTCGAAGCCGGCGGCGTTCGGCGCCATATTCCATCGCCAAGTGCTCGAGGATCAGGACTCCATGGGCAAGGCTATGCACCTGGTTGTCCCGATCGGTACCGGCTCGGTCATCCAGCAGGAGGACGGTACAGTCCCTGGCGGCAAAGAAGTGTTTCAGGCCAAGAATCTGGCGACGGTAACGAAGCGTGTCCTGGGCAAGTAACCGGAGCTCGGAGAGCGAATCCACCGCGACCCGGGCGGGACAGTATTTCGTCACCGCCGCGTGAATGGCATCGAGCGAGCCGGCCAGCTCGACCTCTGATGGCGGAAGTACTGTATACTGAGCCTCGGCCAGAATACTGTCGTCCGCCGGTACCATTTCCTGGATATGGATGCCATCCAGATTCCAGCCATGCGAGTTGGCCGCGAGGCGCAGTTCGTCGGCGGTTTCCGACAGGGTGAGATAGAGACAGACCTCGCCCTTGGCACGGCCCGCGAGCAGGAACTGAATGGCCAACGTCGTCTTGCCGGTGCCGGGATCGCCCTCGACGAGATATAGATGTGACCTGGCAAACCCACCGCCGAGGACGTCATCCAGACCCACAATACCGGTGGCGGCCAGGTCCTGCTGAGGAGAGGCCTGAGGTTGCGCCGATTTGGTCGTCATGATGGCTTAATTCTGTCGGAGGCGGCTCGAAGAATCGGTGCGGAGGATCACGGAGCAGTGTTTTCAGCCATGCCAAGTATCCGCGCCCAGAGTTTCGCAGGAACCGGGACGACGGATAGCCTTCCCTGCCGCACCAACGCCAGGTCGGCAAAGGCGGGATCGGCCTTGATGGCGGCGAGAGTGACTGGCCGGGGGAGTCGCTTGCCGGCCTCGAGGTCTACCACCACCATCTTCTCGTTGTTCAGTTTCGGGTCCGGGTAGGCGGTCCGGACCACCTTGGCGAGACCGATGACCGCCTTTTCGTCGCCGGTGTGATAGATCAGCACCGGGTCCCCGAGGGCCATCGCCCGCATATTCTTCAGGGCCACCGGGTTGGCCACACCGTCCCAGACACCGCGCTTTTCCTTGACCAGGTGGTCGAAGGAGTAGGTGGAGGGCTCGGTCTTGAGGATCCAATAGTTCGACATGGAGTAGAATATACTGTGGCCATTGAGATCAGGATTCTGAACCGGGGAGACCGGCGAGCGCTCGACCAGGTCGCGCCCGGCGTATTCGACAACGCCGTGGACCCCAGGCTGGCGGACGAGTTCCTGGCCGACCCCCGCCATCACATGGTCGCCGCGATCGAGGACGGCGTGATCGTGGGGTTCGCCAGCGGCGTGCACTACGTGCATCCCGACAAGCCAGCGGAATTGTTCATCAACGAGGTGGGCATCGCGCCCAGCCACCACCGGCTGGGGCTCGGCAAGGCGGTGGTGACCAGCCTGCTCGAGGTGGGCCGCCGGCTGGGCTGCCGCGAGGCCTGGGTGCTCACCGACCGCGAAAACACGGCGGCGATGGCGCTTTACGCGTCGGCCGGGGGCGAGGAAGCGGTCGATGCGTCCATCATGTTCAATTTCCCGCTGAATCGTTGAAGTCACGACACGAGTGAGATGGGTTGATCGGGTTATTGGGTGGCCCTGCAAAAGGCTCCTCGCGGCGACCGCGGAGAAGCGCGGAGACCGCGGTGAACAAAACAGCAAATGAACCGCTGTTGGGCTTTCACCGCGACCGCCGCGGTACACCGCGACCTCCGCGAGGAGCTTTTGCAGAAACTGACTACCCTCATGCTTGTCGGATATATCACCTACTCCTGAAATCATGTATTCACGACAGCAGCTCGCCGATGACTTTCGCATCCTTGGTGTCGCACCGGGTGACACGGTCATGCTCCACGCCTCGGTTCGCGCCGTGGGCGAGGTGGCGGGTGGGCCGGACCAGATTCACCTGGCAGTGAAGGACGCGCTGACCGAGGAAGGCAGCCTGATGATGCTGGCCGGCTGCCCCCGGTATGTGGACGAGGTGGGGCGCGGCAACCTTACGCCGGAGCAGGAACAGGAAGTCCTCGAGCTGCTTCCGCCATTTGATCCGCTCACCTCGCGGTCGGACCGGAGCAACGGGATCCTGGTCGAGTTCTTCCGCAGCTATCCCGGGTCACTGGTGAACGACCACGTCGCGCGGTTTGTGGCCTGGGGCAAGCATGCCGGATACCTCACGGCGGAACAGCCGTGGGACTACGCGTTCGGTCCCGGCTCGTCGCTGGAGCGGCTGGCGGTGCGCAACGGCAAGATCCTGCTGCTGGGCTCCGACCACGACGCGGTCACGTTTCTCCACTACGTGGAGCACATCCTGGACGTCCCGGACAAGCGGGTCGCGAAGTTCAAGGTCCCGATCCTCGAGGAGGGGAAGCGGGTGTGGCGCGACATGGAGGAGTTCGATTCCGAACACGGCGCCCACGCCAACTGGCCGGACCGGTTCTTCGCGAAGATCGTGGACGGATACCTGGCGAGCACGGAGAACTGGGGCGGCCGAGTGGGCGACGCGATGAGTCACCTGTTCCCCGCGCGGGAGTTACTGGAGTTCGCGCTGCCGGTGATGAGACACCAGGCGGTGGGGCGGTAAGGCGGTAAGGCGGTAAGCCCGCCGGGAGGATACATGGCATTCGAGCTACGCTCAGCGGCGTTCGTGTCGAACGAATCATTGAACTCGCGATTCACCTGCGAGGGCGACGACCGGTCGCCGCCGCTGGACTGGGTCGACGCCCCGGCGGGGACCAGGAGCTTCGCGCTGATCGTAGACGATCCCGACGCGCCGGATCCCCAGGCGCCCGAGCGGGTGTTCGTGCACTGTGTGCTTTACAACATCCCGGCCTCGGTCAACCGCCTGCCGGAAAACGTGCAGCCGGAGGCCTTGCCGCCAGGGACTCGGCAGGGATTGAACGACTGGAAGAAGGTCGGCTACAAGGGCCCCTGCCCGCCCATCGGGCGGCACCGGTATTTCCACAAGGTGTATGCGCTGGACGTGGTGCTTCCGGACCTGGGAGAAGCGACCAAGGCTGAGGTGGAAAAGGCGATGGCGGGGCACGTCCTGGCGCAGGACGAATTGATCGCGACCTATGCGATGCGAGGGATCCGTTAGATCAGTGTGAGTTTGAGTTCAGCAACCGCTCCTCGCGAAGGCGCGGTGTACCGCGGCGGCCGCGGTGAAAAGGCAATGAATACTTTGTCT
>DASYPP010000070.1:0-9769 GCA_036006525.1 Gemmatimonadales bacterium
CAGGAATTGCCGGCAGGTACCGCAGGGCGTCGAGGGCGTCGGCGTCCGAGTGTAGAGTACCACCGCCACGATAGACCGGTTGCCCAGCGCGATCGCCTGGGCGGCGGCATTGCGCTCGGCGCAGATCGTCACGCTGTAGGAGACATTCTCGATATTCGGCGCGGCGAAAATCTTGCCGTCCTCCGTGAGCACGGCAGCGCCGACGGGGAAGTTGCTGTAGGGACAGTAGGCGAGGTCCGCGACGCGTTTGGCGGCGTCGTAGAGTTCCTCCTCCATGTCCTTTATCAGGGTTCGATGCTTGGTCATGAACTGCCTCAGTTTCTCGGATTCTCCCCAATCCAAGCCTCAACGATCCTTCGATAGTCGATGAAAGTGAGCTCGGCTGGGTGCAGGTTCTCCATCCGGCACATGAACGGGAGTTGCTGCCTGAATTCGATGTACCGCTGGATGAGGGTTCCAGGACCGGGAAGCCGCCTTGCCGCGTGCCGGTTCGCCTGGAGCCAATTCCTCACGGCCGCCAGCGCCTTGTCGACTTCATTGCCATGGGAACGAATGTCCTGGCCGGCGATGTCAGAACAGAAGATCTGATATCTGTAGCGTTCGCGGTCGAGGATCAGGCATGATTTGCGTCGCTGGTCCGAGCCACCATAGCGGCGCGCACCGAGGAACACACCGAGTTCAAGCGGCATGTTGAACCGGGGAAGCCGGTTCGTGGCGTCAAGTGTGGTGCGGGAAAGGTCGTGAATCCCGAACCGGCATTGCCGGATGATTTCGTAGAGCTTGTCGAGCCGAACCTGCCCGCCGTCGTCCGTCTCCTGGGCGCATCGCGCGACCAGGCCACACTCGTGCACGCCGAACACGAGCGCATGGAATAGCCTCCGGTAGAACCTGTCGAACGGAACGTTGAGGAAGACCTGGCGACTGTAGCGGGCCATGCTCTTCTCTACCGGGCGGGACGTGCTGCCGGCCGGTTGGCGTGAGGCCTGACTTACGTTGATGGGCCGAAATGTCCCAGAACTCGGGCGTACTCACGCCCACCCTTTTTCCAGGCTGCTGATTTCTTCAGGGGCCGTTTGGCATATAGCTTCTTGGCCGCCCTGGCGGCCGAACGCGCCTTGCCGGCCGTAAGGGGTCTAGCAGACTTTCTCGTTGCCACTTTCTTGACTGCCATCGTGTGCTCCATTTGCGGTAAGCGTACTGTCCGGAAATCTAGGTACCTCGGGCGGTCAGGCAACCGCAGGAAAACACAGGCGGGATCCCAAACGCGTGGCCCGTCTCCACTTTACCCGGTCCGCTAACGCCCCGGCACCTTCTCTGCTTCACCCTGTCCCCCGTTCAACCCTAACCCCCTGCGACCGAGCGTAGCGAGGAAGTCCTTTAGGGGGAACCCTCCCTGGTATTTACAACACATCTACAACACCACTCGCCGCTGGAATCCCGTCACGCCGAGGAACGAGGACGAACATGCCGTCCAGGCGAAGGGCTACCGAGACAGGATCAGGGGAAGCGCCGGCCGGAGATCCCACCGTTGGCCCTTGGCGCCGCCATCGAACTCGACCTCGAGCAGAGGGCTCTCAGCCTCGTCAAAATGGACCAGCTGAAGATCGAGGGCGGCCACGCGTGAACGCTGGGCCGGCGGGCCGCGGACCACGACCCGGGTGATCCGCCGAAACCCGGCTGGATGGGTGAACAACTCCGGATGGCGACCCCGGAAGCGGTCGACCCAGGCGGGCACCGCGCCCTGGGCGGGCATGATGAAGGCATCGGCGGCGAGAGACTCTTCCGGTTGGCGCAGCAGGATGTAGTTGGTCCCCGGGCGCCGGTCCGGCACCGGATCGAGCCGAAATGGAATGCTCAAGTCGGAAGCGCCGCCGGAGAGGAAATGCAGGCCGATCCCAAACGGGCTCGCTCCAGTCTCGCGCCAGGCCGCCGCGCGCCGGAAGTCCGCGATGTCATCCTGGTGAGCGGAATCGACGGACACGCTGGAGTCCACCCACATCAACTCGAGATAGGCGTTGTCGAAGTAGGCGGCGATCGACGTGGTGCCCTCGCCTTCGTGCCGGACCGTCTCGGTGTCGATGACTATGCCGACGTGGCGGAGGGCCTGGATTGCGGTGAGCGCGCCGGGCGGTACGATGATGTAGGCGTGGTCGAGTTCCAGCACGGCGCCTTGCGCCGCCACGAGTCGGGGGAGTGAGGCGGAGAAGATGAGGAGGACACTGAAACGGAGGAAGTGCATTCTTTAGTTTGGGCGTAAGGCGGCCGGGTGGCAAGGGACGTCAGCCTAAGCGCTCAAGGGTCGCCCTCACGGACGACCCTACACCAAGGTTTCGTCCATCGACGTGCGGTCTCGAATTCCAGCAATGACATTGGGCTTCGTTCCGATGGGGGAAACATTTGTGTAGGCATGGCCGTGAGGCCGTGCCGCAGCCGTGAGAACCGATTCCACATCCCGTGCCGCCAGGCACGTTCAACCCTAACCCCCTGTCCCCCTTCCCATGAGATGGGAAGGGGGAACCCTCCTCAGTATCTACAACACCACCCTCCGCTGAAACCCCGTCACGCCGAGGAAGGTGAGCAATCCCGCGACCAGGACCAGCATGCCGGCCGTCACCCCGACCGCCAGGTGGGGCACTTCGGGCGTCAGCGCGATCCGCAATCCTTCGCTCATGTACATCAGCGGGTTGGCGAGCACCCCGATCTGGAGCCAGCGGATCGAGTGCAGCGAGGCCCAGGGATAGTACACGCACCCCAGGAAGATGAGCGGGGTGAGAATCACGGCGAACATGAGCCCGATATGCTGCGGGCGCACCGCGGTGCCCAGCGCCAGGCCGAACGCCGCCGACAGCCAGCAGGCGAGGAACAGCATCAGCACCAGGAGGGGCCAGCTGGCGATGTGGATGTGTACCGGCGTCACCGGAATCAGGGTGACGATGGGGAACACGACCGCGCCCGCGAGCAGGCCCTGGAAGGCACCGAAGGCCACCTTGGCGAGCGGCACCGTCGCCAGCGGCACTGGCGAAAGGACTCGGTCCTCGATCTCCCGGGTGGCGCCCAGCTCGATGGACAAGGGCAGCGCCACCGCGGCGATCGAGGTGAACACCATCGCCACCGCCACCAGTCCCGGCACCAGGACCGTCGCCAGGGAACTGGCTCCTGCCGCTGTCGGCATGCTCTGCCCGGTCCGGGGCAGCACGTAGGTGAACACGAAGACAGTGAGCAGCGGATTCATGATGGTGCGGAGCGTGAACGGAATCCATTCCCGCCGTAGCACGCGGAAGTCCCGCGCCCAGAGTCCGACGATCGAGCGGGAAAGGGTAGAGTTCATGAGAGTTCTGTCATCTTACGCCTGCGAGTGAGTGCATAGTCATCGAGAACCCGTCAGCTTCGAGGCGCTTTACCGCCGAGAGCGCAGGGAATACGCAGAGGGCGCCGGGGACAGCATGAAGCCTGAAACATTTCTTTCCTGTTGTACAAAGCCCTTCTTTGCGCCTTTGCGTCTTTGCGGTGAAGCGCACCGAAGCGTTGAACTAATACAGATCCCACCGCACCAAGTAGAGTCGAACCGGCACCCTTACACGGATTCGCTACTCCCGCAGATCTCTGCCAGTCAGCTGGATGAACATGGTCTCCAGCGAGGGCTCTACCACCTTGAGGTCGGTCAGGTGAAATTCGGCCAGGCGGGTCACCACGGCGGAGACCCCGCCGGGGTCGGGAGCCACCATCACCCGGAGGCCGCGGGGCCCGTCCTGGACCTCGCGCACGACGGAGAGCCCGCCCAGCGCGGCGCGGGCGGCCGCGAGGTCGCCGCTGAGCGCGGCATCAATCACCGTTACCCCGCCGGAGCGCTGCTTGAGCTCGGCCGGCGTCCCTTCGGCCAGCACCCGGCCATGGTCAATGATCGCCAGGCGCTGGCACAGGTGGTCGGCCTCTTCCATATAGTGGGTGGTGAGGACCACGGTGATCCCATCCGCCGTGAGCGAGCTGACCAGCGCCCAGAGCGCCAGCCGGCTCTGGGGATCGAGGCCCGCGGTGGGCTCATCGAGAAACAGCACGGTGGGCCGGTGCGCGATGGCGCGGGCCAGCTGGACCCGCTGGGCCAGCCCGCCGGACAACGCACTCGGCATCGCGTCCCGCCGGTCGGCGACCAGGAACCGTTCCAGCAATTCGGTGCTGCGGCGCCGAGCCTCCGGCCCGGGCATCCCGGAATAGAGGCAGTGGTAGTACAGATTCTCGGCCACCGTGCAGGAGCGGTCGAGGGTGATCGCCTGGCTGGCGACCCCGACCCGGCGGCGAACCTCCACCGGCTGGGCCCGGACATCGATGTCCGAGACCCGCGCGGTCCCCGAGGTGGCCCGGACCTTGGTGGTGCAGACGCCGATCGCGGTGGTCTTCCCTGCCCCATTGGGGCCGAGCAGTCCGTAGACGATGCCGGCAGGGACGTCGAGCGAGACGCCGTCGAGCGCGGTGACGGGGGCAGAACCGCCGTAGACTTTGCGGAGGTTGTCGAGGGCGACGGCGGTGGGCATGGGGAGGGAAAATAACGATGTTTGCACCACGGCCACTGGCACGGTCAGGCGGCCAGCATACCTTACGGAAGGAGATGTATCTGATCCGCAGTCTGCGCTACCCGGGAGGTACTGTGCCGCGATGCCCTGTTCGCCTATGGCCGGCGACCCTTTTCCTTTTGATCTCGGCGTGCAGCAGTGATTCGACCGCCCCGGAAACGATCCACGGGGCGAAGCAGATTCTTTCCGGTCTCCAGTTCACCGCCCTGAGCCCGGGGCACCAGCTGACCATCCAGCCGGGCATTTACGATTCGGCGGGCGAGCTGATTCCTTACCACTCACCCACAGTCTTCACCTGGACCTCCAGTGCGCCCGCCCAGGCCACCGTGTCGGACCGGGGTGTGGTGAAGGTCCTCGGCAGCGCCACGCTGGGCACATTCTTCACCATCCGGGTCTGCGTGGGATCGGTCTGCGACCTTCCCAGCTTCGTCGTCGCGGCCCAACCCGATTCGGTCACCCTTGTCACCCAGGGGAAACAGGTGGTCGTGGGTGGCCGGAGTTCGCTGACCGGTGTCGGGTGGATAGGAGGCGCGCCCCGTCCTTCGTACTTCTTCACCTTTGGGGTGACCGATTCTTCGGTCCTGCGAGTCCAGCGCCACGGCTGCGGTGAGGGGCCTACCTGCGTCATCAACTCGCCTGACGTGACCGAGTCCTATCCGTTGAGCGCCGGCACGGTGACGGTCACGGCCGCATCGCAGGGCCTGGGCGCCACCGGGACCATGACGGTGCGGACGGTGCTGTTCAACCCCACCACGCTGACCGCCGGCGGCTCCCACACCTGCGCCTACGCGACGGACGGCGTGCCATTCTGCTGGGGAGAGGGATACGCCACCACGCCCATTGGACCCAGCGGTCTGCCGCAGCTGCAGCAACTGCGGGCCGGCACCGGGCAAACCTGTGGTATCGACGGCGGCGGCCTGGTCCAGTGCTGGGCGAATGGCTACAACCCGGTGGCCGCACCGCTCAGCACGAGCATTCACTTCAGCCGCCTGGCCGTCGGCAGCCGGTCATCCTGCGGCATCGATATCAATGGAGGCACGTGGTGTTGGGGGGCCAACGACTGGGGACAACTGGGCGACGGGACGAAGAATCCGAGCAGCGTCCCGGTGCCGGTATCCGGTAACCTCCCGTTCGTTCAGCTCGCGGTCTACGGCAACCATGCATGCGGGCGCACCGGCGCCGGCGAAGCGTGGTGCTGGGGATCCAACTTCAATGGCGAGCTGGGATCTCCCGGGGTGACCATGGCCTGCGGCGTGTATGACTGCGCCCTGGCGCCCCAGTTGGTGAGCGGCAATCATATCTTCGGCTCATTGGTCGCAGGGAGTTTTCACACCTGCGGCATCGATACCAACGGGGCGGCCTGGTGCTGGGGAGCGCTGGACAAGCTGGGAAACGGATTTGTCGCTCCGCCCAATCCCACCGATCCGGTGGCGGTGTCCGGTAGCCACGTGTGGACCCAGCTGACCGCGGGCTCGATCCATACCTGCGGTATCACCGACTTGGGCCAGTCATTCTGCTGGGGAGGCAATCCGGACGGCCGGTCAGGGCAGATCCCCGATGGCAGCACCCTCGTAGTCCCGACGCTGATTACCGGAGGCCACACGTTCTCCGAACTGCATGCCGGCGGAGCGCACACCTGCGGTTACGCGAGCGATGGAGTCTATTGCTTCGGCGACAATGGCTTTGGCCAGGTCGGTGGGACCGTGGTCAACACGCAGTCACCGGTGAAGGTGGCGGGGCAGCCGTAAGGTTCGTTCCTGTCGCTGTCCCCATCCCCACCTCACCCCTGTCCCCTCAACCCTAACCCCTGTCCCCCTTCCCCTGTGCAGGGGAAGGGGGCACCCTCCTCGGTGTCGTGCCCGCGGCATTCCCTCGACAGCGCCGCGCGCATGCTATGCGCGCCTTCACGGGCTCCCAATATTGGAAGGCCGCTTCGCGGGGATTTTGCGCCCCGCCAGGGGCGCAAGCTTGTAGAACCGCGATTTCGAAATCCAACATTGCCGTGCCATCAGGCACGCCTAAACCCTAACCCCCTGCGACCGAGCGTAGCGAGGAAGTCCTTTAGGGTCCCCCTTCCCATGTGATGGGAAGGGGGAACCCTTCTCGGGTGTGCGCCCCGCCAGGGGCGCGAGATGTTAGATCGCGGTCTCGAAATCCATCGTGCCGTGCCGCCAGGCACGGGAGAATCACCCGCGGAATCTTCGCGGCCCCAAGCTTTGCGCCGGCGAGGACGCCGGCGCTACCCGCGCGCTCCTAATAAACGAAGGCCGCTTCGCGGGGATTTTGCGCCCCGCCAGGGGCGCGAGCTGGTAGAACCGCGATCTCGAAATCCAACATTGCCGTGCCGTCAGGCACGGGGGAATCCCTCGACATCCACGCCTTCATACGCGCTCTCATCCAGCGTCAGTCCTTATACGGATCAAACTCCTCCGCACCGGCCATCACCACGATCAGCGGCCGGAGCACGTGATCCACTGTGATCGTGCTGCCCTGCGCGGCCAACACGTCGGTCAGCCGGCGATAGACGTGGGGGCTCTCATCGGGTCCCCCACCCCGGAGTACGACGCCCTTTTCTTTCACCCAGCGCTGCATCATCTCCGACGAGACCCGGCCCGCCGAGAGAACCTTCCCGGTCTTGCGGTTCCGCTTGCCGGCGGCCGCGGTCCGGCTCATGACTCGACCCGCGCCGTGCACGGTGGAATACAGCGCCGACTTCTGCAGCTCGGTCACCGCCGAGTCGTCGCTCCGGGTTCCGCTCACGATCACCGCGTCATCTCCCATTGACCCGCCGATGAATCCCTTCTGGCCGGGAAAGGCCGGCGTGGCGCCTTTGCGCACCACGACCAGCTCCTCGCCATCGTGCGTCTCCTTCCAGGCGAAGTTGTGATGATTGTGAATCAGCTCCAGTTCCTGGCCGCCCAGGATCCCCACCGCCTTGCGCGCCACCCACTCCCGTCCCGCGTACGCGTAGCGTCCGGCCAGGCTCATCAGCTGCCAGTAGTCATGTCCGAGCGGCTGGGCCAGCGGCAGCAGGATCTCCCGCTCTGGCGCGTGCTCGCCCCATGACTTCCCCTGGCTCAGCGCCAGGAAGCTGGACGCGATGGTGTGACCCAGCCCCCGGCTGCCGAAATGCACCCCGACCCAGAGGGCGCCGGCCTCGTCGGCGAAGACGTCGACGTAATGATTGCCGCTGCCCACGGTTCCCAACTGCTGCCGCGCCTTGGTCTGCAGCGCCTGGCGATGTTTGGGCGGGACCGCGTCCCATGCCGGCTCGTCGAACAACGGGTGATCGATCGGTGCGTCGTCCGCCCGGTTCTTCCGGCCGATACCGAAACTCAGCGTGGCCGCGATCTCATCGGCGAACCGGCGCAGGTTCTTCTGATCTTCACCCCCGGTATTCCCCAGGTCCTTGACGGTGAGATCGGTCCGGATGGCGGCGTTGCCGCAGGCGATGTCGAACCCGACGCCGATGACCGACACCTGGTCCCGGTAGGCCGCCACGCCACCGATGGGCATGACGTAGCCCTGGTGGCCATCGGCCATCAGGGCGACACGGGTGGCCCGCTCCGCCACGTTCCGCAGCTGGGCCACCGTGCTCTCGTCGTGCTGTCCGAAGATCTTCATGCTCACTTCCAGCCTTTCTCGTCTGCTTCCTCTTCGTCGTCCAGTGCCTTGAAGAGCCGGCGCTTGAACGCGCGCTGTTCGGCGGTGCACTGAGCCAGGTACTGGATCTGGCCGCTCCGGAGCCGAACCCGGGCTCCCGAGAGGTCGACGAACTTGACCCAGGCGCGAGGCTTCCGGGCATCGAGACAGGATTCGATGAACCGGGCCATTTCCGTGCTCACATACCAGACCCCCCGCTCCCCGGCGACGGCGAAGTAGTCGGTCGAGATCGCCTGCTGGGGCGTTCCGGCCTGGTCCCGCGATTCGATGCTCACAATGACAAACCCCCACCCGGCTTGACGCGCGCAGGTGGGGGCGAGTGGTGTTCCCCGGGAGTCGAAGGACGGTCAGGCCGTCATTCGCCCTCCTGCGCGATGCGTAGTTGGTTGAGATCACGCCGCTTCAGCATAGCACTCCAGTGGTGGCTCGCGTCCGGAAGTCGGGCGAGGGGCGCACAGTTTAGCAAATCTGGGGGAGGGACGCAAGGCATCACTGGGCCGGCCCGGGAGAATTGTCACCGTCGTCACCGACGACCATGGCGACTCTCCGTAATTACGACCAATGGTCAATACCGATCGGAAACCCACCCGCTGGGCCCGGCTCAGGGCGAACCTGCTCCCCGCCCTGCGGCTCCTCGTCTTCGGGGTGGCGCTGGGGACGCTCGATCATATCATGCGGCAGTACCCGCTCAAGGAGGTCGCGCGGGCGCTTCATGCCGTGCCGGTGACGGCGGTCCTGGCCTCGCTGGGACTTACCCTCCTGGGATATCTCTCGCTCATCGGCTACGACGTCGTGGCGTTCCGGATTCTCCAGCTCCGGGTGCCGTTGCGGAGCATGATCGTGCCGTCCTTCGTCACCTTTGCGGTGAGTAATACCGCGCCGGCCTCGGTCGTCTCGGGTGGCGGGGTGCGCTACCGCATGTACCGCTCGAGCCACTTCACGGCCGGCACCGCGGCCAAGGTCGCTGGACTGAACGTGGTGACCTATGCCATCGGGCTCATGGCCCTCTCCGGCCTTGCCCTGGTGCTGCATCCCGAGGCCCTGCGCACCTTCTCCCCCGGAGCGAGCCGGGGGCTCGGCGCCGCGCTGGTGGCGGGAGTCGCACTCTACCTGGGGATGACCGCGGTAGTCCGCTCTCCGGTGCGCATACTCGGCCGCCGCTTCCAGGTGCCTCCCCTGCCGCTTGCGCTGGCTCAGCTCGGGGTGTCGATCGCGGACTGGCTCTTCTCGGCCGGGGCGCTCTACGTGCTCCTGTCCGCCCAGGTCCCGGTCCCCCTCGTCGTCTTCCTGGCCACCTTCCTGGTGGGCCAAGCCGCTGCCCTCGTGGTCCCGGTGCCGGGCGGGTTGGGGGTGTTCGAGGCCGTCGTGCTGCTCCTCCTGCGGGGCGGAGCCGCGGCACCCGCCGCGCTGGCCGCGCTGCTGGTGTATCGCGTGGTGTACTATCTCCTTCCGTTCATTACTGCCGGCGGGCTGCTGCTCGCGCGCGGCGTCCGGACCGAGGCAGCGAAGCGGCGCCCGGTCGAATCGATGGCGGGGAG
>DASYPP010000071.1:0-39780 GCA_036006525.1 Gemmatimonadales bacterium
CCGGGACCCCAACGGGCCCGGCGTCGAGACGCCGGACGGCCCCGGGTTCATCCAGGTCACCGTGGCAACCGCCAATCCCGCCGCGGGGATGTCCTACACGGTCACCATCAGCAACGGCCAGAAGCAGACCGCCGGCCCCAACGCGACGATCAACTTCACCACTATACGAGCGGGGACGCACGAGATCAGTCTCTCGTCCGTCCCCGCGGTTTGTGTCGTTGCCGGCGCCAACCCAATCGTGGTCAACGTTCACCAGAGCGAACACGTGAACGTCGAGTTTTCCATCACCTGCCCGGGCAACTCCAGCTAGCGCATATCACCGCTGAAGAAGTCCACGCTCAGGAACAACCCGATGTCGCGCACCGCGTCCGGCCCCAGGATATCGCTCCAGTCGGGCGAGCCAGGTTCCATCCGGTTGTTCGAGCGCAGCAGTTTGTACGCGCCCAGGCCGGACCGGTCGGCGAAGATGTACCATTCCGGGCGGCCCCTGGTGTAACGCCATACCAGGTAGGAGGGCGCCCTTCCTTCCCGGAGTTTATCCAGCACTTCATCCGGGGCACCGCGCTGGACATAGACCCGCCCGCGGTCGGTCTTCCACCCGGACTGGGTATGGGAACCCCGCTCCCGGAACGCGCTGTCCGCGTAACTCAGCATGCCGTAGAACTGCTCGCGCCGTTCATTGCGACCGAGAGAGTCGACGTTGCGCTTCTGCCAGAAATCGGTCAGGAACTGGCGCTTGGCGGCCAGGGTGCCGCCGCGATAGGCACGGAGATCACGCGAAGGAGCGACGAAACTGAGCGGCTCGAACGCCCGGTCCAGCGCCGCTTCGTCCATCGCGCCGAAGTAGCCGGAATCGGTGGTGAGCATTTCCCGGACTTCCGCGGCGTGCCGCGCGAGCACCGGCCCGGAGGGCATCATGGTGAAGGTGCCCGTACGGTCGATCTCCTGTCCGCCCAACCGCACCACCACGTCGAGATCATAGCTGCCAGCGGGCAGCCCTTCGAGATCGAGCTGGCCCCGCAGCACACCACCACCCGCAGCGACGCGTACCTGGATGGGCGGACTCTGCACGATCACCTGGTCGGCCGAATCCCGGATCCGCACCGTCATGGTCCCGGAGTCCGGCGTGGCGCTGTACGCTTCGAGCAGGTAGTAGGCCTTGCTGCGGAGCGGGGTCAGCACCAGTTCGGCCGCCGAGGTCACGAGCAACGAACCGTTCCGCCATTCAGTGCCCTGGAGAACGGAGTCAGACGTGGTCACCGCGCGCATCCCGGGCGCCAACACCAGGTCGGACGCTTTGGGCGGTTCACTGTAGGCCGTGAGATCCGACCCGGCGTTGAGCGTGGTGCCGCTGACCGAGTCCTGGACCGTCACTTCGAGCCGGTAGCGGCCAGGCCGAAGCACGAACTCGAGGCTCTTGACCGAGGTAACCCCGGGCTCGCGAAGAGTGGCGGATACCTGCTGGGCCGGCCAGGCATCCTCGGAGATGGTGGCGCCGGTCGAGTCCTTGAGATGAATGCCGACCCGGTAACTGACCACGGCGTTGGCCCCACCGCCGCTCGGGGTGAGGGCGTCCAGGGGGACCTGGATGAATGCCCGGACCTGGGTCAGGCCGGACCCCGCATCATAAAACCGGACTGCGCGAAGCTTTACCTCTTCGATGAGCTTGCCAGGCACTGCGACCGGCAACAGCAGCGCGGCAGCCGCCAGCGCGAATATGCGGAATCGTGTCATGAGATGCAGTCGTCCTTCGAGGTGAACAGGAATGGGAGATTGCCTCCTGTAGACGCCTGAGCGGGAACGGGACACACCAGCAGGATTGAAGGGATTGAGGGGATTGAGGGGATTGAAGGGATTGAAGGGATTGAGTCGGAATGACCAACTCAATGGGATACCGGCGCTCTTCGATAAATACCGAGGAAGGCCGGCGTCCACGTCTGGCCCTGGTCCGTCGATGTTTCCCAGAACTGCCGCACCTGGTCGGCGTCATTGTCGACCTGGTTCCAGGTGATACGGTGCCAGAGGTGGCCACGCCGGGTTTCCATGTCGCCGGTCAACACCATCGCCCCATCCTTGAATTCTCCGCTCAGCAACAGGAACCCGCCGCTGTCATCCACCCAGGTCTGATACCATTTGCGGGTACCGGGATTCCAGGTGTTGAAACTGGAACCGGTCTGGTGCTGGGGCCCCAGCCCAACCCAGTTCTCCTGGAGCACGCACCCTCCGTACACCTTTTCTACCCGGTTGGTGCCGATCAGGGTCCCAGTCGTGTCGTACACGTTCCAGTTGCCGGCCCAGAAATCAAACTGGCGATAGGGCGGCGCGGTGCAGGGCAGCGGCCCCGAAGCATTGGACTGGGCCAGGCCCGGGGCCGCGAAGAGCAATGACAGGCAAGGCAGGAAAAACCAGACAGAAGCGCGAGACATGTGGGTCTCCTGCGTGTCGAGGAAGGTTGTCAGCGAGTGTCAGGTAACAACATGAAAAGCGCAGGCGGCAAGCCTGCGCTTCGTGCCCCCGGAGGATAGGACGATTCAGTTGGAGTGGATGTTTCCCTTCACACCCTTGGAGTTGGCCTCGAAGCGGAGAACTTCCTGGCCGTTCGAGTCGCGAACCTGGATAAAGGCGCCCTGGGAATCGGCATTGAGCTGAAAGACCGGCTTGCCGTGTTCGTCCCGGATCATGAGGAACGCCGCATTGCTGTCCGCCTGGAGTTGGACCAGCGGATGACTGGCGGACGGGGCGCGCGGGGCAAGGGTCGCCCGCGGGGCCGACCTGCCCTGGAACCAGGGGTACCAGTTGTTGTGATCCAGGGTGGTTTGGGGAACAAATAATCGAAGCGTCTCACCGCTCGGCTCCAGGTTCACCTGGCCGACTTCGACGAATTTGCCACTCGCCTCTTCAGCGGCATCGAGGCAGCGGAGCCCGTCCGTATTGGAGGCCGCACCCTCTTCGTTGACGACGAGTTGGCAGTTGGCCAGTTCGGCATCGGAAACACCAGGGTCCAGCTTGACGGTCAGCTCGATGTGGGGGATCCCGTCCCGGGCCACCGGGGTGAGATTAATCCGGGACAGGGTGCCCAATTGGCGTCCCATGAGGCGGAACGGTGCGCCGTTGGCTCCCAAGCTAATCGATTGACCTGCAATGGCTTCGCGAACTCTGGAGACCCCTCGGCGGCCAAATCCCATGAGCACCATGCCGACACCAAAAATGGTGAGGGCGCCGAAACCGATTTTGAGCCAGTAAGCCTTCATTAGTACCCCCCGGTAGGAGCTGCGGTGTTGCACAACGTAACGCAGTAGGTGAACAGATAGTTTCAACTTGGGAGGGTCGGGAGGGAGGAGGGATAAGAGGACGCGGAGGCCTGCACACCGCTGAGCCGCTGAGCGCGCTGAGGTTTTCGCTGAGAAGCACAAACATTCATTGAACTGCTTCTACGCTAGGGCGCCAGGACGCCAAACGATAAAACAATGTTGTTGCAGTCCTCAGCGAATACCTCAGCGTGCTCGGCGCCTCGGCGGTGAAGTGGTTCTCCGTGTTCTCAGCTACCCCGTCAACAACCCCACATCCCCCTGGGGCACCGCGCCTTCGGCCGAGACTGGCTGGAGTGCGCGGGCCCGGGTCAGCCGCTTCTGCAGCGAATCGAGGTAGGTATAGATGACCGGTGTGATGTAGAGGGTGATGATCTGGGAGAAGGCGAGCCCGCCCACTACCGCGACGCCCAGCGGCCGCCGCGACTCGGCGCCGGCGCCGGCGCCGAGGGCGATCGGCAATGTCCCCATCAGGGCCGCCATGGTGGTCATCATGATCGGGCGAAAGCGGACGCTGCACGCCTCGAGGATGGCCTCGCGGGCGCTCAGTCCCCGGCTCCGTTCCGCCTCGACCGCGAAGTCGATCATCATAATCGCGTTCTTCTTCACCAATCCCACCAGCATGATGATCCCCACGAAGGCATAGATGCTGAGGTCCATGCCGAAGATCGTCAGGACCAGCAGCGCGCCGAAGCCGGCGAAGGGCAAACCGGACAGGATGGTGAGCGGGTGAATGAAGCTTTCGTAGAGGATGCCGAGCACGAGGTAGATCACCACGATGGCGAGGAGCAGGAGGGTCAGCAGTCCCTTTTGCGCGTCCTGGAACGCCTGGGCGGTGCCGGCGAAGCCGGTGGTCACCATGGAAGGCAGCGTAGTCGCGGCGGCCTTGGTCACCTCGTTGACCGCAGCCCCCAGGGAGACGCCGGGCTCCAGGTTGAAGGACAGGGTGACCGAGGGTTGCTGGCCGGAGTGATTGACAGTCAGCGGGCCGGTCGAGGGCGTGACCCGCGCCAGCGAGCCCAGCGGTACCGAGACCCCGCCGCGTCCGGTCACATACAGCAGGTTGAGCGCGGACAAATCACTCTGATACTGAGGCAGCAGCTCCATCACGACCCAGTACTGGTTGTTCGGCGTGTAGATGGTGGAGACCTGGCGGGCCCCGTAGGCGTTGTAGAGCGCCGTCTCGATGGTATTGACGTCGATGCCCAGCGTGGCGGCGCGATCCCGGTCGACCGCGACCTTCACCTGCGGGTTGTTGATCTGGAGATCGCTGGTGACGTCGGTGAGGCCCGGAATCGCCCGCATCCGCTGCTCCATGCGGGCCGCGGAGGCGTACAGGGTATCGATGTTGGAGCTCTGCAGGGTGAACTGGTACTGGCTCTTCGATGTCCGTCCCCCGACGTTGATCGAGGGTGGGTTGCTGAGATATACCCGCAGTCCCGGCACCGCCGACAACTTCCGGCTCAGGCTTCGGGCGATGTCATCGGCGCTGGGACGGCCGCTTCGCGGCTTGAGATGGATGAAGAGCCGGCCCTGGTTGATCGTCGCACTACGGCCCCCCGCTCCGACCGAGGAGGTGAAGCCGTCGACATTGGGGTCGGCCTGGACGATCGCGGCCGCGGCCTTCTGGTGCGCCACCATCGCGTCGAAGCTGGTCCCCGCCGCGGTTTCTGTGGTACCGGAGAGCTGACCGGTATCTTCGCTGGGGATGAACCCCTTGGGGACCAGGATGCCGAGCACGACGGTACCAATCAGGATGACCGCGCTGAACCCGAGCGCGACCGGCCGGTGCTCCATGACCCAGCCCAGGCTCCGCTCATAGGCCGACAGCGAACGAGCGTACACCCGCTCGGTAGCCAGGTAGAACCGGCCGTGACGCTCCTCGCCGGCCGGCCGGAGAAACCGGCTGCAGAGCATCGGCGTGAGAGTCAGCGACACGAAGCCGGACACCAGGATCGCCACCGCGATGGTGACGGCGAATTCCTGGAACAGCCGCCCCATGAGCCCGCCCAGCAGCAGCACCGGAATGAACACCGCGACCAGCGAGAGCGTCATCGAGATGACGGTGAACCCGATCTCCCGGCTCCCGCGGAGCGCGGCCTGCATCACCGTCTCCCCCCGCTCGAGGTGGCGCACGATGTTTTCCAGCACCACGATCGCGTCGTCCACCACAAAACCCACGCAGAGCGTCAGCGCCATGAGCGACATGTTGTCGAGGCTGTAGCCCAGCAGGTGCATCACCGCGAAGGTGCCGACCAGGGAGAGCGGCAGCGAGAGACTGGGGATGATCGTCGCCCGCAGATTGCGCAGGAAGAGGAAGATGACCATCACCACGAGACAGAGTGTCAGGAACAGGGTGAACTTGACGTCGGTCACCGATTCGCGAATCGTCGCCGAACGGTCGTACAGGGTCGATAGTTCCACCGACGGCGGGAACTCGGCCGCCAGGCGCACCATCGCCGCCTTGACCCGGTCGGCGACCAGGACGGTATTGGTCCCCGGTTGCCGGGAAATAAAGAGAATGATGGACCGCTCGCCGTTGAACCAGCTCGCCACCTTGGTATCCTGCACGCTGTCCACCACCCGCCCCAGGTCGCCCAGGCGCACCGGCACACCGTTCCTGGTAGTGACGATCAGGTTGCGAAAGTCGGCCGCATTGGTCAGCTGCCCGTCGCTCTCCACGGCGTACGCCTTGTCGGTTCCCCACAACACACCGGTGGGAAGATTCACGTTGCCGTTATCGACCGCGGTCGCGACTTCGTCGATGCCGATGTTGCGCACCGCGAGGGCCTGGGGATCCAGCTGGATGCGAACCGCGTACTTCTGGGACCCGCCGACCTGGACCTGGGCGACTCCCTCGATCGTCGAGAGCCGCTGGGCCAGGACGGTCTCGGCGTACTCATCGAGTTGGGAAAGCGAGAGCGTCCTGGTCCGGAGGACGTAGTAGAGGATCGGGCTCGCGGCGGGATCCACCTTCTGGTAGCTGGGCGGCAAGACATCCCGCGGCAAGGAGCGCTGGGTCTTGGCGATGGCGGCCTGGACGTCCTGGGACGTCGCGTCGATGTCGCGATCGAGGGCGAACTGCAGCGTGATGGACGTATTGCCCTGGCTGCTGGTGGAGGTCATCGCGTCGAGACCGGCGATGGTCGAGAACTGTTTCTCCAGCGGGGTCGCAACGGCCGAGGCCATGGTCTCGGCACTGGCGCCGGAGAGCGACGCGCTGACCGAGATGGTGGGGTAGTCCACCGACGGAAGGTCGCTCACCGGGAGTAGCCGGTAGGCAATCAGCCCGAAAATCAGGATGCCCGACATGACCAGCGTGGTCATGACCGGGCGGCGAATGAACAGCTCCGAGAAATTCATTGGCGCACCTGCACCCGGGCGCCGGGCCGGAGCAGCAGCTGCCCATCAGTCACCACGCGATCTCCCGGAGCCAGTTCGCCCTGCACCACCGACAGGTCCCCCGCCTCCCGCTCGACGGTGACCTTTGCCATGCTGGCCAGGCTGTCCTTCACCACGAACACGTAGGATCCCTGCTGCCCGCCCATGACGGCCGCGCTGGGCACCACGAGCACGCTGTCCTGGACGAAGAGCCGGATCCGCACATTGACGAAGCCGCCGGGCCACAGTGACCCGTCCCGGTTCTGAAACTCGCCCTTGAGCATGATGGTGCCGGTCGTGCTGTCGACCGCGTTGTCGACGAAGCTCAGGGTTCCGTCGGTTTCCACGCCCCCACCGGTGGGCGTGGCCAGCACCGGAATGCGGGCGTTTCGGTAGCGTTGAATGACGCCGAGGTTGGAGGCGGGGACCGCGAAGCGCACGAGAATGGGGCGCATCTGGTTGATGGTGACCAGGACCGGGCCGTTTGCCTGCACCAGGTTGCCCTGCCGCACCATGAGGCTGCCGGTGCGGCCGCCGATGGGGGCACGAATCGTCGCGTACTGGAGACTGAGCTGGGCCTGCACCACCGCCGCTTCGTCGGCGGCAAGCGTGGCCTCGGCCGCGCCCGCGCTGGCCCGGGCCTGCTCGTATTCCTGGGCCGTGATGTATTGCTTCTCGGCCAGCGAGGTGGAGCGCTCCAGCTCCTGCCGCGCGTTCACCGCCCCGGCCCGGTCCCGCGCGAGGATGGCCTGGGACTGGGCAAGCGCCGCCTGGAAAGGACGGGAATCGATCTGGAAGAGGACCTGCCCGCGATCCACTTCGTCCCCTTCGCGGAAACCGACCCGGTTGAGCTGGCCGCTCACCTGGGGCTGGATGGTCACCGTCTGGATCGGCTCGACCGTGCCGACGGCCACCAGCTCGAACGGCACCGACTGGAGCCCGGCCGTGGCCACGGTGACGGGGACGGCAGCCGACGGAGGCGGCTTGTCTTTGGCGCAGGCGAGCAGGAGCACCGCAACGCCGGGGCCGAGCAGAGAAGACGATTTCATTCGGGCGGCAGGTCCGATTGGAGAATCATACAAAATACAACGGATCACATACGGTGGCCTGCGTGATCGGTCCGATGGTCCTGGCGCTGAAAGGCGAGGAAATCGTGGATGGCTGCGATCGCCTCGGGGTCACTGGAAATAATCCGAACCTCACCGCCTCGAGGCAGCTCCCTGAACTGGTAGCGTATCCGATCGTGGCGGGCCGCCATGACCGCGGTGCCGGGAACTGCCTGATCGTGCACCAGGCCGGGAATCCGGAAATCGCCCCGCTCAAACGCCGCCGTGATTTCCTGGAGATGACGGCGAATCTGGCCTATGTCAGCGGAGTCCACTGAGTCGCGCTGCAGCTCGATACGGCCTCCGTCGGGAAGGGTTTCGAAATGATGGGTAGACGTGTACTGGTCCACCCCCATCTGCACCGCACCTCTCGATTGCAGGGCCCGGAACGCGCTGTCGGAGCGGGCCGAGTCGGATTGGGCGGTGAGGGTTGGGGTAAGTGGGGCGAAGGCAAGGCCGGCAAGAAAGAACAGGGAGACGATTCGCATGCGGACCTCGGAGAGTATTGGGGCAGCCATCCACGATGCAGTACATTACGATCACCCCAACCTCGGTGTTGACATGCGCCGAACCCTCTCCTGGTTCATCCTGCTCCTCCCCGCGCCCCTGGCCGCCCAGACGATCGGTGTGCCGGAGCGCTTCGCGCCGGGCATCGTGAGCACCGGCGACGACTACACCCACTCGCTCTCAATAACACCGGACGGGAAACGGGTGTATTTCACCCGCCAGATCGGGCGCCGTGGCCCTTTCATTTTCACGTCGGAATTCCGGGATGGCGCCTGGCAGCCCGCGGTGCTGGCACCGTTTAACGGCAGCTACGGGGGCGACTACCAGACTCTGTCCCCCGACGGTCTCCGGCTCTGGTTTTCGTCCCGGCGGCCGCTCAACGGTGATACGACCCGGGCCGTGATCCAGGCGACCCAGTCCGACCTGTTCTACGTCGACTGGACCGGAGACCATTGGAGCGACCCGGTGCGGGTGAGTAGCACGGTGAACACGGAAGCCATGCAAGGTTACCCGGCGCCGACTGCCAGCGGCAACCTTTATTACCATGCCCGCGCGATCGGCGCGGAGCGGGACAACGTGGATGTCTGGCGAGCGATGATGGTCAACGGCGAGTACCAGGCTCCCGCTCCGCTGCCCATCAATTTTCCCGGACTGGAAGGGGAGCCGGCGCCCGACCAGGAGGAACGCTGGCTCATCTACATGTCGCTCCGGCCCGGCGGCAAGGGCGACTGCGACCTGTGGGTCACCTATCCGACGGCGACCGGATGGAGCCCGCCGGAAAATCTCGAAGGGCAAGTCAACACCGAGGCATGCGAGTGGACGCCCAAGCTTTCGCCGGACGGCGAGATGCTCTTCTTCGCTCGGATCAGCGGAGGAGGCAACGTGTCGGACATCTACCGGGTGAGACTGGATACGGCGGAGTTGGCGCGCCGGTCGCGGGCGCGCCGTGCATCATGATGGGCGGCGAGCGCGGGCGACCAGGACGGTGATGTTGTCGCTGCCGCCGCGCTCCAGCGCCAGGTCCAGCAGGGTGCGGCACAGCTGCTCCGAGGTCTCCGACTGGCTGACCTGCTGCTCGATTTCCTTGTTACTGACGTGCTTGGTCAGGCCATCGCTGCACAACACCACCACGCACCCGCGCGGAATTTCAGTACGACTCACGACCGGTTTGGCTTCGTGGCCGCCGATGGCGCTGGCCAGCACGTGACTGAGCGGGGATTTCGGCAGGCTGTCGCGGGGTAGCGCGCCGCGGTCCACCAGCTCCTGGGCCACGGTCTGGTCCCGGGTCACCTGCTGCAGTCCCTTTTTCTCGTTCCACACGTAGCAGCGGCTGTCGCCCACCTGCACCGTGTACAGCCAGGGCCACACCGCGACGCCCAGGGTCAGCGTGGTCGCCATCTTGTCGCCCTGGGCCTGGGTCAGCACGGCGGTGTGGGCCTCGAGAGCGGCTTCGGTCAGGGCCTCGTAGAATTGCTTGTCCGAGGAGGAGCCCGCGGTGTGGTAGCAGCGGAGCGTGGTGGTCACGTACCCGGTAATGACTTCCGCGGCGAGCTGGCTGGCTTCTCCACCCGCGCCGCTGCCGACGCCATCGGCCACCAGCAGCATGGTTGCCAGCCGGCCACCGCGAAGCGGCAGGTGTTCGACATCGGGAAGACTGGTGCCCTGGACGACGGCCTGGGGATGGATGGTGGCGACCAGGAAATGATCCTGGTTTTCCTTGCGGACCTTGCCCGGATGGGTGAGTCCGAAGAGATCCAGCTCGTCATCCCGCGGCCGATCGGCCGGGGCGTGCGAGATACCAAAGGTCAGCAAGTCGGCGAGGGCCATGATCACCGCCTCAGTTGCACTGCATGTATTCCGTCCCATCGGCAGTCACGATGGGATAGCCGTTCGAATTACGGGAGACCTGGAGATTCACCGGGACCCACTGCGCCCGGTCCGCCGACACCTGCAGCGTGCTGCCCTGCACCTGCCAATAATAATGCTGGCCGCCGGCGGACTGGCCCGCCACGCTGCCGTTGTTACCTCCGGAGTACGATTCGCCACCGGTCGTCTGCACCGCGGTGCCATCGGGAAAAAACTGCACCCGCGAAGAGTGGCTGGACCCGCTTCCGGAATTGTCGGAGGTCCCGCTATAACTGAAACTGCACCACTTGCTGCTTAAGAGCAGTTGACCCAGCTGAGTATTCCCCCCTACCCCGCCTCCGCTGTTGCCTCCACCCATCGGTCCCGGTTGCGCCATCGGGTTCTGCGCCATCACCGGCGATTGACCCATCCCGGCTCCGCCGCCCTGGCGCTGGAGCATGACGGTCTGGCCGTCGCTCAGGATCGCCAGGGCACTGCCCTGGATCCGGGCTTCAAAGATGTAGGTGGTTCCCCCGGAGCCGAAGGATCCGGTCAGGTGATCGCCAGTGCGTTGTGCCGTGAACGGAAGCGCCTGTCCCTGGACTGTCAGCATGCCGCCGTAGCCACCTTGCTGGGCGGCCATCGTCATGGTGACCTGCTCGTTGGCGAAGGTGCCCACGTATTGATCTCCCGCAACCGCACCGGCGGAAGCGGCGAACGGGTTGGCCGGGCCGTCGTTACCCATGCCTCCCTGGCGGGTGAAGTGCAGCTCCTGACGGCTCGCCGGATTGGACTGGCCCTGGGCATCGACCTCGGCCAGCACCATGGTCAGCTGGTCACCCGACTGGCTGGCTTCGAAATGGAGCGCGCCGCCCGGAATAGTGGCCTGGCCTATGAGGCCGGCGCCCTGTCGCTGCCCCTGGAGCGGGAAGCTGTTGCCGTTGCCAGCGAGGGAGCCGGTCGCACGACCCGCCGCATCCAGCTGGAAGGTCACCGTGACGGTACCGCCATTGGGCGTCGGCATGATCCAGGTGCCCGAGAAGTCCTGGGCCTGCACCGAGGCAAAGGCGCTCAGAATCCAGGGAAGAGTCAGGAGCGTCAGGCGGCGAAACATGGGCGACCTCAGGAGGTCCGGGTTGGCTAGTATGCGGCCCAATTGCGGGGGTGTCAACCGGATAGACAAGGTAAGGCAAGGTGGGGCAAAGTGGGGCAATAGGCGAGTTATCAAACAGTTGCACGTCCATCACCCCGATGTGACACGCCCCAGTCACTTTACGCCAACCGGTATGGGGATCAAGAGCTTATGAGCCGACCGAGTTCAGCCTTGCGTGTCGAGGAAATCGTGTTGCGCAGCTTGCGACGGTGCGCGCTTTCCCGAAGTCGTGTCGGCCAGTCGCCGCCGCTCCCGCATCCCCAACGGCCCGAGTTTCGGGCCGTTTTCATTTCCGACGTGCACGTCGGCATGCGAGCCAGCCAGTCGGGCCGGCTCTGTGAGTTCCTGGAGAACAACTCGGCGGCGGAACTTTACCTGGTGGGTGACATCGTGGACTTCTGGGCGTTACGGCGGAGGATGGGACGGGACCTGGGCGCGGCGCGGCTGCTGCGCCTGCTGCACCGGCTGGCCCGCCGAGGCACCCGGATCATCCTCATCCCGGGGAACCACGACGCCGAGCTCCGGCCCCATATCGGACGGGAGCCGGCCCTGGAGCTGCACCGGGACATCGTGCACCAGGATGCCAACGGCCGCCGGTTGCTGGTCACCCACGGAGACGAGGCCGATCATGTCGTGACCTGTCACCCCCTGCTCTCGAAAACCGGTGCCCTGCTCTACGACCTGGCGGTGGGCGTTTCACTCGCGTTGAATGTCGGTCGCCGGGCCATGGGGCTCCGCTACTGGAACATGGCGGGGGCGTTGAAGCGGCTGGTGAAGCGGGCCTGCACCTATGTCGGGGACTGGGAGGAGACACTGGCGGGGCAGGTACGCGCCCGGGGTCTCGACGGCGTCGTGTGCGGGCACATCCACGTCCCCAAGATCGGGGAAGTCGCGGGGATGGCGTATTACAACTGCGGCGACTGGGTGGAGCACGCGACCGCCCTGGCCGAAACCTGGGACGGCGAATTCATCCTGCTCAGCGCCCACGCCCCGGTCACGTCCGCGCCTCGCATGCGGCTGTTCCGCCTGAACCCCGCGACCGCGTGAGTGCCGGCATGCCGCTCCGGGTCGCACTGGTGACCGATACCTACCTGCCGGAGATCAACGGGGTGACCACGGTGCTTCGTGCCATGTGCGAGGGCCTTCGCGCGCAGGGGCACAACGTCCTGATCGTGGCACCGCGCTATGGCGGCAACGGCGCCGAGGAACCCGATATCATCCGGCGGGGATCGGTCGCCTTCCCCTGGTATCCGGCGGTGCGCCTCTCGTTCCCGTTCGGCGGAAGCGTCGCCCGATCGCTGGACCGCTTCCAGCCCAGTCTCGTCCACGTGGTTACTGAAGGGCCGCTCGGCACCATAGGCCGCCGTTGGGCCATCCGGCACCGAGTCCCCCTGATCACCAGCTTTCACACCGATTTTCCGCGGTACGCCGGGCGATACCTCGGCACCTGGGCCATCAATCCGGTCCGTCGCTATTGCCGGTGGTTTCACCGCCCGGCCCTGGTGACCCAGACTCCGAGCGAAGAAACCGCGCGGGAGCTTCGGTCGTTCGGCCTGGGAACCGTGATGGTCTGGGGCCGCGGTGTGGACCCGCACTGCTTCACTCCGGAGCGGCGTTCCGAGAGCCGCCGCCACGCGATGGGAAACAGCGTCCGCCCAGTCATCCTGCACGTGGGCCGGCTGGCGCGGGAGAAGGACGTGGCGGTGCTGGTGGAGACTTTCACTATCCTGCATGACAAACTCGGAGAGCAGGCAGGGTTCGAGGTATCGGGCGACGGACCGGAGGCGTCATCCGTCCGGCAAGCGCTTCCCTTTGCCCATCACCACGGATTCCTGGACCGGGAGCGGCTGGCGGATCTTTACGCCGACAGCGACCTGTTCGTGTTCCCGTCCCCGACGGAGACCTGCGGCCTGGTGGCGCTGGAGGCGATGGCGTCCGGGCTCCCGGTCATCGCGGCCAACCAGGGAGGCGTGCTGGAGAACCTGCGCCCGGAAGTGAACGGACTGCTCGCGCCGGCAGGCGATGCCGCGGCGTTTGCCGAAGCTACGGGCGCACTGGCGCAGGATCCCGACCGGCGGGCCGGGATGTCGGCCGGGGCGCGGGCGTGGGCGGTGGGGCACAGCTGGGAACGGGAGCTGGACGAGCTGGAGCGGGTGTACCGACAGCTCGCCGCTGTCATTCCGAGGGAGCACAGCGACCGAGGAATCTCAAACTCGAATCCAACTCAGGGCGCCATCTCACCGCTGTGAAGAGCTTACCCTGAGATCGCAAGTTTTTGCGGGAGTTTGGCTGGTACCGCGTTAGTCAGTCCTGCAACATACTGTATTAAAAATGTTCTTCGTGGTTCCCGTGGGATTTCGTAGCTTTCGTGAGGAACGCCTACGCACGCGATGCCGATCAACCAAACGGCCGATCAATCGCCGCACTCTGCTGAGAGAAGAACCTGGGGCCCTGCTCGGTGATATAGAGGCAGTCCTCCAGCCGGATCCCGAACTCCCCATAGATCGCGATCATCGGCTCATCGCTGAAGCACATGCCGGGCGCGATCGGCGTGGTATTGCCGCGAACGAAGTAGGTCCACTCGTGGCCGTCCATCCCGATCCCGTGCCCGGTGCGATGGGGCAATCCGGGAAGCTTGTAGTCGGGCCCGAACCCGGCATCGGTCAGCACCTTCCGCGCAGCGGCGTCCACCGACTCGCAGGGCCGGCCCACCTGGGCCGCGGCGAAGGCCGCGTCCTGGGCCCGGCGCTCGAGATTCCAGATCTCGGTCTGGCGTGCACTGGGTTTGCCGAAGACGGTCGTGCGGGTAATGTCCGACTGATACCCCTCCACCGCGCACCCCGAGTCCAGCAGCACAATGTCGCCCACTTTCAATTGCTGGGGCTGAACCGAGCCATGGGGAAAGGCCGAGTATTGGCCGAAGCCGACCAGCGCCCAGGGATCGCTCCCGCCGACCCGGGTCAACGCGGCCAGCATGTTGTTCTGGAGGTCGTACTGGGTCATCCCTTCCTGCAGCGTCGCAAAGGCAGCCTTGAACGCCGCGATGGTGATGTCGCTGGCCCGCTGCATCAACGCCAGCTCGGCGGCCGATTTGTGCATCCGGCAGCCGGCGGTCACCGGCGTCGCGCTCACCAGCTCGACTGAAGGCGCTTCCTTTCTCAGGCCGTCCTGCACGAAGTAGCGGACTTGCTCCTCGAGCCCGACCTTGCCAGTGGAGACACCCCGGTCCCTGAGGATGCCCGCGATCACGTGAAAGGGATTCTCGTCCTCCTGCCAGACCCGGATATCGCTGCCGAAACGAATCCGCTCGCGCGCCCTCGCTTCTTCGAAGCCGGGACAGATCCAGGACGGCTCGCCCCGGGCGGGAATGACGACCGCAAAAGTGCGCTCGGAGAGCCCCCATCCCACTGCGGTATAGTAGGTCATGCTGGTGCCGGGCTCGACGACGATGGCGCCGATGCCCTGCTCCTGCATCAGTCGCTGGGCCTTTTCAATTCGCTGCCGGCGTTCGGCATCGGTGATCGGCGCGATGCCGCCGGTCAGGTTGGTGAGGGCCTGGACCGGCGCCGGAAGGTGGCAGGGATCGGCCGGGGCGCCGGGGACGAGATGGCGAGGTCCGAGGGCGGCCACGCCCATGGCACCGGCGAGTGAAGCGGTGAAATCGCGACGGGAGATTGGCATGCGAGTGAAGATACAGGAGGCGGGATGGGCCGTGAAGAGGCCGCCAATCGCAATCGAATGTGGCCCAAGTCACTGCGGTGAATGGGTGCTTTGCGGAACGTACCCTGGTGTTCTAACCCGAGGTGTACCATGCCGGCATGGACCAACAAAGACGAGCGCCAGTACGAGCACATCAAGGAAGGCTACGAAAAGAAGGGTATGAGAGAGGACAAGGCCCAGGAGATTGCGGCCCGGACCGTCAACAAGGAACGCAGAGAAGAGGGGCGAACCCCGAACACGCGTACCGAGGGTACCGGGAACCCCCGGACCCGGCTCGAGTCGCGAAGCCGGGATGAGCTGGAGAACCGGGCCAGGGAGCTTGGTATCTCTGGTGCGGAAAGCTTGTCGGAGGCGGACCTGATCGAGGCTATTCGAGAGCAGGAGTGAGACTCACACCACGATCAAATCGTTCTGGTAGTCTCCGGGCGTGACGTCGAGCCCGTCCGCACGGGCATGGGCATTCACTTCCGTCCGGAGACCGATCTCGCCAGCGTAGTAAATCCCCGGCTCAATCGAGAATCCCGCACCCGGCAGGATCTGCCGGGTGTCGAAGCTTTCCGTGTCATCAATCGTAGGACCGAAGCCGTGGATTCCCATGCGATCGATCGAGTGTCCGGTGCGGCAGATGGTCTGATCGATATGCCCTGCAGCCGTGATCACGGCTCGCGAGGCCCGGTCCGCTTCCGCGCCGGCTACTGGCTTGCCCGCCGCGAGCCGTTCCTGCAGCAGGTTGATGGCGGCATCGCGCGCGCCGCGCACCACCGTCCACAGCTCGGCGGCACGGGCCGACGGTGTACCCAACGACGCCATCCAGGTCTGATCGGCATACACGCCGCCGGGTTCCTTGGCCCAGAGGTCATAGAGCAGGAGCGCGCCAGGAACCAGCGGCGAGGCGCCTTCGACCGGCGCCTCGTAGTGGGCCCGCGCGGCATGTTCGCCGTATGACACGCTGGGCGCCGACTCCGTGATGAGTCCCACTCGCTCGAAGGCGTCGAGAGTCCAGCGGGTAAGATCGTGCTCATTCATGGGCTTCGCGGACCGGGCCCGCTCGCCCATCAGGGCGATCCCCGCCCGGGCGATCTCGGCGACATGTTTCGCCGCGCGAAGATGGCTGGCCAGGTCTTCCTTGCTCCAGGCCGAGCAGTAGCGGGTGACCAGCTCACCGGAGGAGACCGGCGTGGCGCCGGTGGCGCGCACCAGCTCCAGGGTGCCGGCGGGGACGTAATCGCCGTAGGGTACGTCGCCGTTGGGGGAATACTCCATGGCGACCTTTTTCCCGCCCACCAGCGCCTTCAGCTCGCGCGCCAGTTCTTCCCGCCGGATCCAGATGACCTTCTTCCATTCCTTCGGCCAGTTACGCCAGAGCTCCGCGTCGATCATGTGGATCAGCGCCGTGGGGGTGCCGTCCCGGGACAGGAAGACGTACTGCCGGCGGGAGCCCACGATCTCCGGACCCATGACGGCGGCCATGATGGGGTTGATGCCGCGGAAGTCGAAGAGGAGCCAGCCGTCCACTGGTTGGGCGAGCGGAGGGAAGGCGGCGTGGAGGGCGGGGAGGGACTCGGGTTGGAGCATGGAGCCTCAAAGCAGATTGGTGGGACTACCGACCGCCGTCCAGGACCGGCAGCACGATGTGCGAGGGGTAGGTCCGTGTATGCCAAATCCGGTGCTCTTGAGCCTTGAAATCGGACGGCCCGGCAAGGAAAATATTGGAGACGAAAGTCTGCGGGTTCCTGTCATAAAGCGGAAACCAGGTGCTCTGGATTTGCACCATCAGGCGATGACCCTTCCGGAAGCGGTAGAGCTGCTCATGGAGGTCGACAGTAAATGGAGTGACGGTGTCGGCAGGAATCGGCGTCGCCCGGTTGAATCCCTTCCAATAGCGCCCGCGCATGATGTCGGCATTCACCATCAGCTGGTAGCCACCCATGCCGGAATTGCCGGCCAGGGTGTCCGGAAACGCGTCGATGAGCTTGACCACCCAGTCCCCATCGGTGCCGGTGGTTGATGCGAAGAGATGGGCGACAACGTCGCCTGCGATGGTCAGGTCCTCTGTCAGTGGATCCGACTCCCAGGTCAGCACATCCGCACGCTGGTCGGCAAAACGCTGGTCCTGCTCCAGCCACGTTTGCCAGCCTTCATCGGTGACTGGACGAGGCAGGTAAGGGACCGGCTGAGCTGGATCGGAGACAAAATCATCATGTTCGGCGCCCTGGGCGGAGGGCGGATCGAACGCGAGCTTCCCGTTTTCACGCAGGTAGATGTTCCGCGGCCTGGCGTTCCCGGGCGGCCACGCGTCAAAGGTTCGCCACCGGTTCCCACCGGTCTCAAAGGCCCACGCCTCCGGGAAACGGCCATCGCCCGTGCCGTGCAGGTAATGGGCAAACCAGGGACGCTGGATCTGCTCGCGAAAATAGGCTGCCGTATTGCTCTCGAGGGCGATGGGCCCGAGCGAATCCCTCCCCGGTCCCGCCCACTCGCCATGGTACCACGGCCCCAGAACGATCCGATTCGCGTGCCCGGTATCCGCGGCTTCCACCGTGCGATACGCCAGCTCGGGGCCCAGGATGTCCTCCTGGTCCCACCAGCCTCCGACAAACAGGATCGGCACCTCGGGCCTGGTCAGGACGTTCTGCAGCGCCATCGCCTGCCAGTACTCGTCCCATGCCGGGTGAGTGCGAAAGCCGACCCACGACCCCACATCATTGACGCCCATGGCCCGGGCCAACGAATCCAGCGTGGGATACCGCAGGTAGAAATCGTATTGATCCGCATCGGGGATCGCCAAACCCTTCTGGCTCTCGATCCACGCGACGTAGGCCAGTGCCTGGGCCTGGCGGAACGCCCCCTGGTGGAAGAAGTCGTCGCCCAGCCAGGTATCGGTCACCGGCGCCTGGGGCGAGATCGCCTTGAGCGCCGGGTGCGGATTCACCCCGGCCAGGGCCGCGAGCCAGCCCCGGTAGGAGATCCCCACCACCCCGACCTTGCCGTTGTTGCCGGGCAGGTTCTTCACCAGCCAGTCGATGGTATCGTAGGCATCAGTCGATTCGTTGGTCCCGGGCGAATTCCGCGGATCGTTCTGTGCCCGAGTGGTGATAAACTCGCCCTCGGACTTGAAGCGCCCCCGGATATCCCCGGCCACGAAGATGTAGCCGTCTTCTCCCAGCTCGCGGTACTGGGGCGGAAGCTCCGAGCTCCGGAATTCCCGGGCGGCACCGAACGGGGTGCGGATCAGGATGATGGGGAGCGGGCCGGTGGCGGCCTGCGGAATCAGCGCGACGGCAAAGAGCCGGATGCCATCCCGCATGGGGATGGTGAGCTCGCGACGCTGGTACCGCGAACTCTGGGCGATACCGGGCGAGCCGGCGGCCAGGCCGAGCAGGAGCGGCAGCAGCAGTCGATTCGGGCGGGGCATGCCCGAAACAAAGAAGGATCTCCTGCGATTGCCAAGAGATCCTTCATTTGAGCTATGTACCGCCCTACCGTCTTACCGTCTTACCGTCTTATTGCACCGCGTTCACCATGTCGAAGATCGGCAGGTACATCGCGACCACCATGCCGCCGACGATGACGCCGAGAACGACGATCATGATCGGCTCCATCAGGGAGAGCAGGGCGCCAACCGCCACGTCGACTTCGTCATCATAGAAGTCGGCGATCTTGGTGAGCATCTCGTCCAGGCCGCCGGTCTGCTCGCCGACGGCGATCATCGAGATCACCATGGGCGGGAACACCTTGGAGCGCTCCAGCGGCGCCGCGATGGTTTCACCGCCGGCGATCGACTGGCGGGAGTCCATCACTGCGTCGTGGATCACCCGGTTGCCCGCCGTCTTGGCGGTGATTTCGAGACCGTCCAGGATGGAGACGCCCGACGAGATCAGGGTGCCCAGGGTCCGGGTGAAGCGGGACACGGCTGATTTCCGGAGCAGGTCGCCCAGCACGGGCGCGTTGAGCATCATCTGGTCGATCTTCTTCTTACCCGCGTCGGTCGCGTAGTAATGCTTGATTCCGAAGACCGACGCCACGATGACCCCGACCAGGATCCACCAGTAGCTGATCAGCATCTGGGACGCCCCGATCACGATCCGGGTGGGCAGCGGCAACTCGAGGTTCACCGACGCGAACATGTTCTGGAATGTCGGGATGACGAAAATCAGCAGGACCGCGATCGCGACGGCCGCCACCGAGAAGATGACGCCGGGGTAGATCATGGCGCTCTTCACCTTGCGGACCAGGGCGTCGTTCTTTTCCAGGAAGGTCGCGAGGCGGAGCAGGATGGTGTCCAGGATGCCGCCGGCTTCGCCGGCCGCGACCATGTTGACGTAGAGGTCGGTAAAGGCCTTGGGATGCTTGCGAAAGGCGTCGGCCAGGGTGTTGCCGCTTTCGACATCGTACACCACGGCGCGCACGACTTCCGCCAGCTTCTTGTTCTCGGTTTGCTGGGCCAGGATGTCGAGAGACTGCACCAGCGGGAGGCCGGCGTTGATCATGGTGGCGAACTGCCGGGTGAAGATCACGATGTCGCGAGTCTTGATGCCCCCGCCGAACTTGATCTTGATCTCCTTGGGCTGCTCCCGGATGCTCACCACGGCCATCTTGTTCTTGCGGAGGAACTTGGTGACTTCCTCGCGGTTGGGCGCGTCCTGGGTGCCCTTCATGATCTGGCCGGTGGTCTGGTTGCGTGCGGTGTACTCAAATATCGGCATAGGGGCTCCGAGTAGGTTCCAGATTGGGTACTGGGTACTGGGTACTGGGTACTGGGTACTGGGTACTGGGTACTGGGTACTGGGTACTGGGTCGGCGAAGATATCGGGGCTCGTCAGTTACGCAGTACCCAGTACCTTTCACCCAGTACCGCGGCTAGCGGCGCATGGCCGCTTTCTTCTTGGCGTCGATCTCGCCCATCTCCTGCTCTTCCATGGGCGTCTCTCCGATCATTCGGAGGAATTCATTGGGATCGCTGGTGGCCCGGAGACATTCCTCCTGGGTGACTTCGCGCCCGACGTAGAGCTGGTACAGGGCATCGTTCATGGTCTGCATGCCGTGCTTCTTCCCCGACTGCATCAGCGAGTAGATCTGGTGGATCTTGTCATCGCGGATCAGGGCGCGGATGGCGGGCGTCGCGACCATGATCTCCGAGGCCATCACCCGGCCCCGGCCCTTGGCTTTCTGCAGCAGGGTCTGGGTGAGCACCCCTTCCACCACGAAGGCCAGCTGGGCCCGCACCTGGGACTGCTGGTTGGAAGGGAAGACGTCGATGATCCGGTTGATCGACTCCGCCGCCGAATTGGTGTGCAGGGTCGCCAGCGCCAGGTGGCCGGTTTCGGCGATCGTGAGGGTGGCCTGGATGGTTTCCAGGTCGCGCATTTCGCCGACCAGGATCACGTCGGGGTCTTCCCGCAACGCGTACTTGAGCGCGTTGGCGAAGCTCTTGGTGTCGGTGCCGACCTCGCGCTGGTTGATGATGCAGTTGTGGTGGCGGTGGATGAACTCGATCGGGTCTTCCACCGTGATGATGTGGCCCTTGCGGTCCTTGTTGATCTTGTCGATGACCGCCGCCAGCGTGGTGGACTTGCCGGAGCCGGTAGGCCCGGTGACCAGGATCAGGCCGCGGGGCTTCTCCGCCATCCGGGCGATGATCGGCGGCAGGCCCAGGTCGGCAAAGGTCTTCACGTTGAATGGGATCATCCGGATCACCATGGCCACGCAGCCCCGCTGCTTGAACACGTTGCCGCGGAACCGGGCCAGGTTCTGGATGCCGAAGGAAAAGTCGAGCTCGTCCTCCTGTTCGAATCGTTTCTTCTGGTTCTCGGTGAGCACCGAGTAGGCGAGCGACAGGGTGTCCTTGGGGGTGAGCACCTCCGGCGCCGAGGCGCTGGTGATGTCCCCGTCGACCCGGAGCTTGGGGCGCTCGCCCGCCGTAACGTGCAGGTCGGACGCCTCCTTCTCGATCATTTCTTCCAATAATGCGCGCAGGTTAACCGTCATCCCGCCGTCTCCTTGATGACTTCCTCGAGAGTGGTAACGCCCTTGGCGATCTTGACCATTCCATCCATGCGCAGGGTCAGCATGCCGTCCGCGACCGCCTGCTCCTGCATGTCCGCCACCGAGGCGCCGCGCAGAATCAGCCGCCGCAGCTCGGGGGTGAGCGACATGACTTCATAGAGGCCGGCCCGGCCCTTGTAACCGGTGCCGCTGCACGTCTCGCAGCCGCTGCCCTTCATGAAGGTCAGCTTCCGCAGGTCTTCGATATTGCCGCTCAACGCCTTGAGCTCGACGTCAGTGTACTTGTGCTCATCCTTGCAGTCCTTGCAGATCCGCCGCACCAGCCGCTGGGCCACCACCAGGTTCACCGCGCTCGCCACGTTGAATGCCTCGATCCCCATGTCGATCATACGGGTGATCGTGCTGGGCGCGTCGTTGGTGTGCAGGGTGGAAAGTACCAGGTGGCCGGTGAGGGCGGCCTTGATCGCGATGCCGCCGGTCTCCAGGTCCCGGATCTCGCCGATCATGATGATGTTCGGGTCCTGCCGGAGAAAGGCCTTCAGCGCCGCGGCGAAGGTGAGGCCGATCTCGTTTCGCACCAGCACCTGGTTGATCCCCATCAGGTTGTACTCGACGGGGTCCTCCGCCGTCATGATGTTGGTCTCGATGGTGTTGATCCGGGAGAGCGCCGAGTAGAGCGTCGTCGTCTTGCCGGAGCCGGTCGGGCCGGTGACCAGCACCATACCGTACGGATTCAGGATCGCCTTCAGCAGGTCGGCCTCGGCCTTGGGCTCGAAGCCGAACTTGGTGAGATCGAGCGTCAGGTTCCCCTTGTCGAGGATTCGCATGACGATCTTCTCGCCGAAGAGCACCGGCAGGGTGGACACCCGGAAGTCGATCACCCGGTTGCCCATCTTGAGCTTGAGCCGGCCGTCCTGCGGCACCCGGCGCTCGGCGATGTTCAGCTGGGACAGAATCTTGACCCGCGACGTGAGCGCGGCCTTCATCTTGACCGGCGGCTTCATCACCTCGAGCAGGGCCCCGTCAATCCGATAGCGGACCCGGATCTCGTGCTCGAACGGCTCGATGTGGATGTCGCTGGCGCCCCGCTTCACCGCGTCGGTCAGGAGGCCGTTGATCAGCTTCACCACGGGCGCGTCGTCGATCTGGGCCTGGCTGGCCGCCTCTTCCTCCTGCTCCTCGAGCACCTCGACGTCCTCGAGGCCTTCCATGTCCTTGAGCAGGGTCTGCAGCTGCTGGTCGCCCGACTCGTAGTGCTTCTCGATCAGGGCCCTGAGGGTGTACTCGCCCGCGATGACCGGGAAAAGATCGTACCGGGTGATGAACTTGAGATCTTCGATGAGGCCGGTGTTCGTGGGCTCGGCCATGGCCACGGTGAGGGTGCGGCCTTCCCGCTTGAGCGGCAGCACGACGTGCTTGCTGGCGAATTCGCCGGGAATCAGCTTGATGATCTTGGGGTCCACCTCGAAGCGTGAGAGATCCACCGCCGGCATCCGATACTGGCGAGCGAGGACCTTGGTGACCTCGATCTCCTGCACCATGCCCAGCTTCACCAGGATGTAGCCCAGTCGGAATCCGGTCGACTTCTGCTCCGTGAGAGCCTGACCGAGTTGCTCCCGGGTGATCAGGTTTTCGCGGATCAGGATGTCGCCGAGACGATCATTGCCGGCCGCTACGGTCGCCATGCGTCAGATTGTCCGGAGATTGAAGAATGACAAGAACTTACACCACTCAAAGTTAGGGTCTGGAGGGGGAGCGTGCAATAGGGCTGGTAGGTCGGGCCTCCGTGCCCGACCGGAGAGCGAGTTTGCCCGACCTGGTCGGGCACGGAGGCCGGACCTACCCCTAGTGGAATGCAATCCGTTCGCGAATCGCCGCCACCATCCGTTGGCTAACTCCCGGTACATGAACCAGATCGGCCTCGGATTGGAAAGAACCATGCCGAGTTCGCCAGGCGACGATCGCGAGCGCGCGGGACGGCCCGATGAGGGGGAGGTGCTCCAACTCGGCGGCGGTGGCGGTGTTGACGTTCAGGACGGTAGGACGGTAAGACGGTAGGACGGTAAGGTTCCCGGTTGAGGTAGCGTCCGGCCGTCCTACCGCTGGACTCCCTGAGAAGCTCAGATGCGGCCCCAGGACTTTGAGCAACCCGGCCCCAATTCCCGGCACCCGGTCCAGCCCCTGGAGGCTCCCGAAAGGGCCGTTGCTGTCCCGGTCAGCGACGATGCGCTTGGCGAGGCTCAGACCTACCCGGGGCAGCCGCGCGAGCGCCTGGGCGGTGGCAGCATCGGCGTCAATCCGCTCCCCCGGCTTGAGCGGTTCCAGCGCGGCGACCGCGGCATGAGCCTGGGCTTGAGGCGAGCGATCCGGCCCGTCATCGAGAATATGGACGTCGCCCGGCGCGGCGCCCGGCCGGGTGACCAGATAGCGAACTCCCTGCCCGGCCACGGCCAGGCTGAGGAGGAGCAGGAGGGCTCGGCGCTCGGAGGGCATGGGACAGGATAGCGCCGGGGACCGGATCTTTTGGTATCGGAATGGCGCACGAATCGGCAAAAAAACGCGTCGAGTGTCATCCCGAATCTGAGCGAAGCGAAGGGAGGGATCCCTATTTCAACGCACGCAATACCGCCACCGCCACGTCTCCCACGATCTTCAAACTCTCGGCGCTCACGTGGTCCACGGTGTCGCCCGGGCCGTGCCAGTAGCTGTTGGCGGGACCATAGCTGAAATCGATGACGTCGATCGCGCTGATGCCGGCTTTCTGCAGCGGGATATGATCGTCTTCGACCGCCCCTCCATCAGCCCGGGGGAAGTACGCCGAATATCCCAGCTCTTCCGCCATGGTCCAGAACCGGTCTACCACCTCGGGCGCGCCGATGCTGGAGTAACTCTCGGGCGGAATCTTGAGGTCCTTGTCTCCCACCATGTCGAAGAGCACGGCAAACAGCGGTGCCCCGCCCTGCGGCCGATGGTCGACATAGTACTGGGTCCCGATCAGCACATCGTTCTTTTCGGAAAAGATCCCGTAGTCCTCGCCGTCCACGAACAGCAAGTCCACGCCGACGTCCGGCCCCAGGGGGTGTGCCTTGAGCGCATCGGCCACGCCGAGCAGGACGGCCACGCCCGACGCGCCGTCGTTCGCGCCGGCGATCGGCTTGCTGTAATCCAGCTGCTCATCCCGGCCGGAGGCGGGCTTGGTGTCCCAGTGCGCCAGGTAGAGCACTCGTTTCGCGGCGGCGGGATTGAAGCGGGCCAGGAAGTTCCGGAGGGGAAGCGTGTCGCCCTTCAGGGTGACGTGATTCCAGGACTGCACGATGACCGTATCGGCCCGCGCCTTGAGCAGGGAATCCAGCCAGTCTCCCATCCGTCGGTGGGGGTCGGTACCGGGGATCCGGGGACCGAACCCGACCTGCTGCTCGACGTAGCGGTACGCGGCCTGGCCATCGAACTCCTTCTGGGGCGCGGCGTCGGAACAGCTGAATGCCACCGCCAGGGCTGACAGGATGACAAGACTGGCGACCGATGGGAGTCGTTTCATGGGATGGATTCTAATGTCATTGACAGCCCTCAGCGGTAGTCCCCGGCGTACAGCGAGAGCTGCACCGTGAGCGCCAGGAAGATCTGCGAAATCCTCCGGTTCAGGTGCCTGGCGTCGTTGAGGCTGTAACCGAACTGGAGCCCGCCCCGCACCAGCTTGAGCAGGTCGGTGTCCAGGCTGCCGCGAAACTCCTTGCGCCGGGTGTCGGAGATGGTCTGGCACCCCTGCAGGGTGGGGCGGCGAAGACAGGTGATGCCGGACGAGATCACCCCGAAGAACGACGCCGTCACCTGCTTGCGCAGCCGGCTGATGCTGCCGGGCACCCGGAAAACGTAGGTGAAGTTGGCGGTCAGGTCGTTCTGGTCGGACTCGGTGGAATTGCCGTTGTTTTCGTTGCTCTGGTTCTGGGACGAATAGCTCACCTGGAGCACCATTCCGTTGCGGAACCCGAACTGGAGATCCGGCGTCAGCGACGAGGAGAACGTGGCGGCCCGGGCAACCTGGCCGTTGGCGCTGGGCTGCTCGGTGCTGCCCTCCCGGCGGCGGAATCCGAAGCTGGCCGCGAACAGGCTCAGCGGCCCGGTGGTGAAATGCTGGGTGAACCGTGCCGAGCCGACCGGCCATTCCTTCTGCCTGCTGTCGGTGGTGAGGAAGCCCACCCCGACCCGCTGGAACTGCTGGGTATTTATCCGGTTATAGCTCAGGTTGAAGGTGAGCCCGAAAGGCAGGTCCGCTCCGCTTCCCACGGCATTGGTCCGGGTCTCCGTTACACCGATGGCGCTTTGTCCCTGCTGGGTGAGAAAGGCCGACCGGCCGCCCAGCGCGAGCTGGTATCCCAGTCCCGGGTCGAAGGAGGCCAGATCGTAGGTCGAGTTGCGAACCAGCCGGTTGGAGAAATCGAAGGGCCGGATCCGGCGCGCCATCCGGCCCAGGAAGCTGCTGTCGCCGAACGCCCGGGTGAGCCCGCGGGCCAGGTCCAGCGTAACGCCGATTTCCCGGCCCCGGTTGTTGTTCAGGGTCTGGGGCAGGATGAAGGCGCCGCTGGAGTCCCCGTTCTCCCGGACGATGGGCCGGCTGGTCAGGCTCCGGGACAGAACAAAGCTGCTTGTCGTGGTGAACCGGGGCCGCAACCATGAGGCCAGCCTCGGCGCCAGCGCGAGGTTAGTGGCCAGTTGGCGATCTCGTTCGACCCCGACGTCCAGCCCCAGGAAACTCTTTCGGGATTGGCCGGCCAGCCGGCCGAGCGCCGTGGAATCGGAGTACTGGCGGAGATCCCGGGTACTCACCAGGTCGCCGGAAAGGTTCAGCATACCCAGGGGCTGCCAACTCAGCCCCGCGGTGTTTCGCCAGAGATGGGAGAGATTCTCCACTGGCTGGAGCAGGGCGTCCTGGGGCCGGCGAACCTGGACCTGGTACGAAATAATGTCGCTCTCGATTTTGTTGAGCCCGCTACTGAGCCGGATGTTGGAGGGTACCAGGCTCAACCGGCTGCTCCGGATGGCCTGGGCCCCTTCGCTTTGCCGGAGAAACCCGGGCAGCTTGTCCACCAGCCCGCCCAGGTTGAGATGAGGTCCGGCCCGGGCCAGCAGGATGTTGTAGTTGAGGAGGTAGGAAGAGGAGAACGCCGTCGCCTCGGAAAGCTCGCTTTGTGACGATCCGGTGGTGATGCTGGTCGACAATGCGAGGGGATCCACGAAGCCGCGGGTGATCCAGTTGGATCCCCGGCGGCTGCGCAGGAGAGTCAGCGAGTACGTCGCACTCCAACTTTCCGGTTTTCGCAGGTTCACGAGATCCTGGGCGCGCAGGTCAGTGCCGGCCAGCAACTCGGGGTTCACCGTGGTGCGGGCATAACTGACGGTGGCCGGCGCACTCAGGCCCAGCTTCCTGGGAATGAAGCGATCCAGCCGGACCGCCGTGGTGAGCAACATCGCATTATTGGTGCGGTACGTCGGATCCTGATTGATCTGCTGAAAGGCGCCGTCCTGGCGGACAAAACTGAATTGAAGGTCGGCCACGTCGGAGGCGGAGAGTCTTCCGGTCACCGCCATGGCGGTGCCCATGCGGGACACCGGCTCGGTGAGCCGGATGTCATCGACCCACAGCTCGGCGGTATCGATCACGCTGCCCTGGTTGAGCCGGAAAATTCCGGCCGCCATCTCCTGCACCCGAGCCAGGTTCGGCGGGTTGATGGCCGGGTCCGCGACCTGGACCATGTAAGGGCCGGAACAGGCGACGTACGCGGTGGAGTCACCGCCGCACGTGGCCGAGCCCGAGGGCGGCAGGCCCTGGAGGAAGCGGCTCTGGATGTCGCCCCGCAGCTCGCGCCAGGTCTCCAGGTCGATCGCGACTTCAGGCGTCCAGCTCACCGTGCTGACCGGAGTGCGATAGAGATAGAAATTGCGATCATCCGAGCCCAGCTTGAAGAACGCCTCCAGCTCCCCGGTGTCCCACCCCGCCCCGCGCCCCCGCAACCAGATCCGGAGCTGTTGGTACTTGAGGAGGTCCTGGGGGCCGGACGGGAAGCGAAGGTACGCCTCGGCCCGCTCACCCTGGAGCAGGTCGGCGCCCAGAATCCGCAACGACTTCTCGTTGATCTGGGTGCCCTCGAGATCGCGGCCGCCGTCTTTGCGATTGGCCTGGTTGCCGAGCCCGGGCGGTGACTGGTAGCCCAGCTCGGTGTTGACCGTGGAGACGACGGTGACCGCGATTTCGCCGTTGGCTTCCGCCAGGGAGCCCGAGTATCCCTTGATCGGCCGGTCGGCCCGCCGGGTCCAGGAGGAGCCGATCAGTTTCATCCGGGCCAGGGCGAACCGGGCGACGATGTCGGGCGCGCCGTTGTCCTGGTCCGCCGCGACCGTCAGCCGGAGGTGCTGCACCAGCCGGATATTGGGAGAACCGATGGTCGCGTCGGGGGCCCGCAGCGGAATCCGGTAGAGTTTCCAGCCGAAGGGGCGGCCAAGGCTGTCAACGCCGGTCACTCCGTCGCGCACGAAGTACTTGGCGCCTCCCAGCGTCACCACGTAGCGGAACACATTCTCGGACACGCCGTTGGCATTCAGCTGGAGATCCCCGTTCAGGTCCTCGGTATCCAGCAGGCCGTTGCCGTTGGTGCAGCGGGCACTCAGGTCGCCCCAGGGGAAGACCAGCACGGTGCTGCTCAACTGGCGAACGCAGAGCGCGATGTCCTTGAGCGGCTGGTCGCCGATGATGATCGAATCAGGGCGGTCCGACAGGATGCCGATGTCGTCGGTCGCGGCGTCGAAGATCCCCGTAATGTCGCGCTCGCTGTTCAGGATCCCCACCCCGGTATAGCCCCGCCCGGTGAACGTCGTGTCGATTCCCGCGACGCTCAGGCTCTCCGGAGCCAGGGCCAGCGCGTCCTCATTCACGCTGCCCAGGTCGAAGACCAGCCGCACTCCCGCACTGTCGGCCGGCCGGCGCCCATCCTGGAAGACCCAGAATTCCAGGTATTCGTTGCGGGAAAGGTCCACACCGGTGGTGCTGAGGGCGGTGGACATCGAGCGCCAGCGCGGCTGAAAATCCCGGCGCGGGAGACTCCAGTGGGAATGGTTGTGGACGTCCACGATGCCACCCGCCGTGTCGGCGTGCAGGGTCATGAACATGAGGGTTTCCCGCTGGGAACCGGTGCCCAGGATCTTGATGTTGGGATCGATGTCCTGGGCGCGGATCTCGGATGGGCCGCAGCCCTGGCAGGCGGGAACCAGGTTCTGCCAGGTGAGCTGCACCGCCCAGCTGGAATCGAACCCGGCCGCGAAATCGGGAATCTCGCTGACCAGCCCGTCGGGCGCCTGGGGCCGGCTGCCGAACTGCCAGAGATTCTCCCGGAGCGAAATGTCGATGCCCGCATCGCCCTCGAATTCCTCGAGGAACGCGGCGCCGGCCCGGTTGGGATCCGGCTTGGTCACCGCCAGCTCGGCGGTGAGGTCGAGGCGCGAAGGCGCGGTGGCGCCCCCGGTGGTAAGGCCGTTCAGCAGCCGGGTGATCGCGTTGGGCCGGAAATGGAGATCGGTATTCACCCCGGCGACCAGCGTCGCTTCCGGTTCGAAGCCGAGCGGAGGCCGGTTGAACGCGGTCTGCTCGTACTGGTAGATACCGATGAAGTTGATATTGCCGCGGTCTCCCATGGAGTACCGGGCCGACCCGCCCAGCATCGTGGTCGGCGCGATCGCGAAAAAGCCGCGCTCCTCGAACCGGGCGACCACGGTCCCGGTGCCGGACCCGAACAGGAGGTTGGGATCCAGGAAGGTCACCCGGCCGGTGCCGTAGTCGATCGAGTAGTCTATCCCGCGCTCCAGCACCCGACCATTGGCGGTGAGCTGTTCGCTGCCTTCGCGAATCTGGATGGCGTTGAGATCGAGCGAAGATCGGTCCGAGGTGCCCGTCGCATTGTACTGCAACCGGAAGACGAACTTGGCCGGCGGTCCCTGGCTCAGCACCAGGTACAGCGGCGTCTTGTAGAGCGAGTCGGAGCGTTCCGGCGGGGTGAGCCGGGTGGGATCGGCGAAGGGCTGCAGGTTGGGCAGCACGATGTACGCCTCGCGCACCACCGGCTGGCTCTGGAGATCCTGGGCCCGGGGAAAGAGCCGGTTGGACACATCGAAGACGTTTTCATCGGTCGGAATCGAGAGACCCAGCAGCGCCAGGTACGTGGCGGCCGATCCGGACAACGGCCGCTCGCTCTGGTTGACCGAGAGATTGACCCGAAGCGAGGAACGGTCCAGGTCGGTGCCCGCGATCCGGTAGACCTGCCGCATCTCGTGGCGGAAGGTTTCCTTGTCGGCGCCGACCTGGGGCTTCACGATCAGCCGCAAGGTATCGATTGGGGGCTGATTGGGTGGCACCGGAGTGTCGCGGGTCGGGCTGGTGCCGACCCGGACGCCGCTGACGGTCACATAGCTCACCGCCAGAAAATCCTGCTGGTCGAGCTTGGAGCCGAGGACGAACCAGAGCCCTGAGGCGTCCAGGTAGTAATCCTGGTTCTGCACCAGAAGCTCCCAGCGCGCGGCCTGCTTCTGGGTCGTATCGGCGCCGATGGCAATCGCGTTGATGCCGCCGATGTTGGGATTGCTCCCCCCCTGGGAGAGCGCCGCGCGGTAGCGATAGACCCGGAGCGGTTGACCCTGGACGTTGGCCGGCCGGTCCGCCTGTCCCACGGTCTCCGGGTTCAGATTCAGAATGTCGAGCGCGGGGTAACCCGGCACCAGGGCGGGATCCAGCACCCAGAAGAAGCGCCCCGACTCGAAGTCGAGGTCGCGCAACTGGCGATCCTGAGGCTGACTGATCCGGTCGCCGACGGTGAACACCCGCTCGGCCACCGAGCTGCCCTTCTGTTGCGCCGCGATGGCCTGGAACTGGAAAGGACCCACCTGGAAGGTCGCGTTCACTCCAAAATTATTGGCGGGGACCGAGGCGGTAATGAAACGGGAAGGCGGCGGCTGAAAAGTCACGGTACCGACTTCCAGCCGCTGGACGACTTCGTCTTCGAGGCCCTGGTAATAGACCTGGATGTTCTGCTTGCCCTGGAAATCCCGCTCCGAGTCGTAGTCCATGTTGATGTGAAGCCGCCGGCCGATCACGCCCCCGGCCAGGACATTGAATTGATTGTCGAGCCGGGGAGCGGTAAACCCGCCGCGACAACCTGAGGCCGGATCCAGGAGCGCGAACGGCGTGCAGCGCTCATTGCGGACCCGGTCGCTGCGGAGTTCGAGCCGGGCCTGCCCGTCTACCTGGAGATCGGCATACTTGGTCGGCAATCCCAGCACCCCACTGGTGCGGGGTCCTCCGGGCTGGGACCGGTCGGTGACCCCACGGCCGTACACGCTGAGCATTCGGAGGGCCATCGCCTGGGCAGCCCGGGTGGAATCCAGCATCGAGGCCATGGTGCTGTCCCAATACTGGAGCGCCATTCCGGGGACCAGTGGCGCACCTACGCCCGGCGTGCGGAGCGGGAGCGGTATCACCAACTCCGGCTGCGGGGTCTTGAACCTGGCCCGCATACGCGGCAGCGTCGTATCCGCCTGGCCCCAGACCAGTCGGGGCAGGAAGACGAGGGCGCCGCACAGGGCAAGCGCGCGTACCAGAGGGGGGATGCGAAGCGAAATCGGACGTTGGGTCGAGGTGTTTGACAAATATAAGCGCTTAACTGACTGTGAGATAGCTACATGGACGGTAGTAGACGGTAATAGGCGGTAATGGGCGGTAGATTGCCCACCCTAAGCCCATCAGCCGAAGGCCCCAAAGGGTTTCTACCGCCGAGTTACCGCCTTCTACCGCCCATTACCGCCAATTACCGCCTACTTTTCACCGATGCGTCTTCTCGAACGCTATTTGCTTCGCCAGCTGGTGGCCCCGTTCTTTTTCGCGCTCGCGGCCCTCACCAGCATCATGCTCCTGAACCAGATCGCCCGCCGGTTCGGCGCGCTGGTCGGCAAGGGCCTGCCGTGGAGCGTGATCGCCGAGGTGTTCGGATTGAGCATCCCGTTCATTCTCGCCATCACGCTGCCCATGGCCGTCCTGATGGCGGTGCTGTACTGCTTCACCCACCTGGCCGCCGACAACGAGATCACCGCCATGAAGGCCAGCGGGATCAGCGTGTACCAGGTGGTGGCCCCGGTATTCGCCGCCAGCGTGTTCGTCGCCTTTCTGACCTTCCTGTTCACCGACCAGGTGCTGCCCCGCAGCAACGCCCATCTCCGAAGCCTGATGTTCAACATCGCGCGCAAGAAGCCGACCTTCGAGCTTCGGGAGCAGGTGATCAACGAGCTGGGCCCGGCGGGAATCTTCATCCGCGCCCTGCGCATCGATCCCAGCACCGGGCGGATGCGGGACGTGACCCTCTACGACATGGCGGCGACCGGCGGGCGGCGCATCATCTACGCCGACAGCGGGATCATGGCCCTCATGGCGAACGAGACCGACCTGAGCCTGCGGCTCTTTTCCGGCTCGGTGCATCAATTCAAGGCCACCGACCGGACCGTGTTCCAGCTGACGTTCTTCCGGGTGAACGACATCCGGGTCAGGGACATCACCAACCAGTTTCAGACCGACCTGGTCGATGCGCAGCGGGGCGACCGCGAGATGAGTACCTGCGAGATGCTCAAGGTGATCCGGGGTCAGGAACGGGAAGTCCACCAGGCCGAGGTCGAGCGGCGCAATCTGGTGCTGCGGGACCTGCGATCGCTGCTGGGACTGCCACCGCCGCGCCCCCCGGACCAGGTAACCGAGGAGCCGGTCGGCGGGTATTGCCGCTGGGCCGCACAGGTCCAGGCTCTCCTGCTACCCAAGACGGCTGAGGCGCAGGAGCCCACACAGGGCGAGCGCAAAAAGCAGTTCATAATGGATAGTATCGCCGCTTCCCGGGGGCGCGCGCCGCTTGCGGTTCCCCGACCGATCACGGCCCGCGCTCCCCAGGCCCCGGTGCCCGGGGAACCGGCGGCAGCCGAACCGGACATCCACCTCACCAACTGGGGCGAGGTGCTCACCGTGGCGCGCCAGGTCGACGAGGCCCAGATCGAGGCCGACAAGTACTCCATCGAGGTTCATAAAAAGTGGTCGATCAGCGTGGCCTGCATCGTGTTCGTGCTGGTTGGTGTGCCGATGGCTCTCCGGTTCCCCCGCGGTGGCATGGGGCTGGTCCTGGGCGGCGGCCTGGCGGTCTTCTCGGTCTATTATATCGGGCTGATCGCCGGTGAAGCGCTGGGAGACCGGGCGATCGTCAACCCGGTCTGGGCCATGTGGGCCTCCAATTTCCTGTTTGCCGGGCTGGGACTGCTGGGCCTCTACCGGGTGAGCCAGCAATCCGGCAGCAGCCGGGGCGGCGATTTCGCGGAAATACTGGATTCGATCGTGGGCCGTTTCCGCCGCCGGAGGGCCCGTTGATACTGCGCACCCTCGATCGTTACGTGCTCAAGTCCTGGATCAAGATTTTCGTCATCACGGCCCTGGGCTTTCCGCTGGTGTCGATCGTCATCAATCTCATCGACTTCCTGGACAAGTGGCTCTCCCGCGGCCTCACCGCGGGGCAGATCGCCCTCAGCTATTTCTATTCCATTCCGGAGAACGTGTCACTGGTGATGCCGGCGGCGGTGCTCTTCGCCACCGTGTTCACCGTGGGAACCCTGGGCCGCAACTCGGAGCTGACCGCGGCCAAGGCCGGCGGGCAGAGCTTTTACCGGCTCATGCTACCCATTTTGATCGCGTCGATGGTCGCCACGGTGCTGGCGGTGGTGGTCGGCGAGCTGGCGCCGGGCTCGACCGCGCGGATGAACGAGATCCAGAACCCGGATCGCGACAAGTCCTCGGCGGGACGCTACAACTTCGTATACCGGGCCGAGCAGGGATGGGTGTACACTATCGGCTCGCTGGACCTCGCCAGCCGCTCGCTCCGGAACCTGGTGCTGGAGCGGCAGGGCGACGGCGTGGACTACCCCGACATCGCCATCAGCGCCGACAGCGCGACCTGGGACACCTCGAGCGCCGGCTGGCGGCTCTGGAACGGCACCACCCGGTTCGTGCTGGGAGCCGAAAAAGAGGCCACCTTCAGCTTCAACGGCTCGCTGCTGCGCTCGATGGTCGAGAGCCCGGCCGACCTGCTGGTCGAACCCAAGGCCCCCGAAGAGATGCGCTACGCCGAGCTGGGCCGCTACATCGAGTCACTGCGCCGCTCCGGCAACGACGTGGACAAGCTGGTGGTGGAACACGCGCTCAAGATCGCGCTGCCGGTGACCTGTCTGGTGATCGCCCTGTTCGGCGCGCCGCTCGCTGTGACGTCGCCGCGCCAGGGCACCGCGATGGGCATCGCGGTGGCGCTGGGAACCACCGTGGTTTTCCTGATGATGGCGCAGATTTCGAAAGCGGTGGGCGCCGGGAGCCTGGTAGATCCGGTGATCGCGGCGTGGTTTCCCAACGTCTTGTTTTTCGGTGCAGGCTTGGTCTTGCTTAAGAAAGTGCAGACGTAGGCTGGATTGGAGAGAGGTGGTCTGGCTCTTAGTGTGAACCAGCTCAGATTAATCGCGAAAACGCGAAACAAGGGAAAGCGCGAAGTGGGGCTGTCATTCCGAGACTAGCGAGGAATCTTCTCAACCCGAGCACGAACAATGTTGTACTTGTGACAACCGATTAACAGATATTGAAAGCTTTTCGCGCTTTCGCTTGTTTCGCGCTTCGCGATTAGTGACCGCCCTCGCAAATCAGACCCTACCCCACTCTCTGCCCAGCCTTGCCACCCCAGGCTTTCCACGCATAGTAGACCGGAATTCCGACCACAATAATGCCCAACGTTACGCCGGTGTTTTTTGGATCCGTCACCAGCGCATTCACCACCATCGCGACCGAGGCAACGAGGAACAGCAGCGGAACCACCGGATATCCCCAGGTCCGGTAGGGACGTTCCACGTCAGGCCGCTTGCGACGGAAGATGAACACTGCCGCCACCGCAAGCGCGTAGAACGGCCAGATTCCCAGGATGAAGCGGTCGGCAAGCTGGGCGAAGTTATTGAAGAGCACATAGAGAACCCCCAGCACCGTGGCCAGCCAGATCGCGACGGAGGGGCTCTTGAAGCGGGGCGACACCCGGGCGATACCCTGGAAGAAAAGTCCCCGGTCGGCCATGGCGAAGAAGATCCGGGGTCCCGTCATCATGGATCCGTTGAGCGCCCCAAAGGCCGACACCATGATGATCGCCGCGATGACCGCCGCGCCCCGGGCGCCGAGCATCGGGATGTGCTCCGCCGCCGTGGTGGTGATCAGCGGCGAGTGCCCCATCTCGGCCAGCGGCACCAGGTACATGTAGGCCACGTTGAGGAGCAGGTAGACCAGGACGATCATCCCGGTCCCGATGATGAGCGCCAGCGGCAGCGTTTTCTGGGGATTCCTGACCTCGCCACCCATGAAGCTGAGGTCGCCCCAGCCGTCATAGGTCCACATGATCGGGATGAGGGCGGTGGCGAGGAGTGACAGGCTGAACCCGCCGGCAAAGGCCGGAGTGAAGTTCCCCGCGCTTCCCTGGCCCACGGCAAAGGCGAGCAGCGCGAAGAGCGCCAGCGCGCCGTACTTGGCCACGGTGATCAGGTTCATGACCACCTTGGCGTAATTCACCCCTATATAGTTGAAGAGACCCACCAGCACGATGGCGCCGGCGGCGAAGTAATGGACCTGTTGCGGAGACAGGTTCATGAAATACCGGGAGCCCAGGTATTCGGCGAACAGCGTCGCGATCGCGCCCAGGGCCGAGGCACGGATCACGGCCAGCTCGGTCCAGCCGAACAGAAAGGCGGGAAGCGGGCCGAACGCCTCAAGGATGTAGGCGAAGACCCCGCCGGAGCGAGGCAGCATCGCTCCCAGCTCGGCGAAAGTCAGGGCACCGAACAGGGCGATCAGCCCACCCAGGACCCAGGCGATGAGGACGGGCCCCGGATCGTGGAGCTGCGTCGCGACGGTCGCCGGGACCCGGAAAATGCCGCTGCCGATAGTAGACCCGACCAGGACCGCAATCGAGCTCCAGAGGCCCAGATTCCGCGGTAGACGTTCGCCGTACTGGTCGCGCTCGGTCATACAGGCCTGGGGGTTGAAGGTGCTGGGTACTGGGTACTGGGCACTACGTGAACGGCCAGGGAGGTGCTTCAAAATCGCCCGTAAATCGTTGCTTGACAAGCGGCTCCCACGAGTGGTTCTTACACCGACGAAAACCCAGTACCCAGTACCCTCACCCAAGCCCAATGACTAACTCAAGACTCTACCGGTTTCTGGCATGGTCCGCCGTCTGCCTCACCTTTGGCCTGATCGTGCTGGGCGGAGTAGTGCGGATTACCGGGTCCGGGATGGGCTGCGGGGAGCACTGGCCGCTCTGCAAGGGAGAGTGGTTCCCGGCTCTCGACATGCCCACCATGATTGAAATCGGGCACCGCTGGGCTGCCGCGCTGGTGAGCTGCTTCGTGATTGCCCTGGCGGCGGTGGCCTGGTGGCGGCATCGGGCCGAGCCCAGGCTCCGGAATCCCGCGACGCTGGCCCTGGTGCTGCTGGTCATCCAGGTTCTGCTGGGCGCGGTGACCGTCAAGCTCGCCCTCCCACCCGAGGTGATCATTGTCCACCTTGGGAACGCGATGATTCTCCTGGCCACGTTGCTGGTGGCTGGCTTTCGGAGCAGCCCTCACCCCCTGTCCCCCTCTCCCGGACCGGGCGAGGGGGAACCCGCCGCAGGTTCTCTTACCGCCTTACCGCCTTACCGCCCTACCGCCATTGCCGCTGGACTCGGATTTGTCGTGGTGCTGTTGGGCGCTCTCGTCGCCAACTATCACGCCGGCCTCTACTGCCAGGGATTTCCGCTCTGCAACGGCAGCCTGCTGCCGCCCCCGACCTGGTTCGGCGCAGTGCACTGGCTGCATCGCCTGGCCGCTTTCCTGTTCCTCGGCCACATGATCGGCCTGGGGTTCGGGCTGCGCCGCCGAGGGGCCAGGCAGAGCCTGAGAGCGGCAATGATGACGGTGCTGCTGACCGTGGTGCAGATCGGCATCGGGGCCGCCATGGTGCTGCGACTGCTGCCCCCGGAGCTCCGGGCGCTGCACATGCTGGTGGGGACCGCGGTCTGGGCGTCGCTGGTGCGATTGGTGTGGGTGGATCGGAATCCAGTGCCCGTAGGGGTCGATCCGGTAGGGGTCGATCTCAGATCGACCCCTACATTATGGGCGGACCTCGTCACCCTCACCAAGCCGCGGATCATCTCGCTCCTGCTGGTGACCACGGTGTTCCCGATGTTCATCACCGGGCAGGGTACTCCAGGATTCGGCCTGGTGTGCTGGGTGGTGGTGGGCGGCTACCTGATGGCCGGGGGCGCCAACGCGATCAACATGTGGTTCGACCGGGACATCGACGACAAGATGACCCGCACCCGCGCCCGCCCGCTGCCCTCCGGGCGGATGAGCCCAGCCCAGGTGCTGGCCTTCGGCCTGGCTCTGGGCGGCGCCGCCTTTGCCATCTTCTACTACCTCACGACGCCGCTGGCGGCCTGGCTCGCCCTCGCCGGGCTCCTGTTCTACGTCTTCGTGTACACCATCTGGTTGAAGCGAATCAGCCCCCAGAACATCGTGATCGGCGGGGCGGCGGGCGCGTTTCCACCGCTGGTAGGCTGGGCGGCGATGACCGGCCGGCTCGATCTCATGGCGCTGTATCTCTTCGCCATCATCTTCTATTGGACACCGCCCCACTTCTGGGCCCTGGCGCTCATCAAGCAGGGCGAATACGGCAAGGCGGGCATCCCCATGATGCCGGTGGTCAAAGGCGAACGCTCCACCAAGATCCAGATGCTGGGCTACACCATCATGCTGGTACCGCTCACCATCCTGCCCTGGCTCGCCGGCCGGCTCGGCACCCTGTACCTGGTGACCGCCCTGCTGCTGGGCGCCCGGCTGCTCTGGTTCTGCCTGAAGCTGTTGAAGGAGAACGGAGTGACACCGACAGCGTGGAAGATGTACAAGTTTTCGCTGTTGTACCTGTTCCTGCTGTTCGCGGCGATGGGGGCGGACCGGCTGTTCCCTACCGCCAATCCGTTTCACAGGCCTGACGTGGTGGTGATTCAGCCTTCCGAGATCCTGCACCAGCATTAGCCTGCAGGTCCCGTCAGCTACCTTTGCGACCCATCGTTTTCAACACGTAGTCACGTAGAACACGTAGGTCACATAGAAAGCATCCACGCAAAGACGTAACGAAGCCAAAGAACAATTCAAAGCTGTTCTTTGCGCCTCCGCGCCTTTGCGTGTATCAGTTGCAGTTCTACGTGCGCTACGTGTCCTACGTGGCTACGTGTTGAGAACGATAGCCCTGCTGGTCGCGAGATTACCCCACACTTTCCCCCGAGAGCGGCACCAGCGTATCCTCCCGGAACTGCATCTGGTACAATCTCGCATACAATCCCCCACGCTCCACCAGCTCGGCGTGCGATCCTTCCTCCACGATTCTCCCCCGGTCCAGCACCACCAGCCGGTCGGCCCGGCGCACGGTGGACAGCCGGTGCGCGATGATCAGCGTGGTCCGGCCCACCAGCAGTTTCTCCATCGCGTCCTCGATCAACCGCTCGCTCTCGTTGTCCAGGCTGCTGGTAGCCTCGTCCAGCACCAGCACGGCGGGATCCTTGAGAATGGCGCGGGCAATGGCGATCCGTTGCCGCTGGCCCCCGGAGAGCTTCACCCCGCGCTCGCCCACCAGGGTGTCGTAGCGGGCGGGCAGCCGCTCGATGAACTCGTGCGCGTGGGCGGCGCGCGCCGCGGCCTCGATCTTCTCCTTTGAGGCGCCGGGGTCGGCATAGGCGATGTTGTCCCGCACCGTCCCGCTGAAGAGGGCCGGCTCCTGGGGCACCACGCCGATGTTGCGGCGCAGGTCGGAGAGCCGAAGCCGCCGGATGTCGATCTCGTCGAGCTGGATGCTGCCCTCGGTCACGTCCCAGAACCGGGGCAGCAGCGACACCAGGGTGGTCTTCCCGGCGCCGGAGGGGCCCACCAGGGCCACGATTTCCCCGGGCTGCACCTCGAGCGACACCTCGGCCAGGGCCAGGGGGCTCTCCAGCCCACCGTAGCGGAACGAAACCGACTGGAACCTGATGCGGCCGGAAACCGGTACCGGGAGCCGCTCCGGATTGGGCGGATCGGTGATCGGGCTCGGCGCCTCGAGAATTTCGAAGACCCGCTCGGCGGCGCCGACCGCTTCCTGGTAGGCGCTGAAGAAAGTGACCAGGGTGCCGATCGCGGCCGCGATATAGATGGTATAGAGCAGGAAGCCGACCAGGGTGCCGGCGGTAAGGTCGCCGGAGAGCACCAGCCGCCCGCCCTGCCAGAGCACGATCACCACGCCGGCGAAGGTGGCGAAGGTGATGACTCCGAAGAACACCCCGCGGACCATAGCCCGGTCGAGCGCGGCTTTCACGATGATCCCCACCCGATCGCCGTAGCGCTTCCGCTCGGCCGGCTCCTGCACGAAGCTCTGCACCGTCCGGATCTGGCTTACCGCCTCTTCCGCCTGGGCGGTGGCCTCGGCCACCTTGTCCTGCACGGTCAGGCTGATCCGGCGGAGCCGGCGGCCGAAGAAGAACACCGCGAGAACCACAAACGGCACCACCACGAGCGCCGTGAGGGTGAGCCGGGGCTGCATCCAGAACAGGGCGATGACCCCGCCGACCAGGGTGAGCACCTGGCGGGAGAACTCGGCGATCTGGTGGCTCATCACGCCCTGCAGCAGCCCGACGTCGGCCGTGAGCCGGCTGATCAGCTCACCGGTCCTCCGGTCCGCAAAGAAGCCGGGCGGCATCTCGAGCAGCCGGCCAAACAGCTCCTGCCGCATGCCGGCGATGGCGCGCTCGCCGGTGGCGGACAGCCAATAGGTCTGGGCGAAATTGAGCACGGCCTGGATGACGAAGAGGCCAAGCAGGCCGAGGGCGATCTTGTCGAGCAGCTGGCGGCCGCCTTTGACGAAGGCGGCATCGAGGAGGTATCCGACGATCTTGGGGAAGGCGAGGCCGATGAGCGAGCTGACGATGAGCGCCAGAGCGGCGAGAATGAGAGTCCCCCGGTAGGGCCGGACCCGGGGCCAGAGCCGGGCCAGCCGTCCGGGGGATGGAAGCCGTCGTTGTGCCGGTGGGGCCATTGGGAGAATTATAGTCGAGTTGGCGCATCACAAAAAAGAGCCCCCGCTTGCGCGGGGGCTCTTCCCTGAGATCTGACTCGAAGTTTACTGGCCGGTCAGGTCGAACCGGACAAAGGTCGGATCGACGTTGTCCGGTGGCCCGTAGAACGCTGTGAACGTGTCGTTCGCGATGAAGTATGTACCGGCAACGAGGGTCACCGAGCAGGCTTCGGGCTGGCTCGCGGCTCCATTGCCATGCGCGTCACAGGCGAATATCCCGCCGGTCCATGGGAGCTGAGTGGCCGCGGCGCTGTAAAGATAGAGTCCCAAGTCGCCCAGCGCGTCCCAGGTGGCGGAGATGCTGAACGTCCGGGTTCCGGCGAGCACAAATTTGTAGATCCGGCACGGCCCGCCAAGATCACTCAAACACGTGGCATTTCCGGCGAACGCGCCGGCGTCAACCACCATGCTGGTCAGCCCGGTCGCCGGAATGACGATGGTTGGGGCGGTCGCAAACGCACCGGTCCCCGCAAGCTCCGTCGGCAGGTCAATCGTGGCCGACGAGGGCAAATTCAGCGGAACCGCGGT
>DASYPP010000072.1:0-21948 GCA_036006525.1 Gemmatimonadales bacterium
GACCGCGAATGGTGAAGTCCTGGCCGCCGTGCGTGAGACGGCGCGGGATTCGACCGGGATCATCGAGGCGATCGGCCAGGTATCCCGGCAACTGCGCCGCAAGATCGGTGAATCGCTGCGCAACGTGAGCAGCGACCGGCCTCTCGAGCAGGTGACGACGCCGTCCCTGGATGCACTCCGCAAGTACTCCCTGGCCACCCAGCTTACCAACACGGTAGGGGACTTTGACCGGGCCGATGCGTTGCTCCAGGAAGCCGTGGCCATCGATACCGGGTTCGCCATGGCGTGGCGCAAGCTCGGCGTCAACCTGAGTAATTCCGGTGGGCAACGGAGCCGTGCCCGGCAGGCGATCGAGAAAGCGTACGCGCACCGGGACCGGCTCACCGAGCTGGAACGATACATGACGATGGGAACCTACTTTACCCGGGTGCAGCAGGATCCGGAGCGCGCGCTTGCCGCTTATCAATCCGCCCTCGACATCGATCCCCGGTATATGGGCGCCATCAATAACATGGGCCTCATCTACGCGCAATTAAAAGACCGAGCCCGCGCCGAGGACGCTTATCGCAGGGCGGTCGGGATTGACTCGAACAGCGCAATCGCGCTGTTCAACCTGTACGAAGTACTGGTACAGGAGGGAAAGCTCGACCAGGCCGACAGTCTGGTCACCATCGCCACCCGGCGCTTTCCAGCGCACGACAATACGCCCTATGCGCGGTGGTCACTGGCGTATAACCGCGGCGACGAAGCCACGATGCGGCGGGTGGTGCAGGCCGTCCGGGACTCGGCAGGCGCCGATCGAGGAAAGCATGCCTTCGCATCCGTGATGCTGGCAGAACTCGGCCTGCTTCATGGAAAACTGCGCGAAAGCGAAGGGTTCATAAAGGATGCGATCCAGGATGCTCAGTCCAATGGGTCCAAGCGTCGTGTCCTTCAGAACAGTCTGTGGCTGGGCGGCATCGATGTGTGGTACCGGGGGGACCGGGTCGGAGGGCTCCGCAAGATGGATGCGGTTCTCGCCCGCTTTCCCCTGAGCCAGATGGATACCCTGGACCGGCCCTATCTCGACCTCGCCTATGGCTATGCCATGGCTGGCCGTCCGGATCGCGCACGGGCCTACCTGGCCGAGTATGAAACCATTGACCCGTCGCTCCGGGCCGCCGACGAGGGCTACCGCATGTCGGTCCACGGGATGGTGACCCTCAGTGAAGGCCACCCGGATGCAGCCATCCGCGAGCTGCAGGCTGGAATGGCGCTGGATCCCTGTCTCTACTGCGGGCTCCCCGACCTGGGACGCGCTTTCACCGCCGCCGGACAGCCGGACTCCGCTATTGCGGCCTACGAGCGGTATCTCAGCCTGTATTCCCCGGACAAGATCGATATGGACAACTACGAGTTGCCGGTGATGTACCGTCAACTCGGCGAGCTGTATGAGAAGAAGGGAGACCGGACTCGCGCCCTGGACTACTACGGCCGGTTCGTGGAGCTGTGGCGGGATGCGGATCCCGATTTGCAGCCGCAGGTGACCGAGATCCGGCAGCGGATGGCGGGATTGGCGTCAGAAGAAAGGCGGTAATAGGCGGTAGAAGGCGGTAGAAGGCGGTAATGGGCGGTAATGGGCGGTAATAAGCCGTAGGGTCTGACGACCGAGGGCATTTCGAGATTGCAAATCCGCTATCTTTCAAATCCAGGGTCGTTTACCGCCCATTACCGCTTATTACCGTCCATTACCGCCTGAGGTATCCTATGGGCTTCCGAAACTTCATTGATAAACAAGGCCGCAAGTGGGAAGTGCGGGACCGCTCCAAGACCGAGTGGGAGCTGCTTCCCCTGGGCGAAAACCAGGAACGCAACCGCACCGTGCGCTCCCCGGGGTACGAGAAGGACCCGTTCGAGCTGAGCGAAGAGGAGCTGCAGCGCCTGCTGGATCTGCCGGACAATCATGCCCGCGCGCGCAAGAACCCTTTCAACGACTGATCCAGCTTCTCCAACCCCGGGTCTATGCGTCGTTTTGGTTTTCTGCTCGGAATAGCCGCCCTCGCGAACCTGGGCGGCTCTCCAGCCCGGCTCGCCGCCCAGGCTCCCCGATACACCATAGGCCGATGGGAGGCCGATTCATTCGGGAATCACCGCGCCGTAGTCCAGGTGAGCGGGCCGGCGGACGCGGTCTGGGCCCATCTCCCCTGGCGACGCCGGGACAGCGAGCCGGAGAAGAAGGAAGTCCTGGTGGTTGACGGCCAGACCGGGCAGCGAGTCGCCAACGTGGCCCGGCTCCGGATCACCCGGGAATCAGGCGACCTGGTGTTCCAGGCCTCCCACGCCGGCGTGTACTACTTCTACTATCTGCCTTACACTGGCACCATCAAATCCAACTATCCGAAGATCACCTACCCACCACCAGCGGCCACCGCGGACACCGGATGGCTCAACCGCCATGCGTTGAACCCGCCGCCCCCCGACTGGCAGCAGCGGCACCCGCTCCCCAAGGCCCAGTTGGTGGAATTCCAGTCGGTGGACGAATTCAACAGCGTCTATCCGATGGAAGTGATCGCGACCGCCGCGGAGACCCGGCAGCTGGTCGATCAACATGGCAGGGCGGGGTACCTGGTCTTCCCGGAGGACCGGCGCTTCCCCATCCGGATGACGCACGACCTGCCGCAGCGCTGGATCCAGCGTGGAGCCGCCGCCCCGTTTGATGCAGCTGCAATGCGGGGAGAATTTTACGTCTTCCAGCTCGGCATTTATGCCGCTCACCGCCGGACCGAGGACGTGAAGGTCACCTTCACCGGCCTTGCTCCCGCTGCGGCAGGCTCCCGCATCCCGGCCGACTCTTTCCGCTGCTTTAACCTGGGCGGCGTGGACTGGGAAGGGCGCACTTTTGTGACTCCGGTATCGGTAGATTCGGGTCGCATTCAGCCCATCTGGTGCGGTGTCCAGGTGCCGGTATCCGCTCGCGCCGGACGATATACCGGCTCGGCCACGGTCTCGGCCAAAGACGCACCGCCTACCACCATCGCCCTGCGCTTTCAGGTCGCAGCGGACTCGATCCGCCACGCCGGTGACGACGAGCCGTGGCGGCTCTCCCGGCTCCGCTGGCTGGACTCGAAGCTCGAGGTGGACGACGGCCTGGTTCCGCCTTACACCGCGGTCGAGATATCGGGTGACACCATCGGCGTACTCGGCCGGCGGGTCGTGCTGGGATCCGATGGGTTGCCGACCTCGATCAGGAGTTTTTTCGACATCGAGATGACCCGGATCGGCAGCCAGCCTCGCGAGTTGTTGAGCGGGCCGGTGAAGCTGGTCGTCGAGCGCGCCGGCGCTCCGCTCACCTGGACTCCTGGTGGCGTCAAGCTGACCCGGCGGGGCGAGGGCGCGGTCGAATGGCAAGCGGAAAACGTCGCCGGCCCCCTGGCGATGACGCTGAGCGGGCGCGGCGAGTTCGACGGGCATCTCCAGTTCACCGTGAGCATCCGGGCGACCGAGGCGGTTGATCTCGACGACATCCGCCTGGAGATCCCCCTGGCCAGCGATGTCGCGCGATACGCGATGGGACTGGGCCTCAAGGGCGGCGTTCGGCCCGACACCTTCGCCTGGAAGTGGGACGTCACGAAGAACCACGACGCCGCCTGGATCGGCGACGTGAACGCCGGTCTCCAGTTCAGTCTGCGCGACGACCGTTACCGCCGGCCGCTCAACACCAATTTCTACCAGTCCCAGCCGCTCATCATGCCCGCCTCCTGGGACAATGGTGGCCGAGGCGGGTGCCACTTCGGGCCGGGCAGCGAGCGAACCTACCTGGTGCGCTGCTACAGCGGCCCTCGCCACATGGCCGCCGGTGAAGTCCAGCACTACGATTTCATCCTGCTGCTCACCCCATTCAAGCCGCTGGACACCAGGGGGCAGTGGAGTACTCGCTATTTCCACGCCTACGTGCCGCTGGACAGTGTGGCGAAGATGGGTGCCAATACCATCAACGTGCACCACGCGACCGCGATCAATCCCTGGATCAACTATCCCTTCCTGCGCCCCGACACCATGCGCGCCTACGTGGACGCGGCGCATCAGCGGGGCATGCGGGTCAAGATCTACTACACGGTGCGGGAGCTGACCGACCATGCACCGGAGATGTTCGCGCTCCGGAGCCTGGACCACGAGGTCTTCTCTACCGGAACCGGGGGCGGCTTCTCCTGGCTCCAGGAGCACCTGGACCAGGACTACATCGCGGCCTGGCACGTGCCGGAGATCAAGGACGCCGCGATCGTCAACACCGGCATTTCGCGGTGGCACAATTTCTATGTCGAGGGGCTGCACTGGCTGGTGGAGAACGTCGGGATTGACGGGCTGTACATCGACGACGTGGCGTTCGACCGCACCACCATGAAGCGGGTCCGCAAGGTGCTCGACCGGGGCAGGCCCAATGCCCTCATCGACCTCCATTCCGCCAACCAGTACAACGTGCGGGACGGCTTCGTCAACAGCGCGAACCTCTACCTCGAGCACTTTCCCTACATCAACCGGCTGTGGTTCGGCGAGTATTTCGATTACAACAGCCCGCCCGACTTCTGGCTGGTGGAAATATCCGGGATTCCCTTCGGCCTGATGGGGGAGATGCTCCAGGACGACGGCAACCCGTGGCGCGGCCAGGTCTTCGGGATGACCAACCGGCTTCCCTGGTCCGGCGATCCCCGGGCCCTGTGGAAGGCATGGGACGACTTCGGGATCCAGCAGAGCCGGATGATCGGGTTCTGGGTTCCCGACAATCCGGTGAAGACGGGACGCGACGACGTCCTGGCCACCACGTTCGTTCGGGATGGCAAGGCGATGGTGGCCCTGGCCAGCTGGGCGACGGAACCGGTCCAGGTCTCACTTTCGGTCAACTGGAGCGTGCTGGGTCTTGATCCGGCCCGGACTCGGATCACGGCGGCAGCGATTGATGGTTTCCAGGAGGCCACGGCGTTTACGCCGGGAAGCCGGATTCCGGTCCAGCCGGGCAAAGGCTGGCTCCTGGTGCTGGAGCGGGTGCCCTGATTGGCTGGTCCCGGCGTCTGTGCGGAGCAGAATCCTCCCGAAAACCCGGACATTGGATAGATTTGAAGGCTTGCTTCGCCAGACATATCTAAGGAAAGGGATTCACCCTGTGCGCCCCCGGCACATCCTCCTTATCGCACTCGCCTCGCTCCTTGCCATCCCCGCCGGCGCACAATCGCCGCCGGTGGCCCGGATCGTCGCCCACGTGGACACCCTCCATGGCGATTTCCTGATCGACAACCAGGAAGACGATTACACCGCGGGCGGGTCGGGCCGCTATGAGCGGCTGCAGGAGACCGCGTACGCCTTCATGCCGGGTGCGGTGGGCATGGCAGGTGCGACCCCATGACGCGCCTCAAGCTCCTCGTGGCGGCCGGAACTCTCGTCCTGCTCTCCGGGGCGAGAGGAGTACCGCGGGACGCCGATTCCGTGGTCACCAACGACAACCGCACGCCGGCCGGCCGGCTCCACGGCGACACCCTCGACCTTCAACTCGAAGTCCGGATGGCCCGGTGGTCCCCCGAGGCGGATAGCGGCCCGACGGTCGAGGTCGCGGCCTTTGCCGAGGTGGGAAAGCCGGCCCAGATTCCCGGGCCGCTGATCCGGGTGCATACCGGGACGACCATTGTCGCGACGGTCGCCAACGCACTCTCCGACTCAACCATCGCGGTGCACGGCCTGGTCACCCATCCAGGATCCTGGGCCGACAGCCTGGTCCTCCACCCCGGTGAATCGAAACAGGTGAGCTTTTCCGCCGGTGTTCCCGGCACCTATCTCTACATGGCCGTGCTCGGCAAGCACCCCTTTGTCCGACAGCAAGCCGATGAGCGGGAACAGGTCGCGGGCGCCTTTATCGTGGATCCTCCAGGCCCGGTCAGGCCGGACCGGGTTTTCATGATCAACATCTGGGGCAGCCGGGTGAACTCGGCGGAATACCGCCCCATCGATTACCGCAACGCGATCACCATCAATGGCCGGTCCTGGCCCTGGACCGAGCGGATGGAGGCCACGGCCGGGGACACCTTGCACTGGCGGGTGATCAATGCCAGCGGGCGCACCCACCCCATGCATCTGCACGGCTTCTACTACCAGGTTGACTCGCGCGGTTTCGGGGCCACCGATACGACGTACGCGACGGAGGATCGCCGACAGGTCGTCACCGAGGCGCTGACGCCGTTTACGACCATGGCGATGACCCTGGCGCCTGACCGGCCGGGCAACTGGCTGTTCCACTGCCACGCGGCCTTCCACGTGATCCCCTCGTCCCGGCTCAATAAGCCCGGGCCGGGAAGTCATGACGCGATGATCCATGACGCCATGGTCCACATGGCCGGACTGGTCATTGGGATCACGGTCCATCCCCGCGCGGGCTGGACCGAGCCATCCCGGGGAGCCGTCCGGACCGTGCACCTCTTCGTGCAGGAGGGGAAGCCCAGGAACCGCGCTCCCCGGGCCCTGGGATTCGTGCTTCAGCGAGGCAGCAATGCCCCGCGGCCGGATTCGGTCGAGATGCCCGGCTCGGTGCTGGTTCTCACCCGGGGCCAGCCCACCGACATCGTGGTCACCAACCGGCTCAGGGAACCCACGGCGATCCACTGGCACGGGATCGAGCTGCAGAGCTATTCCGACGGCGTCGCCGGTTGGAGCGGGGCGGGGCAACGGCTGGCGCCTTCGATCGAGCCGGGCGACTCCTTTGTCGCGCACCTCACGCTACCCCGCGCGGGCACGTTCATCTATCACACCCATATCAATGATCTCGAGCAACTGACTTCGGGCCTGTACGGCGCCATCGTTGTACTCGAGCCGGGCCAGCGCTTCGATCCTCGCCGGGATCACGTATTCGTCGCCGGCTGGGATTCGCCGGGCGCGGAGTCGCCCCACATCCTGATCAACGGGGATTCCATTCCCGCCGGCCCGCTGCAGCTCCAGGCCGGAGTCACCCATCGCTTTCGATTCGTCAGTATCGGCGCGGCGTTGCCGGTCGTGTTTTCGATCTACCGGGACAGCTCGCTGGTCCGCTGGCGGCGGGTGGCCAAGGATGGCGCCGACCTTCCCGCGCACCAGGCGGTCATGAGTCCGGCCAGCCAGTCGGTGCAGGTGGGGGAGACCTGGGATTTCGAGTTTACGCCGGAACCGGGGGAGTACCGGCTGGTGTCGACGCCGGCGAGCCCGGCGAAACCAGTGTCGGTGCAAAGACTGGTCGTGCGATGACCAAGAATGGAAAGCTCAAGAGTGCCCTCGCCGATCGCTACAAAATTGAAGGTGAACTGGGGCAAGGTGGCATGGCCACGGTCTATCTTGCCCACGACCTGCGACACGATCGCAAGGTGGCGGTCAAGGTGCTGCGGCCTGAACTGGCCGCGGCCCTGGGCAGTGATCGCTTCCTGAGTGAGATCCGCACCACCGCCAAGCTCAACCATCCCCACATTCTCGCCCTGCATGACTCGGGCGACGCCGACGGGTTCCTGTTCTACGTCATGCCCCTGGTCGAGGGCGAGTCGCTGCGGGAGCGGATGACGCGGGACAAGACGCTCCCGGTCGAGGAGGCGGTCCGGCTGACCCGGGAAGTCGCCGACGCGCTGGCCTATGCCCACGCACACGACGTCATCCACCGCGACATCAAGCCGGAGAACATCCTCCTTCAATCCGGCCATGCCGTGGTCGCCGACTTCGGAATCGCGCGGGCGGTGCGCGCGGCCGCTTCGGATCGGATCACCATGACCGGCATGGCGGTGGGCACGCCGGCCTACATGAGCCCGGAACAGTCGGCCGGGGAGCGGGACGTGGATGGCCGCAGCGATCTCTACGCCCTGGCCAGCGTCCTCTATGAAATGCTGGCCGGTGAGGCGCCCTTCACCGGCGCCACCATGGACGCCATCCTGGTGCAGCGCTTCACCCGGCCGGCTCCCCGGGTGAGTACCAAGCGCCCCAACGTCTCCCGGAACATCGACGCGGCCATCTCCCGGGCGATGGCGCGGGCGCCGGAGGACCGATTCGCCACCGTCGAGCGCTTCGCCGCGTCCCTGGTGGTGCGGACCGGCTCCCAGGAAGTCGAGCCGCTGGACCGCTCTATTGCCGTGCTCCCGTTCGCCAACATGAGCGGCGACCCGGAGAACGAGTATTTCTCCGACGGCATCTCGGAAGACATCATCAATGCGCTGACCCAGCTTGCCGGCCTCCGGGTGGCGGCCCGTACGTCGGCGTTTTCTTTCAAGGGAAAGAACATCGATCTCCGCACCATCGGTGACGAGCTCAACGTCGCTACCGTGCTGGAGGGCAGCGTGCGCCGCGCCGGCGGCCGGATCCGGATCACTGCCCAGCTCATCAACGTGGCCGATGGCTATCACCTCTGGTCCGAGCGCTACGACCGCGAGCTGACCGACGTCTTCGCTATCCAGGACGAGATCGCCACCGTCATCGCCGAGAAACTGAAGGTGACGCTCGGCGTCGGGACCGAAGGCCTGCTGGTGCGGCCGCCGACCGCGAACGTGGACGCCTATGATCTCTATCTCAAGGGCCATTCCTTCATCAAGCAACGTGGTCCGGCGCTGCTGCGTGCGGTGGAGTCGTTCGAGAAGGCCATCGCGCTGGACCCCCGGCTGGCGCTCGCCCACGCCGAGCTGGCCGAAGCGCTGCTGCTGATGGCTCTCTATGGAATGGTGCAGCCGGCGGGGATCACCGAGCGGGCCAAGGCGGCGACCCTGCGGGCCCTGGAGCTGGAGCCCACGCTGGTCACCGGCCAGATCGTGCTCGGCCTGTTCTCGCTCATGGCGGAGCTCGACCGGGACAAGGCGTCGGCCGCCTTTGCGCGGGCGGTCGAGCTGGACCCGGCCGACGTCGAGGCGCGAACGCTGCAGGCCGTCTTCGACCTGTGCTACGTGAAGGGAGAACATGAGGCCGCCCAGGCCCAGCTCCGCGGGGTGATCGAGTCGGATCCGCTGAGCGCCAACGCGCGGGCCCAGCTGGCCCTTCTCCTCGCCTGGGCCGGCAAGACTGACGAGGCCCTGGTCCAGGCCCGGCGCGGGATCGAGCTGGATCCCGGTGCGTTCTATCCCAACTGGACCGCATTCCATGCCCTCGCGTTGGGACCGAATCCGCTGGAGGCGATTGCCCTGGCACCGTCGCTGCTATCCCGCTTTGGCCGCCACGCCTGGCTGATGATGGGACTGTCATACGCGTACGGCATTCTTGGCAAACGGGACAAGTCCGAAGCGCTCTATTCCGAGCTCGAAGCGCGGGCTCGAAGTGAATACGTCCAGCCGACCGCCCTTGCCGCTGCCGCGGTTGGCGCGGGACGGAATGACAAGGTGTATCTCCACCTCCGCGACGCCGCCAAGGTGCGGGACCCGTTGCTGGTGGTGCTGGCGCTCCACTGGCCCGGCTTTGCCAAGCTCCGGCCCGGTTCGGGGTTCACCGACGTTTTGCGCCAAATGGGTTGGCAGAGTAGGATATAGCCCGATTTCCTCCCCCTTCAGAATTGCAGGAGCCGCTACGCCATGATGCCACGATCCCGGTCCCGGGTGGCCCTTGCGCTCGCAGCCTTCACCTTCGCCTCGGTGCTCCAGGCGCAGGCCCCCGTCACCAGGCGCCCCATCGCGCCCAATGATGTCTACCACCTGCGCGGAGTGTCCGAGCCCCAGCTCTCGCCCGACGGCAACTGGGTGGCCTACACCGTCCGCACGGTGGACTCTACCAAGGACAAGCGCGACTCCAATATCTGGATGACCAGCTGGGACGGTACCCAGACGGTGCAGCTGACCTCCAGCAAGGAAAGCGAAAGCACCCCGCGCTGGAGCCCGGATGGCCGGTATCTCGCCTTCCTTGCCAGCCGGCAGGACGACGAGGACGACCAGGTCTGGCTGCTGGACCGCCGGGGCGGGGAAGCCCAGCGGCTGACCCAGCTCAAGGGCGGGGTGAACTCGATGGAGTGGTCGCCCGACTCGAAGCGGCTGGCCCTCGTGGCTGCCATCGAGTCCGACAGCACCAAGGCGGACACCACGAAGAAGCGGCCGGTCGTGATCGACCGCTACCTATATAAGGAAGACGTCGAGGGCTATCTCACGACCAGCCGCACCCACCTGCTCTTGTTCGATATCGCGAGCAGGAAGGTGGACACCCTTACCAGCGGCGATTCCAATGACGACGGGCCTCGCTGGTCGCCGGACGGGACCCGCATCGCCTTCGTGCGGAGTTCCATTCCGGAGCCGGGAACCGGAGAGGGATCCGATGTGTACGTGGTCGCTGCAGCGCCTGGTGCCACGCCGAAGCAACTCACGGCCTTCCCCGGCCCGGACAACGGCGCCCTGTCCTGGAGCCCGGACGGGGTATGGGTCGCCTTCTTCCGTACCGATGATCCCCGGTGGTACGCCTACCAGATGGCCAAGCTCGCCATCGTCCGGAGCGACGGCAGCACGCCGGCCCGGGTGCTCACCAGCCAGTTCGACCGTCCCCTCGATGCGCCGACGTTTTCTGCCGATGGCCAATCGGTCCTGGTGATGGTGGACGACGACCGTGCCGTGTACCTCGCCCGGGTCAACGTCGCCAGCGGGGCCGTCGAGCGGCTCGACCGCGAGAAGCGAGCCCTCCAGGACTATTCCGCCGGCACATTGGCGGGAGCCCGAATCGCCGAGCTGATGAGCACTCCGGTTCAGCCAGCGGAAGTGTTCGCCTTCGAGAACGGGGCCTTGCGGCAGCTTTCCCATCAGAACGATTCGCTGTTTGCCACCCTTTCGCTCGCATCGGGCGAGGACCTGACCTCGCGGAGTGCCGATGGCACCGAAGTGCATAGCATCCTGGTGCGGCCGGCATCGGCACCCGCCGGGACCCGGCTGCCACTCATCCTGTTCATTCACGGCGGCCCCAACGGCCAGAGTGACTACAGCTTCAGCATGGAGCGGCAGATCTTTGCCGCCGGCGGTTATGCGGTGCTCTCGCCCAACTATCGGGGCAGCGATGGACGCGGCCTCGCCTTCCAGCGCGCCATCTATGGCGACTGGGGCAACAAGGAAGTGGTGGACCTCCAGGGGGCGGTGGACCAGGCGGTAAAGTCCGGCATCGCGGATCCGGATCGGCTGGGCATCGGCGGTTGGAGCTATGGTGGCATCCTCACCGACTACATGATCGCGACCACGCCCCGCTTCAAGGCGGCTGTCAGCGGTGCCGGCAGCGCGCTGCAGCTCTCCATGTACGGTACCGACGAGTACATCGTCCAGTACGAGCTGGAGCTGGGTCCGCCGTGGAAGAACCGGGACCTGTGGCTCAAGGTCTCCTATCCATTCTTCAATGCCGACAAGATCAAGACACCCACGCTGTTCATGGGCGGAGAAGCCGACTTCAACGTGCCGATCATCGGCGGGCAGCAGATGTACCAGGCTCTCCGCGAGCTCGGTGTGCCGACCCAGCTGGTCATCTATCCGGACCAATACCACGGGCTGACCCGGCCCAGTTTCATCAAGGACCGGCTGGAGCGATATGTCGCGTGGTTCGATCGCTATCTGAAATCCACCACGGCAACTCCCGCGGTGAGCCATTGAGGCGGTTCGCGGCCATCCTCCTGGTCTCGGCCTGCGCTCATGCTGGCGGGGGAGCGCCTGCGCCGGCCAAGTTCACTGCTGTAAGCCAGGTCAGCGGCACCACCCAGCTCCTGATCGGGGTGAGCCCGGTCAACGAGCAGGTGGTCTGGGCCAGCGGTACCGGGGGGACCTGGGTTCGCACCACCGACGGCGGCACCACCTGGCAGACAGGCCGAGTGCCGGGCGCGGACACCCTCCAGTTCCGGGACGTCCATGCGGTAGACTCCAATACCGCCTGGCTCCTTTCTATAGGTAATGGCGACCAGTCGCGGATTTACCACACCACCGACGGTGGTAAGAACTGGACCCTTCAGTTCACCAATTCCGAGCCCAAAGCCTTCTACGATTGCTTCGATTTCTGGGACGCCCGGCACGGCATTGCGGTGAGTGATGCGGTTGATGGGCACACCGTGATGATCGAGACGAGGGACGGCGAGCACTGGACTCCGATTCCCTCCGCTAACCTGCCGGCCGCGCTCGACGCGGAAGGAAGCTTCGCCGCGAGCGGCACCTGTATGATCGCGCGGCCGGGCGGCCACGCCTGGAACGCGGCCGGCACCCCGTTGGCGCGGCTGTTCCATACCGGCGACTACGGCCACAGTTGGACCGTGGATACGATTCCGCTCATCGCCATCAGCTCGGTCCATTTTCGCGACCTCAAGAACGGCATCGTGCTGGGCACCGACAGCACGGCGGCCACGGCCTCGACCCACGACGGAGGTCGCACCTGGGTGCGGGGCGGCAAGCCGCCATTCCCCCAGGGCGTCTACGGCGGGGTCTACGTCCCGGGAGCGCGAAGGCCGACCGTGATCGCGGTGGGTCCCAAGGGCTCGGCCTACTCGCTGGACGACGGTGCCACCTGGATCCCGATCGACAGCAATGCGTACTGGTCGGTCGGGTTTGCGAGTGCCCGGGCGGGGTGGATGGTGGGGCCGCGGGGGCGGATCACCAGGTTGTCAGGGTTCTAGTGGCCGATCCCAGCGACAGGCTCACCGCTGCCCTCGCCGACCGCTACCGCATCGAGCGGGAACTTGGCGCCGGCGGCATGGCCACGGTCTACCTCGCCCAGGACCTCAAGCACGACCGCAAGGTCGCGGTGAAAGTGTTGCGTCCCGAGCTGGCCGCCGTGATTGGTGCCGATCGGTTTCTCTCCGAGATCAAGACCACGGCCAACCTGCAGCACCCGCACATCCTGCCGCTGTTCGATTCCGGGGCGGCCGACAGCTTCCTGTTCTATGTCATGCCTTTTATCGATGGCGAATCGCTCCGGGACCGGCTCAACCGGGAGAAACAGCTTCCGATCAACGACGCAATCCGGTTGTCTACCGAAATCGCGAGCGCGTTGGACTACGCCCATCGCCACGGCGTCATCCACCGCGACATCAAACCGGAAAACATTCTGCTGCACGACGGCTCCGCCCTGGTCGCCGATTTCGGCATCGCGCTGGCCGCGAGCAAGGCGGGCGGCACCCGGATGACCGAGACCGGTATGTCGCTGGGCACCCCGCACTACATGAGCCCCGAGCAGGCGATGGGCGAGCGGGAGATCGGACCCCAGAGCGATGTGTACGCCCTGGGAGCGGTGACCTACGAGATGCTCACCGGTGAGCCACCCTTCACCGGGCCGACTGCGCAGAGCATCGTCGCCAAGGTGCTGACGGAGGAGCCGAGACCGCTGGCCCCCAAGCGGCGCACCATTCCGCCCAATGTGGAGGCCGCGGTGCTGACGGCGCTCGAGAAGCTGCCGGCCGATCGCTTCGCCAGCGCGGCGGAATTCTCTGCCGGGCTGCATAGTGCCACCGTGCCCACCCGCTCCGGCGGCCGGATGGCTCCGACACCCCGCGGGTCCCGGCTGGGTCTACCACTCGTTGTAGCGGCTGTCCTGGCGATCGCCCTGCTACTGGGTGCAGCGATGCTGCTCCGTAAGCCGGCACCCTCGCAGCCGCTCCGGGCCAGCCTGCTGCCGCCGGCCGGCTGCGAATTCGGAGCGATAGCCAACAACAACCTGATCCAGGTGTCTCCGGATGGCGGCATGGTGGCGTTCGTGGCCACCTGCGGTGGAAGCCCGGTACTCTGGATTCGCTCGCTGGTGACCGGAGAGGCTCGACAAATCCAGGGCAGCGACAACGTGCTCTATCCTTTCTGGGCCCCCAACAGCCAGAGCCTTGGCTTCTTTGCCGATACCAAGCTCAAACGGGTCGACCTCGAGACCGGCGCCGTGCAGGACCTGGCGACCGTCGTGGCAGGTCGAGGCGGCAGTTGGGGTTCGAAGGATATCATCGTGTATGCTCCGGACATCGCCGGGCCACTGTACCAGGTTCCCGCCACTGGTGGGGTCCCGGCCGTCGTCGGCCCGGTCCCCGCCGACAGTCAGAGGATCCTGACGTTTCGCGATCCCCAGTTTCTCCCTGACGGTGAACACTTTCTCTTTTGTCGCGGGACCGCCGCGGGAAATGCGGATGTCGGGACAACCATGCTGGGTTCGCTGGGGAGTCCCGAGGCCAAGCTCGTCCTGAATTTCGCCAGCAACACCGCCTATGCGGATGGTCGACTGCTGTTCGGCCGAAACAATCTGTTACTGGCCCAGTCCTTCGATCCCTCCAGCGGGAGGCTTTCGGGCCAGCCGGTGAGCGTGGTCCCCGGATTGGAATCCTGGAGTTTCAAGTACCTGACCAACTTCTCGGTGTCGGAGGATGGTCGCGTGCTGGTATTTCGCACCGAGCCGGCACCGCAAAACCGGGTGGAGTGGTTCGATCCCCGTACCGGCGCCAGCTCCCTGGTCCTGGAAGCGGGTCCCTATAAGTCCGTTCGGCTCTCGCCCGATGGCAGGAAGCTCCTGATGGAACGTTCCGCGCCCGACAACCCGCTGGTCGACGCGTGGACCTATGATATCCCGACCCGCGGCTGGGGGCGGCTCACCTCCGAACCCGAAGTGTATTATGACCTCGTGTGGTCCCCCGACGGGAACCGGATCGCCTACGACAATTCCTCGGACAGCGCTGCCATCATTACTACCCTTGATCACAGCTCATCCGAAACAATTCGCGATTCCGTGTTCGTCAATTCGTCCATTGTAGAGGATTGGTCTCCCGACGGCAGGTTCATCGTCGGATGGCAGCAGGTGAAGAGCACCGGTTTTGATCTCATCGTGAAGTCGCTGAATCCTCCGGCAGAGTCTCATATTCTCTACTCCACGCCTGCCGATGAGACGTCTCCCCGGATCTCGCGGGACGGCCGGTTCCTGGCGTACATCTCCAATCAGACCGGACGCCCGGAGATCTTCGTCACCCGGCTGCCTGCGGCGACCGCTCACTGGCAGGTCTCCCAGGACGGGGTTTCCCTCCTCGGCGGGTTCCGTATGGCCGAGAGCTGGGGGCCTGGTGGGCTCCTTTACTTCGCGAATCCCTCGCATCAGCTCATGGTCGCGTCGATCGACGATGGCGGAAAAATCGGCAAGGCCACGCTGGTGCGGAATGCTCCGCAGAGCATCGTCGGCGTGGACGTGGCCCCCGACGGCCGGCTGGTGCTGCTCCGGAGCGAGGCCACGGACCAGGTGCCGCTCTCGCTGATCGAGCACTGGACGGGATTGCTGAAGCAGAAATGACGATGATCCCGGATCGCCTCACTACCGCCCTCGCCGACCGCTACCGGATCGAGCGGGAGCTGGGGCAGGGCGGCATGGCGACGGTCTACCTGGCCCAGGATCTCAAGCACGACCGCAAGGTCGCGGTGAAGGTGCTGCGCCCCGAGCTCGCGGCCGTCATCGGCGCCGAGCGGTTCCTGCAGGAGGTCAGGACAACCGCGAGCTTGCAGCACCCGAACATCCTGGCGCTTTTCGACTCGGGCTCCGCTGATGGCTACCTCTACTATGTCATGCCTTTCGTGGAAGGCGAAACGCTTCGGGATCGGCTCGATCGCGAGAAGCAACTCTCTGTAGCGGATAGCATCGCCATCACCTCGCAGATTGCCGCCGCACTCGCCTATGCCCACGAGCGGGGCATCGTGCACCGCGACATCAAGCCCGACAACATCATGTTCTCGAGCGGCCAGGCCGTGGTCGCCGACTTTGGCATCGCCCGCGCGATCGGCTCCGCCGGCGGCACGCAATTGACCGCCACCGGGATGGCGATCGGCACCCCGGCCTACATGAGCCCGGAGCAGTCGGCGGGCGAGTCGGATGTGGACGGCCGGTCCGACCTCTACTCCCTCGCCAGCGTGCTCTACGAAATGCTTGCCGGGGAGGCGCCCTTTACCGGCCAAACTGCCGCCGCCATCATCGCCAAGCGGCTCGGCGCGCCGACGCCCCAGGTGCGAGTGGTCCGACCAGCGGTGCCGGAGCCGGTGGACCGGGTGCTGCAAAAGGCACTTCAGCGCGCACCGGCGGACCGGTACGCCACGGTTGCGGAATTCGCTCACGCACTTCGATCCGACTCCCTCCCCCGTCCCAAGGCGCGGCTCGCGGCGCTCGCCCTGGTAGGCATCCTTGCGCTGGTCTCGGCCGGATGGTGGGTGCTGCGGGGGCGCGGGATCACCGGCAATCTGGACGATAACGTCATCGCGGTCATGCCGTTCCGAGTCGGTGGCGCGGGCATCGGGTACCTGCGGGAATCCATGTTGGACCTGCTCGACGCGCGGCTGACGGGGACGAACGGGCCGCGTACCGTTGAACCACGCGCGCTCCTGAGCGCGTGGCGCCGGGCGGGCGGAACCGACGTGGATGACTTGTCCGACGAACGCTCGCGCCAGGTCGCCGCCCGGCTTGGGGCCGGTCGAGTTCTCCTCGGCAGTGCCATCGCCACTCCGACGGAGTTCACGCTCCGCGGATCACTGCGACGGGTTTCCGATGGGAAGGTGGTGGCGGACGGCGTCGTCGAGGGCTCCGCAGACAGCGTCGCGGTACTGGTGAATCGTCTTGCGGCCCGGCTCCTGAGCCTCGACGCCGGGGAGGAGCGTGAGCGGCTGGATGGCCTGGCGGCCACATCACTCGATGCGCTCCAGGATTACCTGGCCGGTCGCAAGGCCTATCGCCGGGGCGAGTACTTCACGGCGATGGACTTGTATGATCGCGCCTTCGCTCGTGATTCAACCTTCGCGCAGGCTGCCTTTGGATTGCTGACCACCAATCCTCACATCGGCACGGTACTGAGGGCCGAGGGATTCATGCTTACCCCCACGGTCTGGCGGCTCCGCGACCGGCTGAGTGCGCGGGATGTGGCCTTGCTCCGGTCGTGGGTCGGCCCCAATTACCCGGCTCCTTCCAGCTACGCCGAGGTTATTGCGCAGGCCGAAATCGCGGCTTCCGACGCGCCGGACAGCCCGGAGCACTGGTTCGCTCTGGGCAACGCCCTCGCCTATTACGGTGCCGTGAGCAGCCAGCAGGACTGGCCCAGACGCGCTGCCGACGCGCTCGACCATGCGATTGCGCTGGACTCGAGTTTCACCCCCGCCGTGGCGGGACGGCTCTTCGTGGCGATGTGCATGCAGGATGACGCCGCCATCCGGAGGCTTGCCGCACTGATGGAAGGGCCGGTGACCGCCGGGTTTGCCGATGGAACTATGCTATGGGCCGCCGCGCTGACACTCGGCGACAGCGCCGGCGCGCGGCGTTGGCGCGAACAGGGCAACGAGTCGCATATCAATTATGTCACCAAGCTGGTCAAGATCCCACTCCACGCTGTCACCGTCGGGCTTCCCCTGGGCGATGCCCGCTGGTCCAACCAGACCCTCCGCCGTGATGGTGCGACCGAACAGGAACGAGGCGCCGCTCAGCTGGGTGAGTTTGCGGTTGCTGCCGCGGAAGGCCGCCTGGTGTCGTTCGGCAAATGGAATTTCGACGAGGCAGGGCTGGCCAACCCATGGGTCGCAGCGAATCTGGTCCGCCAGGCGTTGGTCGAACCCGGCTATGAACCCCAGGTGCGGGAACTGATCCGCCAGTACGATCCGGCTCGGTGGCCGCCGGTCCGGGATTGCTTTGTCGAGCTGTACCGGGTCAGCACCGGTGATACCAGTTCCACCCGGCAGGCCATACAGCGGCTGCGCGCCTTTGCGGCAAGTAATCCCCCGCCGATCGATGCGGCCAGTTGGCGACCGCTCGAGTTCCGGGTCTGCCCTCTTCTGCTCGAGACGTTGCTTGAGGCACCCCCCTTGGGCAGTCGAGGAGGGAAGCATCTGGATGAACTGGAGGCGCTGATGCGCACCGGGCCGCGCTGGTTTACCGGAGCCGCGGTCGGTCCTACGTCGCCGGTGAGCTATGCGAACTGGACCATTGCCCGTTTGCGCGAACGAGAGGGCGATATCCCGGCCGCCCTCGCGGCGATCCGGCGCCGAGAGATGTCGTATTACCCGGAGTATCTCTGGATCCTGCCTGCGTTCCTCCGCCAGGAAGGCCGATTGGCCGCCCTGGTGGGTGATACTGCGGGAGCACGCAGGGCGTACGATCAGTACCTTACTCTCAGGACTGATCCCGATCCGGTCTTCCAGCCCCAACGTGATTCCGTAATCGCCGAGCGCGCTGCGCTGCGGTCTCCATGAGCGCCAAACTCGCCGTTCCTGCCAGGAGAGGTTCGCCATGACCGAGGTGATGGTACGCCTCACTACCGCCCTCGCCGACCGCTACCGCATCGAGCGGGAGCTGGGCGCGGGTGGGATGGCCACGGTCTACCTGGCCCAGGATCTCAAGCACGACCGCAAGGTCGCGGTGAAGGTGCTGCGCCCCGAGCTCGCGGCCGTCATCGGCGCCGAACGGTTCCTCTCCGAGATCAAGACCACGGCGAACCTGCAACACCCGCATATCCTCCCACTCTTCGATTCCGGGGCGGCCGACAGCTTTCTGTTTTATGTCATGCCCTTTATCGATGGCGAGTCGCTCCGCGACCGGCTGAACCGCGAGAAGCAACTCTCCATCAATGACGCTGTCCGGATCGCCGCCGAAGTCGGGGGCGCGCTGGACTACGCCCACCGGCACGGCGTCATTCACCGGGATATCAAGCCGGAGAATGTGCTCCTGCATGATGGACGGGCGCTGGTAGCCGATTTCGGGATCGCCCTGGCCGCCAGCAAGGCGGGCGGCAGCCGGATGACCGAGACCGGCATGTCGCTCGGCACCCCGCACTACATGTCGCCGGAGCAGGCCATGGGGGAGCGGGAGATTACCGCGCGGAGCGACGTCTACGCCCTCGGCGCGATGACCTACGAGATGCTGGTCGGCGATCCGCCGTTCACCGGCAGTACCGCCCAGGCCATCGTGGCCAAGGTGCTGACCGAGAAGCCGGTGTCGCTGTCGAAGTTCCGTGACACGGTACCGGACGCGATCGAAGATGCGGTGCTGATCGCCCTCGCCAAGCTCCCGGCCGACCGCTGGCCGACCGCCGCCGCCTTTGTCTCCGCGCTCGAAGGACATGGCGGCGTGACCCGTCCGCGCACGACTGCCGCGGCGCTGGCGCCCGTGAGCAAGTGGAGTGTGAGATCACCGCTCCCCTGGGCGGCGGCATTTGCCGTTGCGGCGATGGCGGCGGCCTGGGGTTGGCTCCACCCGGAGCCGCCTCAGAGTCCGGCCGTCGTTCGGTTCGAATTGCAATCGGCACCAGGCACCAGGTTCGCCGTGCCCATAGCTGGCGTGGCGACCCAACTCGCCTTATCCCCGGATGGGCGCCGGGCGGTACTCGCCGCCGGCCCCTCCAGCGCCAGCTGGATGCTCTATCTCAGGAGCCTGGACCAGCTGACCTCCCGCGCCTTACCGGGTACCGAAGGGGCGCTCAATCCGGAGTTTTCGCCCGACGGCCGCTGGGTCGCGTTCCGGGCCGCCGACGGCAAGTTGAAGAAAGTCGGAGTAGATGGCAGCTCTCTCACGACTCTCTGCCCCATCGACAACAGCGGCAACGTCGGTGCCGGGCTCACCTGGATCTCCGATCGAGAGATTGTGTTCGCCAAGGGCACATACACCGAAGGTCGCGGCCTCTGGCGGGTTTCGTCCGATGGCGGGGAGCCGGTGCAGTTCTCTCAGATGGACAGTGCCAGCGGCGAGCGCCTGCAGCTGGCGCCCCGCTCGGCGGACGAGGGCCGGCTGGTATTCTATAGCAGTACGATTGCCAGCAACGCCGACCTGACGATTGCCGTGGTGCAGACGGCCAGCGGCAAAGTCACCGTGTTGTCGGGCCTTCGAGGTGCCCGGGCGCTGGGCCTGGTGGGCGGATTCCTGGTCTACGTGCGAAACGACGGTGCGTTAATGGCGGCTCCCTTCGACGTGGGGAGTTTGCGGGCCGGGGCACCGCTCCAGATTGCCGACAGCATCGCCGTCCCCACGTCTACCTGGAATGTATCGGCCGCGTTGTCGCCGACGGGATCGCTGCTCTATCAGAAGGGCGGCATCGCCAGCCAGCTGGTCCGCGTCGAGCCGCACGGGGCGACGCGGGTCCTGCTCGATTCGGTGCAGGTGTACCTGCACCCCCGCCTCTCCCCCGACGGGCGCCGCGTCGCGGTCGAGGTGCAGGGAGCCGCCGGCGCCGATATCTGGATCTCCGATCTCGCCGACCAGACGGCAGAGCGGTTGACCAACGGCGGGTACAACAACCGGCCGGAGTGGACGCCGGACGGAAGCCGGGTGATGTATACCTCGTCTCGCGAGCCGAGCAATGCGCTCTGGTGGCAGTCGGCCGACGGCAGTGCCGACGCCGAGATGCTGCTGCACGATGATAGCAACCCGATCCGCGAGGGCGTGTTCACCCCGGATGGCCAGTCCGTCCTGTATCGCATCGATTCCCGGGACAATAATCGCGATATCTATCGGTTCCCGGTGACGGGAGAGCGGAAACCGGTGCCGGTGATCGCCAATATCAATGACGACAAGCAGCCGCGGATCTCACCGGACTCGAAGTGGCTGGCGTACGTGTCCAACGAATCAGGCCGGGAAGAGGTGTACCTGCGCGCGCTTGCCGGTGGCGGCGGCCGGGTGCCGGTGTCGACCGGCGGTGGCGGGGAGCCGCTCTGGTCCCGGGACGGAAGGCACCTGTACTACCGTATCGGGGACAAAGTCGTGGCCGCCACGATTACCGGATCGCAAACACCGGTCGTCACTGGCCGGGAAACACTGTTCGAAGGACCCTTCGCGACCGACCTGTATCATCCGAACTACGACGTCGCGCCGGACGGCAGCTTCATCATGGTCCGGCCGGTGGAGGAGAACCGCCACCTGGTCATGGTGGTGAATTGGATCCAGGAGCTGCGGCAACGGACCGGAGGCGGCAAGTGAGCGAGGCGGTCGCCCGGCTCACCGCGGCCCTGGCCGACCGCTACCGCATCGAGCGGGAACTGGGCGCCGGCGGCATGGCCACGGTGTACCTCGCCCAGGACCTGAAGCACGGCCGCATGGTCGCAATCAAGGTCTTGAAGCCGGAGCTGGCCGCCGTGATCGGCGCCGAGCGGTTCGTGCGGGAGATCCGGACGATTGCCGCTCTCCAGCATCCGCACATTCTCGGACTCATCGACAGCGGGGAAGTGCAGGGGACCGCGTACTACGTGATGCCGTTTGTCGAGGGGGAGAGTCTCCGCGACCGGCTGAACCACGAGAGGCAGCTGTCGATTCCCGAGGCGACCCGCATCGCCGCAGAGGTTGCTTCCGCGCTGGACTACGCTCATCGGCATGGTGTGATCCACCGCGACATCAAGCCCGAGAACATCCTGCTTCATGATGGCCAGGCACTGGTGGCCGACTTCGGGATCGCCCTCGCGGCCTCCAGCGCCGGTGGCAGCCGGATGACGGAGACCGGCATGTCACTCGGGACCCCTCACTACATGTCCCCCGAGCAGGCGATGGGAGAGCGGGAGATCACGGCCCGTTCCGACATCTATGCGCTGGGTTGTGTGACGTACGAGATGCTGGTGGGCGAGCCGCCCTTCACCGGCCCCACCGCGCAGGCCATCGTCGCCCGGATGATGACCGAAGAGCCGCGATCGCTCATCCTCCAGCGCCGGACGGTACCAGCCTACCTGGATGACGCGGTCCTGACCGCCCTCGCGAAGCTCCCGGCCGATCGGTTCGCCAGCGCGGCGGAATTCGCGGGCGCCCTCGGGTCGGAATCGGGAAGCGCCACCCGGCGCGTGAGGCCTCCTGCGTCCGGCCTCCGGACCGTCCGACGCTCCGCCGTTCCCGCGCTCATTGCGGCCCTGGTACTGGCAATCGGGCTCGGCGCCTGGGGATGGCTCCGTCCCACGAAGGCGGGCAGTGAGGCACGGCCCCGAAGTCTCGATGTGGTGCTGCCGGATTCGGCACCGATCGAGTTCGTCGGCGAGGCTCCGATTGGAGTCGGGCAGACCGCCATGGCACTCTCGCGTGACGGTCGAATTCTCGTGT
>DASYPP010000073.1:0-16741 GCA_036006525.1 Gemmatimonadales bacterium
AGGGTTGCGCTCGTTGCGGGACTTAACCCAACATCTCACGACACGAGCTGACGACAGCCATGCAGCACCTGTGCACGGACTCCGAAGAGGGGCCGATGTTTCCACCGGCTTTCCCGTGCATGTCAAGCCCAGGTAAGGTTCTTCGCGTTGCTTCGAATTAAACCACATGCTCCACCGCTTGTGCGGGCCCCCGTCAATTCCTTTGAGTTTCAGCCTTGCGGCCGTACTCCCCAGGCGGGGTACTTACTGCGTTAGCGACGGCACCGAAGGGGTCGCTCCCCCCGACGCCTAGTACCCATCGTTTACGGCGTGGACTACCAGGGTATCTAATCCTGTTTGCTCCCCACGCTGTCGCGCCTCAGCGTCAGCAACGGCCCAGCAGACCGCCTTCGCCACCGATGTTCTTCCCGATCTCTACGCATTCCACCGCTACACCGGGAATTCCATCTGCCTCTACCGTGCTCCAGCCAGGCAGTTTAGGAGGCAGCCTTGCAGTTGAGCCGCAAGATTTCACCCCCTACTTACCAAGCCGCCTACGCGCCCTTTACGCCCAGTGATTCCGGACAACGCTCGCACCCTCTGTATTACCGCGGCTGCTGGCACAGAGTTAGCCGGTGCTTCCTTTGGAGGTACCGTCAGAGCTTCGTCCCTCCCGACAGTGGTTTACAACCCGAAGGCCGTCATCCCACACGCGGCGTCGCTGCGTCAGGCTTTCGCCCATTGCGCAATATTCCCCACTGCTGCCTCCCGTAGGAGTCTGGGCCGTGTCTCAGTCCCAATGTGGCTGATCATCCTCTCAGACCAGCTACCCGTCGTAGCCTTGGTGAGCCATTACCTCACCAACTAGCTGATAGGCCGCGAGGCACTCCATCGGCGCATTGCTGCTTTCACGGCCAGGGCATGCGCCCCAACCGTCGTACGCGGTATTACCCGGCCGTTAGGCCGGCTATTCCCCGCCGAAGGACATGTTCCTCACGTGTTACGCACCCGTCCGCCACTGAACCCTTGCGGGTCCCGTTCGACTTGCATGTGTTAGGCACGCCGCCAGCGTTCGTCCTGAGCCAGGATCAAACTCTCCAATGATTTGGTAGCTTGAACAGCTCAAACCGAACGACCTGGTTTATTACCGTGTCGTCGGAATCACAATACTGTTGAGTTCTAAAACCCTCACCGAAGACGACTCAATTCGCTCCGGCTCACAGGGTCCGCACTCATCTCCACCCAAAACCCACATCAATTTTCAAAGAGCATGTTGGCCCGTTTTCCGGGCAGCCGCGCAAAGTAGTCAGCGATAGATGCAATGTCAAGGAATTGGGAACCTCGAATCCCACACCTGCCAACCCGGTCAAATCGTTTCTGAGGAACCATTTGCTGCGGGGCGACTATTCTAACAAAACAGCCCGAATCATTCAAGCGTTGTTCTTCCGACTACTACAGCCCCGGCTTCGTCCCCCGCGCTGGGGTCTCCCGGGCCACCGTCGGCTCGGCGTAGGCCGGCCGCTCCTCGGTCGGCAGGCCGAGGTACTCCCGGGCCACATTCAGGGCGTCATCGAGGTTCCCCAGCAGGTGGTTTTCCCCGATCTGGTCCAGCAGGGCCGAACGGGCCAGGACGGCCATGGGCTGGGCATGGACGTCCGATAACAGGACCAGGGTACCCTCCCGCCGACTCCGCAGCACGACGTCCTTCAAGGCATGGAGGCCGGTCGAATCGATCACCGGCACCCCCCGAAGGCGCAGGATCAGCACCTTGGGACGGCTCGCCACCTGGCTCAGGGTCTCCTTGAACTGTTCGGCGGCGCCAAAGAAAAAGGGCCCGTCCACCTCATACACTTCGACCCCGGCCGGTACCCGCCGGCGGCCGACGGCATTGGGATCGGACACATCGTCTCCGGCCTCGTCCCGGGCGACCCCGGTCACCACGCTGACATTGGCGACCTCCGACATCCGCTTCATGAAGAGAAATGCGGCCAGTACCATCCCGACCTCAATCGCCACGGTGAGATCCACCAGTACAGTCAGCGAAAAGGTCGCCACCATGACGATGACGTCGCTCTTGGGCGCCCGAAACTCGTTCACGAAGGTGCGCCACTCGCTCATGTGGTAGGCGACCACCACCAGAATAGCGGCCAGGGTCGCCAAAGGAATGAGGCCGGCCCAGCGCCCGAAGAAGAGCGTGATCAGGAGCAGGGTGACGGCGTGGATGATCCCCGCCACCGGGGTCCGGGCCCCGTTCTTCACGTTGGTCGCGGTGCGGGCAATGGCCCCGGTCGCCGGGATGCCCCCGAACAGAGGCGACACGATGTTGGCCACGCCCTGCGCCACCAGCTCCATGTTGGAGCGATGCTTGCCGCCGATCATGCCATCGGACACGACCGCGGAGAGCAGCGATTCAATCGCCGCCAGCATGGCGATGGTGAACGCCGGGCCGACCAGGCCCAGGGCGTTCTGCAGCGTGATGACCGGCACGTGGGGCGCCGGCAGGCTGGTGCTGAGCCCCCCGAAGCGGGTGGCGATGGTCTCCACATCGAGATGGGCGTAATGAACGACGACCGTGGTCACCACCAGCGCGATGAAGGGCCCCGGGATCCGTCGATTGATGCGGGGCCAGACCACGATGATGAGCAGCGCCGAGCCGGACACCAGGAGCGCGGGCCAGTGCAGCGACCCGAGCGCATGGCCGAACGCGCCCCACTTGGCGAGGAACGCCGAAGGCACGGCGCCCATCTGCAGGCCGAGGAAATCCTTGACCTGGCTGGAGAGGATGATGAGCGCGATGCCGGAGGTGAACCCGATCACGACCGGAAACGGGATGAACCGGATATAACTGCCCAGCTTACCGAAGCCGAACGCCAGCAGGATGAACCCGGCGAGAATGGTCGCGACGGTGAGCCCATCAAGGCCGTATTTCTCCACGATGCCGTAAACGATCACCACGAACGCCCCGGTGGGACCACCGATCTGGACCCGGGACCCACCCAGCGCGGAGATGATGAACCCGGCAACAATCGCGGTAATCAGCCCCCGCTCGGGAGAGACACCGCTGGCGATGGCAAAGGCGATGGCGAGGGGGAGGGCGACGATGCCGACGATGACGCCGGCCGTGGCGTCAGCGAAAAACTGGTCTCGAGTATACCCCTTGAGCGTGGTAACGAGCTTGGGAACAAACACGGTCGGAAGTCCGCATGGATGTTGGAGAACGCGACCCCGAAAATCCCGCTTCAGCCGCCAGGTGCGCTGGATGGCAGGCGGGAGATCCGGCTCGTAGATAACCAGTACCGGCAACAAAATCAACGACTTACACCTCTTGTGGACAACCGGCCGGTGCAAAACTCGGCAGCGGAGACCGGTCGGCATACTACCTGCTAACAATACCCCCGACCCGGCACCTCCTTTTGATCATTCCTGGCCGGCTCGTTTCCCTGCACGAGGGTTCGCCATGTTTCCGCCTTCGGTCTCCAACAGTCTTCAGCAGTACGACACCTTTCGCGAACTCTGGCGCAAGCGCGGATCGCTGGCGCGCGCCGCGGCCAAGTATTCACAGGGCACCGGCGACCACGTCTTCGCCGTGCAGGAGATGCTTCGGGAACATCACGAGTGGCCGATCCCCGGGCTCTGGGATTCGCTCAAGGCCGAGCCGCGCGACGATGTCACGGTGCAACACGCTATTCGGGAAGCCCTGGGTGAACAGCGGGTCGCGTTCCGCCGCGGCAGAAACCACCCGCTTTCGACCCTGACCCAGCAGCAGAACGAAGTGCTGGCCTGGATGCGGGAGCCCAAACTGGGCCTCCCCTCGGAAGCCTCCACCGCGGCCATCGCCGAGGCCTGCTACAAGAACCTGGTGCTGACGGCGCGGATGCTGGTGGAACAGGTGGCGATGCGGGAAGCGCTGCACGCGTTTGGCCTCCACCGGGCGGCCGACGAAATCATGGTGACCACGATGCGCCGGGCCAGCGACCTGGTCCTGAGCGACCTGGATGCCAAGCTGGAAAGCGGGATGCTGCTGGAGGACGCGCTGGCGCCCGACCTGCTCATCGAGTCATTGAACCAACCCACGAGTGCTTGAGTACTGGGTACTGCGTACTGGGTACTGAGTACTGGGTACTGAGTACTGGGTTTGAAAGAGAAGCGGCCCTCACGATGGTTCTGAGGGCCGCCTCTTTTTCACAGTACTCAGTACGCAGTACCCGTCACGGTATTGCGGGTTGCTGCTTCGGTTCGATCCGCACCACCCACAACCCGTTATACATGTCATTCACGTAGGCCAGCCCGTCGTGCACCACCACGCCCCAGGTCATCGCCGTGTTCTTCACGAAGCCGTCCATATCGGCGGTGTTGAGCTGCCCGATCTGGCGGTGCTGGGCCCGGAGATCGCCGCGCAACTCGCCGGAGATATCGAAGGCGTGGAATCCGCCGTTGTACACGCCCATGTAGAGCGTGTCGCCGGCGATCCAGACATTATGAACGCCGCCGAACTCCGGCTGATACCATGCCACGGTGTGGGGATGCTCGAGGTCGCTCACGTCAACCACCTGCAGGTTCCCGTAGGCTCGGCCGGCCGATGCGTCCTTGGCTCCGCGCACGCCCGAGGCGGGGAAGACCTCGTCGGCGATGAACACGTAGTTGTTGTGGCGCCATGCGGTGTGGGTTCCCCGGATGAAGCCGGGCCCGCCATCGTCCTCGACATCCTTGTAGAGCTTGTTGAGGTCGTATTTGAACTGGCTCACCAGCTGGGGATTGGAGGGACTGCCGCCCTTTATGCCGTTGCCGATGTCCAGGATCACCAGGCCGTCGTTCCAGTAGGAGAGGTACGCCAGGCCGTCCTGGATGTCGATGTCATGCAGGGTGCGGCCGGCATCGGCCCGGGCCGTGCGCCACTGGGCCACTTCCTTCGGATGGTACGGGTCGTTGATATCGATGACGTGCATGGCGCCGGTGCCATCGTTGGTCAGGTAGATATGAGTCCCGTATTTCTCCTGATGGAAAATGAAAGCCGAATGCACGCCACCGTTCACACCATCGGTGAACTCGGCGATCGGCTTGGGATGGGCCGGGTCTTCCAGCGAGCAGATTACGATGCCGTTCTTCCGGTCCGACGCGCCCTCGCGGGTGAACACCAGGAACTTCCCGTCCGGGGTCGTCATGATGTCGTTGACCCGCCGGGTATTGGCCACGATGGAGTCAGTCACGGTGGGCTTGGAGGGATCGCTGATGTCGATCGCGTACATGCGATCGCCGCCGCCACCAGTCCCCAGGTAGGCGTGCTTGCCATCGGGGTGAACCCAGACTTCTTCAGTCGTGAACAGGTTACGGGCCAGTCGGCCGACGACGGTGAGGGGACGCCGGACGTCGCGCTGGGCCAGGTTCACCACCGCCTCGGCCGACCGGCTTCCCAGGTTGGCCGATACGATGTAGGCGCCCTCGTCGTATCCCACGAACGCGCCATCGGCATCGATGGCCCCTTCGCCCGGGGAGAAGGACCAGGTCGGAGTCAGTCCGGAGATCGCCGTGCCCCGCGCGTTCCTGGCGACCAGGTTGAAGCGGATCACGTCGCCCTGACGGGCGTTGGCGGTTGAGGGCGTCAGTTCGAGCGACGTGATGGTGTTGGAGATGACCTGGACCGGAAGCGTCTGGGTGACACCCCCGAAGCCGAGGCTGATCGTCGTCCGGCCCGCCGCCAGCGCGGTGACGACGCCGTTGCGATCGACCCGGGCCACTGCCGGGGCTGAGCTACGCCAGGTCAGGGCATCGCCGCTCCGTTCGTCTCCCGCGGCGGTAAAGACGCTACCGTTCAGCCGGAAGTGTTGCCCCGCGACCAGTTTCGTAATCCGCGGCGCGATCACCAGCCGGGCGGCCGGGCCCGGCACCATCCGCACTTCCACCCGCTGCACCGCGGGCCGGGTCCCCACAACGCTCCCCACGACGCTCACCGGAATGGTCCCGGTCGAACCGGACATGACCAGGCCGGTCGAGTCCACCCTTCCTTCAAAGCGGCCACCCGCCGATCGGAACTGGATCCGGGCGTTCTCGACCGGCTTGCCCGCTGAATCGAGGGCCTGGGCATAGAGCCGCAGGGTATCGCCCGCAGTCAGGGTCGGGGAACTGGGCGTCACCACGATCTTGGCGATGGGCGACGGTGGCAGGGTTGGAGGAGGCGGTGTCGCCGGGGCCTGGGACTGTAAGGACGCCAGCAGAGCGAGAGTCGAGATGATCATGTCGGGAACCGTTGGGATTCGGGGTGGCGGAAGATACGCGGATTCCTACGAAATGGGGGGTACCAGGTTTCTACGGATCCAGCTGACTTCGGCATAGGTGATTAGGTGCGATACCGTATTCTGCGGAGAGGACGATAGGGTCGCAAGGGACGGGTTGCGGCGCGAGGCCGAGGCCGGTAGGATGCCCGGCTCAATGATTGGGGGAATGTGGGAATCGGGGAATGGGGGAATACACCCAGCGCGGCACTCAACGGATCGGCAACCCATGAGATTACATCCTTTCGCGTCGCTGCTCCCGGCCCCTGACCAGGCCAGCCGGGTTGCCGCCCCACCCTATGACGTGGTCAACCGGGCTGAAGCCCGGGCGATCGCCGCGGACAACCCCGCCAGCTTCCTCCACGTCGGCCGATCCGATATCGACCTTCCCGACTCCACCGACCAGTACGATCCCGCCGTGTACCGGACTGCCCGGGAGGCATTGGACCGGCTGGTGCGAGAGGGTTCGCTCCGGCGCGACGCCGGCCCGGGGCTCTACCTCTATCGCCAGGTCATGGACGGCCGGGCCCAGGTCGGCGTGGTCGGCTGTGTTCATATCGACGACTACGAGCAGGACCTGGTCAAGAAGCACGAGAAGACGCGGCCGGATAAGGAGGATGACCGCACCCGTCACGTGCTCGCCCTGGACGCGAACGCGGAGCCGGTGTTCCTCACCTACCGGGATGACGCCGCCATCGATCGGCTGGTGGCGCAGGATGCCCAGGGCACACCGATATTCGATTTCTCTTCCGACGACGGTGTCAGGCATACCGGGTGGAGGGTGAGGGACACCCAGACCTACGTGACCGCCTTCGGCTCGGTGCCCTGGAGCTACGTCGCGGACGGACATCACCGGACGGCGAGCGCCTGGCGGGCAGGCCGGGAACGCCGGGCCGCCAACCCAAGCCACACCGGAGCGGAGGAGTACAACTGGTTCCTCTCGGTCCTGTTTCCCGCCAGCCAGCTCCGCATCCTTCCCTACAACCGGGTGATCAAGGATTTCAATGGGCGAGACCGCGCCGGTTTCATGAAGGAACTGGAGAAGGTCGGCATAGTGAAGCCGGCCGACGCGCCGGTTCCATCCCGGTCGGGCACATTCGCGGTGTTTCCGGGCGACCGCTGGTACCAGGTGGACCTCGATCGTACCACAATAGATGAAAAGGACCCGCTGGCCTCGCTTGACGTCTCCCTGGTCCAGGACCGGGTCCTGGGCCCCATCCTCGGCATTGGGGACCCGCGCACCGACAAACGGATCGACTTCGTCGGCGGAATCAGGGGAACCGCCGAATTAGAGCGGCGGGTCAAGTCCGGGGAGATGGCGCTGGCGATCTCCATGTTCCCGACCGCGGTGGAGCAGTTGCTCCGGGTCGCCGACGCCGGGCTGATGATGCCGCCCAAGAGCACCTGGTTCGAGCCCAAGCTCAAATCAGGGCTCTTTGTGCATTTGCTCAGCTAGGAAGAGGTATTGGGGACTGCGTACTGAGTACTGCGTACTGAGTACTGGGTACTGCGTACTGAGTACTGCCTACTGCGTACTGCGTAACTACCTTGGGTACCCAGTACCTAGTACCTAGTACCTAGTACCCAGTACCTAGTACCTAGTACCCAGTACCCGGTACCCAGTACCCAGTACCCAGTACCATTAACCCTGCCCCATCCCGTCACCTTTATTAGATTTGCCAGCCCGCCCCACAACATTTGGAGTAGAAGTATGAAGGTGTTGATTGCAGACAAGTTCGAGAAAGTGGGCGTTGACGGGCTCAAGGAGCTGGGCTGTGAGGTTACGGCACGCCCGGAGCTTTCGGCGGAGACCCTGCCCGAGGCCATGAAGGAGCTGGATCCCCAGATCCTCATCGTTCGCAGCACCAAGGTGACGGCCGAGGCGCTCAAGTCAGGGACCAACCTGGCGCTGGTGATCCGGGCCGGCGCCGGCATCGACAACATCGATATGAGCGCGGCGTCCGGGCTCGGCGTGTTCGTCTCCAATTGTCCAGGCAAGAACTCCGTCGCGGTGGCCGAATTGATCATGGGCCTCCTGCTCTCCTGCGACCGGCGGATTCCGGACCAGGTGGCGGAGCTCAAGGCCGGGAAGTGGAACAAGGCCGAATACTCCAAGTCGCACGGGCTGCACGGGCGCACCCTGGGCATCGTGGGTTTGGGACAGATCGGGAAGGAAGTGGCCAAGCGGGCCCAGGCCTTCGGCATGCGGATCGCAGCCTGGTCACGCAACTTTACGATCGACGACGCCGAGCGGATGGGCTTTGTCTATTGCCAGACGCCGCTCGAAGTGGTGCGGCTCTCCGATGCCGTCACCATCAACGTGGCCGCCACGGCGGAGACGAAAAACCTCTGCAATGAGGATTTCTTCGGGGCCATGAAGCCGGGCGCATACTTCATCAACACCTCGCGGGGCAGCGTGGTGGACGAGGCCGCGCTCTCCAGGGCAATCAAGGAAAAGAAGATTCGCGCGGGGCTCGACGTTTACCAGCACGAGCCTTCCGGCGGCACCGGAGAGTTCGGCAATCCGATCGGCAAGGAAGCCGGGGTTTACGGGACCCACCACGTCGGAGCGTCCACCGAGCAGGCCCAGGTGGCCATCGCGCACGAAGTGCTCCGCATCGTGGACGCGTTCAAGCGGGGCGGCGAGGTTCCCAACTGCGTCAACCGGCTGGCCCGGAGCGCGGCGTCCTACGTCCTGGCGGTCCGCCATCGCAACCGGCCCGGGGTCCTGGCCCATGTGTTCCGGGTGCTGGCCGACGGCGCCATCAACGTGGAAGAAGTCGAAAACATCAGCTATCATGGCGCCGTGGCATCCCTGGCGCGGATCCACCTGGACAATCGGCCGGCCGACAAGGACATGGCCGCTATCCGCACCGGGAATACCGACATCATCAGCGTAGAACTCAGCAGTCTCAACGGACGGGCCCAATGAGCGAACGGATTCATAATTTTGGCGCCGGCCCCGGCGTATTGCCGGAACCGGTGCTGAAGCAGGCGCAGCAGGACATCTGGAATATCGGCGGCAGCGGCATGGGCATCATGGAGCACAGTCACCGCGGCAAGCTGTTCGACCGGATCAACACCGAGGCGGAACAGGACTGCCGCGACCTGGCGGGGATCGCCGACAACTACGATATCGTCTTCCTCCAGGGCGGCGCGTCGCTGCAGTTCTCGATGGTGCCGCAAAACCTGCTGCCCAGGGGTGGAACCGCGGACTACATCAATACCGGGGTGTGGTCTCAGAAGGCGATCAAGGAAGCCAAGCTGTTCGGCACTGTCAACGTGGCGGGAAGCACGGAACCGGAGAATTTCCTCCGGATTCCGCGGCAGGACGAGATCAGGTACTCCGCCGCGCCGGCCTACGTGCACTTCACCAGCAACAACACGATCTACGGCACCCAGTGGCGGGCCGAGCCGGGGACGCCGGCCGGAGTCCCGGTGACCTGCGATGCCTCGAGCGACATATTCAGCCGGCCGATCGACGTCTCGAAATACGGGCTGATCTATGCCGGCGCCCAGAAGAACCTGGGGCCGTCGGGAACCGTGCTGGTGATCATCCGGAAAGACCTGGTCGAGGCGGGCCCCAAGGACATCCCGACCATGCTGCAGTACCGGACCCATACCAAGGAACACTCGCTCTACAACACGCCCCCGACGATGGGGATCTACATCGTGGGCCAGGTGTTCAAGTGGATTAAAGACCAGGGCGGGCTCAAGGCGATGGCCCAGAAGAATGAAGAAAAAGCGCGGGTCCTCTACGACTACCTCGATCAGAGCGATTTCTTCAGGGGCACGGCGGAAAAGGCGAGCCGGTCGCTGATGAACGTCTGCTTCCGGGCGCCGACCGAGGAATTGGAGGCGAAGTTCGTGAGCGAGGCCACCAGGAAGGGGCTGGATGGGCTGAAGGGGCACCGCCTGGTAGGCGGGATGCGGGCCAGCATCTACAATGCGTGCCCGCGGCCCGCCGTCGATGCTCTCGTCAGCTTTATGAAAGAGTTTGAGCGATCAAACTCGCCGGTGAAGGTCGGCTAGTACCTCACCCCTGCCCCTCTCCATGGATGGAGAGGGGGTTCTCTTTAGAAGCCTGGCCGATCGTTGATGATCGTCAGCCGCCCGACCCGTCCCGCGCTTCCCGCCTCGATGTGATAGAAATACAATCCACTCGCCACCCGCCGGCGGGTTCGGTTCCGCACATCCCAGTCCTCGGCCCCCCCGAACGTCTGCGAGTGATGCTCCAGCAGCGTCACCAGGACGCCGCTCGAGGAGTACACTCGTATGATGGCGTCCGCTGGGAGGTTGACGAACTTGATCACCTGCTGGCCCGCATCGGCCTCGAAGTCGTTGCGCAGGTAGTAGGGATCGGGCACGGTATGGACCTGGGCGAGATCGTCCCGGGTGGGGGAGTTCAACTGGTTGGTCACATCGTACCGGAGTCGCAGCTCGGCGCCCACGGCCGCGAAGGTGCGGGGCGCGGGGAAGCCGCTGAACACATACGGACCGTCGCTGCCGGCGGTACACTGCACGCAGTTGTCCCCTCCGCCTCGAATCGCCCCGATGTAGTCCCGCATTGACCACACCGTCCCCCGGGCCGGTACCTGACCGCCCGCCAATTCGAACATGAACAGGTGGCCAGCCAGGTACATCGCAAACCCCTGATTCGGAGCCACCGCGCCGCAACCGCCCACGCCGATCGTGCAACCGGGGCGGGCATTCGTGGTGGGGCCGGACCAGAACACGATCGGACCGGGAATCGCCGTATTACTGAGCTGGTAGATCGTTCCCGGGGCACACCCCAACTCGTTGACCGGGGCGGCGAAGGTGGTAAATGGCGGGACGCAGCCGAAGTCGTTGATGGTGAGCTCGACCCGCTGATCGTAGGAGCCAAAGGCCTGAGCCGCGGACTGATTCAGGATTCCCCAGCTGGCGCCTTCGCGCAGATCGGTGTCGAACGGCACCCCGACGTTGTTGCTGACATCGATCACCGAATCCACCACGCCACCGGTGCCCCAGTACATGTTGTAGTCAGCGCTCCGCACTGCCCCGCCCAACACCCCTTCGACGTTACGCCACACATTGGGCGTCGTGATGTAGGACTTCACCTCGTGAATCACGGCAACGCCGGTGAGGGCGCCGGCGTTGCTGTAACAGGTAACGAAGTTGAGGGTGTTGACCTGTGCGGCGCAGGCATTGGGATGGGCCTGGGTCTCGTTGTTGGCCGGTGAGGGCCCGTCGAACCACCGGGCGCCGTTATAGTCGCAGCCGTTACCACCGCTGAAGCCCGGTGCCGAGTTGGTGCACCCGCGGCCAAACGCGTTGGTGTAGTAGTTCCCAGCCATGTCGGCTTCGAACTGCGCCGAGAGAGTGAAGGTCCCGTTGCCGCCAAAGCGGGCGGCCAGCCCGGGGTCGAGCGTGATCGCGGTGAAGCTCTGGCTGAACTGGGCCGGGGTATTGTCAACATGCTGCACCAGCGGGACCAGGAGCACCATGGTATCGGCCGCAGTCGTCACCGTCGTCCAATACTGGTTGGGAATCACTTCATAGGCCGATCCCAACACCATGCTGTCCAGCCGGATCACGATGCTGTCGGTAGCCCCGACGACTTCCTTGACGAACGAGATCAGTTGTAGCTGCCATCCGCTGGACGCCGGCATCACTTTGCTGAACATCCCGGTCGCGGGGTCCAGGCCGGGAAACAACGAGTCGGTCCGGGCGACCCCACGACCGAACACTGCCTGGGTCACCACTGCGGTATTCTGAAAGTTCGAGGCGGGCCGGACCGGAGTGACGCTCTTCAGTATCCTCGGCGACTCCAGGCTGGCAGGCCCGGATTCCACCGAATTGACGTCGAAAGCGGCCACCGAGTAGAAATACCGGAAATTGTTCCGCACCCCGTTGTCGACGAAGACGAACGGCACACCGGTGTCGCAGAGGCAGTTCGGGGAGTCGAGCACCGGCGCGAAGGTGGTATCGGCCCGGAGTGTCAGGGCCGAGTTGTCGGTCAGAGGAATCCGGTCGCCCAGGCGTACCTGCACGACTTGGCCGGCCAGGGGAATGTCGACGTGGACGGTGCGCCCCACCCCGGGCTGGATCGGGTCAAACGCGGCGGGGCAGTCGGTGCTGATCCCCAGCTCCGGTGCGCAGAGCCGGGTGGGGTTTACCTGGCCCGAGTAGTCGCTGATGACGGTCCCCGCGTAGTCGAAACTGGCCACCATGGTCAGGGCGCCCGGGTCATCCACCCTTCCCCGGTACACCCGGTATCCCTCGACGTCGAACTGGCGAAAATTGGGATCATAGAGGGGATTGCCGACCAGCACGCCCTGCGCATTCATGACCTGGGGGTCTTTGGTGATGTTGAAGAATGGTTCCCCGGTCTGCTCGCTGGTGGTGGGGCGCCAGATGACAGAGACCTGGTTATCACCGGGAATGAGAAAAAACTCCGGCGCGGCCGGAGCCGAGGGCAGCAGGAATTGGTGGTCGAAGATGGCCTGGGCCAGCTGGGCCTTGCCGTAAAGGGAGCGCGGAACCGAAACGAATTCGTCTCCCTGCAGCACGCCATCACCGCTGGCGTCCGCGGCGCCCAGGAAGCCGGCGATGGAGTCGATCCGATTCACCCCGCCTGCCACGATGGCCGGGTCGCCGAGGCCCCGGATGATATTGAAGTTGCCCGGCGGAACGCAGTCGGGTGAGGACCCGCAATTCGGATTGGGGCCGACCGGAGCGGCGAAAATGTAGGCCACGACTTGGGAAACTGATTCTCCCGGTCCCAGGACGAAGGGGCCGGTCGACTGAAACATGCGCGTGTCACTGGGAGAGGTGCTCCGGATAAAACAGATATGGTCCACGAGCTGGACAAAATTGCATGCCCCGTCCAACTGAAGCGAGATGGCTCCCGAGAGATATCGGTGGAGCTGGGCGACATCGCGTGGGGGACCCGGGTCGCCGCCACCTCCGCCGAGGTTGGAATACAGCCGAAACCCAGCCGAGCCGGAGGACGGTTTCAGCGACGCAATGCCCACGAACCCGGTCCCCGCAAAGAACGGCGTCGAAAAGATGATCGGGTCGAAGGTCCATCCCTGGAATGGCGGAAAGCTGGACCCGTAAGCAAACCCCAGCGAGAACGGAACGTTCACGCTCGAGTAGTTCACTGCCGCGTCACCGACATCAGGGTCGGCGGCAATACCGGTGAACAACGAGTCAACCGTGTAACCAGAGGCCTGCAATGTTATGCCGAACTTGGTGTCGTTGAGGGTATGGAACCGATTGGCCAGATCGAGCAGAATCGGCCGCAGCTCCGGCCGCACCGCTGCATAGTCTGCGGGATTGAGCGATGTGATGTTGTAGTAGGTGAACGCGAAATAGACGATGTCATCGTTGCCGACCGGATAGTTCCAGGTCAGCGCCCGGCCTTCGACCGCGATTCCCAACGGGTGAGGACGTCCCTGGATCAAGTCGGGATTGCCGTCCCACGACAGCCACCAGGCGTCTCCTTCCGAGGCGCTCACCGAGCCAACCAGACTGGGATGGTAGAGACTACCGCTTACCTTCGCGGCATCGGGCCAGGCCGCCGCATCGGCAGCGTTACCGCGGTACACGATCGGCTGGACTTCCTCTCCCTCACTACTCGTGCCTCTGGGGTCGAAGAAGAACACACCAGTAGTATCGCCCGCCCAGGGACCGCCATCGGAACCGATAATGCCCGCCAGCTGAAGACCCGAGTTGAACATGTAGTTATTGAAGGTTCCCTTGGGCCATAGCCCACCGACGATGCCGTCGATGCCCGGGTCCTGCCCACAGAGTTGAATCTCGGTATCCACCCAGCAATCCACCCGGTTGGTGAGCAGGTGGCGGCTGGAGACATTGAAAAGCTGGAAGCCGCGCGACTTCTTAACCGGGGGAGCGGACTGGGCAGGCAGAGCAGACGCGGCGATCAGCGTAATCGCGAAAGTAGCGAGCGCACAACGCAGGGTCACACAACCTCCTCGCGCGTGTTCGTCATCGATCGTTCGGAGCGGGTGGCCGACCGAGCGACCCGGTACAACAGGCGGGTGCCCGCCGGGCGTTCGCCACCGGGCCTACTCGGCCGGCCACATTTCACGTGGGGTTCCGGCTGGAGCAGGGCGACCGCGGCCAACGGTGCCCCGGGTGCCGGATGGTGTTGTCGTAACAGACGACGGATCCCCGTCAGGCCTGCACAGCTTCAACCTGGACCCGGGTCAGGTCGCGCCGGAGCCGAGTCCTCGCGCGGAGCAACAGCAACACGGCAACACTACCCAGGCCGGCCACAAATCCCCACCACAACCCCCGGGGACCCCACCCGGCATGAAAGCCCAGGTACACGCTGACCGGCATGCCGCAGCACCAGAATCCAAAGACGTTGATCAGCATCGGGACCCGGGTATCACCGAGTCCCCGGAGAATGCCGGCCCCCACGGCCTGGAGGCCGTCGAAGACCTGGAATATCCCTGCGATGGGAATCAGCGACGCCGCGACCGCGATGACCGCGGCGTCCGGGGTGTAGGCCCGGGCCAGTGCACCGGGGAAGCAGAGAAACAGGAGCGCGGTGATGCTCATGAACGCGGCCCCGGTCACCAGGGCGGTGCGCGCTCCCCGCCGCGCCGCGCCGGCGTCGCCCCGGCCCACCGCATTCCCCACCAGCACGGCGGCCGCGGAACCCACCCCCAGCGGCACCATGAAGGTCAGTGAGGCCAGGTTGATAGCGACCTGGTGCCCGGCCACCTGGACGGTACCGAGGTGACCCATGAGCAGCGCGATCGCGGCGAAGGCAGCGAACTCGAGCAGCATCATGGTGCCGATGGGAATCCCGATCGCGAGCATCCGTCTCAGCGGAGCCCATCGCCAGGTCTCCGGCAGCACCGGCCTCAGGTACGCCCGGAGCCTGGGCCAGGCCAGCAGGAGCAGCATGGCGACCATGAGCCAGCGGCTGATTGATGTGGCCCAGGCCGAGCCGATGACGCCATGGGGCTGGAACCCGAACATGCCGAAGATCAGGATGAAGTTGAGCGCCGCGTTCGCCAGGTTCGCAGCCACGATACTCCAGAGAATGGCACCGGTGACGTGCATCGCCTGCAGCGACTGGCGGATCACGACGAACAACAGGAACGGCGGAATGCCGGGGATCAGCCACCAGCAATAGGAAGTGGCGAAGGGGATGACCTCGGTCGGTTGCCCGGTCCCGGTAAACAGCAGCGGGGCCGGCAGCATGAGCAGGCTCAGGGGGACCGACAGGATCGCCGCGAGGACGATGCCCCGCTGGATGCCGCGGGAGATCGCGGCATGGTCGCCGGCCCCGACCGCCTGGGACACGATCGGGTCGAGCACCATCAGGATGCCGATGGCGAGGATGGCGCCGCCGAAGAAATAGAGGTTACCCAGCGCGACCGCGGCCAGCGCCTGGGGGGAGAGATGCCCCACGATCAGCGTATCCACCACGCCCATGGACATCATGCCGACCTGAATCAGCACCATGGGTGTGGCGAGCCGAAGGAGCTGGCGGAGTTCGTCTTTGGTTGGAAGTCTGGGAATCACGGGGCGAAAAGTAATGCGGTCGTTTGATTAGGGATTGCGGGTTTTGGGTTACCGGTACGGGTACCCTCTCTTGTACAGTGATTCGGGTCTTGCAACTGCTCCTCGCGGAACACGCGGAAAGCCCGCGGAACGCTCCGAGTGCGAACTCAGGTCACATTCACCCATGGACGGCACTGACAGGATTAATGGGTTAACAGACGTCATCATTGCCTCGGCAATCAAAGTGCATTCCCGTCTGGGACCGGGATTGCTGGAGCATGCCTATTTGAAGTGCCTGGTCTACGAACTGGAGAAGGCAGGACTTACGGCTGCTTCCGAAATGCCCGTTGCGTTGAAATACGAGAAGTTGATAATAGATGCCGCATACCGGGTAGACTTGCTGGTTGACGATACAGTCATTGTGGAAGTCAAGGCCGTTGAGAAAGTCTTACCGGTTCATCACTCTCAGCTACTTACCTACCTGAAGCTGCTCAACAAGCAAGTAGGTCTGCTTCTCAACTTTAACGTCAGGATTCTCCCTAACGGAATCAAGCGGATGGTCAACAACCTCTAAGAGCGTTCCGCGGACGTTCCGCGTGTTCCGCGAGGTGCAGTTCTCAGCGCTCCTCCTGTTGCCGGGGTTTAGCCAACAAGCGCTCAGTAAAATCCACCCGCTCGGCCAATTCACCCACCTCCTGGCGAAGCGCGTACAGCTCGTCCAGGACTTCCTGGGAAAGCTCCTGCGGATCTCTCTCCTCCGGATCCCAGCGCGAAATCCGCCTTCCCTCATCATCTTCGAAATGTCCGCTGGCCACCATGATGACGTCATAGAGGTACCAGATTCCCAGCCCGCCGAAGCTGCCAAGCATAAGCAGGCCAGTGCCCACCTTCCCGGCATAGAACCGGTGGACGCCGAAGACGCCAAGCACGATCGCGAGAGCCAAGGCGACGCCGCGGGATTTGTCAGA
>DASYPP010000074.1:0-92400 GCA_036006525.1 Gemmatimonadales bacterium
CGCCCGCTACGACTCCATGACCTACCGCCGCTCCGGCCGGAGCGGCATCCAGCTTCCCGCAATTTCCCTGGGGCTCTGGCACAATTTCGGGGGCGTAGACCGATTCGAAGACGCCCAGGCGATGGTGCGCCGCGCCTTCGATCTCGGGATCACCCACTTCGACCTGGCCAACAACTACGGGCCGCCACCGGGATCGGCGGAAGAGACCTTCGGTCGGATCCTCGCCGCCGATCTGAGGCCCTGGCGCGATGAGCTGATCATCTCGACCAAGGCCGGATGGGGGATGTGGCCCGGCCCGTACGGAGACTGGGGCTCCCGCAAGTACCTGATCGCCAGCCTGGACCAGAGCTTGAAGCGCATGGGGTTGGAGTACGTGGACATATTCTATTCCCATCGTCCCGATCCTCATACGCCGCTGGAAGAGACCATGATGGCGCTCGACTACGCGGTGCGAAGCGGTCGCGCCCTATACGTAGGTATTTCATCGTATTCTCCGGAGGGGACTCGGGAGGCGGCAAAGGTTCTCGCTTCGCTCGGCACCCGCTGCCTCATTCACCAACCGAAGTACAGCATGCTGGTGCGGGACCCGGAGCAGGGTCTGCTCGACGCGATCCGGGAGACCGGGCTCGGCTGCATCGTGTTCTCGCCGCTGGCCCAGGGGCTGCTCACCGATCGCTATCTCAACGGAGTTCCTCCGGGGTCCCGCGCCTCCAAGCCCTACAGTTTCCTCAAGCCGGAACAGGTGACCCCGGCACTGGAAGCGAAAGTCAGCCGGCTCAACGACCTCGCCCGGGAACGGGGACAGACCCTGGCCCAGATGGCGCTGGCCTGGGTGCTTCGGCAGCCGGAGGTGACCTCGGCGCTGATCGGGGCGAGCCGAGTGGGGCAGATCGACGATGCGGTGGGGGCGCTGGCGAAGCTGGAATTTGGCAAAGAGGAGCTGCAGAAGATCGAGGGGATCCTTCGTGGTTAGAGCCCGGCTTGCAAGTCTAGCAAGCCTGATGCTCCTGCTCCTCGCCGGGCCAGCTCCGCTCGCGGCCCAGGAGGACAGTCTCGCGAGGATCGCGCTCCAGGAAGTCGCGCGTGTCGGTGACGTCGCCCAGTGGTTGACGCGCTACGATGCCGTTGCCTGGATCTCCAGTGACTCCGTGATCGCCCAGCCGGACTCACTAAAATCCCGTCTGGGTCCTGAGTGGTTTGTCGACACCACCGCTGGACTCTGGCATGCATACTACGGACGCTACGATCGGGATGCGGACACCTATTCGATAGCATTTCATTTCGCCGGTGACCGCGCTAGGAACCTCAAGTCATCCATCGTGCCCGTTGACACGACCCGCGTCACTGCGTCCGCCCGCGCGATCTACAATAGCCGCTCCCGACTGCCCCCGGCGTTTTCGAACGCAGGCCTGGCGCTGAACTGGTTCGTGCGCAGGCCAACGCCCGACACTATCGAGGTTTTCTATCTGCCGGCTTACCAGCAATCGGGAGTTCTCGTCTTCGGCGGGGAGGCTTCGTATCGCTGGGACGCGACCGGCCGCCAGTTGCTGGATAGTACGTACAGCCTTGCCGGGTTTCGCGGCATTCGCCCCGACACGAGCGTGGAGTTGGTGATTCCGGCCGAGGAACATGAATACCCCTCGGTAGGAAATCTGTTCTTTCTCCTTAGCTATTATCGTTCCTTCCGCAGGATCTTGGTTCGCACGCGACTGGTCGTTACCTCCGTGGTTGTTGGAACTGACGGGCCGGTGTTCGTGACTAGTGTACGAGAACAGCAGCGCTAGCCGCCTGGCCCCCGTTTCGCTGTCCGCGCATACGCCGCCGGCGAAGTCCCCACCACCCGTTTGAAATCCCGGATGAAATGCGCCTGGTCGCTGTAGCCGACGCTCAAGGCCAGCGCTGACTGGTTGACCGGGCCGGCCGCCAGCTGCTCGGCCGCCTCGTGCAGCCGGTATCGCTGGATCACCCACTTGGGGCCCACGCCGACGTACTTCGCAAACAGCCGCTGCAGGGTTCGTTTGTTCATGCAGTAGCGTTCTACCAGATCCTCCACTTTCAGGATTGTGCGGTCCTCGGCGACGTCATAGACCATTCCCACGATCCGCGCGACGTTGTCGTCCGGCTTTGGCCGGCGACTCCGAAGAAACTCCTCCACGATCGTGAGCCGAGGAGCATCATCCCGTTGGGCCAGCACAGCGGCTTCCAGGGCACGGCCCGCCGCCCCAAAAACCTCGGCCACATCCAGGATAGAATTCGAAAGTGTTGAGACGGCCACCCCGGTAAACGGATAGAAACCACCGGGCGTGAACTTGACCGAAAAGACGCCGCCTTCACCCTCCAGCAGCCGCGCAAATTTTCCCTGCGATACCCCCGCCACACGGCCGCCGACACCACGCTCGAAGATCAGGTGGACACTGGGGTGGGGCAGGGTCTCCACGCGCTGCGACGGCTGGCCGCGCAGGTCCCAGTCCACCACCCAGTAGTGCTCCACGTACAACGCGAGATCTGGAGATGGATGATAGCGGGCCAGCCGTTCGCGATCAGGGTCGGCCGCGTTCCTCAGCACTCCCCGGGGCGGCGTGGTCTTGGGGCGGGTCATGGGGCTGTCGCGTTCCTGCAATACGGGGAGTCCGGGAACGGCTAACTTGCCCCAACGCTAACGGAGCCAGTATGAAACACCTAGTCGCTTTCCTTTGTATGGCGGCAGTCGTTGCCCCTTCACTTCATGCCCAGAGCGAGGCAGTCATGACCGCACACGGAACCTTCGACGTCAAGGTGATTCCCCAGGCGGCCGACGACAGCGCCGCCGGCCCCTTCAGCAGGCTTTTTCTCGACAAGCAATTCCACGGCGACCTCGAGGGCCCCAGCAAGGGCACGATGCTGGGCGCGATGACGGCGGTCGAAGGGTCGGGCGGGTACGTGGCCCTGGAGCTGGTGACCGGAACGCTCAACGGCAAGAGGGGCAGCTTCGTCCTGCAGCACAATGGGACCATGCAGAAGAATGTGCCGAATATGCAGGTTACCGTGGTTCCGGATTCGGGCACCGGTGAACTGACCGGCCTGGCCGGAACGATGACGATCATCATCGAAGGTGGGAAGCACTCCTACGTGTTGGAGTACACGCTGGCGGCTCGCTAGAACCGGTCTCACCCGCCGTGCGCCTGGCGGGAATCCGCCGGCGCCTGGGCCCGCTGGTTCATCCCGTAATCCCGCGTCACTTCCGCCACCCGGAGCCGGTAGTCCGCGAACACAGACTCCCGGCCGGCCTCTTGTGCCCGGCGATGGTCTTCCAGGTTGCGCCACTGGCGCACCGCTTCTTCGTCGATCCAGAACGAGAGGGACAGGATTTTCTCCGGATTGGCCACGCTCTGGAACCGCTCGATCGAAATGAAGCCGTCGATCTGCTCCAGCAGGGGCCGCAACGACTCCGCCGCGGCGAAGTAGGCATCCCTCCGATCGGGGCGGGGCAGCGCTTCGAAGATGACGGCGATCATGTGACCGCCTCCAGCCAGCTCCGCTCTTCCTTCAGGATGAATCGCTGTGCCTGCGCCCGCTGAAAATTGGCCCGCCCTTCCGGGTCCGCCTTGATGCAGGCCCGATAGGCCTCGTACGCCGCCAGGCTGTCGAAGGAGATGATCCCCCAGGCCACGGTGTTGCTCCCCTCGTGAGGCAACCAGTATCCCACCAGCAGCCCGCCGCATCGGGGAATGATCCGGAGCCAGGTCCGCGCGTATTCGGCGAAGGCGTCGCGCTGGAAGGGGTCGATCTCGTAACGGATGAAACAGGAGATGGTCATGCCTCACAATAACCGCTTGCTTCCCGATGATGGTTCGATTATCATCGAACTATGCAAGACACCCCGGATATCGCCGGCATCGCCGCCCTGATCGGGGACCGGGCCCGGGCCGCGATCCTGACCTCGCTGATGGACGGGCGCGCCCTGACCGCCACCGAGCTGGCCCGGGTCGCCAGCATTACCAAGCAGACCGCCAGCGCCCACTTGTCCCGGCTGCTGGCTGCGCGCCTCGTCGCGGTCGAAATCCAGGGACGGCACCACTATTTCCGCCTGGCCGGGCACGACGTGGGGACCGTGCTGGAGAAACTGATGGGAGTCGCGGCGCGGCTCGGCGCCGTGCAGATGGAGACCGGCCCGGCGGAGCCGGCGATGAAACGCGCCCGGGTGTGTTACGATCACCTGGCCGGTGAACTGGGCGTCCTGGTGTACGACAGCCTGACCCAGCGAAAGCTCCTGCGCCGGGAGAGCGGCAAGCTCAAGCTGACGGATCCGGGCGTGAAGCTGTTCCAGGAAATGGGAATCGACCTCGCGTCGCTCCCCAACCGGCGGCGTCCGCTCTGTCTCGCCTGTCTCGACTGGAGCATGCGCCGCCATCACCTGGCCGGCGCGCTCGGCGCGGCATTGCTCGACCGCTGCTTCCAGCTCAAGTGGGCGCGGCGCGCCCGCGATTCGCGGGCGGTTCACTTTTCAGCGCTGGGAGAAAAGGCGCTGCGGGAGCGGTTCACGCTCCAGCTTACCTCGGCATAAGGATATTGCGTGCCCTTTACGTCACTGCAGCTGCATCCCAGCCTCCTCAAGGCGATTCGCGAGCTCGGGTTCACCCGGCCCACGCCGATCCAGTCGGAGGCGATTCCTCCAGCCCTTGAAGGGCGCGACATCCTCGCGAGCGCCGCGACCGGAAGCGGCAAGACCGCGGCGTTCCTGCTTCCGATCCTGCACCGCATCATGAGCAAGCCGCGCAGGGTCACTCGTGCGCTGGTGCTGGCGCCCACCCGGGAGCTGGCCGCGCAGATCCTCCAGGATCTGAACGACCTTGCGGTTCACACTCCTCTCACCGGCGCGGCCGTTTACGGCGGTGTCGGCATGGGGCCCCAGGAGCATGCGTTCCGGAGTGGCGTGGATGTCATGATCGCGACCCCGGGCCGGCTGCTCGACCATTTCACCAGGCAGTACGCCGCGCTGCCGGGCGTCGAGTACCTGGTGCTGGACGAAGCGGACCGGATGCTGGACATGGGATTCCTTCCCGACATCAAGAAGGTGCTGCGCCACCTTCCCCATCAGCGGCAGACTCTCTGCTTCAGCGCAACGCTGCCGGGTCCTATCGTGGCGCTGACTCGGGAGATGCTGAAGAACCCGGTGCGCATCAGCCTGGAACCCAAGCGCACGACGTCGGCCGGTATTACCCAGGCGGCCTACCCGGTGCGCCAGGATCTCAAGGCGGCGCTGTTCCTCGCCCTGCTGGGGCGGGGCGATATGAAAGAGGCGCTGGTCTTCACCCGGACCAAGCACCGGGCAAACCGGTTGGCGGCTTACCTGGGCAAGCAGGGAATCAAGGTCGAACGGATCCACGGCAACCGGTCTCAGCAGCAGCGCACCGAGGCGCTGGCCGGCTTCAAAAGCGGGAAGTACCGCGTGCTGGTCGCGACCGACATCGCGTCCCGGGGCATCGATGTCGAAGCGCTGGGCCATGTCGTGAACTTTGACGTGCCGCTGGTGCCGGAGGACTACATCCACCGGATCGGACGGACCGGCCGGGCGGAGGCGACCGGCGAGGCGTTCACGCTGGTGGCACCGGACGAAGAGAGCGAGCTTCGGGCGATCGAAAAGGCGGTGGGGAAGCGGTTGCCGCGAGTGATGCTCCCCGATTTCCAGTACAACGCCACGCCGGAGGCCAAGTTCGAGGTTCCGCTGGCCGAGCGCATCGCCGAGATCCGGAAGAGAAAGGCCGAGGATCGGGCCCGGGCGGCCGCCAACGCCGCTCGCCGCGGGGCGCCCCATCCCCAGCATCGTCCCCGTCAGTCGGGACCGTCCTCGTCGTCCAGGGGTGGAGGATCATCGCGGGAAGGCCGCCGCGGCGGCACCAGAGGACCCAGACCCAGGCCCTGAGTACTTCCATGTCACCCACAAACACCTTTCACGACTCCGTTCGCGCCGCCACCGAGCTGCTCGAATCCATCGTCGCCGACCGGGGCCTCCTCGCCCGGTTGTCGCCTGAAGACCGCCGGCGCCTCCTCCAGGCGGCCGGCCAGGTCTACACCCCCGACCACATCGCCCGGCGCCGGTTGGTGAAGGCCGCTATCCGGGAGCGCAAGGCAGCGATGATACAGCGAGTCGAGGGCAAGCTCACCGACACCGGTATCCGAAGGCTCCGGCGCCAGGATGTGTTCACCACTCCGAATGTCTTTCCGCCCGATGGGTTCGTCGCGCAGGACTCCGATGGTGATCCCGACGAGCGAGAGACCATCCAACCGCAGCACTGTTACGCCTGCAAGCAGGATTTCACCGTCATCCACCATTTCTACGATCAGCTGTGCCCGGCCTGTGCCGAACTGAACTTTGCCAAGCGGTCCGAGCTGGCCGACTTGCGGGGGCGGGTGGCCTTGCTGACCGGCGGGCGGGTGAAAATCGGCTACCAGGCGGGGCTCAAGTTGCTGCGCGCCGGCGCGGAGTTGATTGTCACCACCCGGTTCCCCCGCGACTCGGCGGCGCGCTACGCCCGGGAGCCGGATTTCACCGCGTGGGGGCACCGGCTCCAGATCTACGGGCTCGACCTGCGCCACACGCCGAGCGTGGAAGCGCTGTGCCGGGAATTGCTGGAGACTCGTGACCGCCTCGATTTCATCATCAACAACGCGTGCCAGACGGTGCGCCGCCCTCCGGGCTTTTATAAGCACATGATCGCCGGCGAGCTGGCGGCGGAGGGTCACCTGACGGAGCGGCAGCAGAAGCTGCTGGGGACGTACGACGGGAACCAGGGCGTGGGAGTGATTGCCATCGCGAAGACCAGTCCCGGCATGGCAGGACTGGCCCACTCGGCGGAGCTCTCCCAGGTGCCGTTGCTGCCCGAAGATCATCAGGTGGACCAGGAGCTGTTCCCCGAGGGGCGGTTGGACCAGGATCTCCAGCAAGTCGATCTCAGGGGTCGGAACTCGTGGCGGCTGCTGATGGCCGAGGTTTCCACGGTGGAATTGCTGGAGGTACAGCTGGTGAATGCGGTGGCGCCCTTCGTCCTCAACGCCCGGCTCAAGCCGCTGATGCTGCGGACGCCGGAACGGGACAAGCACATCGTGAACGTTTCAGCCGTCGAAGGTCAGTTCTACCGGAACCTCAAGACCACCCGGCATCCCCATACCAACATGGCCAAGGCCGCGCTCAACATGATGACGCGCACGGCAGCCAAGGACTATTACAACGACGGCATCCACATGAACAGCGTGGATACCGGCTGGGTGACCGACGAGGATCCCGAGGCCATCGCCGCCCGGAAGACCGCCGACCATCGCTTTCATCCGCCGCTCGACATCATTGACGGCGCGGCGCGGATCGTCGATCCGATCATCTCCGGATTCAACACCGGGGAGCACGTTTGGGGGCAGTTTCTCAAGGACTACCGGCCGACCGACTGGTAGGGGTCCTGCATCACGTTGCAAGGTGCGCGGTCGGAGTAGATTCTCGGCACCCATCAAGAGGAGGAGTCGTGGCAAAGAATGACCGCAAGGACCTGATCGCCGCCTTGAACGAGGATCTCGCCAGGGAATTCCAGGCGGTAATCGCCTACGTAGTGTACTCCCAGGTGCTCAAGGGCGCCGCGTACATGTCGATTGCCCAGGAGCTGGAAGTGCACGCTGGTGAGGAATTACAACACGCCATCACCATCGCCAAGCAGATCGACTACCTGGGCGGCACGCCGACCGTGGTGCCCAAGCCGGTCAAGATGTCGGATAGCCCCAAGGCATTGCTCCGTTTCGACCTGGAAAACGAGGCGGCGACCATCAAGGAATACCGCACGCGGTTGCGGCAGTGCGAGGCGCTGGGCGAGTTCGCCATGTCCGAGCATATCCGCGAGATCCTGAAGCAGGAACAGGAACACCTGATCGATCTGGCCACCGCGCTGGGTGAGGATCCTCCGAATCTTACCGATTGATCATAACGGCCAACGCAAAGTCGCGAAGTCGCAAAGAACATTGTAATTCCTCTTTGCGCCTCCGCGACTCTGCGTTGTGCAGTTCAGTATACCGCGCCAGGTTAGAATCCCAGGGTTACACCGACACTCGCGGCAAAGTTGTGAGTGGTCTTCGTGTTGATGTTGATACCGGACACTTCCTGCGCGTCAAACTTCCCGATGTAGTCCTTCGCCATCAGGCGAATGCCCAGGTTGGAGCCCAGGGGGACATTGATCCCCAACCCCGCATTGAACGCGAGATTGGTCGCGGTCAGGTGAATCGGGGCGATATCAAACGAATACCGCATGCCCCCGACCCCAGCCTGGACGAATGGCACTATCCCGCGGCCTCCCCGGCCGGCCGATCCGCTCAGCTGAAGCCCGCCATCATACATCAGCACCGAACTCTGACCCACGGCGACCCCGCCCAGAATCGGAATGCCGACTTCAAGCCCGGGCTTGGAGTACGCGAGGTTGCCATACACCGCGATACTCCGGGAAATCGGCAGGGTAATCTGGCCGCCGTAAACAGCGCCGGTACCGTTGGTCAGCCGGCTGCCAAGCGGACCGGAGACCAGGCTGCCGAAGCTCATGTAGCCGACATAGGGGGTAATTCCAACGGGAAGCCTTCCCTGCTGGGCTCGAAGCGGCGCGGCTACGAGTACAAGGCCGGCGATCGCGCCGGCGAGGCGAACGGATTTCATACGATCTCTCCTGAGGGTTCGATAGTGGAACCACGGCCAGAAGGGGGTTGGGCAGAGACGGTGCCAATCGCTGAAGGCCTTCAATCCTCAGGTGGTGCGGTTTTTAACGGAGGGAGTGTCCGGTTAGCGGGACAATCAGGCCAGAATCTCGTTCGCGGCGCGCCATCCGGACTGCACCGCGCCTTCCATGGTCGCGTTGAACCCGTCCCCAGCCGTCGCCTCGCCGGCAAAGTAGAGCGTGTTCTCGAGGGGGCGGGCCAGGGCCTTATGCGCGTCGAGCCCGCCGCTCAGGACATAGCTGTAGGCACCGCGGGAAAAGAGATCCTTCGACCAGTCGTGCAGGTGCCAACCCAGAAGCTGTTCCTCGACCGATTTCCGGGGAAGCGCCAGTGCGCTGGCCAGCGAGGCGAGGGCCAGGTCCAGCACCTGGTCGGCCGAGGCGTCCTTGAAACGTTGCGCCGCGGGGCCGGCGGCCCAGCCGTTCAACAAGGCGGACCGGGACGGCAAAGTGCTCCACCAGGTGGGGAAGGGCTGTTCGAACTCATGGAGGAAGAGAAAATCGCGAAGCACCCGGTTCGTTTCCCAGAAACGTTCCCGGAACCGCATCACGATCTTGTATGCCTGGCCCATCTCGAGACGGCTCAACGCACCGCGCCGATCACTGAGAACCGGACTGAAGCGGACGGAGCCCATTTGAATCCCGCCGCCCTGGAGGTGAGGCAGGGGAAGAGCGATGACGGCCCGGGCCGCCTCGAAGAGCTCTTCCTTGCCATCACGCTCCGCGGTGACGGTGACCGAACCCCGCTTCCAGCGAACATTTCGAACCACCGTCTGAAATCGGACTTCGCACGCTTCCGGCAGGCGTTGCTGTAACAGGTCAGCTGCCTTCCCGGCGCCTTCCTTGGAGCGGTACTCCGAGCTTTCCGCCGGCTGGTTCTTCTCCACAACCTGAAGCCACTTTGCGCTCACCCGCATCGGGTCCGCAGCGTGAAAGCCCTGTACGTAGCTCTCCAGCATTCTGCGCGACTCGTCGAATATCGGGTCGCTGCAGCATTCGGCGAGAGCTTCGGAGAGGGTCCGGTCTTCAGCGTCCGGCTCCCTGGCGCGTTCCAGGAGCTGCTGCGCCAGAGGCCCCATTGCCCCCATTGCCTGCCAATTCCCGCGATGGCGGTTCAGGAACTCGCCATCCGCCTTCTCCAGCGGAGTGTGATGCAGTTTCAGGAGATCATATATCCCGCCGCGCCCTATCCATTCGGCGCCCAGGTCGATAGGGTACTCCAACCCCGACTCCCAGCGGGTCCACACCCGGCCCCCGACCCGGGGGCGGGCTTCGAGCAAAATCACTTTTTTCCCGGCCCGGGCCAGGCGTTCGGCGGCGGCGAGTCCAGCCAGGCCGGCACCTATCACGATCACGTCCATGGCAGGGAGAATAATCGGGTTAGGTTATCTCCATGCCTGCCGGCAACGTCTCCCGCACCCGTTACTCCTGCTACGCGATCACCAGCCCCGGCCTGGAGGAGATCACGGGGGCGGAGCTTCGCGCGCTGGGGCACCAGGTGCGACCGGAGACCGGCGGCCTGGGGTTTCACGCCGACCCGACCCAACTGGTGGCGGCCAATCTCGAGCTTCGCACCGCAACCAGGGTCATCGTGCGGATCGGGCAGTTCGAGGCGCGCGCCTTCCATGATCTCGAGATCCGCGCCAAGCGAATTCCCTGGGAAGCCTACGCCGCGCCGGGTACCCCGGTGCGTTTCCGGGTGACTTCGCACAAATCGAAGCTGTTTCACCAGGATGCCATCGCAGAACGGCTGCTCGCGTCGGTTCAACACCGTCTGGGATCGGGCGTCGGCACCTCACCCCTCGCGGTTGACGGCGACGAGGACCATGCGGAGGACAACGAGCAACTCTTTGTGGTCCGGCTGGCCCAGGACACCTGCAGCATCAGCGCCGACAGCTCGGGCAGCTTGCTACACCGGCGGGGATACCGGACTACCGGCGGCAAGGCCCCGATGCGGGAGACGCTCGCGGCCGCGATGCTGCTGGGCATCGGTTGGGATGGAAGCGAGGCACTGCTGGATCCGTTCTGTGGCTCCGGAACGATTCCCATCGAGGCGGCGCTCCTGGCGCGGCGCATCGCGCCCAACCTTCCCCGGGGCGTCCGGGGCGACTTCTCCTGTCTGCGCTGGCCCGCGTTCGGCCAGGCGGCCGCGAAGCCGGCCATCGAGCGCGCCCTGGAACGCGCGCTTCCCGTCTCCCCAGTCCCGATCGCGGGTTCCGATCGAGATGCCGGCGCCATCGCCGGCGCCCGGGCCAATGCCGAACGCGCCGGCGTCCCGGAAATCGGGTTCCTGGTGGCCCCGTTCTCCGCGGCGGGTCCGCCCGCCCCCCCGGGCTGGATCGTGACCAACCCGCCGTACGGCGTGCGTATCGGCGAGCAGAAACGATTGCGCGCGCTCTACGCGCAGCTGGGAAAGGTGATGCGGGCGCGTCTGTCGGGCTGGAAGCTGGCCATGCTGGAATCGCAGCGTGAGGTGCGGCGCTTCACCGGAATCACGATGCGAGAGGTGATTTCCACTCGCAATGGTGGAATCAGGGTGCGAATTGTTGTGAGCAGTAGGCAGTAAGAAGCAAGCGGGACAGGTTTTCGGGCATCCTGTCCGTGTCCAACTCAACGCCGGTCCCGCTCACTGCTCACTGCTCACCGCTTACTTAGCGGGTATCCGTCTGCTCCAGCTTCCTGAGCTCGTCGCGCACCTGTTCCACCTCGGCCACCATCTCGGGTTCCGGGTTGGTGCGCAAACCCAGGTACTGGCGATAAGACTCGATCGCGCGGTCGCGGTGGCCGGCCAGCGCGGCCAGGCGTCCCTCCTCCCGAAGCTGCGTGGCCAGGTAGGGCTGGTATTGCGTCCACCACACGGTCCGTCGGCGCACCGCGGCAAAAGCACGTTCCGGATCCCCCAGGGTCTCGAAGATCAGTCCCGTCACCACGTTCGCCAGGGCGTAGCGCCCCACGTGCGCGCTCTGATAATCAGTGGCGGCCAGGAGAGAATCGAGCCGCTCAGCCGAGCGGCGCATCTCCGGCTTCTTGAGCAGGTGATCGTACATGGCCTGGATCAGCGCGATCTCCACCTCGGTGTCGATCGCAGGGCCGGTCTGGCCCCGTTGATACGTGCGAAGCCGCTCGATCGACAGCCGGGTGCGCGACGTATCCCCCCGCGAGAGGCGCCATGGCTCCATGGCGCGTACCGCCTGGTGCTGCTGCTCCCGCCTGGTCGAATCGGTGGGACTCAGGTCCTCCAGTCTTCGCAGGATTCCCGCTGCCCGTCGCGCCGCCGCGGTATCACCATTAGCCATCATCGCATCCCGGATGGTGGTTACCTGGAGATTGGGGTCCTCCGGATTGGCGTACTGTTCCACCAGGTACGCCTGCGCGTCGTGGGGCCGACCACGCATCAGCGCCAGACCCTGGGCAATGCCGTAGAGGTTGCGCTTCGCTTCCCGGGTCGGCGCCTTGAGGATCATCGACTGTACCGAATACCACGCGTCTTCCATTCCCACGCCGTTGTAGAAGGCGTGGTCGATGAAACGGTACATCATGTTCTGGTGGTCGATCCTTACCGAATCCCGGAAGCCGAGGTAAGTCGCGCTGTCTCCGGCCAGGTGTGCCTTGAACCAGTGGTACGGCGCGAGCCAGCCTCTCGACGTACTGTCCGGCAGGAGGCCTGACAACCGCACCACTCGCCGCTCCAGGGCGGTGTCTCCTTCCTGCACCGCCAGCAGCAGGATGTGGCTGAAGGCAACAGCGTTGGTGGAATCCAGGTCCAACGAACGGCGAAAGGCCGCCAAGGCGTCGTGGGGTGGATGCAGGTACCCCAGTATGGTGCCGAAGTGGAAGATCTGGTCGCCGTAGAGTTCCCAGGCATCGGCCCTATCGGGCGCGAGGTTGAGATAGCGCTGGCGGGCCTGGAAAACCTCGACCGTCGAAGACTGCGCCGGGTAGCGCGGCCCGCTCACCGCCTCGAGCAGGGCCCGGTCCCTTGGGCTCAATCGCCCGCGGGCCTGGTAAGCCAGGCGAAGTCCCCGTTCCGCGGCGGCGTTGTCGCCGTACCAGACCGCGGCCATCCGGAGCGCCAGACCGGCCAGACCGAAGGTGGAGTCGTTGTCGAGTGCCCGCCCGAAATCGCGTGCGGCGGCGTTGGCTTCTCCCCGGCGATACCTGGCCATGCCATCGAGATAGGCCCGGAGAGCGGGAAGCGAGGTGCTCATCAGCTTCGGCAGCCGCTCATTGGACTCGCCCGCCACCGAACTCAGCAGCTTCGCCGCGACTTCATCGATCAGCCTTGGCAGGCTGTCCGGGGGACCCTCGGCGGAGACTCTGGTCAACTGGGCTCCGGAGGGGACCTCGAGCAGCGAAGCGCTCAGCAACAGGCGGGTCGGAGTGCCGACCACGTCTCCCAGTAACAAGCGGCCAGCCGAGAGCCGCTGGGCCACGTCCACCGATGCGTTCTGGTCCAGATCGGCCTTATCGGAGCCCCCGGCGTCATGCCATGCGGTCAGGGCCAGGCGGGGTTCGGTGGCTCGCAGTCCGCCTTCTCCGGTGAGCTTGGCTGCCAGCAGGTCGAGCATGCCTTCGCGGAGATAGTGCAGCGAGGGATCGGCGGACGCGATGCGGAACGGGGCCACCGCCACCAGCGCGGGGTCCAGCAAGGTTTCGGATCCTCGCATCCGTTTCCACCCCAGAAAACTTCCCACCGCCACCAGGACCGCCACAATCCCGACCAGCGCCCAGCGCAGCGGTTGGGGCCGAACCGTGCTGCGCACCGGTACGGTGGTGTGGCTTCCCGAGATGTCGAGCCGGTCCAGGACATCGAGAATTGCGGCCGCGCCGGGCGGGCGATCCGCCGGGCTTTTCTCCAGGCAGCGCATCACCAGCCCGGACAGCGCCGGCGGGATGTTGGGTGCCACGGACTGGAGCGGCGGCGGTGTTTCCGCCATATGAGCCGTCAGCAAGGCCTGGGGCGGCCGGCCATGGAACGGGGGAGCGCCGGAAAGCAGCTCGTAGGCGAGGATACCGAAGGAATAGAGATCGGCGCGGTGGTCGGTGTTGGGATCGGCCGCTGCCTGCTCCGGCGCCATGTAGGCTGGGGTGCCCAGGGAGGTCCCGCCCTGGGTGAGATTGGTTCCCCGAGGCGCGCGGGAGGTGGAGAGCGCCTTGGCGATGCCGAAGTCGGTGACGGCCGCGGATCCGCTGGAGAGCAGCACGTTCTCCGGCTTGATGTCGCGATGCACGATGTGAACACTATGGGCATAGGCCAAGGCCCGCGCCACGTCCCGGAGAATGCTCACCACCTCCGGGACGGGTAACGGGTGGGTCCCGTCCAGCCGCTGGCGCAGCGAGTGGCCGGACACGAATGGCATGATGAAATACGGCAGGCCGTCGACTTCGCCGGCGGCAAGAACAGGAACGATGTGCGGGTGCTGGAGCTGGGCGGCGAGGAGGATCTCCCGGCGGAACCGCTCCAGGTTCACGCCCGAGGACAGCTCCGGCGATACCACCTTCACGACGACCCGGCGCCCCAGGGAAAGGTCCTGGGCCGCGAAGACTCGTGACATCCCGCCCCCACCCAGCTCCTGCTGGACTTCGTAGAGGGGGCCGAGCGTGTCCTGTAACCGCTGCTCGAGCGGTTGGTCGTCCATATCGGCTCAACTCTGTTCTGGCGTGAGTGCCAAGTGCCGCCCCTACGCTCACCCAATTAGCCCAGTTTCCCCGCCGGTCGCAAGTTACTGGGGTAGCGAAGCGGGAGTAGCGGTGGGGCAGGAATCACGTTATAAATCAAAGGGTTGCGTATTATTAACAGAATGTTTAATTATAAATTGCCTAATAATAAACCATTTAACTAATATGTTAGATGACAAAATCACTGCAGCCCGAACTCGCTACCCTCGCCGATCCCATTCGGCGCGAGATCCTCGACATGCTCCGGGTCGCGCCCCGCAATGCCGGAGAAATTGCCGCCCAGTTTCCAGTGACTTGGCCGGCCATATCCCGCCACTTGCGGCTGCTCAAGCAAGCTCGGCTGATCGAGGAGCGACGGACCCAGCGCCATCGAACCTATGCCCTTCGGCGGGAGGCCCTGCTTCCGGTCCTGGCCTGGCTTTCCGCCTTGGCCCGCGACCCGTCGGGAGCTCTCCCGGTGCCGGCCCCTGACCCCGTGCGGCCCATCGTCGGTCGGCAGGACTTCTCATGATGAACCCCAAAGTGGTGGTCGCGGGCCTCGGCGCCATGGGCAGCTCCGCGCTCTACCATTTGGCGCGCCGCGGCACCCGGGTGGTTGGGCTCGACCGCTTTCAGCCGCCCCATGCCATGGGCTCTTCCCACGGGGACAGCCGAATCATCCGGGAAGCCTACTATGAGCACCCCCTCTATGTGCCCCTGGTCCGCCGCGCCTACGAGCTGTGGGACGAACTAGCCCGCAATTGGGGAAAACAGGTGTACCGGAAAACCGGTGGGCTCATGCTAGGTCCGCCGGACGGCCCGCTGCTCACCGGCTGCCTGGCCAGCGTAAGGGAACACGGGATTCCCCACAAGATGTTGAGCGCGACCGAGGTGGGGAACCGGTGGCGCGGGTTGACCCCGCCGGAAGGCTTTGTGGGCCTGTGGGAGGAGCGAGCCGGGATGCTGTTCCCCGAGCGGGTCGTAGCGGCCCACCTCCGGCTGGCGGCGGAGGCGGGGGCGGAAGTGCGAACCAACACCACGTTGCTGGGATGGTCGCGGTCGGGCGAGGACCTCGTGCTCACGACGGATCGGGGCGACATCCGTACCCGGTACCTGGTGCTGGCCCTGGGTCCCTGGATCTCGCAACTTCTCCCATCCCAGGCGCGGGATTTTGCGGTCGAGCGGCAACAATTCCACTGGTTTGATCCGGCTTCCGGCTATGGAGACCTGGGTCCCGACCAGTACCCGGTCGCCCTCTGGGAGCACTGGCCGGGCGGCCTCTTCGTGACTCTGCCCGACGCCGGTAACGGCGTGAAGATCGACATTCATCACGAAGGGGAGTCGGCCGATCCCGATACCGTCTCCCGGGTAACCACGCCGGAGGAAGAAGCCGCGGTGCGGGTCCTGCTCGCGAAGTTCTTTCCGGGAGCCAACGGCCGGCTCCGCGCTTCGACTGTCTGTCTCTATACCAACACGCCGGATCGCCACTTTGTGATAGACTGGCATTCCGCTGATCCCGGCGTGCTGGTACTGAGCCCCTGCTCGGGGCACGGCTTCAAGTTCTCCAGCGTGGTCGGGGAGGTCGCGGCCGACCTGGTGCTCAGCGGAAGATCCCGCTTCGACCTCACGCCTTTCTCCCTCACCCGGTTCTGATCATGGAGTCACCTACGACGCTGCTGCTGACTCGTTCTGAAGTGGCGGGGCTGCTGAGCATGGCCGAGTGCATCGCGGCGGTGGAATCGGTGTTCAAGGACTACGCAGAGGGGCTGGTGCCGCCCCCCGGCCTGCTGGGATTCCACGCTCCCACCGGTGGATTCCATTTGAAGGTCGCCAGCACCGGGCAGAAGCGTGGCTTCTTTGCGGCCAAGGTGAACTCCAACTTCCCGGGCAATCCCAAAGACCACGGTCTCCCCACGATCCAGGGGGTCATCGCCCTGTTCGATCTGGAGTGCGGCAGGCTGCTGGCGCTCATGGATTCAGGTGGGATCACGGCGCTCCGAACCGCCGCGGCGACCGGCGTCGCGGCCAAGTACCTGGCTCGAGAGGACGCCGCCACCGCCGCGATCTGTGGCTGCGGGGTGCAGGGAAGGCTGCAGCTGGAGGCCGTGCACCAGGTGCGCCCGCTTACCGGCGTCCACTGCTTCGACCAGGATCCGTCGCGAGCGGACAAGTTTGCGCGGGAGATGGGACAGAAACTGGGAATTCCGGTGCGCGCGGCGGCCCAGCTGGCTACCGCGACAATGGCGAGCGACATCATCGTGACCTGTACCCCGGCCAGACAACATTTCCTGGGACCGGCGCAGGTGCGGCCGGGCAGCTTCATCGCGGCGGTGGGAGCGGATAACCCCGAGAAGCAGGAGATCGATCCCGCGCTTATGGGCCAGGCGACCGTGGTGGTGGACAACCTGGAGCAGTGCAGGACGATTGGCGACTTGCATCACGCGATTGAAGCCGGGGTGATGTCAGCCGGGCAGGTGGCAGCGGACCTGGGGGGAGTGGTGGCGGGCAAGCACCCGGGCCGCCGCACCCGGGAGGAGATCATCGTCTTCGACAGCACCGGTACTGCCCTTCAGGATGTCGCGGCGGCGGCCATCGTGTACCAGCGGGCATTGGAACGACCCACCGGCACAGTCCAACTCGGTGCGTGAATGAGGGCGCTCGCTCTGCGCCCGGATATTAATTCGTTCCTGCGGCGTGTACCGCGGGACCGGCCGGCAGGTTGGTCTTCAGGAACCGGGTCAGCAGGTTGTACAGGTGCAAAGTGGTTCCCTCTCCTTCGAAGATCCCGTGCGTACGGTTGGGGTAGACCATCATGGTGAACGGCCGGTTGGCGGCCACCAGCGCGTTCACCAGCCGCTCGGTTCCCTGGTAGTGCACGTTGTCGTCCCCGCTGCCATGGACGACAAGGAGATTGCCCCTGAGACTGTCGGCAAAAGTGAGCGGGGAACCCTGCCTGTAGTCTTCCGCGTTGTCCTGCGGCAGTCCCATGTACCGTTCCTGGTAGATGGTATCGTAGAGCCGCATGTCCGGCACCGGTGCCACCGACATCCCGGTGCTATAGACGCCCGGATAGCGGAACATCAGGTTGAGGGTCATCGACCCGCCGCCGCTCCATCCCCAGACTCCAATCCTGGTTGAATCGACCATGGGCCAGCGCCCGATCACCCGGGCAGCGCCGGCCTGGTCCTCCGACGCAATCACTCCGATCTTTCGATAGACCACCTTGCGCCAGGCCCGTCCCCGGGGCTGCGGGGTGCCGCGGTTATCCAGCGAGGCCACGATGTAGCCCTGCTGGGTCAGCATCAGGTGCCAGAGGTATTCGCTGTAACCCCACGAGTCGGTCACCGTAACGCCGGCCGGCTCGCCGTACACGTTGAAGAGGATCGGATACTGGCGGGTGCTGTCCATGTCGGGCGGGAACATGGCGTAGCCGTCGAGGTCCACGCCGGGGCCGGCGTTGACCCGGAAGAATCGCACCGTCCCTCGCCGGAGCTGGGCGACGCGGGCCTTGAGCTCGGCGTTGTCGACCAGGACACGCACCGTCTGGTGACCGGGCATCCGGACGATCTCGGTCGTCGGCGGAACCTCAAAGCTGGACCAGGTGTGGACGGCGAAGCGCGCGCCGGGGGAGAGCGAATACTGGTGCCATCCCGGCAGCGCCGCCGGGGTCAACCGTTCGGGCTGGCCCTTGCCGTTGAGCTTGCTGCGATACAGGTAACGCTGGGTCGCGTTTTCCGGCGAGGCGATGTAATACACCCAGCCGCTTCGCTCATCGATCTGCAGCACGCTCTCGACATCGAAGTTGCCGGTCGTCACCAGTTGCATCGGCCCGCCTTCCCGGGGGACCACGTACACCTGGCGCCAACCGCTCTGCTCGCTCACCCAGGTGAACTGCTCCCCGCCTTTGAGCCAGCGCATGTCATCCACCACGTCCACCCAGGCGCTGTCCCGCTCGGTGAGCACGGTGCGCATGGCGCCGGTCGCCGGGTCGCCCAGCATCACCTCGTCCGTGTTCTGCAGCCGGTTGATGTGCTGGATCGCGATGGCGCTCGAGTTGCCCGCCCAGTCCATGCGCGCGATATAGTTGTTGCGGGGATCGCCGGGGACCTCAAACCAGCGGGTGGAGCCGCCATCGGCGGAGACCACGCCGATCCGGGCCGAGGAGTTGGTGCTCCCCGCCTTGGGATATTGAACAGGGGTGACGAAGGAGTAGAGCGAATCGGTGTCGTTGATGAGCAGGAAGTCCCGCACGCCGGTCGCGTCCAGTTGCCAGTAGGCGATCAACCGGCTATCCGGGCTCCAGCGAAACCCGTCCCGGTCGCCGAACTCTTCTTCGTATACCCAGTCGAATGTTCCGTTGATCGTCGTCCGGGACCCGTCGCTGGTGAGCTGGGTGATGGCCCCAGAGGCCAAGTCCTCAACGTAGAGATTGTTCTGCCTGACGTAACCCACCTTGCGGCTATCAGGCGAAAACTTGGCGAACATCAGGGTCGAGACCGGCGCGTCGCCGCCGAGCTGCCGGATCGCTCCCTCGGCGACCGGCAACACCCAGAAGTCGCCCCGGGTATTGGCGCGCCAGACCCGGGCCGAGTTGGTGAAGATGAGCAGCCAGTTGCCGTCGGGTGACCAGGCGTAGTTCTCGATCCGAAGCGGCTTGGCGGCGCCGGCCGGGGTAAACCGCGAGGCCGGCACTAGGACGGTGGACACACCGGTCGCCGCATTTATCCTGACCAGGTTCTGTCCCCCGCTATCGGCCCGTTCCAGCCGGGTATAGTTCTCGCCCTCGGAGGTCCAGCGGATGCCGCTGGCGAACTGGGGGTCGAAGTCGGAGCCTTTGAAGATGCGATCCAGGGTGAGGAGCGTGGAATCCTGCTGGGCCTGAACCGGGGCAAGAAAGCCAAGGAGGCAGATCAGGGTTAGTACTTGTGTCTTCATTGGAGGCACCTTTGCGAAACGAACGTTTTCAACACGTAGCCACGTAGGGCACGTCGGTCACGTAGAAAGACTATCAATCACTGGCTTACCTGCTCGAATTGACCTCGTATCGTAGAACAGTTTTTCTATGTGTCCTGCGTGTTCTACGTGACTACGTGTTTGAAACGGTAGCCCAGCTGGAAACCACACTACCCCACAACCGCAATACACTCGATCTCGACTCGCGCACCAAGAGCGAGGGCCGTGGCGCCGAAGGCACTACGGGCCGGCTTGTGATCGGGAAAGAACGTGACGTACACCGTATTCATTCGGGCCCACTCGGCCATGTCGGCCATCATGACCGTGCACTTGACCACCCGGTCCAGCGACGATCCCACCTTGGTGAGTACGTCCTGGATGTTCTCCATGGTCTGCCGGGTCTCGGCCTCGATGCCCCCGGCGATCAACTGGTTTCCCCCGGGGATGACGCCGAGGTTGCCGGACAGAAAGAGCAGGTTCCCCACCCGCACCGCGGAAGAGAACGGGCGATTCAGCGCCCCGTAGGGATTGAGGAACTCGATTTCCGGTGCCGGCTGCTGAGCGGGAGTCATGGTTGTACCTTGGGCGCAGGCGGTCAGGGCCAGGAGGACGCCGGCCGCACGGATCGGATTGGTAGACATGGGGCCTCGGGTGAGGAGCAGTCAACCATAAAAGCCTGCTCGTCACCCGGGAAGGCCAGCCGGTCCCAGCCGGTCTTCTCTTTAGTCCGATTCACCCCAACTTAAACACATGAATTCCCCGGGATTGCCCCGCAAGCCGGTACTGTGGCTGGTCGGGTTCGGCGTCTGGACCCTCCTGGCCCTGCTGGTCGCGTTGCAAAGCGGCCTCTTCCTGGGCTCGATCGGCCAGCCGTTCGAATGGACGCCGCTGATTCTCGGCCGGCTCGCCGACTGGTACACCTGTGCGATCTTCACCCCGCTCTACTTCTGGCTGGTGCGCCGGTATCCCGTCGACCGCCAACACTGGCCGAAGCGGCTCCCGGTCTATCTCGCCATCACTTGCGTCTCCGTCGTTCTCAAGTACGCCATGTACCAGCCGTTGCTCCGGCTGATCCCGGACGGGAGGCCGATTCCGGGCGGGTACCTGCAGACCCTCGGGGTCCTGCTGCAACGCAATTTTGCGATCGAGAGCATCGCGTTCTGGTGCCTGCTGGGCGTGGTCCACGCGATCGTGTTCTATGAGCGTTACAAGGAGCGCGAGTCACAGACCGCCGAGCTCCGGGCCCGGCTCGCCGCCGCCCAGCTGGATGCCCTGGCCGGGCAACTGCATCCTCATTTCCTGTTCAATACGCTGCAGGGCGTCTCCACCCTCATGCACCGGGATCCCCAGGCGGCGGACCGCATGCTCACCCAACTCAGTGAGCTGTTGCGCAGGACCCTGCAGCAGAGGGATCGCCAGGAAGTCGAGCTCCGGGAGGAGCTGGAGACGCTGGGGCACTACGTCGGCATCATGCAGGTTCGTTTCGGCGACCGGCTCACCTTCCGCACCGAGGCGGAGCCGGGGATCGAATCCGCCCTGGTCCCCCATTTCGTGCTCCAGCCGCTGGTGGAAAATGCGCTGCACCATGGCATCGCCCGGCGGGCCGGGGCAGGGCTGGTGGTCGTGCGGGCAGAGCGGGCCGGGGACCGGTTGCGGCTCCTGGTGCGGGACGACGGTCCCGGTCTCGCCAATCCGGAAGGCAACGGACCGGCCCAGGGAATTGGACTCAGCAACACCAGGCTCCGGATGCAGCAGCTCTATGGCGACCAGCAACAGGTGGTGCTGGAGCAACAGCCCGGCGGCGGGGTCCTGGTTTGCCTGGAGCTACCCTTTCGGCCGGCCTCGGCCGGGGCATCGGGGACGCCTTCATGACGCCCCTCCGGCGCGCGGTGATCGTGGACGACGAGCCGCTGGCTCGCGAGCGGATCCGCACCTTGCTCGCCGACTCCCCGGACTGGACGGTGGCCGCCGAGTGCCGCGACGGCCTCGAGGCGGTGGCGGTGATCGAACGGGAACAGCCCGACCTGGTGTTCCTGGATATCCAGATGCCGGAACTGGACGGCTTCGAGGTGCTGGACGCGCTGGGGTCCACCGTGCCGGCCATCATCTTTGTCACCGCCTTCGACGAGTTCGCGCTCCGGGCGTTTGAAGTGAGCGCGGTGGATTACCTGCTCAAGCCGATTGATCCGACCCGTTTTCAGCGGGCACTGGACCGGGTTCGCACCCGGATGAGCGCCAAGGTCCAGGATGCCAGCGTTCAACTCGAGCAGCTGGTGCAGCTGTGGCGGGCGCGGCAACACCTCGCGACCCGCTTTGTGGTGCGCGACGGGGGAACCATTTCGTTCGTCAAGGTGGAAGATGTCGACTGGATCGACGCGGCGGGCAACTATGTCCGGCTGCACGCGGCAGGGCGAGCGTACCTGGTGCGTGACACGATGAAGGCCGTCGAGGCCCGGCTGGATCCGGCGACGTTCGTCCGGGTGCATCGCTCGGCCATCGTCAACATCGACCGGGTGAGCGCGCTGGAGCCGTATTTCCACGGGGAATACGTAGTGATCATGCGCGACGGGACCAGGCTGACATCGAGCCGTTCGCACTCGGAGAGGCTGAGAGCGCTCCTGAAGTAGAGATTGGGTCGTTGACCTGGTACAGGATGGCAGGCCCAGCAACTGCTCACCGCAGAGGCGCAGAGAACGCAGAGGTTTCGCAGAGTAAAACAATATTGTTCTCTTGGCGCCTTAGCGCCTTTGCGTTGGCCGTTGCAGTTGCTGTATTCAGCGCAACCTCGACGCAATCGGCGTCTCGGCGGTGTGCAGTCTCATCACGGAATACGGCCAATCCATCCCACAGTGGTTCCCTGGGAGTTCCTCACCTGATACTCTAGCCATACACTGCAATCGGCCGTGACTCTTGATAAGGGGATGGTCCAATGATGACGAGATCCTTGCGGCTCACTGGCTTTTTCATGCTGGCGATCGCCGTCGCCCCCCGAAGCGGGGTGGCTCAGAGCGCCGCCGATTCCGCGGCGATCCGGGCCACGGCCCTGGACTATGTGGAAGGCTGGTACACCGGCGACACCACCCGGATGGCGCGCGCGGTACACCCGGACCTGGTCAAGCGGATCGTGCAGTCCGGGCCGGACGGCCGGAGCAGGATCGACCAGATGGATGCGGCGCGACTGGTCGCCAACGTTGCGCGGGGCGGCGGCAAGAACACTCCGCCGGAGCGGCAGCAGAAGGACGTGGCCATCCTGGACATCTTCCAGAACGCGGCCAGCGTCCGGGCCACGATGTCCGGCTGGATTGACTACATGCAGATGGCGCGGTTCAACGGGCGGTGGGTGATCATCAACGTGCTGTGGGAATTGAAACCCCGCGGATGATTATTCGCCCAACGACGGCTGGAAGGTTTCCTCCGGCCTGGGCGCCAGCTTGGGGTTCTGGGCCAGCAGGCGGGCGCAGGTATTCCAGCGAAGCAACGATTCATCGTTGGCTTCCGGCCGGATCTTCTCGGCCTTTTCATACCACTCCATCGCCTCGCGGAACCAGGAGTAGGCCACCGACTCCGATCCGGGCTCGCCCCGCGCGAAGATGGCTTGTCCCCGACGCTCACAGATGATTCCCGCGTAATAGGTGCGCTGGTACTCGCTGGTGAGTCGCTGAAGCGCCTCGCGGGCCCGCGCCACGCCCGCCCCGGTGGCGCTGCCGAACTGGTCGGTGATGCAGAGCAACAGCAGGACCAGCGCGGACTGATTCGCCGACTCCACCTCCAGCACGTCGAGGCAGATACTCTCCGCCGCCCATGGCTGGTTCAGCAACCGATAGCGTTCCGCCTTGACCAGGGCGGATGCGACGCCGGCCGGGGAAAGACGCTTGAGTGACGGCATGGAGCTCCCCCTACTGTCCCCGGATTTTCCGCCAGAGCCGCATCACCGGGTCGTAGAAACGATCGACCACCCGTTCCTTCAGCGGGATGATCGCGTTATCGGTGATGGCGATGCTCTCGGGGCAGACCCGGGTACAGCACTTGGTGATGTTGCAGTAGCCGATCCCGTGGGCCTGTTTCAGCTCGGGGAGTCGGTCCTCGGTATCGAGCGGGTGCATCTCGAGCGCCGCGGCATGGACCAGGAACCGGGGGCCGATAAACTCCTCGTGCTTGTGATGGTCCCGGAGGACATGGCACACGTCCTGGCAGAGGAAGCACTCGATGCACTTGCGGAACTCCTGGACCCGGTCGATATCGGCCTGGGCCATGCGCCAGGTGCCGTCGGGGGCGTCCGGTGCCCGCGGCTTGAAGGGCTTGATCTGCTGCTTGACCCGAAAGTTCCAGGAAACGTCGGTGACCAGGTCGCGGAGCCGGGGGAAGGTCCGCATCGGCTCGATGCTGATCGGCTTGTCCTGGGGCAGGTCCTTGAGCCGGGTCATGCACATCAGCTTCGGCATCCCGTTCACTTCGGCGGAGCAGGAGCCGCACTTGCCGGCCTTGCAGTTCCAGCGCACCGCGAGGTCGGGCGCGCTCTCGGCCTGGATCTGGTGCACGGCGTCGAGCACGACCATGCCTTCGCTGACGTCAGTCGCGTAGTCTTGGAACCCGCCGCCAGTGGAGTCGCCCCGCCAGATCCGGAATGCTGCCTGGGTCATCTAGCTTCTCTCGGCATTTGATCTCCAAAAAGCTCCTCGCGGAGGCCGCGGTGAAGCGCGGCGGCCGCGGTCAACAACACCTAATACAATCATTTCATCGTCCCCGTAATCTCAACTACCCGGGCTTTTTACCGCGGTCGCCGCGAGGAACTGTTGCAGGTCCCTACTTCATTTCCTCAATGACCTGCCGCAACGCTTCCGGCATTTCGGGAATTGGCTGCCGGCTGACCTGCATACTCCCGTCGGCTGACTTCCTGATCAGGATGTTGAACTTTGCGAACTCGGGATTCTTGTCCGGGTAGTCTTCGCGGAAGTGCCCGCCCCGACTTTCTTTCCGTTCGATGGCCGCGCGGGTGATCGCCTGGGAGATCGTGAGCAGGTTGGGCAGGTCCAGCGCGGTGTGCCAGCCAGGATTGTATTCCCGGTTGCCCTCGACCGCGACTTTCCCCGCTCGCCGCTCCAGCTCGCTAAGGCCCTCCAGCGCTTTCCGCATCTCTTCTTCCCGGCGGACGATGCCCACCAGGTCCTGCATCATGCCCTGGAGGGCGTGCTGGACCTGGTAGGGGTTCTCCGCGTCAGTACGCTCGAAGGGCTTGAGCGAATTCGTGGCCGCCGCCTCCACCGCGTCGACATTGAGATGGCATGAACCGGCGCTTCGAGCGTACTGCGCCGCGTATTCGCCGGCCCGCTTGCCGAACACCAGCAGGTCGGACAGCGAGTTCCCGCCCAGCCGGTTGGCGCCGTGGAGGCCGGCGGCGCACTCTCCGGCGGCGAACAGCCCCGGCACGGTGGTCATCTGGCTGTCGCCATCCACCTTGATCCCGCCCATGATGTAATGGGTGGTGGGGCCCACTTCCATGGGAGTGGTCGTGATATCGATGTCGGCCAGCTGCTTGAACTGGTGGTACATGCTGGGCAGCTTCTTCTTGATGTGTTCCGCCGCGTGGGGCAGCCGGTTCTTGATCCAGGCGATGTCGAGGTACACGCCCCCGTGGGGGCTGCCCCGGCCCTCGCGCACCTCCCGCATGATGCAGCGGGCCACGTGGTCGCGAGTCAGCAGCTCCGGCGGCCGGCGCGCATTCTTGTCGCCCTGGGTGTACCGCCACCCTTCTTCCTCGTTGTCCGCCGTCTGGTTCCTGTAATTGTCGGGGATGTCGTCGAACATGAACCGGCGGCCATCCTTGTTGACCAGGATCCCGCCCTCGCCCCGCACGCCCTCGGTCACCAGGATTCCGCGCACACTGGGCGGCCACACCATCCCGGTCGGATGGAACTGGACGAACTCCATGTCCTGGAGCGCGGCGCCCGCCTCGTAGGCCAGCGCGTGCCCGTCGCCGGTGTATTCCCAGCTGTTGCTGGTGATGCTGTAGGCGCGGCCGACGCCACCGGTCGCGAGCACGATGGCCTTGGCCCGGAAGAGCCGGAAGCGGCCCCGGTCCCGATCGTAGCCAAAGGCGCCGCAGATCCTCTCACCATCCTTGAGCAGGGTGAGCACCGTGCATTCCATGTGCACGTCGATGCCCTGGTGTACCGCATGGTCCTGGAGGGTGCGGATCATCTCCAAGCCGGTGCGGTCGCCGACGTGGGCGAGGCGGGGATACTTGTGGCCGCCGAAATTCCGCTGCAGGATGCGGCCGTCTTCGGTGCGGTCGAACACCGCGCCCCAGGCTTCCAGTTCACGCACCCGGTCCGGGGCTTCTTTCGCGTGCAGCTCGGCCATGCGCCAGTTGTTGAGATACTGGCCGCCCCGCATGGTATCGGCGAAGTGGACTCGCCAGTTGTCGCGATCGTCCACGTTGGCCAGCGCCGCGGCGACGCCGCCTTCGGCCATCACCGTGTGCGCCTTGCCGAGGAGCGATTTGCAGATCAGTCCCACCCTGACGCCCGGCGTGGCCGCGGCTTCGATCGCGGCCCGGAGTCCCGCACCGCCAGCCCCAATGACCAGAACATCGTGCTCGAAGGCCTGATAGCTTCCCGCCATCAGAAGATCCTCCAATCCGAGAGGACGCCCATCGAGCACAACCGGACGTAGAGATCCGAGAGGGCCACGCTGAAGAGACTCAGCCAGGCCCACATCATGTGCCGCCGGTTGAGGCAGCTCACGCAGTCGTAGGCCACCTTGCGCCGCGGCGCCGAGGAGAGCTGGTCCAGCACGCCGCCCACGATGTGCCGCATCGAGTGGCAGCCGAAGGTATAGCAGGAGAGCAGGGTCGCGTTGACGGCCAGGACGACGGTGCCCACGCCCATCCCGAATTCGACCGCTCCGGTAGCCGGGTTAATCCACCACAGCGCCTTGTACACGTCCGCGGCGAGGAAGACGAGTACGACGACCGCCGCGACGAGGAAAAAACGATGGATGTTCTGGATGATGAGTGGGAACCTGCTCTCTCCCCGATACTTGAATCGCGGCTCCCCCACGGCGCAGTTGGGAGGGTCGGCCCAGAACGCCTTGTAGTAGGCGCCACGGTAGTAGTAACAGGTGAACCGGAAGCCGCCGGGAGCCCAGAGGATCAGGAGGGCAGGCGAGAACGGAAGCCAGCCCGGCCACCAGGTAGGCGGTGGGCCCAGGAGGGCATGGGGGGACGTCCCAAAGAGTTCCGGGGAGTAGAACGGGGAGAGGTAAGGGCCAAACGTGTAGTGCGCGTTCTGAAACGCGGCCCAGGTTGCGTAAATAATGAAGGAGGAGAAAACCAGGAAGACGATCAGCGGCTGGATCCACCAGGCATCCCTGCGCCTGGTTTTCCCCAGTCCGCCCTCATAAAGCGGCAGCTCAGCGTGGGCCATGCCTAATGATAATGGGCTTCTTAGTGCTTGTAGATGCCCTTTTCGAACGGAAGCCGGTTCCCGGGTTTGCGTTCCCGTTGGCTGGCCTTCTGTGAGCGCAGGATGTAAGAGGACTTGAGCATCGCCATCGGGCCCGGCTCACCGGGCAGCCGCTTAAGGGTGGCCTGGACCTGGTCGCCCGGCCCGGCGGCCAGCTGGGTGGACCCATCGTTCGCCATGCAGGTCTCGATCTGCCGGGCCCGCTCGAACCCGGTTGGGTGTTCGGTGTCGTAGCGGAAATCCCCCATTTTGCGGAAGAATTCGATCGCCACGCGGAGGTCTGCCGGTTTGACCCGCACCAGGACCTGGGCGGCGTAGCAGTCCGCCTGGAGCTCGAACTCCCGGAGCACTGAATCGCGGTCGAAGCTGACATGCCTCCCGGCCGGAATCCGGCGGTGGCCGAAACGGATATGGCCGTATTCATGGGCCAGGACGAATGCGCTCAAGCTGGGCCCGAAGCGTTCCATCAGCCTGGGATTGTAGTAGATCACCGGGTGGCTGGGATCGGCCACCGCCACGGCTACATCGCGCAGATTGGAATCGGGCACCTCGCGGACGCGCATCTTCCGCACATCCTGGCTGGCGCCAGTATGCGGAAAGAACGCCACAGCGAGAAGCACGAGCGCGACGGGTCGGAGCACGGGTACTCCATTACCACCAGTCCGTCTTTCCGTGGCGGGCTATTCGGTGGCATCTATTGGGAAGAGAAACGGCAGCAGACTGGAGGGAGAGCCGCCGTACTCGGAGAGCCGCAACCTTTGTGCCCGGTTGCCGATCAGCCAAGATGGGGCTTTTTAAGGACTTGGACGCCAGTTGAAGCGGTTTCCGAGGAAACCCTTCGAAGGTGCAATCGGAAACTGCGGTAGCGGTAGGAACTATGCCGGGCCCAGCCGCCAGGTGGCGGCCGTCCGCGCCACGATGTCGCCGGCTTCGTCCCGGATCTCCGCCTGGACCACCACCTCCGTGGTCACCCCGATCGCCGCCGGCGGCTGGCAGGAACACACCGCCTCGAGATTACCCCGCGCCTTCTTGAAATACTCCACGGCAAAGGCGGTCACGATGCCGCGAGCCCCTGGCGGGAGGGCCGGCACCATGGCGAGCCCGCTGGTGAGCTCCCCCAGGTTCGCGATCGCAATGGCGTGAATGGAATTGAGGTGATTGCGCACCGAACGCCGGTCTTTCATGGTGAGCCGGGCATAGCCGGGTCGCAGTTCTCTGATGTGAGGATGCGTAGTACTGCTGTAGGGGATCACTCGGCCCAGCAGCCGGCTGAAGAGCCAGGTGCCGCCTGGCTTGTCATGGAGAGTGCGCCAGAGCGAGCTGACGCGGTCACTTGGGGTCATCAGAGGTCTTGGTTGCGAGTCGCGATAGGAGTAGTCACGGTTCCCCTGCGAGGTGGCTTTTCAACTCAGAGACTCAAAGACTCAGAGAGACCTCGAAAGTGGCCTCGTTTTTTCGCCGGTTTCACAATCATTTGAATAGAATTTTATCGAAATGTGTCAGTCGTGGATGCCTCTGACTCTCTGTGGCTCTGAGTTGAAAAAGGTGCTTTCACAAAGGTACCCACCGTTGACGGGGAACTGTCTCCCGGTCTAGGATACACCAGCCGCCAGGGGCATCCAAATGCGGTGAGCAGTAAGAAGTAAGCAGTGAGCGGGACTGAACTTGAGATCCGTTGGCCGAAACCAGTCCTGCTTACTGCTTACCGCTTACTTCTTACGCTTTTGAGATTGAGAAGAAACCCTTGGAACCTGATCCGGTTTAGACCGGCGGAGGGAGCGCGGCGACGAGCAGAAGCGTGTGCGCTGCCCGCCGCCTACCCAGGCGGCGTTTTCATTTCCACCCTGGAGCGATGCATGGCTACCCTCGTTACCGGCATTCCGGTTACCGCCGATCCGATCGACCCCGAGTACGGCGGCAACTTCCCCAACTCCCGTAAAGTCTACCTCGACGGGCCCCGCGGCGTCCGGGTGCCGGTCCGGGAGATTTCCCTGTCCGGCGGAGAGCCGGCCCTCCAGGTGTACGATACCAGCGGCCCCCGGGGCTACGACGTCCGGGAAGGACTGCCCCGGCTGCGCGACCCCTGGATCCTGGCCCGGGAGGTTGAATCGGTCGAGATCCGGAGCCGGCACAGCGCGCTCATCCCCGACACGCTGCAGCGTCCCGCGGTGCGGGGCAAAGGCCGCATTACCCAGCTCCACTACGCGCGCCAGGGCCTGGTTACGCCCGAGATGGAGTTCATCGCCATCCGGGAAGGCCTGGCGGCGGAGTTCGTGCGTGCCGAGGTCGCGCGGGGGCGTGCCATCATTCCGGCCAACATCAATCACCCGGAACTGGAGCCGATGGTGATCGGCCGGGGCTTCCACGTCAAAATCAACGCCAATATCGGCAACTCGGCCGTCAGCTCCTCAATAGATGAGGAAGTGGAGAAGCTGCGCTGGGCCACGCTGTGGGGCGCCGACACCGTGATGGACCTTTCCACCGGAAAGAACATTCACGAGACCCGGCAATGGATCGTCCGGAACTCCGCGGTGCCGATCGGGACGGTGCCGATCTACCAGGCGCTGGAGAAAGTGGGCGGGGCTCCCGAGGACCTGACCTGGGAAGTCTATCGCGACACCCTGATCGAGCAGGCGGAGCAGGGAGTGGACTACTTCACTGTCCATGCCGGTGTGCTGCTCAGATACATCCCGCTCACCGCCAATCGGATGACCGGCATTGTGTCCCGCGGGGGCTCCATCATCGCCAAGTGGTGCCTGGCCCATCACAAGGAGAGCTTCCTCTATACCCGGTTCCGCGAAATCTGCGAAATCATGGCGGCGTACGACGTCTCATTCTCATTGGGCGACGGGCTCCGGCCCGGCAGCATAGCAGACGCGAACGACGAGGCCCAGTTCGCCGAGCTGAAGACCCAGGGTGAGCTGACCCGGATCGCGTGGGAGTACGACGTGCAGGTGATGAACGAAGGGCCGGGCCACGTCCCCATGCATCTCATCAAGGAGAACATGGAGAAGCAGCTGGAGTGGTGCGACGAGGCGCCGTTCTATACCCTGGGCCCGCTCACCACCGACATCGCGCCGGGCTACGACCATATCACCAGCGCGATCGGCGCGGCGATGATCGGCTGGTTCGGCACCGCGATGCTCTGCTACGTGACGCCCAAGGAGCACCTGGGCCTGCCCAACCGGGACGACGTAAAGGCGGGAGTCATCGCCTACAAGATCGCGGCCCACGCGGCGGACCTGGCCAAGGGGCACCCGCGGGCCAAGCCGTGGGACGATGCCCTCTCCAAGGCGCGTTTCGAGTTCCGCTGGAGGGACCAGTTCAACCTTTCACTGGACCCGGTGACGGCGCTGGCCTATCACGACGAAACCCTGCCGGCCGAAGGCGCCAAGGTGGCCCACTTCTGCTCGATGTGCGGACCCAAGTTCTGCTCGATGCGGATTACCCAGGACGTGCGGGACTATGCGGCAACGGAAATGGAGAAGAAAGCAAACGAGTTCCGGGAGCGGGGCGGGGAGATCTACCTGGCCACGTAAGTGATTGCACTGTCAAAAAACCAGGCACTACAACCCCCCAACGAGGGCCTGTCTGTGACGCTGGTCGCGGAGAAAATCCGGGCGGCTTCCTAAATTGGTATCACCACTGGGGCCATCGCCCCAACCCACCCAACATCAGCCCTCAGTCTGCCGAACGGTCTTCCCCGTTCGCGGAAAAAGATGTGTGCGACTACCGCCGCTGGGCAGCGGCAGGGTGGGAATTTCATACCCTGGAAGGAGAGTTTGCATGAGCCGACGCATCCTGACGATGGCCGCATTAGCCCTTGGCACCATTGTCTCGACGAGCCGTGCGCAGTTGCAGGTCACCCCGATTGTCGGCGTGTATTCGCCGACCAAGGCCCTGGTCGCCGATTCGGCCAGCAGTGCCTTCTTTGAGACGGAAAGTGGCGCGCTATACGGACTTCGCATTGGGTACTGGTTCTCGCCGCGGATCGCGGTCGAGGGTGGCCTGGCGATGTCTCCGACCAGGACTCGCCTATTCTCCCCCAGTTCGACCACCGAAATCAAGTTCAAGTCTACCGCCAAGATGGTCGATCTCCGGGGCATTTTTCTGTTGACCCGACCCGGCCAGCCGACCGGCCTGCACGTCTCGGCCGGCGTCGCCTACACTCGGGCGTCGAATGCCCTCTTTGACCTGGCGAATGAAATCAATTCGTTCGAATTCAAGACGTCGATCGGCGGCGTCGTGGGGCTCGGCGTCACCCATCGCATTGCGAGCGGCACCAGCCTGCGGGTCGATGCGGAAGACCGGATCTATAAGGTGCATTTCGACCAGCCGGGAACCAACATCAAGGACCGTACCCAGCAGGACTATCTGTTTACCGTAGGCTTGGCGTTCACCTTGTAAGCTCTGACGGTGGCCACGCCGTCCCTTGGCGGCGTGGCGCATCAGGGTTTGAACGCCCATCGGAGAAACTCCGGCAGCGCCTGTCCCCAGGTTGCCGGATCATGTCCGCCATCCACTTCGAAGTAGGTCATCTCCCGGCCCTCATGGAATCCCCTGGTGGCCAGGGCCTCCATCAGTTCGCGGGTATCCTGGATCGCATCGATGACGCCGTTTCCATCACGGTCATCTCTCTCATCCTGTCTTCCTGCCTCCAGCCACATTCGAATCTTCGGAACTCGCCGAGTCTCCCGCACCAGGCGGTGCATGATGCGCGAGGCCTGCTTCGTCGCCACCGTGGAATCGTTGCTCCGCCACCAGAAGGAGCCGGAGAACACGCCGACCTTTCCGAATACATCGGCATGGTTCCACGCCAGGTCGAAGGCTGCCAGCCCGCCGAGCGATGCGCCCATGACCACGGTCCTGGAGGCGGAACGGGTTATCCGGTAGCGCTGCCGGATCGCCGGGTTCAATTCCTCCAGCAGGAACCGATCGTACTTGCCCGCCTCGGCGCCGAGTCCCTGCGCGTTGGGGGAAGCCGCGACGCCGTACTCCTGGAGCCGGGCCCCGGTCGCATGGATCGCCACCAGGATCAGCGGCGGAACCGCGCGCTTCTGGTACAAGCTGTCCAGGATTTCCGGGACTCGCATTGCCTCCAGGTCCTGGCCGTCATTCATGAAGAGGACCGGATATCTGTTGCGATTGTCGTCATAGCCAGGCGGCAGCACGATGCGCACGGTGCGGCTGCGACCGAGAATGGCGCTGGGGAAATCGGCGAGGGTATCGATCCGGACCCGGGGTGACCGGTCCGTGCTCTGGGCAGGTGATGGCATTGATTGGATGTGAAGCAGGAAGACCAGTGCCGCCAGGCGCGGCACGGAAACGGTAAGGCTATTTCGATCCACGCCGGATCTCCTGGAATCGGCGGACCAGCGTGCGATGCTGGGACTCCTGCCGGTGCGACGCCCAGCGCGCCATCCAACTTGCCTTGGTCGCGCCCAATCCGGTTCCGATGACCGGCTGCTTTCCGGGATGATAGCGCTGCTTCAGCTCCTGTCCGGCCGCGGCCGCCAGCACGTTGGCTGAGAGCACCGGTCCTTCGGAGAGGCGCGGGGCGCCGGATACCGGCATGATCGGCGTGCCCTGGTGGGCGGCGGCGCCGCCGGAGACAAATACGTTACGGGCGCCGGATGAACGCAGGTGGTCGTCCACCAGCAGGAAGCCACGCCCATCGGCCGGCAATCCAGAGCCATGCTGGATCGTGGGAGCCTCGGGCTCGGTAGCCCACACCAGGAAGTCGAACGGGACCCGGGCACCGCTCGAAAGCTGGATGTGGTGTTCCTGTACCTGGGCAATGACGGCGCCGAGCATGAGGGTGACATTTTCCGCTCGCAGGGTCTGGCTCAGCGCCTGGTGGGTGCCGTTCTTTCCCCCTGCCCCGCCCAGGTAGGGACCCGGATGAGCCAGCGTCACGATACCCTGCCCCCGTCGGCCGCGATCCATCCGGTGCCGAAGCGACAGCGCCAACTCCGCACCCCAAAGGCCGTCGCCGACCACCACGACCCGGGGAGCTTCTCCGGCGGCGGAGGCCATCACCCGGTCCATCTCCGAAAGAGCGCTCCGAAGCTGGGGCAGGCCATGGACCTGGTGGCCATACTCCAGAACTCCTGCAATTTGCTGGTCCCGGGCCGGGGCCCCCACCCCGATGGAGGCGATTTCATAACTCAACTCGGTCCCCCCGGACAGCCGGACCGACCGGTGGTCCGGGTCTATCGCCACCGCTTCTTCGTGGATAAACCGCGCTCCAGCTGCATCGGAGAGCCGGACCAGGTCGATGACGGCCTCATCCTCCCGGTATATCCCGGCGACGATCCCCGGCAGCATCGGGGCATAGACCTTGTCTCGGGAGGTACCTACCAGGGTGACTTCAATGCCGGGGAGGGGGGTCCGGGCCAGCCCCTCCAGGAGGTAGAGGTGGGGGTGGCCGGTTCCGAGCATGAGGATGCGGGTCGGCATGTTTGCAATCTAGCGCTTTTTGCTGTAGAGTCCCCGGCCTTGGGAGAGAAGACAGAGGGCGCGGAGGACCGCAACGGCCAACGCCGAGGCGCCGAGATCACAGAGTCTGCGCTGGGAAAAGCACGACATAACCTTTATCAAGGATCGCTTGTGCGGTTCTCCACAAGGACAGATAGTTCTCCGCGCAACTCAGCGGGCTCAGCGTCTCTGCGTTGGCTGTTGCCGATATTCAATCGCAACCGTAACTCCAACAGCGCACAATGATCTTCACTCGCTTTTATGATGACGGGCTGGCCCAGGCCAGCTACCTCGTGGGCTGCACCGCGACCGGGGAAGCTTTGATCGTGGATCCCAATCGCGACCTCGAGCAGTACCTCCGCGGGGCCGCCGCGCACGGGCTCAAGATTTCGGCGGTCACCGAAACCCACATTCACGCCGACTTCGTCTCCGGTTCCCGGGAATTGGCGGAACGAACCGGTGCCAGGCTCTACCTGTCGGCCGAGGGCGGCAAGGACTGGCAGTACCAGTTCGCCGAGGCGAGCGGCGCCCAGTTGTTGCGGGATGGCTCGGTGATCCAGGTGGGGAATGTCAGGATCGATGTGCGACACACGCCGGGCCATACGCCGGAGCACCTGAGCTTCCTGGTGACCGATGGCGCGACGGCGACCGATCCGATGGGTGCCATCACCGGTGATTTTCTCTTCGTGGGCGACGTCGGCCGGCCTGACTTGCTGGAGAAGGCGGTGAAGGTGAGCGGGTCCGCAGCCACCGCGGCGGCGACGATGTTCGAGAGCGTTCAGAAGTTCAAGACACTCCCCGACTATCTCCAGATCTGGCCCGGGCACGGTGCCGGTTCGGCCTGCGGGAAGGGCATGAGCGCGGTTCCCCAGTCCTCCCTGGGCTACGAGAAACGGTTCAACTGGGCGCTGACCGAGACTGACGAAAAGCGGTTCATCCACGCCATCCTCGCCGGCCAGCCGGAGCCGCCGCGTTATTTCGCCGAGATGAAGCGGATGAACCGCGCGGGGCCCCGAAGCCTGAAAGGATTTCGGATGCCCCCGCTGTTGCCGCCGGAGCGGTTGCCGTCGATGCTGAGCGAAGGCGCTATCGTGGTGGACATCCGGCCGGCTCCGGTCTTCGCGGCGGGTCACGTGCCCGGCGCGATCAGCATTCCGCTCAACCGCTCGTTCGTCACCTGGGCAGGCTGGCTGATTCCCTACACGCACGACTTCGTGTTGCTGGCGCAAAAGCGGGACGATGGCTCGGTGGCGCGCGCGGTGCGGGAATTGGCGATGATCGGGCTCGACCGGGTGGTCGGGGTCTTCGATGGCAAGGCGATCGAGCAGTGGAGTGCAGCGGGGAAACCGCTGATCACCGTGCCGGAGCTGCTGGTGGACGACCTGGCCGCGCGACGGCCCCGGCCGGTAGTGATCGATGTGCGGGGCGAGTCGGAGTGGGAGGCGGGCCACATGGATGGCGCACAGCACATCCCGCTGGGCTACCTCCTGGAACGGATGGACGAGGTCCCCCGCGATCGTCCCGTGGTGCTGCACTGCCAGGGCGGATCCCGGTCCCACATTGCCGCTTCGCTCCTCCAGGCCCAGGGTTACACCAACGTCACCAACTTGACGGGTGGTTTCGGGGCGTGGGAGGCCGCGGGCTTGCCGGTGCAGCGTGGCGAGTGAATTCGTGAGTCGCCGAGACTTCAAATAGTCCCCGCCTGGCGACCCAGGTGTGGATCGCCACGATGATGCGAGGCGAGTCGACCCGGATGACACTGAACGAGTTGGGCTCTCCCCTCGATCGCGTCGAGGTCGCCGTTCCGCTCTGGATGACTGGGACCCGGTAATCCGGGACCTGGTACCGGAGGGTGCTTCCGATGTAGACCAGGTGGAGGTGGCCGCCGAGGAAGAGGTCCACCTGGTGCCGGGCAAAGGCTTTCATGGCGTGCTGCGCATTCATGACGATGTCGACTCCGGACAGGTGCTCCGGCATGTCGAAGGGATGATGTCCCACCACGATCTTCGCCTGGTTCTTCCCGAGACCGCTTAACGCCGCTTCAAGGCTCTCGATCTGTTGCCGGTTGATTCTCCCCCCCTTGATCACCAGGGACCGCGCGGTATTGACGCCCAGGACGGCGATCTCGTCATCAATGAAGCTGGGCGCCAGGTCCCCGGTGATGATGCGCCGGTAACGGCCCAACGGGTCCGCGAATCGCCGGAGGAGGTTGTAGGCGGGCACATCATGATTGCCGGGAAGCACCAGCTGCGGGGTGGGAAGCCGCTGGAGGAATGCCCGGGCTTCGGCGAATTGCTCCTCGCGTGCGCGCTGGGTCAGGTCACCGGATATGACGACCAGGTCCGGTTTCAGCTCCTTTAGCGTGGAGATCACCGGCTCGATGGTGGCCTCCAGGATGGTCCCGAAGTGCAGGTCGGAGAGCTGGACGATGGTTCGCATTAGTCTTCACCGCCGGCTGGAACCATGACCCGTAATGCACCGGGCTGAACCTTGAAATGCAGCGGAGTCGGGAGGTGCATAACCTCGCCATCGATGGAGATCCGGAGGTGCCGGTGCCAGGATTCGATGCGGCACTCGGTGACCAGCAGGGCGTCGAAGTCATCGCCGGTCCGGGGCCTGCCAAAGAGTGCCCGCACCGAAAACCACAGCAGCTTGAGCCGGCCGGTGGGGTGGGGGATGTACAGGCAGAGCACGGCGCCGGTCAGTCGTTCCCGGGAAGGGATTTGTACGCCGTCGAGCACGTACTCGTTATTGCCGATGAAGACGATTGGCGTCGTCCGGACGATCTCCTTGCCTTCCACGCTCACCTTGATCGTCAATCTCCAGTAGCGCGCCAGCGCCTTGAGCGTAGCCCACGCCGCCGCCGGCCACTTCGACCAGCCCTGTTCCTGATGGGATTCCCTGGCCAGCACGATGGCCGGGTAGAGACCGAGGCCGGAATTGTTGAGAAAAATCTGGTCGTTGACCAAACCCACATCTACGCTCATGACCGACCCGCGGGTGAGGACGTCAACGGCGGGCTCCAGGTCCGGCGGAATCTCCAGGTCCTTGGCGAAGTGATTGAGAGTTCCCAGCGGCAGGACACCAAGAACGCATTGGGTATGGACCAGCGCGGCGGCAACTGCATTTATGGTCCCGTCACCACCTCCGGCGACCACCATGTCGGCGCCGTTTCCCACCGCTGCCTTCGCCAGCGCTGTCGGGTCGTCGCCGTCGGCGGTAAAAACCAGACTGCTGCCGGGAAGCGCGGCCGCGAGCAGGGCAGTCAGCGTTCCCCGGGCCTCCGGACTCGCCATCCCCCCGGCATGGCCGTTGATAATGGCGCAGTAGCGGGTCATGACCCAAGGTGGGGTAGGGCCGACCTGGTGTCTGCGGCTTAGCTCACGGAGTATAAAGTGAGGCCATGTGCCTTTGCTTAGTACCAGCCGATCGGCTTCTCGTCGAGGTTGATGAATACCTGCTTGGTCTCCAGGTATTCCTCCACCCCCCAGTGTCCCAGCTCGCGGCCGAATCCCGACGACTTGTACCCACCCCAGGGCGCCTCGACAAACGTGGGCTGCATGTGGTTGACCCAGACGATGCCGGCTTCCAGCGACCGGACCACCCGGAAAGCGCGGAAGATGTCCCGGCTCCATACCGCCGCCGCCAGGCCGTAGGGCGTCGCGTTGGCGATTTCGATGGCGTCGGCTTCATCCTTGAAGGGGATGACACTCATGACCGGGCCAAAGATCTCTTCCTGGGCGATCCGGTCCGAGTTGTTTACGTCGTAGAAGACCGTCGGCTGCACGTACCAGCCCCGCGCGTGTTCTTTCGGAATTCCGCCACCGGCGGCCACCTTCGCTTCCTTGCGGCCAATCTCGAGGTATTTCGCGACCCGTCCGTGCTGCTCCTTGCTCACCAGGGGACCCATCTTGTTGTCCCGGTCCATGCCGGGGCCGACCTTGATGGTCTTCGCCTTGGCGCTCACCGCCTCCACGAACTTCTTGTAGATCTCTTTCTGCACCAGTACCCGGCTCCCGGCGGAGCAGACTTCGCCCTGGTTGATGAAGACTCCGAACAGGGCGCCATCCACCGCGGCTTCGAAATCGGCGTCGGCAAAGAAAATGTTGGGTGACTTGCCGCCCAGCTCCAGCGACACCCGTTTGAGCTGGTCGGCGGCGTTCTTCATGATGAGCTTCCCGACCGACGCGCTGCCGGTAAAGGCGATCTTCCGCACGTCGGGATGGGTCACCAGGGGGCTGCCGGCCCCGGGGCCATCTCCGGTGACGATGTTGACAACGCCGGGCGGGATTCCGACTGCGGCAAAATCCTCCGCCAGCTTGAGAATCGACAGGGGCGTCTGTTCGGCAGGCTTGAGCACCACGGTGCAGCCCGCGGCCAGGGCCGGGGCGACTTTCCACGCCGCCATCATGAGAGGATAGTTCCAGGGAATGATCTGCCCGGCCACACCCATCGGCTCCCGGAGCGCGAAGGCGATCGCGTCGGCCGGCACCGGGAGTACTTCACCGTTGATCTTGGTGGCGAGGCCGCCGTAATACTCGAAGCAGGTGGCGGTGTCGTCCATGTCATACTCCGACTCGACGATCGGTTTCCCCGAGTTCAGAGTCTCGATCTCCGCCAGCTCATCCTTCCGGGCCCGGATCCGCTCGGCCAGCCGGAGAAGCACCCGGCCGCGCTCCTGCGCGGTGGTCGCCTTCCAGCCGCCGTAGAACGCCTTCTTCGCCGCCTGGGCCGCCCGGTCGATATCCGCCGCGGACCCGGCCGGCACCGTGGCGATCGGCTCCTCGGTGGCCGGATCGAAGACCGGCATGGTCTTGCCATCCTTGGCATCAACAAACTTGCCGTTGATGTACATCTTGAATTGCTTAACGGTGGACGCGCGGGACGGAGCCTTCTTGGGCTGGGTACGGGACGCCATAGCCTGACTCGCGGTTGCGGAAGGACCTGATAATACTCCCCCTCTCCCATTCCGGGAGAGGGGGCTGGGGGTGAGATTAAGCGGCTGCCGTATTCCTAAAAGGGCGGGTGGTAACCTCAGCAGCCGCGATCCGGGGTGTTTCCGTGACGCTCTTGCTGTCATCCCGAATCTGCCACGGCATACCGGAGGGCCCCATCCGGTCGAGGAATGGATCGGGGTTCATTTGTTCCGGGGTAACGACCCCGGCGCCGGACCAGATTCCTTCACTGATCAGGGACGCGGCGATGACCGGCGGAATCCCGGTCTGGTACGCCGTCGCCTGGACACCATGGCTGACAAACACGGCCTCGTGGTCCGCGATGTTATAGAGGTAAAACGCCCTCGGCTGACCGTTCTTGAATCCCTTGACCAGGGTTCCCACGCAAGTCTTTCCCTTCATCCGGCCAGCCAGGTCCTTGGGCTGAGGCAGGAGAGAGACCACGAGGTCACGCGGGGCCACGCTGGTGTCTCCGACCCTGACCTGGTCGATCCGCGAGAGGCCCAGCTGCTTCATCACCTTGAGAGTCTGCCAGGTGACGTCGTCCATGCAGAGCTTGAAGTCGATGACGTCCGCCCGGGGGAAGACCCGGGGCAGCGTCTTCACTTCTTCATGGTCCACGTAGTAGCAGGTGAGGGTGCCCAACTCGGGAAAGTCGAATGATTCGCGGCCGGTGAGCGGTGCTTCCAGGTAGTGGCGGCCGTTGCGCCAGGAGCGCGCCTCGCAGAGGCATTCATCGATGAAGACCCAGGGGCTGAACGCCGCGATGAACCCGTCATGCCCCTGGCAGACCGAGTTATCGCCGTCCCGCACCCGGATCTCGGTGACTTCATCCAGCAGGTGCTTCGCGGCATAGGCCGCATAAACGTTGGAAGTGCCCGGGTCGGCGCCGATGCCGAGCAGGGCGAGCAATCCGCGCTCGCGAAACGCTTCGTCCAGCGCGAACTGGTCATCCATCTTGGGAATGCCGTCGTCGGGGTCAGTCCCCGCGCTTGCCATGTCCATGTAATGGCAGCCGGCATCGAGGCAGGCTCCCATTACGGCCAGGTTGGTGGCCGGCAGCGCGGCATTGAGCAAGATGGTGCTACGGGTCTCACGAATTGCCCGCGCGACAGCAGCGCGGTCACCAGCATCGAGTTCCATGGCCCTGACCCGGGGGTCGTTGAGCCGGTCCGCAAGGAGGGAGGCGCGGGCGGACACCGCATCGGCAACCACGAGCTGATCGAGGGTCGCCACTTCGCAGAATTTGAGGGCGGACACGGTCCCCACCGCGCCGGCACCTAACAACATGACTCTCACAAACTCCTCTTTTCATTGTTGGTGCGGCACTCGGTCTGGAATTGGGCAGGTTGCGCCGGCGTTCTCGCCGGTGGCTGCCGGCCAGAGGCCGGCGCGACCTGGCTCCTTCCTCGCCCCCGCCGCTGATGGGGGCTCGTAGCTCAAGGAGAAAGTCAGCTACGAGAGTGACCCTCCGCTTGGTCGGAGGATGCAAACACCCCCCCTTTGTTTTCCAGGGTGGGCAAAACCAGTCTACCACTCCCCCCCCACCCGCTGTCTAGACCCCCCATCACCTCCCCCGGGACGAAATCCGGGCTCTTGACAGGCTTGGCCATCCAGCCAAGTCAGCGGCCCGTAAAGTCTTATCATCGTTCGGGTTGGGTGGTCGGCAAGGGGGACGGTTCAGGGGATGAACCGGGCCACGATGGCGGGGCTGGCCGACGCCAACTCGACCGGCCCCCGGCATCAGTTGATACGGAGTCTTCTACCGGGTTGGGGGCCGGACTCGTCGTCTTCGTCGACCTGGGAGGCGGGCACCAGCTCCTGCGAGCAGTGAGGGCAGAATCGGATCACTATCCCACCGCCGCCGGCCGAATCGGCGATCGCAATCACCCAGACCTGGTCCCCGCTCCACCACTCGTAACGTATGTCGAATTCGCAGGTGGCGACATGACCGGCGAAGGTGATACAACAGGGCTGGAAATCCTGGGGCACGTCACGGGTGCCGGCTTTGCAAAGAGTGCCGTCAATGTGGTGATCCATGAATTGTTCCTGAGTGGGGCGGTGGGCCGGTCGGTCAGTGGGTTGGTAGGCAAACTACCGAAACTCCTGCCCACGTGCCCACACCGGCCCACTCACCCACCGATCTTGATGCTGAAACCAACACGATATATCTTGCGTAATAACTCAAGACCTAACTGGAGAGTGTATCGTGTCTAAGTCGAGAGATGACTGGGGGTTCGGTGAATTCTTCGCAGGCTTTGGCCCCTGGGGGAAAGGCGGATCATGGGGCGGCCATTGGGGCGGCTTGGGCCGAGGCGCGCGCCGGGGCCGGCAGCAGATTTTCGAGTCGGGCGAGGTGAAATTCGTCATTCTTCGCCTCCTCAAGGAAAAGCCGATGCACGGCTACGAAGTGATCAAGGCGCTGGAAGAGAAGTTGGGCGGTTGTTACACCCCGTCGGCCGGCACGGTGTATCCCACCCTGCAGCTGCTGGAAGACCAGGGCTACATCCGCGCCGTGGATACCGAAGGAAAAAAGGTGTATCACATTACGCCGGAAGGCGAGCAGTTCCTGGTGGAGCATCGGGATGTGCTGGAGGAGATCTTCGACCGGGTCCGGGAAACCGTCCGGGATTTTGCGGGCGGGGCCATGGGAGAGCTGAACGGCGCTTTCGGGAAGGTAGCGCGCGCGACCTACAAGCGAGCCTGGCGCAAGGGGCCGGAACATCCGGCGGTCAAGAAAGTTGCCGAGATCCTCGAGCGCACCGCCCACGAGATTGAACAGGCCTGGGAATCGAACTAGGGAGACAAACCATGGACTCGCACGGCTGGGTGTTCTGGGTAGTGATACCGTTTTTCTTCTTTGCGTTTTTCCGGGGCGGCCGCCGCTGGGGGAATTCCTCAGTGCGTCGCAAGATGAAGCGGAGGATGCAACAGCACATTCGGGCGGGTGTCGGGTCTGATACAGACCTGGACTACAAGCAGGACGAGGAACTGGCCGAGCACCGGCATTACATCGACGAACTGGAGAAGCGGGTGGCCGAGCTGGAAAACCGGCTGGACTTTACGGAGCGACTACTGGCGGGGCGGCGGGAATCCGTGGCCGAAGGGTCTCAAGAGTTGGGGTGAGGTTTGCCGAAATGTCGGCGGGCCCGCTTCAGGATCTTTTCCGAATCGCCGGTCATGTTGGCACGGAGCCATCGCACCAGGGCCTCGCCGGGAGGCAGGCTGGACGGTGCCGTCTGTAGCTGGTGCTGAAACACATCGCGAACCTGGGCGCCCAGCGGCCCGAGGACTTCGTCCATGGCGCAGTGGAGGACTGACTCGATCCGGTCATTGGTCGGGAGCAAGGTGGAATGGGCGCAGATTACCGCGTCCATTTCGTCGCTGTGGAAGTCTGGCGCAAAGACGTCGACCGGATATCCGCAGAACAGACTGAAGCCGCCCGAATGCAGGATGCGATTCCAGTAATGCTCCAGGCGGATTGCCTCGGAGAACCGCCTCGCCTTCCACAGCAGCGCGACCATCTCACCAAAGGCATGCCCACCCGCCTGGGGATTCTCCGGCTGGATCCGCCGCAAGACTCCGCGAATTACCGACTCGAATCGATCCCAGTCCGGTTGCCCGGCAATCATGAATTGCGCCAGGGTCTTTCCGGCATCGATCAACAGGAGACGCTGCTCCTGCTCGGCGTCCACTGGCGAAATACCGTGGGTCCAGAGCTGTTGGCAGATCGCGTTGCGGTGTTGGGGTGTTGCAATGACGAGAGCGCCCTCCCCACGCGTCAGGGCATCGGCGAGAATGCGGCTCACGTTATTGATGAGGGGGCGGCTGTCACTCCCGTACAACTGAACGACGTGCCCGGACACTACGTGGTCATGCAATTCTGAGGGAACCGCCATCAAACCCCCGCAACGACGTGGGTGCTTCTCAATGCCGGTAACTAACGTGGGAGGGAGCGGGGGAAGTTGCAACGACTGCGGTGGGCCCCGATTGAGTGATCTGCCGCACAAAACTAATCCGCAACCCCTCTATATCGCAGCCCTATATAGCGGATTGCCTAGTAAAAGCAACCTCCTGGTCCGATATCGAAGCTCTCTTTGTCCCTCCTCGTTGAGTCGGGTCGAGGCCGGGGGACGGAAATCGGTCTGGAAGGGGCGGGGACCGGACTTCCGCCGAAGAACCGGCTCCGTTCCAGGCGGGCGGCAAATTCTTCCTCCGCCCTGTGGCTCATGCCAGGGGGAAGGGAAGGATGCAGGACCTGCTCGTCCCACGCGGCCAACCCCCCGGCGAGCACGTACACCCGGGAATAGCCCTGGGCTTTGAGCAGCAACCAGGCGCGTGCCGCGCTCTCCTCGGCCTCATCATAGAGCACCACGATCGTTGCTACGGGCAACCTGGCCTGGCCTGGGTCGGCGGCTCCCAACCACATTGCGCCCGGAATGTGATAGGACTCGAAGGCGGACTGAGAACGCAGATCCACCAGGGTCAGACCGGCGGTGCCGTTCTCCATGATCCGGGCCGCCAGGCTTTCGGCCTCGATCGCATCGTGGTGAGCTGGAATCGATTCGGCAGTGGCCGGGTCCGTGACCCGGCTGGCCGGCGCCAGGACGGCGGCTCCGCCGAGGACCAGTGCGGTGAGTCCCAGCATCCGGTTGATCATTCCGGTTGTACCAGCCGGTTTCCTCGGCTCTTCTCGATACGGCCGGCCAACGCGAAACCGCCCAGGGCCAGTAGCGTCACAATTCCAACCACTATGCCGGGCCGGACCGACAGCAGCGCGGGGAAGCTGATCCGCCCCATGCTGGTGCTCTCCGCGAATGGGCGGATCGCGGGGTAGATCTCTCCGTAGAGGAGGATCCCCGCCATCATCCCGGCAAACACCACGAGAGCATCCAGCTTCCCGGTGGCGGCGGCAACGCACGAGGTTCCAGGGCAATAGCCGCCGATCACGAAGCCGGCGCCGAAGAGCAGGCCGCCGATGACCTGGGGAACCAGGTAGGTCGGGCTCAGCAGGATCAGTGAGACGTCGAGCACGCCCGCCTGTCCCAGCCAGAAGAGTCCCAGCAGGGCGGTCAGGATTGCCGAGAACATCACCTTGAACACCGTGAGGTCGTTCAGGTAGAACTGGGAGGCGAGCTTCCTGCCGTTGCCGAGCCCGGCGCGTTCCAGGAAGAAGCCGAATGCAGCCCCGATCAGCATCGCGACGACCAGTCCGGAACGGGGACCCAGGACCCCCGCCTGGTAGAAGGGCGCGGTCAGGTCCATTGCCGCCTCACCAGTCCGGCGACCAGGTATGCGCCGGCGAAAAGGGCTAGCATGAACGCCCAGCTGCCCACGTTGAGCAGCGCGCCACCGGTCAGACCCTGGCCGCTGGTGCACCCGCGGGCCAGCCGGGTGGCGAATCCCATCACCGCGCCACCGGCTACCGCGGTCAGCAACCGGGGCGATGCTCCGATCTGCCTGCCTGTGATGCCCCGCTTCAACCGTCCCGCCAGCAATGCCGATACGAAACCACCAATGAAGATCCCGGCCAGCTCCAGCACCAGCCAGGTTCCCAGCGTGCCGCCCGGCGTGGTGCCGAGGTAGGGCCTGAAGAACTCGCTGTTCGCGGCATGACCCGGTGCGACGGTCTGCACACCAGCGCCCACAATGGAAACCACCCCGCCCGACGCACCCAGGCCGTGGCCCATGGTAATGAAAGCGGTCAGCAGCACCAGCCCCAGCCCGACACCGGCAAGGTACGGGTTCATGTACGGGGCCGGGGCTCGCCGCTGCTGAACGGCGATCCTGGTCGTGGCCTGATCAACCTCGGTAATAGCTGCCGTAGTCATACCGGGTCCCCGTTGGATGGTATTCGCCGGACTTCGCATCGACCCGATACTTGCCGCGGACATCACCGGCGGCGATGGCTTCCAGGCCGGCGCTGATGCGATCGATATCGCCCACCGTGTTGTAGGCACCCATGCTGAGCCGCACGGCGCCCGGTCCATCGCGGCGATCCCCGGCCAGGATTCTGCGTTTGATCTCCCGAGTGCCGGCCTCATCGATCCCTAACAGGTGCTTCAGGTGAATCTGGGCGCAGAAGCACCCGCTACGGGTTCCGACTGCCCACTCGTGACTCAGGATCGCGGCGACGAGGGCATGGGGCCGGCCTTCCAGGTTGAAGGCGATCACGCCGAGCCGTTGCTTCGCCCGGGTGGGCTCGGCGTCGCCATAGAGGGTGAGACCGGGAATCCGTCCCAACCGGCGCAAGGCCAGGGAGGTAAGGGCGGACTCGTGGCCGGTGATCGCCGGCCAGCCGATTTCCTGGATCCGCTCGATCGCCGCAGCGAGCGCGATCGCACCCACGATGCACGGGGTTCCCGCTTCTTCCCGATCCGGCAAGCCGGTCCAGGCGACCTCACCCTGGTTCACGACATCCACGGTGCCACCGCCCACCTCGTAAGGATCATTCTCCAGGAACAGCTGGCGGGGACCGACCAGCACCCCCGCGCCGAACGGCGCGTAGATCTTGTGCCCGGAGAACACCACGAAGTCCAGGTGCGCCGGGTCCGTGGCGGGTCGCATGTCGATGGCGCGGTGGGGCGCAAGTTGGGCGGCGTCCACCAGTATCCGGGCGCCGACCTCATGGGCCAGGCGGGCGTACCGGTGCACCGGATTGATTATCCCAGTGACGTTCGAAGCTCCAGTGACAGCGACCACCCCGATGCGCGACCCGTGCTGCCGAAGCAGGCTCCGGAAGTGCTCCTCGTCGATCCGGCCAGCGGCGTCGAGCTGGATGTGGATGACCTGGCCTACCTTCCGCCAGGGGAGATCGTTGGAATGGTGCTCCATGGAGGACACCAGGACCACCGGACGATGGGACCAATCCAACCGCCGCGCGACCTGGTTGATGCCATGGGTCGTGTTGCGGCAGAAGATGACCACGTCGGATGGCCTCGCCCTGACGAAGCGGGCCACCGAGTCTCGCGCTTCCTCGAAGGCATGGGAAGACAGCCGGGACTTGAAGCCCATGCCCCGATGGACATTGCTGTACCAGCGGGAGAAGCGATTGACGGTCTTGAGCACTCCGGTGAAAGGCGGAGTGCTGGCGGCGTTGTCCAGGTTGACGTAACGCCGTTCGCCTCCACCCAGCACCGGAACCCGCACCCGGGAGCCGACGGTAAGTCGGGCAGGGACGCCCGACGTAGCCCGTTTCGCGAGTGCGGGCACGCTTCAGCTCCCGCTCGGATTGCGGCGAGCGCCTTCGACCGGCAACTCCCGGTGCCGGCTCCAATCCTGGAACGATCCATCGTAGAGCCGGGCATCGATGCCCAGGTAGCGCGCCGCGAAGTAGAGCAGGCTGCCCTGCTGGCCGATATGACAGTAGCTCACGATGGTCGCGCCGGGGCGCACGCCCTGGGCGGCAAACATGCTGCTCAACTCGGCTTTGCTCTTGAACCGCATCGAGAGGGTATCCACCAGGCTGCCAAACGGAATGCTGCCGGCGCCGGCGATGTGGCCTCCCCGTTTCATCCCGTTGTCATGGGTATCGTTGTAGAACTCGGCGTCGCGGGCGTCGAGAATACGGATCGCCGGATCGCGGAGATGGTCCTTCACGAAGGAAGCGGTGACGACCACGTCGCTGCGCGCGGCGGTGTGGAAGCTGCCCCGCCGCGGCGCCGGCACATCCTTGCTGAGCGGCCGATTCTCCGCCTTCCACGCCGTAGTGCCGCCGTCGAGGTAGAAGATTCTGCCCCGGAGCCCGGCATAGTCCAGCGTCAGGAAGACCCGGGCGGCAGGGGTGAGCCATTCGTCGTTGAAGTAGACGACCACCCGGGAATTGTTCGAGATGCCGAAACCACTCAGCAGGGAGTCCAGCTGCCGGGCGGTAGGAAGCTCCAGCGCGAGGGTCGTGTCCTGCTCGCGCTGCTCACGAGTCATGTGCTCGTGCTCTTCGCGAGTCATCATTTTGTGCGGCGCCGATAGCGACATGAGATCGGCGAACTGGGCCCCCGGGATGTGGCCGGCGTCGTAGGCCTCGCGGGGACCAACCTCCAGGATGACCAGGTCGGGGTCGTTCAGATGGCCGGCGAGCCAGGCGGTAGAGACCAGGATGTCGTCCGCGGCCGGGGCGACCTTAGCGCGCGGGATGAGGACGCCGGCGGGGACGAGCAGCGCCAGCAACAGGGCCAGGCGTGGGGATGGCATGTGCAGCTCCCGAAGTGGTTTAGAGTGCGCGAGCGGATAAGCGACTCTACTGAAACGGGGTGCTGGGGACCATCGGTTTGCAGCGGACGGGGATGGGGATGCAGCGAATGGCGAAACGGCGAGGCTGAGGCGCTACCGCTTCAACGCCAACAGAAAGACGGTAAGACGGTAAGGCGGTAAGGCGGTAGGTAACGACTCGGGGCTGTCATTCCGAGCGGAGCGAGGAATCTTCTTAAGTCTGAGAAGATCCTCATTGCACTAGGGATGACACCCCAAAGATCGTGCTTCATAAAGCCTGCCCCAGTAACTGTTCCAGGCTGTCCTTGCGATTGCGGCTCAGCTTGAGCCGGGTCCCGTCCTGGAGGATCACCACGTGCTCTCCCTTGAAGAGCGGCTGGATTTCCTTCACCCGGTCGAGATTGACCAGGGCGGACCGGTGAACCCGGAAGAAGCGCTGGGGATCGAGCCGGCCCTCGAGAGATTGCAGGGACTGCCGAATCAGGTGGGTCTGGCCCCGCACGTGAAGCTTGACGCAGTAATCCGCGGCTTCGATCCAGTCCAGCTCGTCCACGCTCAGGAAAATCGCGCGCCCGGTCTCCTTGACGATGAGCCGGCTCAGCGGCCTGGCCGAAGGGCCGGCCGCGGTCTGGTCCAGCAACCCCGCCAGCCGGCGGCCGAGGTCGGCCAGGTTCACACGGTCCTGGCGCAGCACGCGCTTGGCGCGCTCGAGGGCGGCGGTGAAACGTTCGTCGTCAAACGGCTTCAACAGGTAATCGAGGGCATTCACCTCGAAAGCCTTCACCGCGAACTGATCGTAGGCGGTCACAAAGATCACCACCGGCATCCGCTCGGGGTCGATCGCGCGGAGCACCTCGAAGCCGTCAGCCTCCGGCATCTGCACGTCGAGCAGCACCAGGTCGGGGACCAGTTCACCGATGGCGGATACCGCAGACAGGCCATCGCCGCATTCGCCCACCACGCGGAGCTCCGGGTCCCGGGCCAGCAGCGCGATCATGCCGGAGCGCGCGATCGGCTCGTCATCGACCACCAGCACCCGGATCGGGGGACTCATCCTGCGGCCGGCAGGTTGAGAAGCTCCGGCGTTTGCGCCGGCAGCTCGATCGTAACTTCTGCGCCCCCGCCGGGCGCGTCTTTCAGCTCGAAGAAGAACCGCTCTCCGTACAGCTCGCGCAGCCGCTCCCGGGTATTACGGATTCCGATGCCTGCGCCGGCCGAGCTGATGGCGGTGGACGAGGGCCCGGGACCATCGTCCCGCACCGTGATGATGAGCCGGCCATTGTGCCGCGCCGCGCTGACTTCGACCCGGCTGGCGTCGGCCCGGCGTCCAACGCCGTGGCGCACCGCGTTCTCCACCAGCGGCTGGAGGAGCAGATTGGGGACCAGCAGTTCGAGGGTGTCCGGCCCGGTGTGAATGCTGGGGCGCAGCCGGTCGCGGAAGCGGATGCACTCGATGTCGAGATAGCGGCGTACGAAGTCCAGTTCCTCGCCCAGCGGCACCAGAGCCGGGGGATCTTCCTGGAGGACATGGCGCAGCAGGTCGCTCATGCCGGCCACGGTGCGGATCGCGAGCGCGTTCTCCTGGGCCCGGACCAGCATCGCGATGGTGTTCATGGCGTTGAAGAAGAAGTGCGGCTGCAGCTGGCTGCGAAGCGCCTGCAGCCGGGCCTGGGTGAGCTGGGCTTCGAGCCGGGACGCCGCGACTTCCCGTTCCCGCAGTTTTCTATAAAGAGTGAAGACATACCAGGTCCCGAGGATGGCGCCGTAGACCAGCAGGTCGGTGCCGAGGGAGTAGAAGGCCTGGACCAGCGAGGAACGGGTGAGCCGCAGCACCGTGGTATGGACATGGAACACCGCCAGGCTGCGGAAGCCGATCTCCAGGGAGGCATGGACCAGGGAAATGAGGACGGCGAATGCGGCGTGAGCCAGCGCGCGCCAACCCCACCCGCGGCTTTCCAGGGGAACCCGCCTCGCGAACCACACCACGACCGGCGCCAGCAGGGCCCAGAGATACCAGAACGGCATTCCCATGCCCAGCGCGTGGCCCGCCGTGGTATTGCCGCCTTCGTAGACCATGGTCGCATGGTGCTGCCACGAGGCTATGATACCGAGGATGGTGGCCAGGACCAGGACGAATCCCGGCATGAACCAGCGGGAAGCGATGCCGTAGAGGCGACGATCGGTCATGGTGACAAGGTACCGCCCGCGACAGACCGGGAGAAGCGCGGTGCGGCGAATGGCGGCGGGGGTGCAGCCAGGTGCGGCGGGATGCAGCCAACGTGGCTGGTACTACCAGACCTCCAGGTCAGGCACCAAACTGCCGGAGATGATGATCGAAGTGGCGATACTGCAGGACGTCCCAATCCCTGGGGCCCATCCGGCCGAACGTTGGATGTTCGATCGCCAGCTCCCCGGGTCCGGCGGCGGCAAAACGTTCGATCAAGCCCACGACGATCCGGCGATCCTGCTCCCAGCCCACGGTTGGTGTGGTGAACGCCCCGCGCGGAGCCTGGATCTTTCCCTCGGGCCAGGGCAGCCAGTGAATGGCGAGGTAGCGGAAGATCATGGTCTTGAGTCCGCGCTTCGGCGGACCTTCCAGCTTCAGTTCGCCGAAGGCCAACCGGATGCCTTCGCCGAGATGGGGGAGCAATAGCGCAGGATCCATCTTGCCCCAACGGCGCCGGTGCTCCGGCGTGAGCCGAGCCAGCCGGTCGAGGATGGCGGACCGGCCGGCAGGCTCGTGGAGTGAGCGCGGAGTCGCCACGGTCTAAGCGCCGATCGCCGCGCGAATTCGCGCCAGCTGCCGGAGATGCCTCAAGTCATGCCCGGCGTAGATCTGCATCAGGAAGTCCAGGCTTTCGGCGCCCCGCTCGGTGTGGAGTCCAACCCGCTGGCGGTCTTCGGGGGTGGCCCGCTCCAGGATCCACAGGTTGGCCCGGCGCAGCGCGGTGAAGGTATCGAGCACGGCGGTGACATCAGCCTGGTCGTAGTGCAGGCGGCCGGCCCACGCGTCCTGGTCATAGGCGGGAATGCCGGGCCGCTCGTGGGCGAGAATCATCCGGAAGCGAAATGCTCCCACCAGCTCGGAGTCGGCCAGGTGGCCCAACATCTGGCGAGCCGACCACTTCCCTGGTGCCTCCGGGACGGAGAGTTGCGCCTCGGTCATGCCAGCGATGCCCGCGCGCAAGGCGTCCGGCGTTTCAGCCATCACCTGGAGCGGGTCCCGACTGCCCAGTATCTCGAGCAGGCTGGCGAGGTAGGGATCGGTGGTGGTGGCGGCGGGTCGGGCCAGGTCGGTCATGGTTGGAATCTCCAGTAATACAGACGCAAGGTCCCGCAGCGATCGTGGCAGAGCTCCGTCGCCTTGCGCTCCAGGGTGGCCTTGAGCGATGGCTCCACGTTGTTGTAATCCCAATACTTCTGCTGGATGCCGATGAGAACTGCTCCCCGCGCTGAAAAAGCCTGCTCGATGGCCTCGGGGGTAGTGAGGGTTGGCCGCCCGGCGTACAGGTCGGGGCTGCCGACTGGATTCATATGATACGGTTGAGCGTCGTCCGGGTCGGCCGGATCATCGGTCCAACTTTCCAGCAGTGCTTTCTGCACTACGAAATCCAGCCGGCCCCAATAGTGTAGCGTCTCCAGGGGCATCGCGCTCCCCAACGGGAGCCGGGCCAGGTCCGGGTCCGCCATGATGATTCGCTTCGACTCGTCCCATCCATTCGATACCCGGGTCGACGGAATCCTCCGGGATGTGTTGAATGCCGGGGTCGTGACCAGGGCGACCAGGGCCACGCTCCCGACCATCACCGTGGCCAGACCATGCGCCCGGGCCGGCGTCAGCTGCTGGAGTCTGTGGCCGAGCCACCGACCGAGTGCTTCGAGCCCGGCGGCCGCGGCGATGCCGCCCGCCAGGAAGAGCGCCGGTACGGCCAGCAGTATGTAACGCTCGGATTTCCAGGTGAACACCAGGCTGTGCAGCAGCACGGGGATGGCGAACCAGGCCAGGAGAAACCACCCGGTGCGCCAATGGCGGAGAATGGCGATCAGGAAAACCAGGGGTGAGAGCGAAATCAGCAGCGGGAAGCTGTCTGAGAGCGAACGGTAGTACGACATGACGGTGCTGGAGCTCCCCAGCCGGGCCCACAGGGGCACCGCTCGGGCCCGCTGGATCAACTCGCCCACCAGGTGAGGCACCAGCGCCGACAGGGCCAGCAGGGCCAGGATCCCGAGCACCGTCAGCTGCCAGGACACACTCCATTTCCAGGCTGCGCTGCGATGGCGGTGGAAATCGAGCACGCCCACCACGGCGACCAGGGCCGCCCAACCGGCAACCACGCTCAGCGTGGTCACCTGGATTCTGGTGGCATAACCGAAGGCGAGCAGGGTTGCGAGGGCCCATCCCCAGTGGGCGGCCAGACGACGGACCGTGAAATCTCCGGCTTCGAGCGGGTCGCGAAGTACCCGCCAACCGCAGTACATCGCCAGCAATCCGACCAGCAGCTGCAGAGTATAGAAACGACCGAACCTCGAAAGCCGGACGGCTTCCGGGTACAGGGCTAGAAGCAGGGTAGCGATTACTGCCGGCCAGGGGCCGGCAATGTTCCACACGATCAGCGCGAATGCGACGAGGCAAAGAGTTCCAATGATTGCGGCGGGAAGCCGGACCGCGGTTTCGACCGGCCTGATGCGGTCGAGGCTGGCTCGCACCATTTCGGAATACTCGATCCCCCGGCCATACCATACCCCGGATGGCAGTACCGGCCCCTGTCCGTCGCGCAAGGCGGCAGCGACGTAGTAGTGATTCATTTCGTCCGAGGACAGGGGATTCGACCCCAATTGGCTCAGTCGAATCCAGGCGCCCCAGACCAGGATCAGCAGGAGGATGAAGAGCGGGATGCGGTGGGGGACCGGGACGGGCATGCCGGACTAATTCACCCGCTCGACGACCCGGTACCTGGTCCGGGCGGGTGCCTGCAGGAAAACCATCATCTCCCCAATGATTCCGATGGCGACTGCCTGGATCCCCAGCACCAGGAGAAAGACTCCGGCAAGGAGGACCACCCGGCCGGTACCGCTTACCGGGCCCAGTCCCCGGATCAGAGTCAGGAGCAGCAGTCCCAGGCCAAGTATGATCAGACTGACGCCGATGGGTCCGAAGAACCGGAGCGGCCGGGTGGTGAACCGGAGAATGACATAAATCCCCAGCAGGTCTATCATGCGACGAATGTAGAGACTGGGCCGGTACAGCCGGGCCCGCCGGTCCCCCGGGTGCTGCGGGGCGTCCATCTCTTCCACCCGGAACCCCGATTGCTGGGCGAGCAGCCCGAAGAATCGAAAGGAGTCGCCATAGACCGGAGTACTGAGCAGAACCTCTCGCTGCATGGCCTGAACCCCGCAAGCCACATCGCGAAACCTTCCCCCCACAGTCCAGTGAAGCAGGTGGTGAAGAGCCCGGTTCTGCAACCGATTGATCCAGGCATCCCGGCGTGGCCAGCGCCGGGCTACGACGAGATCGGTGCCCTCCAGCACCCTGTCGATGAGGCGGGGAAGGTACTCGGCTTCGATTCGCCGGTAGGCAGGCAAGGTGACAACGATGGAGCCAAGGGAATCGGCCGCGACGGTGTGATATAGACTCGCCTCGTCCAGGTTTCGGGATACCTGGAGCACTCGAATCGGTTCCCCGGCCTGTGCCAGGCTCAGGAGGTCGGTGATGTCGTCCTGGTATCCCGGTTCACAGATGAAGACGAACTCAAAACGCTTGCCGGCCTGGCGTAGTGCCCCGGCATACTCCTGGTAGAGCGGCCGGAGCGGTTCGGGGCGCTCCCAGACCGGAACGAGGACGGAGATGAGGGGCGACTCCTTCGCCGTAGATGGGCTGATCTTTGCGGCGGCGCTCATCCCAGGCGCCGTGCCAGCAGGGGGGTTGATGGCCTCGCGGTCCGCTGCCAGCGGAGGGCAACTTCCGCCATGAGGCCAAGCAGAATGAGAAAGCCGGCAAGCTCGAGCCAGATGAACGGCAAAGCGAGAAGAATCAGGCTTCCCCTCGAATCGGGGCTACCGATCGTGAAAATCTCGGGAAACGCGCTCAGCAGGCCGAAGATGATCGCGAGAAGCGCCCCCTGGGCGAACATCGCCAGAGGGCGCTCCCGGAAGGAATGGATGGCCCGCAACACGATCAGGTCTATGATGACTTTCGGAGTGCGGCGCAGGCCGTACTTGCTTTCACCGGAGAACCGGGGCAGGTGCTGAACCGGCATTTCAGTGATGCGGGCGCCGCGAACCGCCACCGCAATAGCGGGAAGGAAGCGATGCAGGTCGGAGTAGAGATGGAGGCCTTGCAGCAGCTCGCTCCGGTAGGCCCGCAGGGTACAGCCGGTGTCCCGAATCCGCACGCCGGTCAACATCCGGACGATGGCATTGGCAATCGCCGAAGGCAGCCGCCGGTGGGTTGGATCCCGGCGCCCCACCCGGTAGCCGGCCACCAGGTCGTAGTCCTGCTCCTCCAGCGTGTGAATCAGGGCGGGTATATCCGCCGGATCGTTCTGGAGGTCGCCGTCGAGGCTGATTACGATCGATCCGATGGCCGCGTCGAACCCCGCCTGCAGGGCTGTCGCCTGGCCGTAGTTCCGGCCCAGCCGGATCAGCTTGATGCGACGATCCCCTTCCGCCAGCGCGCGAACCGCAGCCGCGGTTCCGTCGGTGCTGCCATCATCGACCAGCAGCAGCTCCCAGGGTCCCTGATCGACCAGCGCGCTTCGAAGCGCATCGACCAGCGGCACGATATTGCCGACCTCGTTGAACAGAGGTACGACCAGAGACAAGCGAGGCTGCATGGTCATCCGGGCTCCCGAGGAAGCTAGTGGACTCGGGCAGAAGTTCCGATACTATCAAGCCGCTGTCAACTCTATCTGTGAATAATCCCGGTCAGCCAGCCCTGCAGTCGCTCGACCTCCGGTGGTCGGTGAATGTCACCGACCACCGAGTCCCGAAAGGCACGATAGGGCGCGGTGATGGCACCGTTGTCCTTACGGGCGAGATTTCTGGCTTCGGCAGGATCGTTTCGGAGGTCGTACAGTTCTTCTCTCTGCTGAAACCAATCGATGTATTCATGATCACCTACCCGAAGCGCGTAAGCAATCTCGCCGTCCGGCCAGGTCAACTCTGAGAGCAGCGGCGATGTCGATCCGGTTCTTTCCCCGACGCCCCAGGCGGAGGCCCACGAGGAGCCGGGGAATGTACCCTTGGCGGGGCCGCCCGTCAGATCAAGCACCGTGGCGGGGAGGTCCCGGAGGGTCACCGGCGTAGTGATTCGCAGGCGCTCCGGGACCCGACCGGGCAGACGAAGGAAGAGGGGGACATCGAGCAGTGAGCGGTATAGCGAGTTGCCATGGTCCATGAGCTCGTGCTCCCCGAACTGCTCGCCATGGTCGCCCGTCAGAATCACCAGGGTGTTCTCGAGTAATCCACGCGATTCCAGATCCCGTAGCAGCCGGTCGATCTCATGGTCGATGTAGGCGATTGCTCCCTCGTGGGCTTCCAATTCACGAGCCATCTGCTTGGGCGTGAGCGATGGTCCGATCACCAACGGACGGAAGGGCGCGGTGTCGCTGGTGAAGCGTCGATCGAAGGCGGGCGGTGCCAGGTAGGGATCATGCGCGTCATAGTAATTCAGGAAGGCAAAAAACGGCCGGCCCTGCGTGCCGTGGCCCACCCAGCGGAGAAATTCGTCGCTCACCGCGGCCGCATTCTTTCTGCCGTACAGATCGTAATACCGGATCAGGTGGGTGAACCATGGTTGCCAGACCAGAAGCCTGGCCAGCGAGGAACTGACCATGACCTGGCCGGGGGAAACGCGGAAGTCCTCGAAGCGCGCGAAGCCCCGGGCCAGCCCAGACTCGTAACTCGCGTATTTGCGGTTGGATGAAAACCCGGCCGTCCGGTATCCCTCCTGGGCGAGAACCTCGGCCAGCGTCGGCCAGCGATCATCGAGCGGCGTCCTGAATCCGGTGTTCAGCTCGTGGGGATAATGACCGGTAAACATTCCCGCGTGCGAAGGGGTGGTCCACGACGCGGTGGCGATCGCCTGCTCGAACACCGTTCCCGATTGGGCCCACCGCTCCAGCGCCGGAGTCGTCGCGCGATCATAGCCGTAGAGACTCAGCCTCATCGCCCGGACGGTATCGAGCACCAGCAGGAGGACATTGGGCCGCCGTTCAGCGACGGCGGGAAGTCCGCGGTTCATCCAGCGCTCTCGCAGAGGCGTCCAGGCGAAGACCAGGCCGGCATAAATGAGGAGAATCAGGGGGAGCCACCAGGCCAGTCGCGTTACGCCGCGGTGAAATGCCTCGCGCCGTCGCATGGCAATCGCCGATCCACTCACTCCCATTCCGACCGCAATGAACAGCACTCCCCATGCATTCACCCTCGGTATGTAGAGCAGCAGCGCGTAGGCGGCGAGGGTGAACAGGACCAGGGTCGCCGCGCGCTCGGTCCGCCGCCCGGGCCGGAGGCGGTTGATCCCCCACAGCAGCGCGGCGACAGGAAAGACCAGAACCAGGTTGGCCAGTGCCGCCATCCAAAGGACATGTCCATCGCCCTCGATGGGGACCAGAAACAGGTCCCGCCGGAGAAGCGCCGCGGGCAGCTCGAGCATACCGGTGGCCAGCGCGACGGCGACTGCCAGCGCGGGAACGAACCCTGCCGGGCTGGAATGCGCGATCCCGTCGTCCATCCGCTAGCCTCCGCGCCTCAGCCAGAGACTGGTACCCGGGTTCCTGGCCGCCATTGGCATCAGACCGGACAGGGCGTCGTAGTGATACTCGCCGATGAATGCGTTGAAAAACTCGATTGAGAATGCTTCGTTGTACTGCAGAAAGGCGCGCAGGAGATAGGCCTCGTTCCAGATCCGTCCCTGGTATATCCATTCCCTGGGGTACTCGAAGCCCTGCATGATATCATGGAAATGGACGTAGACGCCGCTCTGGAGCCGGGGAAGAATCTGGAAAAGAATATGATTGACATCGCTGCCGACTTTCGAAACGTGGGAGGAGTCAACAAACAGAATGTCGCCGGCCGAGAGCTGCGAAAAGAGATCGAGGCCAACGTTCTGAACCTCGCATTCCAACAGCCGAAACCGCTGTCGGTCATCCGGCTTGATCAGACCCAGAAGGAATTCAGGAAACGGCTCAATGAAGGTACAGTCAATGGCGAAATCAAATGCGAGCTCATTGATATCCAGGATGGCGCATGATGAGTAGCCGGAGCCGATTTCGATGATGCGCCGAGGTTGTAGCAGCCGCATCATGCAATACAGGACGATGGACTCACCATAAGCGAAATTCGGATTGTCGAAGCAGTACCGAAGGCCGGCCTGCTTCTGCTCCCCAAACGGAACCGCCGGGTAGAACGTCGCGAAATGCTCCAGCATCCTCAGCTGGTGGTCGGGATCGAGGTTGATTCCAGGAACCTGTTTTTCCGTCGCGAAGATCGCCGCTTCGCGCTGCCAGACATCGACCAGGTCGGGGACCGGAGAGTAGAAATGTCCTGGCGGCCATCCCAGCTTGCCGGCCGCCAGTTGTCGGTTCAGCCTGGCGATAGCTGCACTTCTCTCGTTCAAGGGTTCCTGCGGCGGTGCGGGCGGCACGGCGCCCCTCCGCCGGATCCATTGTCTCAGGCGTTCGAGCGCTTTCATACCCTGGTTGACGCCTTGAGCATTCGATCGTGCCGGTAGGTGGCGAGAAAGGCCCGGGGACCGTCTACCGCCCCCCGGAGGTTGGCCCATAAGACCGAGAAGGGAAGCCGATGGCGGCCCAGCGCGCCCAGTACGACGCGCCCCGCAAGCCAACGGCCCCAGACCCAGACGGCATACCGGGCCACCGAACGACGGGGCACCGTCCGGTCCCGCCACAGCTTCAGGAGATATACCGCGAAAGAGCGTCCATCGTTATACAGCTGGCGCCGGAGATCGGCAATCTCCCGCCGGTGCTGGTGCCATACCAGGGCGCGCGGCTCGTACCAGAGCGGCATCCCTGCGGCGATCACCCGATGAAACATGTCGAGGTCACCCCCCCCGCAGGCGGCGGTCCCCACATCGAGCGCCGTGTCGAAGCCGCCCAGCCGCTCCAGGGCCTCCCGGCGAAACGCCATGTTGGCCCCGACACCCAGCGCATGGATGGCAATCATCTGGGAGGGGCGCATCTGATCGCGATGAAAGAGGCGTCCCCGCATGCCTTTGCCCATGCCGCCATAGACCTGCTCGAACAGCACCTGGGCTTGGGTGGCCAGCTCCATGGGTGCCACCAGGCCGGTGACCGCCATGATCGCGGGGTTTTCGAATCCCGCGGCGAGCGCATTCAGCCATCCGGCATCGGGCGTGGCGTCGTCGTCGGTGAAGGCGACGATACCATGGCGGGCTTCGGCGATGCCGCGATTGCGTCCCCAGTCGAGACCGGGCCGGTCCTCCCGCACGTAGCGCACGGGAAATCGCGCCGCGACCTCTCGGGTCGATTCGTCGGAAGGCGCATTGTCCACCACGATGGTCTCGAAGTGCGGATACTCCAGCCGGGCGACATGAGTGAGGCAGCGCTCCAGTAGCGGGGCCCGGTCCCTGGTGCAGATGACCAGCGAGATCGGCGGGGGATCCGGACGATCTCCGCCGGGTTGGATCAGGGAGTCTGCGGCCAGCTCCCAGCCGAACGTCCTCAGGGCGGAATCGTACAGCGCGGTCCCGTCCACGGTCGAGCCGGCACAGGCCAGGTGGAGCCAGCCGAGCGGCCGGCCCTCATATCGAACGAGGGTTGCTATGAAATCGCTACCGGTGCAATTGACGGATCCCGAAGGCCTGGTCATTTCCAGCTCGGTGACCGTCCCCCGCCGATACGAACGCGAATCGAGAGCAAGCGGGAGTGCTTTATTTGCGGGCCGGCCGGGCTGATCACCCCGGATTTTCCCATCGGGTTCGGCAAAGGCACGACCGGCCAGCAACGCCAGGGGCCGGGGACGCACCGCGAGTGCCGGAGGCAAGTGGCGCCCGGCCAGGGGTTCACTGCCGGGCACCTCGGGGATCTCTCCCAGCTCGAGCGAGGCACAATGGAACCGGATCGTCGTGGGCCGGATCCGGTCAACGGCAAGTCGTGCATGTTCGGTACCGAGCGCGAGGTCCAAATCGAGCACCGTTTTCTCCGATGCCCTGGCGCCGTCCAGGAAGCGGTGCAGGTCGGCGACAGCGCCCAGTTCATCCGCCACGCCGCGAGTATACCAATACCCGCGCAGCGCGCCGTGCACTCGGCGCCAACTGGCCCGCATTCGAAGCCGTTCCATCGGACGGAGCAGAGCCGCGAGAAGGCGAGCCCCGAGGTCGCCCACCCGGGGTCCGCGAAAGGCGATTGCCCGTAACCAACTTCTCCTCAGTGACCCGCGGCCTGCGATCCAGGCCAGGTGGCTCCGCAATTGGGGATGCCGAAGCCCGATCACGACATCGGCCCTTCCCTCCATCCGGACCCGAAGCAGAGAGCGCGCGAAAGTCGTCTGGTCATGATGAAATCCCTCGGCCTCGGGGATAAAGAGGAAGGGGACCCCCAGGTTCATCAGGCGAACGCCGAACTCATAGTCTTCGCCGCTCCGGCCGAAGAAGTCGGGGTCGAATCCACCGGCCCGGGTAAACAGGGCCGCGGCGATCGCGAAATTGCCGGAATGCATGTCGCGATAGGTATACCTATGCGCTACGGTCTTGAGCGACTGAATGTGATCCGACCACCAGTTCCTGAGGCCTTGATGAAACAGGCTGGAATCGGCATCCAGCAGCGGGGTGCTTTGCCCGATGAGCAGGTGGCCGGGATGGAGGCGATGGGCTTCGTGATATGCGTCCAGGAGACCGGGTAGTGGTTCGATATCGTCATCGAGGAAGGCGAGCAATCCGCCCCGGGCGCGGGCGGCTCCTTCATTGCGAGCCTTGGCCTGGCCCTGGTTTGTCTGCTCCGCTACCGTAAGCTGAAACGGCAACGGCAGGGTTCTAAGAAAGGCGACCGTGTCATCGGTGCAGCCGTCGGCGACCAGGATTACTTCGAAGCGTTGAGGATCGAAGGTCTGCCGGGCGAGCGCGAGCAAGAGGCGCTCCACCGAGGCCCGCCGGTTGTGGGTGGGAATGATGACGCTGAGGTCGGGGGGGATGATCACCGGCGCGCCCTCCCAACTTTGAGCACTGACCGCAGGTAGGCCCAGGGCCCCAGTGCGCAGCCCCACAACTCCGCCAATACCAGTCTCACGGATCGGCGATCGTGGTGCCGGCGGACCGAGCGCAGCAGCCCGGGAAGCTGATCATGCCAGAACCATCCCAACGCCATGGCCGGGGCCGCCAGCTCACCACGCACCAGGAAGCTCTTGGTCCATGCGGCATACACTCCAGTACCATATCCCTGGAGAGTGCGGCGGAGAGACGCCCAATCCCGCCGGTGCCGGTGCCAGACGAGTGCCGCGGGGTCGTAGACGACGCGATGGCCGGCGAGGAGTACCCGGGTGAAGAGATCGTGGTCTCCTCCGGAAGCAGTCGGGGTTCCCGCATCGAGGGCCTCATCAAAGCCCCCGATGCTTTCGAGCACGCTACGGCGTACCGCCATGTTCACGCCGGCGCCGAGGGGCCCGCTCCGATGAGGATTGTGCCGGGACGGGTCGAAGACCTTCCGGATGAACCCGCGTCCGAAAGGGCTCTCCTCCTCGAACCGCTCCTGGGCCCTGGTTTCCAGTTCCAGCGGCGCCGTCAATCCAGTCACGCAGAGAACCACCGGGTCGGCGAAATTGCGGGCCAGGGCACGAAGCCATCCCCGGTCGGGCCTGGCGTCGTCATCGGTGAAAGCGACGATGTCGCGCGTGGCTTCGCGCAGGGCCCGGTTGCGGGCGACGTCCAGTCCGACGCGATCCTCCCGGACGTAGCGAACGCCGGGAAACTGCTCGACCACCCGGCGGGTCGCTTCGCTCCGGGGAGCGTTGTCGATGACCAGCACTTCCTGCCCGTCATCGGGCAGCTTCGCGATGGCCTCGAGGCAGTCGCGAAGATCGTCGGGCCGTTCCCGGGTGCAGATGGCAATCGTGCAGGGCGGAGTGGGCCGAGCGGGAAGTCCATCAGGAGTGAGATGCATCGTCTCTGCGAACCGGCGCTCCCAGTACGGCCATCCGCAGGCAGAGGCCAGGGTGCGATGAGGATCAACCAGCGCCACGTGACCCTGATACACCGGAAACCGCGCCGAACCGATGGGTACGCCCTGCCAGCGAATCAGCAGCAGGGCGCGGGTGTACCGGGCATCGACGGCGAACTGCGCCGGCGGCTGCGCGAGATCGATGTCGAGAACGGCAGTGGGCACGAAGGCTACTTGGCCAGCACCACGAGGTCCTGGGCGCCGATGTAGTGGGCGGCACCCGACCAGTAGCCCGGCAAAGGATCCATTCCCAGGCGCATTCCGGCATCAAGCGCCATGTGCTCCAGCGCAACGGTCCGGTATGCCGTCATCCGCTCGGGATCTGCGGGAAAGGCGATCGAGCAGCCTTCGGATGCCGCTCCATATGGATGGGTGAAATCGAAGTCCGGCACGTCGAAGCCCCGCGGACGCTGGTCGCGGGGCCGATAGTTGTCGAGCAGAAAGAAACTGAAGAGGCAGCGTCCGCCCGGACGTAGCACACGACCGGCCTCGCGGAAGTAGTGGGCGACATTCTCCGGGGTCATGTGGGTGAACACCGAGGCGGCAAACACGACGTCGAAGCTGTTGTCGGGATAGGGAAACCGGTAATCGGCGGCCGGGTGTTTTCCGCCAGGATTGTAGTGGGTATTGCGGACGTCAGCCCAGGTAAAGCGGAAGTGGCCATGCGCGGGTTCAAACCGCTGCTTCAGGAAATCGATCTTGGCGCGAACGATCTCGAAGCCCTCATAACTCCCCCCCTGATCCAGGAAGTAACGGAGCGAAAAGGCAATTCGACCCAGGCCACAGCCAATTTCCATGACGGCACTATTGCGGCCCAGGCCGGCGTAGGCCCGGAGCACCACGGCCCACTCCTCTCCCCAGCGAAACCACTCTTCCAGCACCTGGATCCCCTCCGACGCCATGAGCGCGGGGGGCGGTACCAGCCCGGGTTGATAGGCAACATACCGGGGGTATTCGGCGTCTGCCGGTCGCATCGAACCGATTTTATCCCGCACGGTAGGCCTCCACGACACCGGCGGCGGGACCTTCGGCGCGAATCCGGCCTTCGTCGAGCCAGACCGCGCGGCTGCAGAGTCGGCTCACCGAGTCGAGGTCATGGGTGACGACGATCATGGTCCCGCCGTTCTCCCGGAAGCGAGCCAGCCGCAGCTCGCAGCGCTGACGGAATTCCTCGTCCCCCACCGCCAGGACCTCGTCCACCAGCAGGATGTCCGGCTCGATGCACACCACGACCGCGAAGGCGAGGCGGGCCTGCATTCCCGAGGAGTAGTACTTGACCGGTTCGCGGATGAAGTCTCCCAGGTCGGCAAAGGCGACGATTTCGTCGAACCGGGAGGCCACTTCGCGGCGGCTCAGGCCCATGACGGCGGCATAGATCTCGACATTCTCCGCCCCGGTGAGCTCGGGATTGAACCCGACGCCGAGCTCGATGATCGCTGCGATCCGGCCCCGGGTCTCTACTATCCCCTCGCTGGGGGGATAGATCCCGGCGATCAGGCGCAACGCGGTACTCTTCCCCGACCCATTGGCCCCCACCAGCGCGATCGATTCTCCCGCGGCGACCTCCAGGTTGAAGTCTTCCAGGGAGAACCGGGCATGGCGGACGTGGATCGGGCGCCGCAATACGGTCCGTATGAAACGCTCCCGGAGCGACGTGGTGCGGTGGTCGTAGTGATAGAAGCGCTTGGTGACGCCCCGGCACGTCACCGCGGGAGCCGGCTGAGGCTCAGACGATCTCGGCAAAGAGAACCTTGTAGCGGTTGAAGATCATGTACCCGAGTGCGCAGGACCCGAAGGCGGCCAGGCTGACGCCGAGCAGCAGTGGCGCGGTCGGCCAATGGCCGCTGTACAGCACGTCGTGGTACAGGGTCAGCAGGCCGGCGATCGGATTGAGGAAGTAGAACGGCCGCAGGGTTTCGGGGACCAGGGTGGCCGGATAGAACACCGGGGACAGATAGAACAACATCAGCAACAGGATCGGCATCGCGTGCTGCACGTCGCTGTAGAAGACCGAAAGCGTGGCGACCGGCATGGCCAACCCGATCGCGAGCAGTACCTGGATGGCGATCAGCCAGGGCAGGAGAACCAGGCTGGCCGGCACGCCATGATGATGCGCGATGATGAGCAGGAGCACGGCGATGGCCATCTCGACGGCGAACTCGACCAGCCGGGAGGCCGCCGTCGCCAGTACCAGCACTTCGCTGGGAAATGCAACGCTGCGCCGCAGCGACGCATGCTCCGCCAGGGTATAGGTTGCCGAGGAGAGCATTTGCAGCATGAAGTTCCAGACGAAATAGCCGCTGAACACGAAGGCCCAGTAGTGCTCGACCTTGATCTTGATGAAATAGGTGAAGACGAGGGTCAGCACGCCGATGGTGAGCATCGGATTGAGCAGGGTCCAGATGAAGCCCAGCATGGATCGCTGGTACTTCACCTTGAGGTTGCGAACGACCAGGGTTCGGAGAAATTCGCGGTAGCGCCAGATGTCCGCCAGGCGGGATTGCCGCCGGGAAGACGAGGCCACCAATAGCGGCCGGTCTCCACCCGGCCGCGCGGAGGGCGTCGGGGTCGCGGTCATGCGGATTCCGTAGCCGCCCGTCGGGCGGCAATCCGGACCGCCCGGGGATAGGCCACCAGGCCGTACCAGCAATGGGCCCACATCCTGAGCAGCAGGCCAGCGGGCAGCGGATCGCGTCCTACCAGGCGCCTGGCGAGGCGCACTCCCGGCTTGAGCAGTCGCCATCCCAGGAACGCGGCTACTCCCCACCGCCTTCGACCGGGAGTCCGTACCGTGTGTTTGGTCAGCATGGCGATCAAGGCGCGTTGATGCCCCACGATCTGGTCCCGGGCCGCCGTCAGCTCGCGGCGATGCTCATGCCGTGCCACCGCGGCGGGTTGGTATACCACATCATAACCGGCGACCAGGAGACGCCACAGCATGTCGTGATCTCCGCCGCCAGGGAGCGCCGGCCCCAGGTCCAGGGCGACGTCAAATCCGCCGAGCGCGCGGACCAGGTTCCGGTTGACGGCCAGGCTGCAGCCGCTGCCGACACTCACCGCCCACGCGATGAGCGGTGCGCGATGACCATGGAGGGGCTGAGCCGAGTCGCGGGGAAGCCTGATCGGCGCGGTGCCCCGGCTGAATCCACCATTGGCTTCGAAGAGATTCTGCGCCTCGGTGGCGAGCTCCAGGGCTTCAACCCGGCCGGTACAGGCACCGATTCCCGAATCTTCCAGCAGTAGCGCGGATGCAGCGGCAACCCATCCCGGTTCGGCCACGGCATCATCGTCAAGGAAGAGCACGACGTCATGGTGCGACGCTTCCAACGCGCGGTTACGGGCGAAGTCGAGGCCGGGTATGGATTCATCGATCACCCGGACGGTGGGAAATTCCCGGCGCAGGAGTTCCGCCGTGGCCGGCTGGTCGGGGCGGTTGTTCACCACCAGAATCTCTCCCGGAGCAGGGTCCTGGGCGAGCAGGGAGCGCAGGGTTCGTTCCAGGGACTCAGGTCGCCCGGCGGTGCAGACCGCGGCGGTAACGGCGAGGTTCAACGCCACGGGGACCGGGAACCGGGGACGCGTTTGCGGCGCAACCATTTCCAGCCGCCGGCCACGAACGCCGTGGCATACGCCAGTCGCGCACCCAGGATGAGTGGGGAAAACAGCAGCGCCTGGGGCCGGCCGGCGAGAATCCAGATCGCCATGATATATCCGGATTCCAGAAACGCCACAGGGTACGCCACGAGCAGCGCCAGGAGCGGGAAGCGGTACAGCACGGCACCCCGGCTTATTGCGCTCAGGTACTTTGCCTCGAGCGCACTGTAGCCCCAGCGGTAGTGACGCCGAAAGAAGTTGCCGAGGCTGGGACGATTGTAGTGATCGGCCAGGGCCGCCGGCTCGAAGTACAGCGCTACTCCCTGGCGCGCGGCCTGCCCCTCCCATTCCAACTCCTCGTGGCCATCGGCCACGGGAAACTCCTCGGTAAACCCGCCGCTGGTGTCGAACACTTCACGCTGGACACTCAGGTTCGCCGGGGTGTGGTTTCGAATCCGCCCGGCCGGCCGTCCCGGATGGACGTGGTAGGCCGAGGCGTAATAATCGCACCGGGCCGACCAGGGCAAACCCGGGGGCAAGCCCAGGGCACCGCCAACGATGAGCTTTCCGGCCGCATGCGCCGCGACGTGGGCTTCCAGCCATCCCGAACGGGGGACACAATCGGCGTCCAGGAACACCAGCACTTCGCCGGTTGCAGCCGCCGCTCCGCGATTGCGTGCCGCACCGGGGTTCCCACCGGTCTCCCGCGCCGCAATCACTTTCGCCCCGGCCTCCGCCGCGACCAGCGCAGTGGCATCGCTCGAGCCGTCATCCACCACGATAATCTCGGTCGCAATACCCGCGAGTTGCTGGGCCCGTAGCGCCGCTAGCGTGCGGCCAATGTTCCGGGCTTCGTTCCGGGCCGGGATCAGGATGGAGATCTGCAAAGAGAGTTGACCGTCAGGCTCAGCGCACCGGGCCGCGGTCCTGCGGCTCGGCAGCGCTGTAGAGCTTGCTCACCGACAGTACGAATCCGCTCCAGGCGAGGTGCTCCCGGGCATATGCCTGTGCGGTTTCGGCGAGTCTCCGCCCCCGCTCGGGATCGCGCAGCAGGCCGGAGATCGCGTCGGCCAGCGCGTCACTTTCCGGCGGCACCAGCACGGCCCGCTCTTCGGTCAAAACCGATCGGTGGCTGGGAATGTCGGTCGCGATGATGGGCCGCCCGGCAGCCATGTAGTCGAAAACCTTCAGTGGCAGGTTGCCGCCAAACAGGCGCGGGGACACCAGGATGTCGGCCAGGGCAAGCCAGGTGGGGATACTGCGCCGTGGTTGCCGCCTAATCAGGCGCAAACGGTTTCCCGGAATGTGATGGGCCAGGTGCTGGATGCGGGTCGCTGCCCTCTCCCCATCGACCCCGATCAGGAGGAACACGGCTTCCGGGTTGGATGCCTGAACCCGGGCGATCGCTTTGAGCAGCACCGTCAAACCCTGGTACCGCTCGAAGGTCCCGCTGTAGAGGACGATCCGTTGGTCCGGGGAAATGTCCAGCGATTTCCGGAGGGCCGCAACCTCAGCCGGATCGACCGGCTCCGCTTCGCTGGCAAAGCGCCATTCCGTGGTCCGGGCGCGGGGAGCAAGAGAGCGAACCCTGGTGGCCAAGCCGGCACTGCTCACCACCTGAGTCGCCCGCTCGAGCAGCCATCGCTCCGCCCGCCGGAACAGGGCCCGACACCACCGGTTGCGGAACAACGGCAAGGCGCCCATCTGCTCGGCCATGCTGGAGTGCATGTCATAAATCACCCGGACCCCGAAGCGCTTGCCCCAGTATGCGGCCGCGAAGCCGGATTCTTCCAGCGCGTGCACCACGCCGTAACGGCCGCTGCTCATCAGGGAACGGAGTCGCGGGAAGAGCGAGCTGTCGAGAAGCAGCTTCCGGATCGAGAATCCGATCGGGACGTTCGAGATTCGAAACGGGTTACTGGAGCGGATCAATCGCACGCCGGGGATTTCGATTTCCTCGCCCAATGGATAAGTCAGGAGGTCCACCTCGTATCCGAGCTGGGCCAGGGCTTCGAGAACCTGGCGCACGCAGATCGGGGTTCCCCGATCGACATAGAACGGCTCGGGTGCCACGACCAGGACGCGCCCGGGCGGGGTGCGTCCGGGGTCGGGAAGGGGTTCCACCTGAGGCGTCGATCCAGCAACTGCCAACCTAGAGGACGCCACAGCCTCGAGGTCGTGCCCCGCAGATCGTGGTGCAGCAGGCACCGTCAACTCAGGATGCTCTTGTTAACTGCTTAAGAATCAATGACATGACTGGCTCACACTTTCTGACCATGGGCACGGTGGCTGACGCGGGCGATCCCGCCCTCAGTCTGATGGTAACGCAGGATGAAGCTCCTGTGCCATGACCGAGGACCCGGGTGTCTCAGAACGACCGGGCGCGGGAGGTGTTGGAACGGCGGCTAGAACTGGCCCTGGATTCGGGCGGTGGCCGCCATCGCGCCGGAACGCACTCTCTCGCGCGCATTGTTGAGGGCGGTGTTGAGCATTGGCAGGGCGGCTTTTCCTTTCTGGACCAGGGCGTCGATCACGGATTCCTGGAACACATCGGAGGTGTCGGCCAGCAGCCGGATGAGCTCGTAGGTGGCGGTCCGATTCCACACCGGGACGGCCCCGAGCCGGCGCACCGCCTCAAGCCTGATCTCCAGGCTATCAGAGTCGAGACCTTCCAGCATTCCAAAATTGGGATCGCCAATGCTCTGTCGCGGAGCCATTTGATCCAGCGCCCAGCCTGCCATGTCGCGGACCTTTTTCACCGGGTCGTTCCGGGAAAGCGAGTCCAGTTTCTGGAGCGCTGAACCGGCGGCAGCCGGGCCCGACTCCCCCAGTCCGTACGCCGCGCGGTGACGGACCGCCCAATCCTGGTTCCCCAGCTCGCGAACCAGGGCCGGGTAGGCTGGTGGTCCGATGTGGGCCAGGCTCCATGCGGCGGTAAATCCCAGAGAATCATCACTGCCGGTCAGATTCTGTACGATCGCCGGAATGTAGGGCTCGGCGGCGTTGCCGTAGTACGCGAGGTAGCCCAGCGCGGTCTTTCGCTCGCGTGGCGAGTCGCTGGCGAGCTGGCTTCCCCAGTGCTCGACCGGCTGACTGGTGAGCGCGGAATCCGGGTCGCGGCCGGCGCGCGAGGCCCGGGACGATTGGGGTTGGTCCGGGGCACACCCGGCAAAGAGCGGGAGGAAAACGGCAATGATGAAAATGCGCGGGATCATGGAGGCCGGTTAGAACATCGTGTTGCTGTTGGCGGCCGATGTCGGGATCCGCTGCAGCACGTCCCAGTGTTCCACGATCTTCCCTTTTTTGTCGAACCGGAAGATGTCGATCCCCGCCCAGTCGAGGTCGCCGGGCCATTGCTGGTAGCAGTGCAGGACGACGTAATCGCCCTCGGCCAGCGCGCGCCTGATCTCCACCCGCTTGCCGAAGTGATCCCGGGCCATCCGGGTAAAGTACTCGATGAAGGCCGCCTTGCCGTCGCCCACGGCTGGATTGTGCTGGATGTACTCCTCGCCAACGTATTGCTCCACGGCCTCGACCGGCTTGCACTGGTTGAACATCAGGTCGTAGAACGCCCTGGCGGTTTCCTTGTTCCTCTCCAGTTTCTTGCCCATAGAGACGCTGATCTCGGTTGGAGATTAGACGTAGCGGCCCACGGCCATCGCCGCGACCGCGAGCAGCAACAGCAGCGCCACCACGAGCTCCGCGGTGTGACCCCTGGCGCGCGCCGCGGCGGCCCGCGCCATTTTCGACTCCCGGTCGGCCGCAGGAGCCTGCATTGCCTCCTGAGTCAGGGCGACGGCTCGCATCATGTTCGGCCGGATGACAGTGACGCCAATGATGAAGGCGACGATGGCGAGGACACCGCCGGTCCCCAGCGCCATACCCATCGGCGAATGCATGAAGGCCGGTTGAAATCCGTCAGAATCCCTGGAGTACAACCAGGCGCCGGATAAAATGGTGACGAGAGCAATCGCCGGCATGATCTGCGGGAGCCGGCGGCGCATCACGCCGGCCATGACCTTGGCGCCATCGGGCCCGGCCTCCCCGATGGCCGGCATCATGAAAAAGGTACTGAAGAACATCATGCCGACCCACAGGACACCACCCATGATGTGCAGGAGACGCAACGTGATCATCAGGCTGTTCATGGAAGTTCCGGTTGATGGTTTAGCGGAGCCCGGTCAGCGCCGTGGCGATCAGCGTGGCCCACTGGGGCCCGAGATAGCCCTGGTCTCCGTCGTCGTAGGTCTCGACCAGTGAGTGTTCGCCGCGTCCACGGCCGCCGTGCCCCAGGCCGATCGCGGGAATCCCCATCGCGATCGCGACGTTGGCATCGGTGCTGTGCGCGGTGAGCGGAGTGGCCACGCCCAACATACGTCCCGCCGCAAGGGCCGCTCGCATGATCGGGGCGGAATCGGCCACCTGGCCGGCCGGGCGAATGTTGAGCGTATCGATCTTCAAGCCGATCGGCACGGTGGAAGCCCGCCAGCGATTGCGCTCGGCCCGCAATGCTCCGGTGACCGCGCCAAAGAGCAGGGAGTTCAACCGGCCGAGCTCTTCAGCCGATACCGACCGGACCTCCACCGTCATCGCGGCGGTATCGGCGATGGCATTTACCGCCCTCCCGCCCTGGACGATCCCCACATTGAAGGTGCTCCTGGGATCGGCCGGAACCTGGAAGTCACTGATGGTCGCAATGGCGCGCCCCAGGGCATGGATCGGATTGGGCATCCCGAAGGACTCGAAGCTGTGCCCACCGGGTCCGAAGTAGCTGACGCGATAACGCATGCTGCCGACCGCGCGGTTGGTTATTTCAAAATCGCCAAGGTCGACGGTAAGAAAAAAGTCGACTTCTTCCGGCAGTTCCCGTTGCAGCAGGTAGGTCACGCCGCGTCCCCTGCCGGCCGCTTCTTCACCCACCGTCCCCACGAAGAGCAGGCTGCCATCGGTCCGGACCGGGTTCTCCTGGAGCGCCCGCGCCACGGCGAGAATGACGGCCAGCCCGCGGCAGTCGTCGCCGATACCGGGCCCCCGGAGCAGGGTGCCTTCCCGGCGGACCCGAAGGTCGGTGCCTTCGGGAAAGACGGTGTCGAGGTGGGCCGAGAGCACGACCAGCGGGCGCCGGCGGCTTCCCGGTCGCTCGCCGATGACGTTGCCCATCGAATCGATTCGCACATGTTGAAGGCCGAGCGCCTCGAACCGGCGCTTCAGCTCAACGGCGCGGCGCTCCTCGTGGTTGGATGGCGCCGGAATTTCGCAGATGGACTGCTGCTGAGCCAGGGTCCACTCGTTGTGGGCGCGGAGCGAATCGAGCGCCGGGCGGAGTAGCCGCGGAATCGAGCTTTGCTGGGGGAGCACCGTCGCGCCGGCGCTGATGAAAACCAGGGCAACAAGCGACAGGATGCGTCTCACGTCGGGTTCTCACGCATGGCTGGACTCCAATAACGCGGTGAGCCGGGCCCTGAGCGCCGATTCCCCGATCATTCCTGAGGCCTGGTCGGCTGGGGCGACTGGATCGGGCGCGGAGACCAGCACCAGCCGATAGGCCTGGTTCAACTGTTCCCATCCCGAGTCGCGCTCCGGCAAGCGGACGAATCCCTCGATGAACGAGTTGTGGAATGTCCAGAACGGGACCTGGCCCTTTGCGTAGGCCCGAATCAGCGCCTCGAGTGTTGCCGATTCATTCTTCATGGTCAGGGGGCGAAAAGCTTGTTCTCTCCGCCATGGTCTGGAAGCTGGACCATGCGGTCAAACCGAAGGCCCAGCTTCCCGAGCAGCCGGATGGAGCTCTCGTTGTCGGGGTCGGTGATCGCCACGATGCGATTGAGCCCGATGACCCGGCGACCGTAGGTCATCACGGCGGAGGCTGATTCCAACGCGTACCCTTGCGACCAGAATCTCGGGAGAAATGCAAAGCCGATGTCCACGTCTTCCAGCGTCTCCCGCTTGACCAGTCCGCAGATTCCAATCGGGACCTCTCCATCCCTCAACTTTACCAGGTATAAACCGAAACCGTGACGCTGGTAACTGTCGACCGGTCCCTTGCGGATGTATTCACGAGCGTCCTCGAGGGTGCGCACGCCCTTGTCGCCGATGAAGCGCAGAAACGACGAATCGTTCAGCAATTCGAGAATAAACGGCGCATCATCCGCGGTGAGCTCGCAGAGTGACAGGCGTTCGGTTTCGATGAGGATCACATCCAAATGATAACCCAGCAGGGGTGTCGCACAACTCCTTCTGTACGGCGGTATTTCGGACCGGTGGTGCGTTGTTCTGATTACCGCGTGGGCACTTCGCGCGCCTACCTTTGGCCCTTTGGCGGGGTGAGCCCTTAGTCGCGAAAGCGCGAAAAGGGCGAAAGCGCGAAGAGGTCGTCAGTGAACAGACTATTTGATGAACTGTCGGGGGATGTGATCAGCTGTGCCTTGGATGTGCATCGTGAGCTTGGGCCGGGCTTCGTTGAAAAGGCCTATCATAGCGCGCTGCGGATTGCTCTGACCGATGCAGGTCTAGGCTTTGTCTGTGAGAGTCGAGTCGTGGTGAGGTATCGCGGGGTCGACATTGGGATTCATCAGCTCGACCTGCTCGTCAAAGGCGAGTTGATCGTCGAACTCAAGGCAGTGAAGTGCCTAACCGAGATACACTATGCCCAGCTGCGTTCTTATCTCCGGGCCGCCAATCTCCGGGTAGGCCTCTTAATAAACTTCAATGCGCCCAAAACTCGAGGTGCGCCGTCTCGTTAATCGCTACCAGGATATCCTGGTCTCCCCTTTGAAGACTCTTCAACGCTGATCCGACTATCCCACTTCGCGCTTTCGCCTATTTCGCGCTTTCGCGATCGAAAAGCTCCAGGACGCAATCGGGCTGCACCCCCACTCTCCCTTTCGCTACGCGAGCGCCCCTAGCTCAAGCCCCGTGAACTCGATGATCACCGGTGGATCAGTCCGGTAGTCACTGTATCGCAGCCACCGCGGCTTGACTCTCAGGTAGATCAGCCCGGGCCAGGCGAGGCGCGAGGTGCCGTCGGGGAATACTTCGAGGTAGCGTTGCTGCAGGAACTTCAACTCAGCGCCGGTGGGGCGATCGGCCACACCTTCGTACTGCACCGTCTGCTCCTCGCCATCCGCCGCTCCCCCGATCACCAGTGCCACCCGGGGGTCGCGGGCGAGGTTCCGCGCCTTTCGCGTGGTCTCCAGGGTATCGAAGACGACCTCGAAGTCGTCGGTCACCGCGATCCCGACCACCGCGGCCTGGACGCCGGTCGACTGAGCGACCGTCGCCTCCACCGCCAGGCGGTGGGCGCGCAAGAACTCGAGGAGCTCGGCACGGGTCACCATGCGATCAGCCTTTCCCAATTGTTCCCGAGTCCTAATATGCGCAAAGGAGCGCAAAGTCCGGATCTTTGCGCTCCTCGTGTTGCCGCTACGATCCTGACTACGGCGTCACGTTCCACACAATCACATGGTTCACGATCTGCGCAGTATGGCCGAACCCCGCGATTCGCCCCTTGTTATTGACTGCGTTGGCCTGGCTGAAGGTGCCCCCGATGGTTCCCAGGTCAGTCATCACGCCGTTCTTCCACGAGAACCCGTGATTGGGCCCCGACGCCGTCGTCGCGAAACCGACGATCTGGCCCTGGTTGTTGATGCCGGTGGCCTGGCTGGAGACGCCGCCAGGGAGCACACCCAGGTCCTGCATCACCCCGGTGGTATGCGGAATGAGAAAGGCGTGGATCTGGTTATTGGGAAGCCGGCTTCCTCCAACGATGTCGCCCAGGTCGTTGATCCCGGTCGCGAAGGCGAGCCCTCCGCCCAGGTCGCCCAAAGTCGTGATGCTGCCGTTCTGCCAGCGGACTGCGCGGTGGGCGCCGAGGGGAGTTTCGCTCTGGCCGACTATCACGCCGCTCTGATTTATGGCGAAGGCGAAATGATCATCGGGACCTCCCAGCGTCGGCAGGGCCGTCATGTGCCCGTTCTGCCAGATGAAGGGAGCGTTTTGATACTGGGTGATGTCGCTGGCGCCCACCACCGTGCCCGCCGTGTTGATGGCGTACGCGATGCTCCGCGGGCCGCCCAGCGTCCCGAGGTCCTGCACGGTTGTCGGTGTCTTCCATAACGCCGCATGGAAGTTGACCTGGGTGATGGAGACGTAGCCCACCACCTGGCCGAGGCTGTTGATGCCATTGGCCACGCTGGTGTTGGAGCCCGCGAGATTGGGGAGTGCGGTGAAGTGTCCGGCCTTCCAGATGAACGCCTTGTGACCGGACGGATTGACGTCGCTGTGGCCGGTGACCTGGCCGCTATCGTTGACGCCGGTGCCGTAGGCGTTGGTGCCGCCCATGGTGCCGAGGTCCTTCCTGGTCACCGTATTGGCCGTGACCGAAGCCTCCGGGGCGGTAATGTCTTTGCTGGGGTTCGAATGGTCGCAGGCGGCGAGACTCACTGCTATGAAACCAATCCAGGCGAAGCGTGACATTGTTCCTCTCTCTATAAAGAGCGCGACGGCCGCGCGCGTCAGCAAGAGAAGGGACGGGATCAGGCGGTGAATTATTCCCTGGCCGCCGGGGGAGCGTGTCGGCGGTTGAGCCACCAGTACAGCGGCAAGCTGAACCCGAGTCCGCCTGCCAGCGACAGCACCACGAACCAGGGCCAGCGCACCGGGCCAATCGGCCGGCGGGCATAATACCAGGCCAGCAGCAGCATCGCGACCAGGACGTCGAGGATAAAACCCAATGCCAGCCGGTCGCCCAGCACCTGGTGCAGGCTGTGGAAGTCCACGAACAACCAGTAGATGAAGAACCCGTTGGGGACCAGGAATCCGAACGCCGCGATGACGAGCAGCCCCATGGTCAACCTCTCTTTCGCGCCACCCGCACCATCGCCTCGAGGCTCTTCTCCACGTCGGCATCGGTCGTCGCCCAGGAGCACACGCTGATCCGCATCGCGGTCTGGCCCTGCCACACGGTTCCACCGCACCAGCAGGTGCCCTCGTCCTGGATGTCCTTGATCACCCGGTTGGTGGTGGCGGGATCGCCGAAGGACACCAGCACCTGGTTCAGGACGACATCGTTGAGGACCTGGAAGCCGGCCGCGGCCAGGCCCTCGCCGAAGCGGCGAGCCTGGCGGCAGTTTCGTTCGATCAGCTCGGCGACTCCGGAGCGGCCCAGTGAGCGAAGCGCAGCCCAGATGTCCACTCCGCGGGCCCGGCGGGACAGCTCGGGGACAAAATCCGATGGGTTGCGATGCTCGCTGTGGGTCGGCAGGTATTCCGCGGTGATCGCCATGGCGGCTCGCAGCGCGTCCTTGTCGCGGACGAAGGCGATGCCACTGTCGTAGGGAACGTTCAACCACTTGTGGCCATCGGTGGCCCAGGAATCGGCCGTCTCGAGGCCCTCGACCAGGTGCGCGCGCGAAGGCGCCACCCGGGCCCACAGCCCGAAAGCGCCATCCACGTGAACCCAGGCGCCCGACTTCCGGGCGTGGGCAACGATCTCGCGGGTCGAATCGAAGCCGCCGGTGTTCACGTTGCCCGCCTGGGTGCAGATGATCGCGGGGCCAGTGAGCGCGGGGAGGGCATCGATCCGCATGTTTCCCTGGCCATCCACCGGGACCCGGACGACCCGGTTCCGTCCCAGGCCCAGCACGCCGAGGGACTTGAAGAGAGTGGGGTGGGCCTCGGCACCTACGACCACGGTAATCGGCGGCGCGCCGAACAGTCCGTCGGCCTCAACGTTCCAGCCGGCCTGGTCGAGCACGGCGTGCCGGGCGGCGGCGAGGGCCGTGAGATGAGCTACCGTCGTGCCAGTGACGAACGCGCCAGCGCATCCCGGCGGGAGGCCCAGCACATCGAGGAGCCAGTCCAGGGCGACTTTCTCGAGAAAGGCGGCACCGGGGGTGATGTTGTAGAGGCCACAATTCTGATCCCAGGCCGAGGCCAGCCAGTTGGCGGCCAGCGCCGCCGGCAACGATCCGCCGATAACGAAGCCGAAATAGCGGGGGCCCGCGATCCCGGTGGTGGCTGGAGAACCGATCTCGTCCAGCTCGGCCAGTACCTGCTCAGGGTTGCGGGGATCGTCCTGGAGGGGAATGTCCAGCGAGGTGAGCCGGGCGACCGCCTCTTTCGACGGTGCCACGCTTCGGTTTTCCAGGTCGGCGAGGTAGCGGCTGGCCCGCTCCGCGGTTCGGTTCAACAGCTCTTTCATTCCGGGCTCCAACGTGCGGGACGACTTTCCAGGCCGGGGTGAATCATCGCACCAGTCCACCGTCGACCAGCAGGCTCTGACCGGTGATATAGCTGGCCTCGGAGGAGGCCAGAAAGGCGACTACCCTCGCTACCTCTTCCGCGCTGCCTGGCCGTCCCGCGGGAATGCTCTTCTGGATTTCGGCGTCCACCGGGTAGGTGTCGATCCAGCCGGGCAGGACGTTGTTCATCCGCAGGCCCCGGGCCGCATACTGCTGGCTGTAGAGCCGGGCGAGATTTTCGAGCGCCACCCGCAGCGTGGCGGAGACCGGATGTTTGAGCCCGGGTTCCCGGGCGGCGAAGCTGGAGATGTTTACGATGGCGCCGGAACTTTGTTGCAGCATGATGGGCGTAACCAGTCGGGCCATGCGGATCACATTCAGCAGAAGCAGGTCGACGCCTGCGTGCCATTCGGCATCGGTGATGTCGAGGAGGCCGCCTTTCGCGGCGTGGCCGGTATTGTTCACCACGACGTCGATGCGGCCATAGTGCTGCATCGCGGAGTCCACGATACGTTGCAGGTCGGCCGGTTCGGTCACGCTGCCCTTCACCGAGACGGCGTCCAGCTCAGTGGCGAGCGCATCCACGTCGCCGGACCGGGCGAGCAGGGCGAGGCGGTACCCGCGATCGGCCAGGTGGCGGGCGCAGGCGGCGCCCATGCCGCGGCTGGCGGCGGTGACGATGGCGACCGGCAGATCATTCTGATTCAAAGGTTTGACCTCATGGGACCGGCCGGTTGTCAGCGTTACCTGGGGATCGACGGAGGCCAGGTCGAACTGATCAGCACGATTCCCTCGGGCAGCCGCACCCGCCACCATTGGGGGGCATGGTTGCCGCCGGGGACCTCCGTGTAGGTCACCGCGTACCCCCTGGCCACCAGCGCATTGTGAAATCGGCGGCTGGCGTCCCGGAAATTGGGGCCGGCCCCGTTCAGGGTAGGATGATCCTCGTTCTCCCCGACATCAAGCACGAAGCGGACGTCCTGCTTCGGCGCCGCTCTCACTTGAGTCGTCAACCATTCCCAGGGCGGGCCGTTGGACCCCTCCGCCCCGCGCCAGAACGCGCCGCTTTGCGACCACACGTTACCGAAGAGATCGGGACGGGTAAATGCCGCGTACGAGGCGCCGAGTCCGCCGGCACTGGATCCGGTGATGATCACCCGGTGGGGATCCGTCGTCACCCGCCAGCCCCGCCGTACCCAGGGCATCAGCTGCCGGCCGAGGAACGCCGGCATTCGCGCCGCGTTGCCCAGGTCGGCGATACGGATGCCGGACGCGGAGTCATCGATCAGTACGGCGACAAAGGCCGGGGCCTGTCCGGAGGCCAGCAGCGTGTCGAGCACCATCGGGAGCGGCATGGTGTCGCGATAGTCATTGCCATCGAAGGCGACGATCAGGGGATACGGATCAGCCGACTGGGGGTCGTAGCGGGGCGGGGTATAGATCCAGATCCGGCGTTCCCGCTGGTAAGACGAGTCGAACATCACGTGTTCTTCGAGTCGTCCTGCGGGGATTTCGGGGCGGGAATCAACCAGGCGCGGAGCGACCGGCCCCGTCTGGCCGCCGGCGGGCGCGGCGGCGGCGAACAGGAGTACGGCGATGGTGAAGCGGGTGTCAGCCCGTCTTGGCATTCTTCGGCAAACGACCCAGGCCCTGCGCGGTGAGCCAACTCATCATCGCCTTTTCAACATCCTCATCCGACTGGCCGACCACGTGCGGCATGACCGGCCAGCGTTTTGCCGGCCCCATCAGGAACCACATGGGAGGCACCGCCGCCTCGCCCCGCCGTTCGTTGGCCGGCTGCCCGTCATAAGTGACAAAATGAAAATCGCGACCGCGGACAAAAAGATGGCGCTGTTCGGGCTTGTGGCTACTCACCGGGGGCTCCCACATTTTGGTGCGGAGAACCCCGCACGCCCCAAATCTAACCTGGGTACAGCGAAATTCGGCTTTGCCGCTCGTAACATGCAGTGACGCTTCAGTTTCTCTGCCCCCGGGCGGAGACGGCGATCAGCTGCTCCAGTCGCCGGAGCCGGGTTTCCGGGCGCTTGGCGGACACGACTCGCCAGGTCATCTGCTTGCGGTATCCCGGAGGCTGAGCCTGGAAGAAATCCCAGGCCGCCTTGTTTTTCTTGAATTGTTTCAGGGATTCGGTGTCGAATTCAGCGTGCTTCTGTTCGTAGGCGTAAATCACCGACTTCTTTGCGCTACGGGCGACAAAGGCCTTGTTGCCTGCCGGCGCCATCCGGCCCTCCGCTCTGAGCACTTTCACTCGCCCGATGTTGATGGCGCTCCAGGTGCTGCCTGGCTTGCGAGGGGTGAAGCGAATGGTGTACGCCGCTTCGCCCAGGCTCCTCCGGACGCCATCGATCCATCCGTAGCAAAGCGCTTCATCCACCGACTGGGGCCATGTCATGCTGGGCTTGCCGGAATCTTTCTTGTAGTAGCCGACCAGCAGCTCGGTGGCCGCAGTGTGATTCCGCTTCAGCCATTTGCGGAAATCGGCCGGCGTCTTGAAGAAGACCGGCGCCACCTAGTGATTGCCGATGATAGTGAAGGGGCCGGCTTCCACGTAGCGGGCAGGATCGTTGGCATCCTCGAGTCGCAAACGCATGTCGCTCGAAGCATTCACTCCGAAACCCGTCACAAAACCAACCGGGACCCGCCAGGCAAGGGAATCCGGAACTGGCGGGACACCTGCGAGCAGGTAACCCTTGTCGTGGCCGCCCATGGCGGCGCCCAGATTGATCTTCGGTATTCCGGCGGCCTTCCACCGGATCACGAAAGTGTCTCCTTCGACCAGGGTGTCACCCTTCCCCGGGGTCAGGATGACAAATGCGTCACTTGGAATTGAGTCTGTCATGGCGACCGTATCGCCGGCCGCGGGAGGTGACTTCTGTGCCGGGCGGCACCCGATCAAGACGAGGAGAAGCAGCACGACTGGTCGCATATCAGTGCAGGGTAGCTGGAAGGTTGAGAAATGTGCCGTAGCGCCGGACGACGGCACCGAGGGCACGCGATTCGGCGGCGGTCAATTTGGTGAAGAGATTGGCTTCGATGACCACCCTGCCTCCTGAGAGAACGCGCCGCCAGGTGCCGGCCCGCTTGCCGCCCAGAATAATGGGGCGGAACGAGCCGTCCCCCTTGGGCGTGAGGCCTTTCGGGCGGGCCATGTCCGGTACGCCAAGATCGCGGTAGCCGGTCAGGCTTTCATCATACTCGGGAATCAGGTAAGCGGCCAAGGAGGCCCTGCCGGGCGTCGGACCGGTGCCCGACCAGAAGATATGGCCGTAGATCGCTTCGCTGTAGAGCTGGTGCTGCACCATCTCCAGTCCGGCCCTGGCCGTTTTCAGTGACAAACCCGACCACCACGCGAAGTGCCTGACGGTAGCGGGGGCGTGACCGGTGAAGAACCGGCGAGCCAGCTCAGCCAGCGCATCGTCGCGCGTGCGGGCGCGAGCCGGAGGGACTCGCCCTTCCAGCAGGGCGTAGGTATGCTGCTTTCCCTTGAGCGGCCCGCTGCAGACCAGCCCCTCCAGCTCGGCGTTCATCATGATACACACCATCCGGAGACCGCTTCCGCCGAGCCGGTCCTTGTCCAGGATCGCGGCGAGCTCCTTTCGCGTCTTCGACTGTCCGCCCTCGAGCGCCCGCTCGATGAGGCGGCGGGTCCGGGCCAGGACGGGCGCATCCAGCTCGCATATGCGGTGCGGGTATTTGTTGAGAGCATGGACATGCGGAGCGGTGAGCTGCAGCATCCAGCGGATGTCTTCCGGTCGAACGAAGTGCCAGGTCGGGCGCAGGACGTGGGTGCGGAGAATTCTCCCGTCGTTGAATGCCTGATCCACGCCCGCATCGGTGCCCTTGAGCACCCGCTGGCCGATCGACCATTTCGCGCCCAGGTAGTCCTGGGACTGCACGGCACCGAGCAAACCGACGACATCCTCGACCTTGCCCAGGGATGCGCCGGCGATGTGCTGGTTGTACAGGCGCCGGGTCAGGAGGTCCGTCAAGACTTACCGGCCAGCGTGGCGCTTCCACGGCGGTGCCGGAGCTCCCGCATTCCTCTGGAGGAGCCTTCTCGCGACAGCAGGACATCGGCTAATGGCCGTTCCTGTGGCGGTTGCGGCGCATGGGTTCTCCACCACTGCTCGGCTCGTTCGCGGGTCCATTGCCCTGACGCCATACACTCCGACAGTCTCCGGGCGAGCTCGGCCGCGCTGCCCGGCCGACGACTCGGATCCTTCTCCAGGCAGTCCATGATGATGTGCTCGAGATCGGCCGGAATCACCAGCTCGGTGCGGGACCGTAACGGGGGAGCCTGGGTGCGGGCATGGTCAATGAGCATGCCCATCGCCGTGCCGGCTTCAAAAACCAGCCGTCCGCTCAACAGCCAGTACCCGACACACCCAACCGCGTAAAGGTCCACCCGGTGGTCGTATCCGGCCTCACCCGTCACTACTTCGGGGGCGACATACGCCGGCGTGCCGCCGACCGTTTCCTCATTGGTGTTCAGTACCTGCTGGCTGGTCGTGGCGGGATTCAAACGCACCAGCCCGAAATCGAGCACTTTGACGAAGTCCAGCTCGGTGCCGGTGCCGCTGATGAAGATATTGGCCGGCTTGATATCCCGGTGTGTCAGTCCATTCTGGTGCGCCTCGTCGAGCGCATGACACACCTGCTTGAGAATGTGAATCGCCCGCTCCGGCGGCACCGGTCCGAACCGGGAAACCAGGTGCTCCAGGTCGATCCCCTCCAGCAATTCCATCACGTAAAACAGGGTGCCGTCTTCGGCCTGGCCGAAATCATACAGCTGCACGGTGTGAGGGGAGCGCAGGGCGGCGGTGGCAAGCGCCTCGCGCTCAAAACGGCGCAACAGTGCCTCCTGGTCGGTGTGGCCCAGGGCGAGCAGCTCGGGCCGGATGAGCTTGACCGCCGCGGGGCGCAGCAGCAGACGGTGCCGGGCCCGCCAGACCTCGCCCATGCCTCCCGCGCCGAGCTTTTCCTCCAGCAGGTACTGGCCCAGCTCGTTGGCTTCACGAATGCTGCGGCGCAGGTCGTACAGGATCCTCGACGTCACCGTGGTCAGCGTCACCAGCACCGCGAGCACCAGGGTCTGGTTGATGACCGTGATCCAGGGGCCGTACGCCGCCAATCCGTCGGCCTTGGGGGTGAACGGGTCCAGCCAGATCCAGATCCTGATGACGAGAAGCAATACCGACAGGATGGTCAGTCGAAAGGTGCGGCCTGCCTTCGATGGGATCACGATCGCCCGCGCCATCAGGGTCATCGTCACGGAGATGACCGCGGAGTGCATCGTTTCGGGATACTCGGGACTGAAGAAGAACGACCACGCGGTACAACAGCCGACGATTGCGATCGCGTCGATCCAGCCAAGGGCGGAAATTGAGAGCGTCCCCCGCCGGGTGATCAGCCAGATCGCGGTAATGGAACCCAGGCCGATGAGGTTAGCGATGGCCGGCGTGCCCCAATCAGCGGGGCTGGCCGGAATATGGTACACCCACCCAATCAGGAGATTGATGGAGAAGAAACCAAAGGAGATGCTGGCGATCAGCTTGGCGAACAGCGCGACGCGCCGCTGGACAAACTCCGAGCCACTGGATGTGTCGAGCCCGGAATCGCGCAGCCAGTGGGACGAGGTGGTGGGCGTCATTCCCGAAAATATCCGGATGTCAGGCCGGGCGGCGCGGGCGCTGCTTTGCGGAGATGGACTGGATGACGGTTCGCGACGGCCCGTCGGCCGGAAAGGGCGGTGAAGCGGCTGCGACGGCTCGGCCGATCAGGGAACGAACGGCCGGCTCCTCCAGCATCGCCGGTGAGCTCAACCGGATGTGGCGGACGAGGTTGCCGGATCCCTTCAGCAGTTTCCCGGGATCCGGCATGCGGGCGCCCTTCAGGAAGCACAGAGTGACATGGTCCGGAAGAATCGCCAGGGAGAGTACGGCTTCCGAAGGCCGCTCGCTCGGTCCATAGCCCAGCACCAGCGCGTTGTAGTTGTCGTAAACGAACTCGATGCCGCCCGGCACCTGCCGGCGCAACCTGGTTCGCGCTGCGCGGGCAGTCTTCGACATCTGGGGCGTGTACCTCGCCAGCAACCCGCTGAGTTGTTTGGCCGGGGATGCCGCCGGAGATTTCGCGACGGCCATTACTTCTTCGACAGCGTCCACATCGCAAAGGCGAGCGTGCCGTCGCTGTTCCGGGTGGCGACCACGTCGCCGGTGGTCGAGTCGGCCGGATCCCGCATGGTGATCTTGTTGCCCTCGACCTTGTAGGTCAGATCGTGCTGCTCGCCCATGAGCGTGATGTGCGCCTTCCCTCCCGACTTGAGCTCGAGCGTGACCTGGCCGGAGGGATCGTGATAGACGCCGGTGACACCCGAGCCGCAGGACGCAATGGTCACGGTAGCCAAGAGGATCCAGAAAACCGGCAGCAGCCGGCGCAATCGCCTGGAAAGCATTGGTCTTCTCCGTTGAAAGTCAGGGCGCATCGAAGAATTGTATTCTACGCCCCAACAGTGGGGAGGGCAACTTTGGGCGGCTGAGCCGTGGCTTCGACCCAACGGATTTCGGCCTGATACGCCCCGGGGGCGCGGCGATTCCGTTTTGGGAGGGCTAACAATGTCGTGCGATTATTTGCAGTTGATGTTGGTGAGACGCATCACTTGCCCGGGTCCCCCTCTGTCATATTTTGCCTCTGAATCACATCGATACTCCCGCAGGCGGAACGCCCTCAGTGCCTTCGCTGAAGTCGCCGCCCTTTCACGTGCCCAACCCAATTGGTCCAAGATGATGAACCCGTCTGCTCGCTGGCTTGTGCTATCCGCCCTGCTTCTTGCCGCATGCGCGCAGCCGGAACAGCCGACTTTGCCTTCCGCGGATCTCCCGGAAAGCTCCACCGACCTCGCTGCGCTTACGCCCCCGCCCCTGGGCCCGCCCGGAACCTGGACCCTGGTCTTTGGCGACGAGTTTAACACGACCAAGCTCGACACCCGGAAATGGATGACGAGTTATCCCTACAACCGGGCACCGCAGCACGGTGAGCTCGAGGGTTATGCAGCCTCGGCGGTCACGGTTGCCAATGGCATGCTGAATTTGACTGCGACCAAGCAACCGCTGGGAAGCCAACCTTACACCTCGGGAATGATTGCCTCGGCCAAGAAATTCACCTGGCTCTACGGAGTGGCGGAGATCCGGCTCAAGACCCCACCCGGCGTGGGTTACTGGCCGGCCTTCTGGACGATGAATATTCCTTACGGAGGCTTCCCGCCTGAAATCGACATGCTGGAGCTGAAGGGCGGCTCGCCGAGCACGATCTGGATGGGACACTACTGGGGGGCGTGGCCCGTCGTTTACGGCTGGCAGAAGACGTGGATCGGCGCCGACTTCACCACCGGCTTCCATACGGTGACGGTCGAGTGGAGTCCGACCTACCTCGTGTGGTACGTGGACGGAGTCTGGCGGGCCCGCACCAAGGCGAGCATTCCGCAAACCGGGATGTACCTGATTGCGAATCTGGCGATCGGCGGCACCTTCCCGGGGAACCCGACTCCGAGCACAGTCTTTCCCGGCACCATGCAGGTCGACTATATCCGAGTGTGGAAGTAAGGCGAGCGGAGGCCCCGAGCGCTAGCCCAGCCCGGGCCCGTCGCCCAACCTGCCGGCCGCGTACTCGAGGAATTCCCTGATCCGGGTAAGCGAGATCCCCGATGTGCGCTCACCCCGGTCGAATGACCCGGCCTGTCGGATAACCGGGTGCCAGCGTTTCGGCAGGTTCCTGATCGCCCACCTGGCCGCCACCGGCTTTGAGACGACCGTGCCCTTGGTGGATGAATAGAGAATCCGGCACACGGTCATCACAGCAAACGCCTGGTACTTCGGAACATTCCGCCACTCGCTCGCCGGCTTGTCGGTGATTTCTTCCCGCAGGTAACCCAGTTCCCGCCGCAACGCTTCAAACAACATCTCGCGCGTGATCTCGGGAACAAATGACCTGGGGCGCGGGCCATGGAGGATCCTGCCGGTTGTCAGAATGTTCATCCAGATGATTGGGTTTCCATCGGAGCCAGTCCGTTGGAGAACTCCAAACTGGTACAGGCAGGCCCGGGCGTTCATGGTGAGAATCTGATGCTTTTGAAGGAACTGCAGCTGCAGCCGCGAGGTCCACGGATTCACGCGAGCGGACGCGTCGAGCCAATCGCGCAGCCTTCGGAGCTGGGTGTCGCTGAGGTCGCGCCGGGTGACAGCGACGCAGTCGATATCGCTGCGCCTGGGATCGAAGGCACCCTGGGTAATTGAGCCGCTCAGGTAGAAGCCGACCAGGTTCTTGCCTAGAACGCCTCGTAACCGGGCGGTGAGCCCGCGGAGGAGGGTGGTAACCTGGGCTGGGGTTCGGGCCATAGGTCGTCGTGGGCGGGGTCGGCGTTTTTCTGGTTACCACCTTCGGCTCGGTTCGCCGGATATTCCCCATTCAGGGGGCGGAGGCCTCAGGGATGAGTCGCTTTCGACTTCACCAGGGCATGGAGTTTGGAAATCGTCGTCCAGTTCCGCGACGTCACCCCGTCGCCCAGCATCTTTGCGACCGCGATGGCCACCTCGCTGTCGAGAATGCTGTCAGGGCACCATAGATATGCCACCCGCGGTCCCACTCCGATTCGGTCCGCTCCCCACTCCCGCTTCAGCAACGGCTGCAATCGCTCCATGTCGGCAGCGGAGTTGACCACGCTCACCATCAGCCGCGAGTGATTGGTCGCAACCTTGAGCAGCGGGTTTGCCGCGACGATGGCGTCCAGCTCGGCGGCGGTAAGGATCGTCACCCGGGAGGTGACGCCGAGCCGCTCGGCGATCGCCTTTTCGAGGGCGGGGCCCAGGTTCTTCTTCGGCCGAATTACCGTGAATACCACGTTCCCGCTGTTGAGCAGGGTGCGCACGTCGCGGAAGCCGAGCTGCTCGAACAAAGCCCGGAGCTCGGCCATGGCGACCCGTTTCGCCTTGCCGACGTTGATGCCGCGGAGGAGTGCTATGTGCCGACTGGACATGCGTCCAATCTAGCCATATATGGAGGCGCCTCGGCGGCTACCACAAATGAACCTCCGGCCGCTGGACCTCCGTAAGGAGGCCTCGGCATTGATCCACCCCGATAACTCGCTCTTTCACTAGGAGACTGGTCGTGAGCCATATCTCGAAAGCAGGTTTCATCCTGTTTGCCGGCCTTGCCGGCCTGTCCGGGGCCCGACTTGAGGCCCAATCACCTGTCACCGACTCGGCCGAGTTCGCCAATTGGCGCCAGGTCAACACCCGGGACGTGGACGGGTTGCGTAAGAAGTTCATTGCCCTCGCCCAGGCGATTCCTGCCGACAAGCTCGGCTGGCGCCCCATGGATGGCACCCGATCGTTCCACGATGTCTTTGCCCACATAGCCGCGGAGGGATTCACCGAGCCTGTTGCGTTTGGCCGGCCGCTCCCTGCGGGGTCCCTCGCCGACTTCGACGCCGAGGAGGCCCGGCTCCGGGCGTTGCCGGACGACCAGCTCATAGCGGCCATGGGCCGCTCCATGGAAAACCTGAGTGCCGCCTTCGCCGACATGACGCGGGCGAAGGTGAACACCCCGATTCAGTTCTTCGGCGAGAGCACCCTGCCTCGGGCGGCGGTGACCTACTCGCTCATCGACCTGCACGAGCACCTGGGACAGCTGGTGTCCTACGCGCGGTCGAACCAGATCGTACCGCCGTGGAGTAAGCGACCGTAGACCCTGGCGTAGGGGTTCCAGGTCCAAACGCGAAACGCCAAGGCGCGAAGTCGCAGGAAGAAGATCACATCCTTCTTCGCGGCTTTGCGCCTTTGTGTTTGGCAGTGTAGTATCTCACTCCCGTCCTGCCCGGAGAATGTCATGTTCCGCCTGATCCCCAGACTTCACCTCACGGTGATGGCCGCTCTGGTTGCTGCTATGCCTCTCGCGGCACAAGCCCCGGTCACCACCCGCCGCCCCGCGCCCCGGCCGGCCCCCATTGAAATCCCCTACACGCGCTATGTGCTCAGCAACGGGCTGACCCTGCTGGTGCACACCGATCACAAGGCGCCCATCGTTGCCGTCAATATCTGGTACCACGTGGGGTCCAAGAACGAGAAGCCGGGCCGCACCGGGTTCGCCCACCTGTTCGAGCACCTGATGTTCAACGGCTCGGAGAATTTCAACACCGATTACTTCGGGCCGTTCGAGCGGGCCGGCGCCACCGACATGAACGGCACCACCAACAACGACCGCACCAATTATTTCGAAAACGTCCCGACCCCGGCGCTCGACATGGCGCTGTGGATGGAGTCGGACCGGATGGGGCACCTGATCGGCGTGCTGGATACCGCCAAGGTGAACGAACAGCGCGGCGTGGTGCAGAACGAGAAGCGGCAGGGTGAGAACGAGCCCTACGGCAAGACCGAGGAATTGATCACCGAGGCCACCTATCCGGCCGGTCATCCATACTCATGGACCGTGATCGGGTCCATGGAGGACCTGAACGCGGCCTCGACCGACGACGTGAAGGAATGGTTCCGCAATTACTACGGCGCGGCCAACGCGGTGATCGTCCTCGCGGGCGACATCGACAGCGCGACCGCCCGGCAGAAGGTGGAACAGTACTTCGGCGACATTCCCTCGGGGCCCCCGGTGGCGCACCATACCGCCTGGCCGGCGCCCATGACCGGCACTCATCGCCAGCTGCTGCAGGACCGGGTGCCCCAGAGCCGGATCTACATGGTGTGGAATATTCCGTCGTGGGGCAGCCAGGAGGCCACCTACCTCGACCTGGTGAGCGACGTGCTCGGCTCGGGCAAGACCTCCCGGCTCTACAAGCGGCTGGTGTATGACGACCAGAGCGCGACCGACGTCGGCGTCTTCACCGATCTTCGTGAGATCGGAGGCCAGTTCCTGATCCAGGCCACGGTGAAGCCGGGCGGCGACCCGGCGGCCGTAGAGCGTGCCATCCACGAGGAAATGGCCCACTTCCTCGCGACCGGTCCTACTGCCCGCGAGATGCGCCGGGTGCAAACCCGCTACCGTGCGAGCTTCGTGCGGGGCATCGAGCGGATCGGCGGATTCGGCGGCAAGAGCGACGTGCTGGCGCAGGGTGAAGTGTTCGCCGGCAACCCCGACCAGTATCAGAGCATGCTGGGCTGGGTCGCTGGGGCCACGCCGGCCCGGCTGCTGGACGCGTCGCGCCGCTGGCTCTCCGACGGGGTCTACATCCTCAACGTGGAGCCGTTCCCCGAATTCACCGCGGCGACGAGCGGGGCGGACCGGAGCAAGGTCCCGGAGCCGGGGGCGCCGCCCGCCGTACGGTTCCCCCAGATGGTGCGGGACACGCTGTCCAACGGGCTCAAGATCGTGCTCGCCCAGCGGAATGCGATTCCCATGGTGAACATGGTTCTGATGATCGACGCGGGGTACGCGGCGGACCAGTTCGGCAAGCCGGGCACCGCCAGCCTCGCGATGAACATGCTGGATGAAGGAACCACCTCGCTTAACGCGCTGCAGATCAGCGATACGCTCTCGATGCTGGGCGCCAACCTGAGTACCGGATCGGGGCTCGACATGTCGTCGGTATCGCTCTCCGCCCTCAAGGAGAACCTCGACGCCTCGCTCGGCGTCTTCGCGGACGTGATCCTGCGCCCTTCCTTTCCCGCCGAAGACTTCCAGCGCCTGCAACGGCAACGGCTCGCGGGGATCCAGCGGGAGAAGGTGCAGCCGGTCTCGATGGCGCTCCGGGTGTTTCCCCGCCTGCTCTACGGCCAGGGCCACGCCTACGGCAACCCGCTCACCGGGTCCGGCACGACCGAGTCGGTGAACTCGATCAGCCGGCAGGACCTGATCAACTTCCATCGCACCTGGTTCAAGCCCAACAACTCGACGCTGGTGGTGGTCGGCGCGACGACGATGGCCGAGCTCAAGCCCCGGCTGGAGCGGCTATTCGCCGGCTGGCGGCCGGGCGAGGTACCGACCAAGAACCTGAGCACCGTGCAGGTTCCCACCAAGCCTGCGGTGTACCTGGTGGATCGGCCCGGCTCCGACCAGTCGGTGATTTTCGCCGGCAACGTGGCACCGCCCAAGGGCAATCCCGACGAAGTCGCCATCCAGGCCATGAACACCCTGCTGGGCGGCAACTTCACGTCGCGGGTCAACATGAACCTGCGAGAAGACAAGCACTGGTCGTACGGATCATTCACCATCATCTGGGATGCCAAGGGACAGCGCCCGTTCTTCGCCTATGCGCCGGTGCAGACCGACAAGACCAAGGAGTCGATGACCGAACTGGCGAAGGAGCTCAACGACATCGGCGGGTCGCGCCCGGCCTCGGCCGACGAGCTGGGCCGGGCCCAGGCCTCCATGACCCTGAGCCTTCCCGGACAGTGGGAGACCATGAACGCCGTCATGGGTTCGATCAACGAGATCGTAACCTACGGCCTGCCTGACGACTACTACGATACCTTTGCGTCGCGGGTCGATGCGCTGACTCCAGCCCAGATGACGCCGGCCGCCAAGGAAGTGATTGCGCCGGACCGGCTGATCTGGGTGGTGGTGGGGGACCGGGCAAAGATCGAGGCCGGAATCCGGGAGCTCAACCTGGGGGAGATCCACCTGATCGACGCAGACGGGAATCCGATCCAGGCGCCGGCGACACCGTAAGAGTGAGGAGGGGGAGGCAATGGAGAGCGCCGCTCGAGGAGGGCGGCGCTTTTCCTGTGCGACTTCTTTGTGTGGAGTCAAGATCGGCAACGTCCAACGCCGAGCCGCAGAGTACGCTGAGGACTCGCAGAAAAAACTTTGAATATTGTTCAAATACCAGTGCGTCTTTACGTCTCATAAAGGAATTATTGGCTGTTCTCAGCGTCGCTGTCAGCGTACTCTGCGGCTCGGCGTTGGACGTTGCCGGCCTGAAATCCAGTACCCGCCTGCCTGACTGCGACTAGTGGTCGTACTTCTGGCGAAGCGGCCGCTTCCCCGGCATCTTTCGCCCGAACCCCCAACGAGCCTCCATGCCCTCCATCCTTCTCAAGACATCGATCCCCGGCCCCGCGAGCAGGGCGCTGATGGACCGGCGCAAGAAGGCCGTCTCCAATGCAGTGCCGGCCACGACACCCATCGCCGTGGCCCAGGCCGACGGAGCGATCATCACCGATGTCGATGGCAACCGGCTGATCGATTTTGGCGGCGGCATCGGCACCGTCAACGTGGGCCACCGGAACTCCCGGGTCCTCGCCGCGGTGCGGGAACAGCTCGACCATTTCCTGCACGTGGCGATGCCGGTGTCGACGTACGAGCCGTACGTCGCGCTGGCCGAGCGGATGAACACGATCACGCCGGGCCGGCACCGGAAGAAAACGCTGTTCGTCAACAGCGGGGCCGAGGCGGTGGAAAACGCGATCAAGGCCGCGCGGTTTTTCACCGGCCGGTCGGCCGTGGTGTGTTTCGAGCACGCCTTTCACGGCCGCACCAATCTCACCATGGGCCTCACCGCCAAGGTGATGCCCTACAAGAAGGGCTTCGGGCCCTTCGCTCCCGAGATCTACCGGATTCCGTACCCCTACTGCTATCGCTGCGGGGAGGCGGGGAAGCGGGGAAGCGAGGGATGTTGTCAGGCCGTACCGGGTTACTTCGACTCGTTGTTCGCCGGGATCGTTGATCCCGGATCGGTAGCGGCGATCATCATCGAACTGGAACTGGGCGAGGGCGGCTTCGTCCCCGCGCCGCCCGAGTACATCACGGCGCTGGCCGCCTTTGCGCAGGAGCACAAGATTCTGCTCATCGCCGACGAGATCCAGACCGGCTTCGGGCGGACCGGCAAGATGTTCGCCTGCGAGCACTACGGGCTGGTGCCGGATCTCATGACCACCGCGAAGTCGCTGGGCGGCGGGCTTCCGCTCGCCGCCGTCACTGGCCGCGCCGACGTGCTGGACGCGCCCCAGGTCGGCGGGTTGGGCGGAACCTTCGGCGGCAATCCGCTTTCCTGCGCCGCGGCGCTCGCCGTGCTCGATGTCATGGAAGCGGAGAAGATTTCCGGGCATGGTGCCCGGATCGGCGCTGTCGTCCGGGAGCGATTCCAGCGCTGGGCCGGTCGACATCAGTTCATCGGTGACGTGCGGGGCCTGGGCGCCATGGTGGCCATGGAGCTGGTGACGGACCGGGGGAGCAAGAACCCTGATAAAGAGCGGACGAGTCGGCTGCTGGCCGCGGCGCTGGAGCGGGGATTGATTCTGCTGTCGGCGGGGACCTACGGGAACGTGGTGCGGGTCCTGGTGCCGCTCACCATTGCGGATGAAGTGTTGGAGGAAGGTTTGGGAGTAATGGAGGCGGCTTTGAACTCGATCGCGTAGTTCTGGACTGGGCATTTCCTTCGTACTGGATTGTCGCTTCGATGCGCTTCAACGCAGAGGACGCAGGGGAACAGAGGTTCGCAGAGGACAAACTTTGTAAAAACTGAATAATGTCACTTTATCAGTTGCGGTTCTCTGCGTAACTCAGCATCTCTGCGTGCTCTGCGTTGAAGCGCATCGAAGCCGAAGGCGAGTACCCGGCCAACGCACGTACTCCAATACTAAATGTCCAATTCGTACGCCTTCCGCATCCAGACTTTCGCCTCCTTACCGAACTCCTTGACCGACCCGAGCCCGATTCGATGGGTGATGCGATCTCCTTTCGCCTCACCTCCAGTACTGAGGAGCCGCCCGGTCGGCTTGACGCCCTTGAGACAGAATCCCAGGTCCACCCGGGTCTGCGTGGTCGGTTTCACCTGGGCGAAAACGTGGGCCCGATAGAACGGGATGATGGTCTTGCCCGGACTCACCTTGACGTCCGGGCCCAGGCCCAAGCCGAATTGAAGGATTTCTTCGTAAATCGGACGCAGGGCCGCGCGGGGGCCGGCGAACAAGGCGTCCACATAGCCCGGCGCGGCCTCGAGGTATTCGGCCGCTTCTCGCTTCAGGTCCCCAGCATCCTTGAACATCCGGAGAAAGCCGGGATGAACTGAATAAGGATTTCGAGTCATGGGCCTCGACAGCCTTCCTGTTTTGCCGTACGTTATGCCGATCCAACCCAACCTTCGACCTCTGAGATCTCACTTGTGACCGCACCAGAGCGCACCGCCCCCGAACCGGTGGTTCGATTCTCCCGGGTGACCAAGAGCTTCGGCGATATCAAGGCGGTGAACGATATCTCCTTTGACATCCGGAAAGGTGAGTTCTTCTCGATCCTGGGCCCCAGCGGCTGCGGAAAAACCACCACCCTGCGCCTGCTGGCCGGATTCGAAGAACCGGATAGCGACGGCGGCCAGGTGCGGCTGCTGGGCGAGGTGGTGAACAATAAGCGTCCCTACGAGCGCAACATCTCGATGGTCTTCCAGAATTATGCCCTGTTCCCCCACCTGACCGTCGAAAAGAACATCGCATTTGGGCTGGAACGGCGGAAAACTCCCCGCCAGGAGATCGGCCCCCGGGTCAGGAAGGCGATGGAAATGGTCCGGCTGGACCCCGCCATCTTCGCCAAGCGGCAACCGGCCCAGCTCTCCGGTGGCCAGCGGCAGCGGGTGGCCCTGGCCCGAGCCCTGGTGCTCCAGCCCCCGATCCTGCTCCTGGACGAGCCGCTCGGCGCCATCGATCTCAAGCTCAGGAAGGAGATGCAGATCGAGTTGAAGGCGCTCAACAAGCAGCTGGGCATCACGTTCATCTACGTCACCCATGACCAGGAAGAAGCGCTCACCATGAGCGATCGGATCGCGGTCATGAGCAACGCGAGGATCGCCCAGCTCGGGTCCCCGGCCGAAATCTACGAGAATCCGCGCACCGCGTTCGTCGCCAAGTTCATCGGCGAATCCAATTTCTTCAGCGGCATCGCGAAGCGAAACACCGGCAACGGCTGGGACGTGGAGTCCAAGACCGGGACCGGTTTCCGGATACCGGCGAATCCCGGCGTTCGGGAAGGCAGTGAAGTTCAGATCGCGGTCCGTCCCGAATGGATGGACCTGGTGCGGCCCAATGAAGTGCCGGCCAACGAGAACTCGGCGAACGGCAAGGTTCGGGAGGTGTTTTATCTGGGTGAGATGATGCACATCGTGGTGACCCTGGACGAAGGCACCGACGTCACCGTCGCGATGCGGAATGAAGGCCAGCTGATCAAGCCCCTCGCCTGGAAATCGGGAGACGCGGCCGCGGTGGCCTGGCTGCCGGAGGACTGCCAGATCCTGGAGTCCGAGTAATGGCTGGCGTCCGGGAGCGGTCGCTGGCCTGGCTGCATCGCCGGCCCCAGGCGCAGGCCTGGAGCCTGCTCGGCCCCGGGACCTTCTGGCTGGTGATGTTCTTCGCCATTCCGATCATCATCATGCTGGTTTACAGCTTCATGGTGCGCGGGATCTACGGCGGCGTGGAACCCGGATTCACGATCGAGCACTACAAGCGGTTCTTTGACCCGCTCTACCTGCGCATCCTGTTCCGCACTTTCTGGATTTCCGTCGTCTGCACCGCGATCTGCCTGCTGGCCGGCTATCCGGTCGCGTACGTCATCGCCCGCGCCGGCCGCTGGAAGAACCTGCTGCTGTTCCTCGTGGTGTTGCCGTTCTGGACCAGCTTCCTGGTCCGGACCTACGCCATGATCTTCATGCTCCGGGACTCCGGCCTCATTAACGCCTGGCTGCTGAAGCTGGGCCTGATCCAGAACCCGATCACCATGCTCTACACGCCGGGCGCCGTGATGGCGGGCCTGGTGTACGGCTTCCTGCCGTTCATGATCCTGCCGATCTACGCCTCTCTGGAAAAGCTCGACCTGTCCCTGCTGGAAGCGGCGGAAGTGCTGGGAGCGAAGCCGGCCGCGCGGTTCTGGAAAGTGACGCTGCCGCTCTCCATGCCGGGCGTGGTCGCCGGGTGCCTGCTGGTGCTGATTCCCTGCCTGGGATCCTTCCTCACGCCCGACCTGTTGGGCGGGGCGAAGCAGGTGATGATCGGGAACCTGGTGCAGAACCAGTTCTCCTCGGCCCGGAACTGGCCCTTCGGGTCGGCCGCGTCCTTCATCCTGATGGCCGCCGTGCTGGTCGCGGTGTTGATCTACCTCCGGATCAAGGATCGTTCGCCGCTGGAGGAGAAGTAACATGGCCCAACGGCTTCCCAAGTCGCTGATCGGGTTCACCGCGGTGGTGTATTTCCTTCTGCACCTGCCGATCCTGGTGCTGGTGATCTTCTCGTTCAACTCCTCTCGCTACGTGGTGTGGACCGGCCTCAGCCTGAACTGGTACCGGCGGCTGCTGGAGCGGCCCGACATCCTGGCCGCGCTCAAAGCCAGCCTCATCGTCGGCATCTGCTCCACCATCGTCTCGACCATCCTGGGCACCCTCATTGCGCTGGCGCTCGCCCGGCACCGGTTCAAGGGTCGCACCGTATTCGAGGGGCTGCTGTATGTCCCCATCGTGACGCCCGAGATCGTAGTGGGCATCTCGCTGCTCATTCTCTTCGCCGCCCTCAAGATCCCGCTCGGATTAAGCACGATCACCATCGCCCATATCGCGTTCAATATCTCGTTCGTCGTCGTGGTGGTACTCGCCCGGATCCAGGGCATGGACCAGAACCTGGAAGAGGCCGCCATGAACCTGGGGGCCGATGAGATCACCACCTTCTGGAAAATCACCGTCCCCCAGCTCTGGCCCGGCATCCTGGCCGGCGGCCTCCTCGCCTTCACGATGTCGTTCGACGATTTCGTGATCACCTTCTTCGTCTCCGGGGTGGGGTCGACCACGCTGCCGCTCCTGGTGTACGGGATGGTGCGGAAATCGATCGAGCCGTCGATCAATGCGATCTCGACGCTGATCCTGATCGTGACCACGATTACGATCTATCTGGCGGACCGGTTCGGGCGGGAGCGGGCGCGCGCGGATGTGTAGGACGGATAGGGCGTCGTAGGCCGGGCCTCCGTGCCCGGCCGGACTGGGCCATCAAGAAACGAACCCGATTTCCTTCGTACCCGCACGGCCCAGTCCGCACCATCGATAGCTCACAATGCCGGGCCAGCGTTTCAATGGGTTCTCCAGGATGTACTTTACCTTCGTTTCGTAGTCCAATCTGCTTCGTACTATACGATCGAAGTATTCCTCCAGCCAGACGGCGCCCTTCCGACCGAAGTTCCGTTGCATCCGATTGGTCGAATAGGACTTCCATGAGCGAACAATGTCTTCCAGATCGAATTCCGGCTTTGGAGCTACCAGTCCGTGGGCGTGGTCATTCATGACGCAGTATGCATACAGGTCGTAGCGATCGGCCTCAAAACATTTCATCGCAGACACGACTAGGGAACGTTCGGGGGCCGAAAGATCGGCCTGATGGCGTTGCAGCGACCAAGTGACGTGATATGTGGCGTAAGGCAGCCGCCAGTGGGGAAGGTGACGGCGGTAAATGCGCAATTCTTGCCGGGTCATGACGTGCCTCGTTCGAGAGGAGTGATCATGGCGGCGGTGATACAACTGAAGCTCAAATGAACGGGGGATAGAAAGCCGTGTCGCCTGGAGCCGGGATTGGCGAGGTCTTTTGGACGGCGACTGGGACGGGCACGGAGGCCCGTCCTACAGGCATTGAGGCCGGTCGAGTATCCTCTCAGGTCGGGCACGGAGGCCCGACCTACCCGCTCCCCGCCCACGCCGACATCGCCATCGTCGGCGCCGGCTACACCGGGCTTGCCGCGGCGCGGGCGCTCGCGCGCCGGGGGGCTAAAGCCCTGGTCATCGAGGCCGATACGGCCGGGGCGGGGGCCAGCACCCGGAACGGCGGCTTCGTCCTGCCTGGCTACAAGCGGGAGTTGCCCGGCCTGATCCGCCAAGTGGGCTTCACCCGGGCCCTGGAGCTGTTCGAAGAATCACTTCACGCCATGACTTTCGTGGAATCGCTGATCGCGGAGGAAGC